>CABRHH010000005.1 GCA_902470695.1 uncultured Collinsella sp.
GCGACGGGCGCAACGTCCGCGACTGGATCCACACCGAGGACCACAGCTCCGCCGTGTGGGCGATCCTCACCCGCGGCCGGATAGGGGAGACCTACCTCATCGGCGCCGACGGCGAGCTGGACAACATCACCGTGCTCAAGGAGATCCTCAAGGCCTTCGGCCGCGACGAGGACGACTTCGACCGCGTCCGCGACCGCCCCGGCCACGACCGCCGCTACGCCATCGACGCGACGAAGCTCCGCCGCGAGCTCGGCTGGGAGCCGGCCCGCACCGACTTCGCCGCGGGCCTGGCCGAGACCGTCGAGTGGTACCGCGCCAACGAGTCCTGGTGGCGCCCGGCCAAGGCGGCGGCCGAGGCCCGCTACGCCGCGCAGGGGCGGTAGCATGAGTATCGGCAGACTATGCGTTGTGGTTTCCACGTATAACGGCGGTAGCTATCTCGAACAGCAGATTGAAAGTATTGAAGAGCAAACTGTAATCCCGGATCTGATTTACATCAGGGATGACGGGTCTTCTGATAACACCAAAGAAATTATCAGAAATCTGGCACGCGCTTATCCAAACATTTCTTTTGCGCTTGGCTCCAATGTTGGCTGGCGAAAGAGTTTCGTCGAAGCGCTTTCGAATTGTGGGGAATTCGACTGGTATGCGTTCTGCGATCAGGATGATTATTGGCTTCCGACAAAGATTGAAGCCGCGCTGGATGCATTGCAGCAAGCCCCCGCGAACGTCCCCGTTCTGTACGCCGGCAATGTCACCGTGGCTGATTCCGACCTGAATCCAAGCCATCTTTTCAATAGGGAGCCCGTTGACATAATCAACAAGGATTGCCCACATACGCTCACAAGGGATGAGATGGCCGGTGGGTTAACGTATGTCTTCAATAAGCATGCGAAACGGCTGCTTGTCGCCTTTCAACCGCGAGGCATAACCGGCCACGATCGCATCCTCATGCTTATATGCAAGCTATACGGAAGAGTAGTTTACGATTCCGATTCTCATGTACTCTATCGTCAGCATGGTGGCAACGCAATTGGGGCCAGCGCGGGACAAGCTCCGAGGCGCACGATTCGTCAAAAACTGCGAAATCTTTTGGAGCCAGACGATAGAGAAAGACAACTGGTTGCCGGGGGACTTCTTGCTTTGTCGGAGTATGGCTTCGTTCCGAATGAAGCGGACATGTCCTTCTTGCGTCTCGTTAGCACGTTGAAGGGCAGCCTCTTTTCTAGGCTCGCCTTGCTTTTGCGGAGGAACGTAGGCGCATACACTTTTCGCGAAGAAATAAAGTTCCGAATCAAAATTCTATTCGGTGACTTTTAGGGTTTATAAGGCAATGGGAGCACAATGAAGGCGCTGAATACAGCATCGCAATCGATAAAATCTGCCTCGATTGCGCAGCTCGGATCAAAAATGATCAACGTTGTTGTCCAGCTGGTCGTGACCATGGTGATGGCGCGGATCTTGACTCCTGAGGAATTCGGGACTGTTGCCGTGCTCACGTCGTTTGCCGGGCTGTTTACGGTTCTGTCTGACGCCGGGATTTCTACCGCGATAGCCCAGTTCCAAGACCTTCGCCACGAGGATTACGAGCGGCTTTTCTTTTTCAGCTTGCTGCTTGGGCTGCTGCTCATGGTTGTCTTTTTCGTTGTCGCCCTTGGGGTTGCTTCTTTCTACAGCGATCAGGTGTACGTTCCCCTCGGTGCCGTATTGACGCTCTCAGTACTTTTCAACGCGTTGAATATGGTTCCAAACGGGATGCTCATCAAGGAGCGCAAGTTCAACCTTATCGGGCTTCGCCTTGTCGTCTGCACTGTGGTCGTTGGGGGTGCGGTCATCGCTCTTGCCCTTGCAGGTTTCGGGTGCTTCGCGATTGCTCTCCAGTCGGTTCTTACGTCCTTGTTCGTGCTCGTATGGAATCTCGCAACTTCACACCTGCGGATGTCGGTTGGTGATTTCCGCCCCGTCCTTAAGAGGGTTGGTAGCTTCTCCGTTTACCAGTTTGGGCACGAAGCTGTTGTGTGGATATCGGGAAACGCCGATTCGCTCCTGGCGGGTAAGCTTTTCGGCCCTGCTGCGCTCGGATATTACAACAAGGCTTATAGCCTGTATGGCTACCCAAATAACATCCTGGCCGCCCCTATCACGAGCACGTTGATTCCCTTTCTTGCCTCGCTTCAAAACGATAAATCGGCGCTGAGGGTGAAGTTCCTTGGCGTGATGCGGAAGGTCTCCTTTCTCTGCGCCCTTTGCACCGTTGGCATGAGTGTCTGCTCAAACGAGTTGATAGCGATTATGTTTGGTGAAGACTGGCTGCCCGCGGCGCCCCTTCTGCAAGTCCTTGCATTGGCTATTTACGCTCGCGGGGTGAACAGCGTCCATGCTCCGTTGCTGAGTGCCTCCAACCGCCCGGACTTGCTCATGTTCTCCACGGTCGTCAACACTGTCGTCACGCTTTCGTTCATTCTATTGGGCGGCTTTTTGGGTTCAATCGAGTCCCTCGCAGTATGTGTGGCTATCGCGTATAACCTTGAGCTTGCCGTTCCTGTCTACCTTTGCTCAAGACACAGTCTCGATATGGGTTTGATTCAGTATCTTAAGGTGCTTTTGCCGGATATCATTGCTGCGGCTCTTTCGCTGGTGGTCATATCCTATATCCCGTGGCCGTCCTTGAGCGTGTTTTTGCTGCTTGTGGCAAAGGGCGCAGTGTCCGTCGTCGCACTAACACTGTTTTCTCGATTCTTCCACACTCTTGTGAAGTAATTTCTCGAAGGTGAGTAGTGCATGTGTCTCGGGGTGAAATCGACAATGAAAGAGGTGCTGAAGACCATGAAGTCCAAGGAGCTAGCGCCTATCGTCCGGGCTACATCAGCCGATAAAGAGCCTGATGGCAAGGTTGCCCTTATGTCCGGTGGTAGGGGAGGAATCGATGTCAGATAGTTCCATCCTGTTCAGGAAGACGAAAAATAAAACCCTGAAAGCCCTGTCAAAAGTCCCTCCATGCTATTCGGCGCTCGCGTCCCTGTCCAACATCCTCCAGCCCACGCTGCCCCTGCCGTCCCAATCCCGCGAAGCCCTGTTGCGCGCAGCCCCTTATCTCGAATGGGGGGGGGTCCGTCCTAGGCGCTGGCCCGACGAGCCCCAGGTGGACGTATCCGTCGTCGTCCCGTGCTTCAACGCCGAGCGCTTCGTCGGGGCGTGCATCGACTCGATCATGTCGCAGGAGACCGACCTCTCGTTCGAGGTGGTCGCCGTGGACGACGGTTCGACGGACGCCACGGGCGCGATCCTCGATGCCGTGGCGTCCCGCTCGCCGGTCCTGAGGGTCATCCATCAGCGGAACCAGGGCTTCTCCGGCGCCAGGAACTCCGGGATAGCGGGCGCGCGGGGCGCGAACCTCATGTTCGTCGACTCCGACGACCTGCTGAAGCCGGGCGCGATCGAGTCCCTGGGCACCGCCATCGAGTCCGCCGGGACCGATATCGTCACGGCGTCCTACGAGAACATGAGCGAGGACGGGAAGAGGGCGACCCCGATCGAGGGGAGGCGGACCCACGGCGCGCCCTGGGGGAGGATCTACTGCCGTGAGGTGTGGCGCGACGTCGACTTCCCCGAGGGCTACTGGTTCGAGGACACGGTGCAGGGGTTCCTCATAGACCCGAGGTTCTCCCAGGCCTACCTCGATGAGAGCGTCTACCTGTACCGAAGGAACGGTGAGGGCATCACGGCGCGCTGCTCCTCGTCCAAGAAGGGGCTCGACTCCTTCTGGGTCGTGGAGGCCCTCCTGAATCGGGCGGACGAGCTGGGTATCCCCTACGACCGGCAGATGCACGACCGCGTCGTCCACCAGCTGGGCCCGATCCTGTGGTGGCGCTGCGCCGCGCTGAGCCCCGTCGAGAAGAAGGCGCTGTTCGTCTCGGCCTGCGAGCTGTACGCGAAGAGGGCGGGCGGCATGTCCTGCAGCCGGGGCGGCAGATGGGCGGACCTCGAGAAGGCCCTCCGCGAGCGCAACTACCCGTTATGGAGGCTAGCGATATACGCTCTTTCCTAACCAAGCGTTTTCGCTGGCGCGCCCGGCCTGCCCTGGCTGGCCGACGTCGATCGTTTGACTGGCGTGGTGCGCTCCCGGGGGTGACTCGCGTGCACCGAGGACGGGGCCGCCCCGGCGAGCTGCTGCACGTCGACGTCAAGAAGGTTTCGCGCATCCCCGACGGCGGCGGCCACCGCGCTCTGGGGCGCGGGGGAGGCGCCGCCCCGCGGCTCCGGCCGCTCCTGCCCGCACGTCGCCGTCGGGGACCTCAGCCGCGTGGCCTAGGAGGAGCTGCCGCCCGACGAGCGCGGGGGCGCGTGCGCGGCGTCCATGGGCCGCTGCCTGCGCTTCTTAGCGGGACTGGGCGTCGCCGCCGGGCGCGTCATGACCGACAACTGCCGCGGTGCAGGGGCCGGGACCTCGATGCGCTGCTGGAGGCCGGGGGAATCCGGCACGGGCGCACGAGACCCTACAGCCCGTGGCAGAACGGCAAGGCCGGGCGCATGAACCGCACGCTGGCGCAGGAATGGCGGTACGCCCGGGCATGGGACAGCGAGGCAGGGAGGGCCTCCGCCCCCTGGCCTTCATCGAGCACTATAATTGGTCGCGTCCGCACAGCGCGTGCGGGGGCCTGCCGCCCATGACGCGCATCGTCGGCGTAAACAGTCGATCGGCGCGCAGCATCTGGTAGCCCGGCTATACTCACCAGGTCCGTAGGCACGGGTCGGTTGGTGTGGGCGTCCTGGCTGGATCGGAATTGGCGATCATGTCGACCGCCCCCCCTGCGACTTCGATTCCTTCGAGGATCGTTGCATGATTCCAGGTGGGGCGTTTGTTCTTTCAACGCTTTTAGAGGTCAGTCTTGCAAGGCGCTTCGCGATGCGAGACCATGGAGTCACCGAAGGGGCGCAAGTTCCGTAGGTGTCAGATTGGCGAGGTTCGTACCTCGCCATTTTCGTAGAAGCGGGGTCCTATGGCCGAGCGTTTAAACTTGCACGCTGGCTATCGTCACGCCGATCCCAATGCCCGCAGGCTTCTTCAGGTCGCGGGCTGCGCATGCACGGTCCTGCGTGCCTCTGAGGACTACGATGCCGGAAGGCAATCGAAAACCCATCAGCGGTTTTTCGGCAACCGCCGGAATTTCATGCAGTCGTTCAAAAAGCAGTTGGACCGAAAGGCGTTTGCGTAATATGGTTGCGGTTGCGGCTTCGGCTTCGGCGGCTACTGCCTTCCCAAGGACACCAAGCAGCTGCTGGCCAGCGACCGTGACACGCCGCAGATCATCATCGGTTTTTTGGCAGGCTCCGTGTCTGCGTGCATACAGAAATGCAAGAGTGAGCGAACAAAAGTTCGTTTCTCATGGTACAATTAATCCATCGAACGGGCGGTGCCCTCCGAGTCCTCACGGGGAGATTGGAGGGATTCCCATGCGCACGCTCACGCAGCTCCTGCAGGCACTCGCGATCGTGATGGCCCTTGCCGTCGCGCTGATTTCCTTGTTGTTCTCCTAAGAGCTGGGTGATGCCCGCATAAGGGACGAGCCGCCTTGTGGCTTAGGCGGCTCGTCGAGTGGGTGTCACCCACCAGCCAAAACCCACCAGCCAAAAGCTACAGGAGGGCTTAAGCCTCTTGTTCGTTACGAGTATACCCTAACGCGCTTCCCCGCGGGCGCGGGGTGTGCTCGGTTTGTTGTCGGGGTGCGCGATGAGTTCCGGATTATCGATATGTCTTCGATCCCCAGGAAAAAGCATTCCGATTGAGCTGCGCGATAGGGGAGCGCATGGGCACGCCGCCCGGCATGCGGTGAAGCGAGATGCATTTGGGTGCGGAATGGTTTTTCGGGTCCACCCTTGTGTGACGTTGGTCGGTCTTGCGTCGAGGGATTCTATATACCATTTCTGCTCATGAATTGAATGTCAAAGTTATGCAGAACTATCAATCCACTTTGAGGAATGTCGGTACGGGGTGGGCACGAGAGTCGATTCGGCTTGCCTCTGTGGTCGCAAATGGCGTCTAATGGGTGTTTTGATTCTGAAAATCTCTATGCATGGCGTGCGTTTCACTTGTTTGGAAAGCGCTTAGACCGCTGCAGGCCCCTCAGAACAGCGTTTTGGTCTATATGCATTCGGATACCCGGAGATCTGTCCACTCAGAAAGACCCATTAGATGCCATTTGCGACCATCGAATGACGAAGCGGTATATTTAATAATCCCCTACTAGATACGAAGAATCGTAATAGCTGATACTTTGTTTAGAAAATGAGCGGGGATGTGTTTCTATCCTTCCGAAGCCCGAAGCCCGAAGCCCGAAGCCCGAAGCCCGAAGCCCGAAGCCCGAAGCCCGCACGGGTAGCGACGGCCCTGCATTGACCAAGCCGGCGCATGGCAATCTATGGGGCTGTCAGTCTGTTGGAGCGCCGACAGCGAGCATTGGGATGGGTCGGAAAAATGTGCCTCGGTCGGTCGCTCCGCTTAAGGTGGCCCGCAAAAAGGCGAGTCGCCTCACGACGAAGGCGGCTCGCCTGCATGCTGCAGCTATTCTTTATGCACGGGCATCGACACACAATCTGAGGCGATCGAAGTGCCCGCTGGTGATGCTTTCGCGGCAGTTGCGGTCTGTTCGTGCGGCTCGCCTAATCCTCAGCGAGCGCTATCGGGTCAATTGCGGGCAGGGACAGGCTTCCGATGCACGCTTGCGACGAGAGTTGTTCAACGATAACGCGCAGTTTTGACCAAATATAGGAGAGCGTGTTGGCGGCGAGGGTTTTCCTGACGGTATCGGGATCGCCCATGCGGGAGGGACATGTGGAACATGCCCCCATCGCCCCTTCGACGGTGGCGATGATGGGCGAGTCGTCTTCGTCTGAACCCTTGATCTCCCAGCTGAAGCGCAGGCTTCCCATGCAGGTCAAGGTGTCCTCAGACTCCGTGTATTCAAGCTTTCGGTCGACACTGAGGGTGTAAAACCTCTCACCGGATGTCGGCGCTGCCTCGTCGGAATACAAGACGGACGAACCCTCCAGGCGCGTATCGTCAAAAGAGAGGTACAGCAGTTTCGATTCTTTGAACTGTATGGGAGATAGAGACAGTGCCATGGTGCTCCTCTCAAGCGGCGATTGTGAATGTGGCCTTGCTACGACGGGTGGTTGCGCTTTTTGGGCAGTTGCTGCGCAGGCCGTCGCCCTCGCAGGGGTTTTGATTGCAGCGGCCTTTGTAGGCAGTCTGCGGTAGAACTCCCTCAAGGATGTGCATGGGGTTGACGTGCTTTTGGGAGGTGATCGTAAACTTGATGCCGAGTGCGAGCTCGAATTGAGCGAGGGATTTGAGCGTCATGTTCGGCTGCGTGTTGAGCATGGTGGATAGGCGGGCTGGTGAAATGCTCATCTTGTGAGCGAGCTGCTTCTGGTTGAGACCCTGGGCTTCCATCTCCCTGACGATCTGATAGCTGATATCAAGCGCGTGCTCGTATGCTCGCGTATCGGCGGTTTCGTTCTCTTCGACAAACGTGGAAAGATCAATTGCGCGCATCGGTGTCTCCTTCCATTGGGTAAGTTGCATTTAGCTGCGTTTTTCGTGCATGTCTTTTAGGAGCTTTGAGGCTATTGCCGCAAGGGGCTTTGCCTTCTTTATCTCAGCGTGGATGTTGCCGCTTCCTTGATGGCCCCGGAATGAGAAGAGCAAGACGATTTCTAGAGGATCCTTAACGAGAATATAGGTCATTTCCCGATGGGCTCCGTCATATCCCTTCAGCTCGTATAGTCCGGTTTTCGCGTCAAGCAGCCTCATTTTGTTTGTGGCACACGACGTGCGCATGCCGTAGGCAATAATCTTGTCAATCTGCTTGATCAGCTTAATTGCTGAGCTCTTCGTTCGAGGTGACATCATCATGTTGCCGAAATCGCTCGAGCCCCTTTGGTTGCTCATGAGCTCCCAAAACGTATTGCCGTTCGGCGTTCTGTACTCCTGAAGATTATATTCATCGCCCATTCGCCCTCCTTTCGTGCCTTAAGTATAGATCAGAGAGGAGGACTATCGTTTCAGAATTAACATATACATTAACTACCTTCGTCCATCTGAAGGCGAAAACGGGTTCGGATGGAGGGAAGGCGAACCCGGAAGGGCGGAGCAGGGTCCGGATGGACGAGGCCCGAACCAGGAAGGTGTGCCGCCGTCCGTCTGCAGCCCCAACAGATGCATCCCGCCGCTCCCCGCCGCCGCGCACCTCCCTGCGGGCGCCGTCTCCCTGCAGCAGCCCGGCGCGCGGGGGAGGCGTGTGAAGCGTCTGGTTTCTTGCTCGCGGGGGTACGCATCGTTGTAGAATAGCGGGATGATTGCTCGTACCGTACCGTCGCGCACCGCGCGCTTCCGGAAGGAGATACCCATGACTGAACCGATCGCCGGGACTCTGAGCGTCTCGAACGACGTTATCGCCGACATCGCCGGCTATGCTGCCATGTCCTGCTACGGCGTCGTGGGGATGGCCGAGCAGCTCCAGGGCGCCGAGAGCGTCCGCCTGCTGCCCGGCCAGCGCCTGCGCAAGGGCGTGCTGGTCACCAGCGAGCCCGAGCGTCTGGTGGTCGACCTGCACGTGGTTATCGAGAGCGGCGTGAACATGCGATCCGTGAGCGAGAACCTCGCCAGCTCCGTATCCTTCACGCTGTCCGAGGTCGCTCAGATCGACCCCGCCCAGCTCAAGATCGCCATCCACATCGATGGCATGAAGTCGCGCGCCTAGGGCGCAGCCGATCCCCATACGCCCTGACCTCGAGACGAAAGTGTCATTAGGATGATCGCAAAGACAATTCGCACCTGTTTTCCCCTCGCTGCCGCCGCGGTGGCCGACAAGGCCGAGGAGATCAACAAACTCAACGTGTTCCCTGTGCCGGACGGCGACACCGGCACCAACATGTCGCTGACCTTGGCCTCAGTGGTCAAGGAGCTCGCCACCCTTGCCCCGGACGCCGACATGGAGGCCATCGCCGGCGCCATCACCCACGGCTCACTCATGGGCGCGCGCGGCAACTCCGGCGTCATCACCTCGCAGATCCTGCGCGGTGTGGCCGAGGGCCTGGTGGGCGCCTCCGAGCCCGCCGACGCCTCCGACGTGGCCCAGGCGCTGCGCCGCTCCGTGAAGGTCGCCTTCCAGGCCGTGCGCAAACCGGTCGAGGGCACGATTCTCACCGTCCTGCGCGACGTCTCCGCCAAGGCCGATGAGTGCGAGAAGAAGAAGCTGGGTGTCGAGGAGGCGCTCGACGCCCTGGTGGTCGAGGCCTACCAGTCGGTGGCCCGCACGCCCGACCTGCTGCCGGTGCTGAAGGAGAACGGCGTGGTCGACTCCGGCGCGTTCGGCTTCGCGATCTTCCTCGAGAACTTCGTGGCCGCTGCCCTGGGCCGCAGCACGCAGGTCGAGGATTTCTCCGCCACCTTCGACGCCGACGCCGACACCGCTCGCGCCGGCGCGCTCGACCGCGTGCGCATCGAGGCCAACGACGACTGGGAGGGCTCGGAGTTCCGCTACTGCAACGAGTTCCTCTTCAAGGCCGACAAGCCCTTCGATGAGGACGAGACCCTCACGTTCCTCGCCTCCATGGGTGACTGCGAGCTTCTGGTGGGCGCCTATCCCGACTACAAGGTGCACGTTCACTCCAATACCCCCAACCTGGTGCTTGAGCACATGCTCCAGTTTGGCCAGGTCTACGAGGTGTTCATCCACAACATGGATCTCGAGGCTGCCGAGCGCACCGCCAAGATCCACGCCGACCAGGATGCCGAGGCCGCAACCGAGCCCGCCAAGCCCCTGGGCTTCGTGGCCGTGGCCGCCGGCTCGGGCGAGGCCGAGATCCTCGAGTCGCTGGGTGTCGACGTGGTGGTGTCGGGCGGCCAGACCATGAACCCGAGCACCGCCGACCTGCTCGACGCCGTGGCGCGCGTGAACGCCGAGGCCGTCATCATCCTGCCGAACAACGGCAACATCCGCATGGCTGCCGAGGCCGCCGCTTCTGCCTGCGAGGACAAGCGCGTCTTCGTGGTGCCCACCAAGACCGTGCCCCAGGCGTTCTCGGCGCTGTTCGCCGTGGTGCCCGGTGCGTCGGTCGAGGAGGTTGTCGAGGCCATGGCCGAGGCGAAGGCCGAAGTGCGTGATGGCGAGGTCACCCGCGCGGTCCGCGACAGCGCCGCCTCCGATGGCACGCCCATCCACAGCGGCGATGTCATGGGCATCATCTGCGACTCCATCGACATCGTGGGCAACGATGTGCTCGAGGTCACCGTTGCGTGCGTGAACCGCATGCAGGAGGACGAGGAGGGCGACGCGCTGACGATCCTGGCCGGCGAGGAGCTCTCCGACGAGGCGTTCGCCCAGATCGTCGAGGCGATCGAGGAGGCCCAGCCCGACCTCGAGATCGACGCGCACCGTGGCGAGCAGCCGCTGTACCCCATCATCTTCTCCATCGAGTAACGGATCTCGCCGATGCCCGCCGCACCGCTGGCGCCGCTGGCAGCCTCGCGCCTTGCCCGCACCGCCCTGCTCGCCGATGATGTCGCGCGGCTGCGCTACGTGTCGGGTGCCCGCGAGGAGGCCTTGCGCCGGCTGGGCATCGAGCGCGTGCGCGACCTGCTGCAGCACGCCCCGCGCCGGTACCTGGACTTCTCGCACGCCTTTTCCATCGAGCAGGCGCCGCTGGGCGAGGTCTGCACGGTACTCGCAACGGTGGACAAGGTCTCGAACCGCCCCACGCGCAAGCGCAACCTGGTGGTGACGGAGGTCTTTTGCGTCGACGCGAGCGGCGTGCTCAAGGTGGCGTTCTTCAAGCAGCCCTGGCTGGCGCGCGAGCTCAAGCGCGGCGACCGCCTGGCGCTCATGGGCACCGTGGAGTTCGCCTACGGCTTCAAGCAGATGAGCTCGCCGCATTTCGAGCGCCTGGACGAGGGCTCGCTCGGCGGCAGCATCCTGCCCGTGCATCCGGTGGGCGAGGGCGTCTCCTCCGCCTGGATGCGCCGCATCGTCTCCTCCGCGCTTGAGGTCGTCTCCAC
This sequence comes from uncultured Collinsella sp., assembly GCA_902470695.1. GTDB lineage: Bacteria > Actinomycetota > Coriobacteriia > Coriobacteriales > Coriobacteriaceae > Collinsella. The sequence continues at coordinate 11,060 of CABRHH010000005.1, forward strand.
CACCGCCGATCCGCTGCCCGCGCGCCTGCGGGCCCGCCGACGGCTGATGAGCCAGTCGCGCGCGTGGCGCTCGATCCACTTTCCGGCAAGCATGGCCGAAGCCGAGCTGGCGCGCCGCCGCCTGGCCTTCGACGAGTTGCTGTTCTTGCAGCTTGCCCTGCGCTTGCGCAACGATGCCAACCTGCTCGACGTGCCCGCCGTCGCGCACACGCCCGGCGCGCATGTCGACGCGCTGCGCCAGTCGCTGCCGTTTTCCCTAACCGAGGAGCAGGATCGGGCCGTCGAGGCGATCTTCGCCGATATGCGTGACGGCTCTCGGGTCATGAACCGGCTGCTGCTGGGCGACGTGGGCACGGGCAAGACGGCGGTTGCCTGCATGGCGATCGCCGCGGTTGCCGACACCGGCACCCAGGCGTGCGTCATGGCGCCTACGAGCGTGCTCGCGCAGCAGTACGCGCAAAAATCGGGCCCCTTGCTGGAACGGGCGCAGGTTCGCTGGGCGCTGCTCACCGGCGCGACGCCGGCCGCCGAACGCGCCCGTATCTTGGCCGATGCCGCCGCAGGCACGCTCGACGTGCTGTTCGGCACGCATGCGGTCCTGGGCGATGAGGTGGCCTTCGCGCACCTGTCCCTGGTGGTGATCGACGAGCAGCACCGGTTCGGCGTGGGCCAGCGCAACCTGCTGCGCTCCAAGGGGCCCGGTGCCGACCTGCTGGTCATGACGGCCACGCCCATCCCGCGCACGCTCGCGCTTTCTGCCTACGGTGACTTGGATACGAGCATCATCCGGCACCGGCCGCACGCGGGGGCCGGCGTTGCCACCGAGGTCCTCGAGGCGGCCAACCGCGACATCGCCTACGGCGCGGTGCGCCGGGCGCTGGAAGCCGGACAGCGCGCCTACGTGATCTGCCCGCTCGTGGAGCCTGGCGACGACACCGATCAGCTGGCCGATGCCGTCGAGGTGTCAGACGATGAGCGCACAGGAGCCGCGCCCGCGGCAAGCCTCCATGCGGTTTCCACCGAGGTCGAGCGCCTGCGTCATGCTTTTCCCGGGGCTGCCGTCGCGGCGCTGACCGGGCGTATGCCTGCACGGGAGAAAGATGCCGTCATCGAGGCGTTCCGTTCCGGCGAGGTGCAGATCTTGGTGGCGACGACGGTGGTCGAGGTGGGCGTTGACGTGCCCGACGCCACGGTCATGATCATCGAGAACGGCGAGCGCTTCGGCTTGGCCACCCTGCATCAGCTGCGGGGGCGCGTGGGGCGCGGCGAGCTGCCCGGCGCGTGCTACATCATGACCGAGTTCGCGCGCAAACGCGGGCGCCGGTCGCCGACCATCGATCGGCTGGACGCGCTCGAGAGCACCTCCGATGGTTTCGAGCTGGCCGAGCTCGATCTGCGCCTGCGCCACGAGGGTGAGATCTTGGGCCTGCGCCAGCACGGCGGGGTTTCGCTTCGCTTCGTGGACCTGGGAGCGGACAGCGACCTGGTCGAGGCGGCGCACGCCGACGCGCAGGAGCTGCTGCGGGCCGCCCCGCGCCTGCGTTCGCGCCTGACATTGCCGCTGCGCCACGAGGTGGTCGAGCGGTTCGGAGACGTGTTCAAGGAGGTAAGCGGAGGATGAGAATCGTTGGGGGAGATTGGCGGGGCCGCCCGCTTGCCGCGCCGCGCGGGCGGGCGGTGTCGCGCCCCACAACCGACCGGGTGCGCGAGGCGATCGCCTCGATGCTGGATGCGGCCTTGCTGGACGGCATCGAGGGCGCGTCCGTGCTGGATGCCTTTGCCGGCACGGGCGCGCTCGGGCTCGAGATGCTGTCGCGCCGCGCCCGCTTCGCCGCCTTCTTCGATACCGACCGCGGCGCGGCCGCGCTGGTGCGTCGCAACCTCGAGCAGCTGGGCTGCGCGCGCGAGCGGGCCCGCGTCACAGTCGGCATCGCCGCCGCACGCGCCCGTCGCGGCCGTATCGAGGGCGCGCCGTTCGACGCGGTGCTGATGGATCCGCCCTACGCGCTGGGATGCGCTCCGGCGATCGAGCTGCTCGAGGCCCTCGCGGCGGCCGGCGCGCTTCGCCCGGGCGCGATTGCGCTGTTCGAGCGCGACGCCGTCAAGACGCCTGCCCTGACGGTTGCGGGTTTCGAACCGGTGCGCGAGAAGCGCTACGGCGGGACTTGCATCGACGTGCTGCGCTGGTGCGGTGCGGACGGCGTGGAACCAACGGATATCTGATACGCGGAAGGCGTGTGCGCGAACATGAACGATAGTTTGAAGCGGGTGCTGGTGCCCGGTACCTTCGACCCGATCACCTACGGCCACATCGACGTGGTGCGGCGCGCCCAGCGCATCTGCCCGGCCGTGACCGTCGCTGTGGCCGAGTCGCTCGGCAAAAACGGCGTGGGGACTACGTTTTCCCTGGACGAGCGCGTGGCGCTTGCCCGCGAGGCCCTGCGCGACCTGCCCGGGGTCGACGTGCAGCCCTTCTGTGGCCTGCTCGTCGACTTCGCCCGGCAGATCGGTGCCGGGGCGGTCGTCAAGGGCCTGCGCGCGATGACCGACTTCGAGTACGAGCTGCAGCAGGCCGATCTCAACTACCGCTTGGACGCCGACCTCGAGTCGATCTTCGTCATGAGCTCGCCGGAGTTCGGCTACCTCTCCAGCTCGGTGGTGCGCCAGATCGCCTCGTTTTCCGGCGAGGTCGACGCGTTCGTGCCGCCTTGCGTGGCCGCCGCCCTTCGCGCGCATTTCGCATAGCGACCCGGGCGGTCGATATGCGTAGGGGCATGTGTGGTACCATTACCCGATAGTCTGTTCACCATTGGAAAGGAGACCTCATGCCGGGCGAGTACCTTCCTGGCGAGCGCATCGAGAGTCTGGTCGATGAGCTCGAAGGGATCATTCAGGAGGCACCGACGCCGTTCGGCCGTGGCGCTCAGTTCAAGACCATCGAGACCGATGTCGTCCTCAACATCTTGGATGAGATCCGCATGAGCTATCCCGAGGAATGGCAGAAGTCCCGCCGTATCCTGAAGGAGCGCGAGGAGCTTATGGCGAGTGCGGCCGCCCAGGCCGATTCGATCATCGCCGACGCGCAGCAGCAGGCGCTCACCATCGCAGGCGAGCAGGAGATCGTGCGTTTGGCTCAAAGCCAGGCCGACGATATCCGTGAGCGCGCAAACCAGTACGAGCGCGAGACCCGCTACGCCGCCGAGGATTACGCCGAGCAGGTGTTCACGCACCTGGAGGAGAACCTCAAGTCGCTGACTTCGACGGTGGGGCGCTGCCGCCAGCAGCTCAATGAGAGCGCCAGCCACGCGCAGGGCCAGCAGGGTTGGTAGCCATGGGAGCCTTCGCGCCGATCCCGGTCGACCTGGACGGCAAACTCGAGAATCCCGGCGAGTCCCTCCCGCTTGCGGGCACGATCGCTGCCGGCTCCTACACCGTGGGGGAGCGCGAGCTGTCGCTGCCCCAGGGGGCGTCCTATGACGTGATGTTCACCAATACCGGCGACGGCATCTTGCTCACCGGTATCGTGCGCGCGCATGTGGAGTCCACCTGCGACCGCTGCCTGGAGCCCGCGTCGTTCGAGGTGGGCGGCGAGATCGAGGAATACTATCTGTTCGAGGAGCCGGCGGAGCAGGATGCCTTCGAGGACGGCTTCGAGCTGCTCGGCCCCGATCGCACGGTGGATGTGGCCGAGCCCATCTCGGACGCCGTGGTGATGGAGACTCCGTTCGTGGTGCTGTGCCGCGAGGACTGCCGGGGCCTCTGCCCCACGTGCGGCGCCAACCTCAACCGCGAGCAGTGCGGCTGCGCCGAGCGCGACCGCGAGCAGGCTGCCGCCTCGAGCGAGAACCCGTTCGCCGCGCTCGCGTCGCTCACTTTTGACGAGCAGGATAAATCGTAGGGGTTTCGTGCATCGCCGGCGAAAATATCGCTTCCCCGTACCCGGGTGGCGGGTTTTCGCTTGGCAGATGCGCGCGCTCTATGGTACCATCGCTACTTGCGCGTAATGTCGCCAGGAAATAGTCCGTAAGGAAGGTCAACATGCCAGTACCTAAGCAAAAAAAGGGTCGCGCCAAGACGCACTCTCGTCGTTCGACGAACATGAAGATCGCCGCCGCCGCTCGCTCCACCTGCCCGCGCTGCGGCGCCGTCAAGCTGCCCCATCATGTGTGCCCCAACTGCGGGTTCTACAAGGACCGCGAGGTCATCGTCGTCGAGTAGGCATTGCCACCCGAAGCGAACATGGACGCGCAGCGGTGTTTTGCGGAACCTCCGCGCACCAGGACATGCGATTGATATGGCCGGCTCGCTGAGCTGGCCATTCTTATATCGAGGGAGAGCAGATGAGCAAGGTACGCGTATGCGTTGACGCCATGGGCGGCGACGAGGAGCCGTCGGTCGTGCTGGCCGGTATCGCCGCGGCGCTCGAGGCCGACCGGGACTTCGAGGTACTGGTGGCCGGGCCTGAGGAGGTGGTTGCGGGGTTTTGCGCCGAGCATGAGCGCGCGAGCGCGCTTGCGGCCCCCGACATCATCGCGATGGACGACGACCCGATCGCGGCGGTCATGAAGAAACGCCGCTCCTCGATCGTGCTGGCCTGTCGCGCCGTGAAGAAGGGCCAGGCCGACGGCTTCTTCTCCGCCGGGGCTACCGGTGCGGTGACGGCGGCGGCTACGGCCTACGTGACCCCCTTCAAGCTCGAGACGGCCGGCGAGCGTCGCCCGATTCGCCCCTGCATCACCAGCGCGCTGCCCAACCGCGTCGGCGGCCTCACGGTGCTCGCCGACATGGGTGCGAACCCGGATGTCGAGCCCGAGGACATCGTCCGGTTCGCGCAGATGGGGCGCGCCTACGCCCAGGTGGTTTGCGGCGTGGCCGAGCCGCGCGTGGGCCTTTTGTCCAACGGCAGCGAGGAGGGGAAGGGCAGCGCCTTCACCAAGGCGTGCTTCCCGCTCATGGCCGAGCAGGTTCCCGGATTCTTGGGCAACTGCGAGGGGGGCGACATCACGAGCGGCGCCTTCGACGTGGTGGTGTGCGACGGCTTTGCGGGCAACGTGGCGCTCAAGGCCACCGAGGGCGCGGCCAAGTTCCTGATGGACGAGCTCAAGGGCGCGCTTATGGGCTCAGCGAAGGGCAAGGTGGCCGCGCTGCTGCTCAAAGACTCGCTGCGCGAGCTCAAGGCCAAGCTGTCGGGTGACGCGAAGGGCGGTGCGGTGCTTTTGGGTGTGCGCGGGGTGGTGCTGATCGGACACGGCGCCACGAGCGTCGAGGCCGTGAAGAACGGGACGCTTGCCACCGCCGAAGCCATCCGTGCGGGCCTGGTGGAGCGCGTCGCCTCGTCCATGGAAGGAATCGTGTAGGGGGCTCCGCGGTTGAGCGCCGCTGCCCCTGCGGGTAGAATTGCCCTAGCGATTGCGAGACGCCGCGGACCGGATGGGGCCGCGGCACCAAAGAGAGAGGATGCGCACATGGCACTGGAGCGCGCAGAGATTTTCAACAAGATCGCCGACATCGCGCAGGATGTCCTCGGCGTCGAGGCCGACGCCGTCACCGAGGAGACGACCTTCGATGACCTGGACGCCGACTCGCTCGACCGCCTGCAGCTCGTCACCGCCATGGAGGATGAGTTCGACCTGGAGATCGACGACGAGACGTTGATCGCCATCAACTCGGTGTCCGACGCCATCGCCGCCATCGAGTCGGCGCAGGAGGCCTAAGGGCTGTGGCGCTCTCCGAATCCCTGCAACGTGCCGAGGCGATCTGCGGGCACGAGTTTGCTGACAAAAAACTGCTGCGGTCGGCCATCACGCACCCTTCCGCCGTCGAGGGCCTGCCGATCTCGGCGTCCTACGAACGGCTCGAGTTCCTGGGTGACTCCATCCTGGGCTCGGTGGTGGCCCTCGCGCTGTTCAAAAGCTATCCCGAGTTCGACGAGGGTCGCCTGACGCGGCTCAAGGTCTCTCTGGTCTCGGGCGCCACGCTGTCCGAGGTGGGGCGCGAGCTGGGCATCGACGAGATCATCATCTTCGGTGCCTCTGAGACCGGCACGGGCGCGCGCGGCCTGCACTCGGCGCTCGAGAACGTCTTCGAGGCGCTGGTGGGCGCGCTGTATCTCGACGGCGGCTGGGAGGCCGCGGAGGCCTTCATCGTGCGCACCCTGCAGCCGCATCTGGCCACCGAGCGCGCCGAGCATCCCACCAACCCCAAAAGCTACCTGCAGGAGTGCGTGCAGTCCGACCGCATGGACACGCCCTCCTACAAGCTCATCGACACCTCCGGCCCGGCGCATGCGCCCACCTTCACCGCAGTGGCCATCGTGGACGGCGTTCGCCGCGGGCGCGGCAGCGGGTCGTCGAAGAAGGAGGCCGAGGCGGCGGCGGCCCTCGATGCGCTCGAGCGCATGGGCTACACCTCCGACGGCGTGATCTTGAACAAGAAGCTCGGATAGCGAGGCGCCGTGTACCTGAAGTCGCTCACCCTCAAGGGATTCAAGTCCTTCGCCGACCGCGCGCATATGACCTTCGAGCCCGGCCTCACCGTCATCGTGGGGCCGAACGGCTCGGGCAAGTCCAACGTCTCCGACGCCATCCTGTGGGTGCTGGGCGAGCAGAGTGCCCGCCAGCTGCGCGGCCAGGCCATGGAGGACGTGATCTTCTCGGGCTCCTCGGCGCGCAAGCCCGTGGGCGTGGCCGAGGTCACCCTTGTGCTCGACAACTCCGACCACACCCTGCCGGTCGACTTCAACGAGGTCGCGGTGACGCGCCGCATGTACCGCTCGGGCGAAAGCGAGTACCTGATCAACTCCAGCCCGTGCCGCCTGATGGACATCCAGGACATCCTGCACGACTCGGGCCTGGGCAAAGACACCCATTCCATCATCTCCCAGGGCAAGCTCGACGCGATTCTGCAGAGCCGCCCCGAGGAGCGCCGCGCCCTGATCGAGGAGGCCGCGGGCATCTCCAAGCACAAGCGCCGTAAGGAGCGCGCCCTGCGCAAGATTCGCAGCATGGACGAGCACCTTACGCGCGCCCGCGACATCAACCGCGAGATCTCCCGGCAGCTGAAGCCCCTGGAGCGCCAGGTCGATCGCGCTCGGAAGTACAAGGACCTCTCCGCGCGCGCCCGCGAGCTCACCCAGATCCTGGCAGTCGACGAGCTGCGGCAGCTCCAGATCGAATGGGCCGATCTGGAGTCGAGCTCGCATCAGAGCGCCGCCGCGCTCGAGCTGGCGCGCTACCGGCTGGGCGAGAAGGAGCGCGAGCTGGAGAAGCTCCAGGTGATGCTGGAGGAGAAGGGCCTGTTCGTGGGCGATCTGGGCGAGCAGCGCCGGCATATGCAGGACGTGGTGGGCCGGATCGGCTCGGACATGCGCCTGCTGGAGGAGAAGGGCCGCAACATGGTGGCCCGCCTTTCCGAGATGCGCGGGACGCTGTCCTCCTCCGAGCATCAGCGCCGTCGCGTGGCCGACGAGCTCGCCGACGTCAACGGCCAGCTCGATGACCAGCGGGCAGCCTCTGACGTGGCCCGCGCGGATGTCGAGGGGCTTGCACCGGCGGCCGAGCGCCTGCACGGTCAGCGCCTGGAGCTCGACGAGCGCATCTCCGAGCTCACGCGCGAGCAGCGCGAGCATCAGCGCGAGGCCGACGCGGCCTCGCTTGAGCTGGCGCGCGTGCGCGAGAAGCTGTCGAACGCCGAGCTCGAGGACGGCATGTACGCCAAGCGCCTGGAGCAGATCGACGATGACGCGCAGACGCTGCAGGCCTCGCTGGAAAGCCGTCGCGGCCGCGCCGAGGAGCTCGCCGGCGAGCTCGACTCGGCCCGCGAGGCGCTTTCGGGGGCGCGTCGGGCCGTCGAGGAGGCACAAGCGGCGGCGAGCGCCCTGCGCGAGCGCGAGAACCAGGCGCGCAGTGCCGTGGCCGACGTGCGCTCCGAGCTGTCCGGCCTGCGCAAGCTCGACGCGAGCCTGGCCGACGCCTCGCCGCTCGCCGCCGAGGTGGCTCGTGTGTGCGAGCATGCGATCGCCGGTCGCCTGGGCGACATGATCGAGGCCCCCGCCGACCTCGAGGCCCTGGTTGAGCAGCTGCTGGGCGGCGACATCGACGCGCAGGTGCTCGCAGATGCCGAGGGGCTGGCCGAGGCCGCCGGCTTCGCTGCTGCCGCCGAGGGCGTCTCGGGCGAGGCGCTGCTGCTTGCCGGGAACATGGCTGCGCCCGCCGCGCCCGATGCTGCGGGGACCCGCCTGGTGGAGCTGCTGCGCGTGCGCGAGGGCGTCTCGGGCGCGGTGGCGGCGCTCCTGGGTCACCTCTACGTGGTCGATTCGCTTGAGGAGGCGCTGGCGGCGCCGGCGGTTGCGGGCGTGACGTACGTGACGCGCGATGGCGTGCGCGTGCGTGACGGCGGCGTGGTGCGCGTGGTGCGCGGCGGCGGGCGCGCGGCCGGCACCCTGGAGCGCAAGCGCCGCATCCGCGAGCTGGAGGGCCTGGAGCCCGAGCTCTCGGCTGCCTTCGACCACGCTGAGCGTCAGGTGGCGGAGGCGTCTGCGGCCATCGAGGCCGCGCAGGCAGAGGAGCGCGCCTCGGCCGGCGAGATCTCGCGGCTCGAGGGGGAGCGCAACTCGCTGCTGTCCGAGATCGGGCGCATGGAGCATTCGCTGTCCGCGACGCTTGCCGAGCGCACGCAGCTCGCGCGCCGTCGCGAGGAGGCGAGTGCCTCGGTGCGCGAGGCCCGCCCGCGGCTCGATGCGCTGAACGAGGAGCGCGACCGGGCGCGTGCCGCAGCCGATCAGGCCGCCGCTGCGCTCGATGCCGCCTCCGACGATCTGGAGCGGCTCCGCCGGGACGATGCCGAGGCGGCCGAGCGCCTGGCCGATGCCAAGGTGCGCCTGGCCCAGGCAACCGAGCGCCTGCGCAGCCTGTCGGCGCGCGCACCGGAGCTGGAGCGTCGCCTGGAGGGTATCGACCGCCGCATCCGCGGCACCGAGCAGGCCGCCCGCTCGCTGGAGGTGTTGCGCCTGCGCGTGGACCCGCTGCACGACCGCTACCTGGCGCTGTCCGAGCGCGCGATGGATTGGGCCGCCCGGCTGCGCGATCAGGCGTCGCTGGAGGAGGCCGACTCGGCCTCGCTGCGCCGCACGATCGAGGACGCCAAGGGCGAGGTTGCCCGCGCCAAGCTCGAGGTGGATGCCGCCCAGACCGCCGTCAACGATGCGAAGGTGGCGCGCGGCAAACTCGAGGTGCAGGTGGAGGCGGCCATCAAGGCCATCTGCGCCGACGGCGCCACCGTGCTGGAGGAGGCCCTGCAGCTGCCGGCCCCCGATGACCGCGCGGCCGCCGAGCGCGAGCTCAACGACCTGGTCCGCCAGATCAACAACCTAGGGCCCGTCAACCAGGTTGCCATGGAGGAGTACGAGACGCTGAAGGAGCGCGCCGACTACATCGCCGCCCAGCTGGGCGACCTCGAGGGCGCACGCCGTGCCCTCACCAAGATCACCACCGCCATCGACCGCAAGATGCGCACGAGCTTCTTGACGACGTTCGAGAAGGTCGATGCGAACTTCCAGGAGGTCTTCGGCATGCTCTTCCCGGGCGGTCAGGCCCATTTGGAGATGACCGACCCCGAACACCCAGCCGATACCGGCATCGAGGTCGTGGCGCAGCCGCGCGGCAAGCGCATCACCAAGATGATGCTCATGAGCGGCGGCGAGAAGTCGCTGACGGCGCTCGCGCTGCTGTTCGCGGTATACCGCACCCGCACCGTGCCGTTCTACGTGCTCGATGAGGTCGAGGCAGCGCTGGACGACTCGAACCTCTCCAAGCTGATCGGGGCCATCGACTACCTGCGCCGCACCACGCAGCTGCTTGTGATCTCGCATCAGCGCCGCACCATGGAGGACGCCGACGTCCTTTACGGTGTCTCCATGCAGGCCGACGGCGTGAGCCGGGTGGTCAGCCAGAAACTCGATCGCGAAACCGGAAAGGTCGTGAATGCCTAAATGGGACTGTTCGATTCACTGAAACGCGGGCTCGAGCGCAGCCGCGAGGCCCTAAACGAGGTCTTCTACTTCGGCGGCGAGGTCGATGAGGACTTCTGGGAGGAGCTGGAGGACTCGCTGGTCATGGGCGACATGGGCGGCGAGATCGCCATGCAGGTCACCGATGATCTGCGCGACATGGCGGCCCGTAAGAACCTCAAGACCGCCGAGCAACTGCGTGCCGCGCTCGCCGAGCGCCTGGCCGAGGTGTTTGTCGAGCCGGAGTGCGACATCTTTGACAGCACGCCGTCCTGCGTGCTGTTCGTGGGTATCAACGGCGCCGGCAAGACCACCACGGTGGGCAAGATCGCCAGCGCCGCCGCGCATGCCGGGACGAGCACCGTGATCGGCAGCGCCGACACCTTTCGTGCCGCTGCGATCGAGCAGCTCGATGTGTGGGGTACCCGCGCGGGCGTGCCCGTGGTCAAGCGCGAGCGCGGGGCCGACCCGGCGAGCGTGTGCTACGACGTGCTCGACCAGGCCGACCGGAACGGCGCCGAGCTGGTGCTGATCGACACGGCCGGCCGCCTGCACACGAGCGAGGAGCTCATGCGCGAGCTGGCCAAGGTCGTCAAGGTCACGCGCAAGCGGGCCGCCGCGGCCGCTGCCGGCCCGATCCCGGTGCACGTAGTCCTTGTGATCGATGCCGCCACCGGTCAAAACGGTCTGGTCCAGGCCCAGGAGTTCAACGACGCGCTGGGGCTCGACGGCATCATCTTGACCAAGCTCGACGGCACCGCGAAGGGCGGTATCGCGCTGGCGGTCGCCCAGCGTCTGCACCTGCCCATCTATCGCGTGGGCGTGGGCGAGCAGGTCGAGGATTTGCAGCGGTTTGACGCACACGACTTCTGCCGCGCCCTCGTGGGCGCCTAATCCTCTGCAGTTTGGGGACGGGGTCATTTCGTTTGCCAGTTCGGGTAGGTCAGTTTGGGGACGGGGTCGTTTCGTATCTTCGCAGATAATGCGCAGGTCAGTTTGGGGACGGGGTCGTTTCGTATCTTCGCAGATAATGCGAATGATTCAGGGTGGTCGAAACATTCCCGTCCCCAAATGAGGAGCGGTTGGCTGAGGCAGCCCTGCCATTCGAAACGACCCCGTCCCCAAATGAGAAGTTGTTTCGTTGTGCGAGACGACCCCGTCCCCAAATGAAGAACGGCTTCGCTGCGCGAAACGAAACGACCCCGTCCCCAAATTGCAAAACGACCCCGTCCCCAGTACGAAAGGTTGGTTATGTTCAACTCGCTGTCCGATCGCCTGAACGATACGTTCGACCGCTTGCGCGGCAAAGGCAAGCTCACCGAGGCCGATATCGCTGCCGCCATGCGCGAGATTCGCATGGCGCTGCTTGAGGCCGACGTGAACTACAAGGTCGTCAAGGACTTCGTCTCGCGCACGAAGGAGCGCTGCCTGACCGCGGAGGTCATGGAGTCGCTCACGCCCGCGCAAAACGTCGTCAAGATCGTGCTCGACGAGCTCACCGAGCTGCTGGGCGGCACCGAGAGCAAGCTGGTCCTCTCCAGCCGCATCCCCAACGTCATCATGCTGGTGGGTCTGCAGGGCTCGGGCAAGACCACCGCAGCGGCCAAGCTTGCCTACATGCTCAAAAAGCAGGGCAAGCACCCGCTGCTGGCGGCCTGCGACGTCTACCGTCCCGCCGCCGCCGACCAGCTCGCCACACTCGGCGGCGAGATCGGCGTGCCGGTCTTCCGCGGCGATGGCGCGCACCCCGTCGAGATCGCGCGCGCCTCGGTGCGCGAGGCCGTTGACACCATGCGCGACGTGGTGATCGTCGACACCGCCGGCCGCCTGCAGATCGACGAGCAGATGATGGCCGAGGCCGTGGACATCAAGCGCGCGGTCAAGCCCGACCAGGTCCTCATGGTGGTCGACGCCATGACCGGCCAGGACATCGTCAACGTGGTGTCCACCTTCGCCGAGCGCACCGACTTCGACGGCGTGATCATCTCCAAGCTCGACGGCGATGCCCGCGGCGGCGGCGCACTGTCCGTGCGCCAGGTCACCGGCAAGCCGATCAAGTTCATCTCCACCGGCGAGAAGCCCGACGCGCTCGAGGTGTTCAGCCCCGAGCGCATGGCCAAGCGCATCCTGGGCATGGGCGATGTGATCGGCATCATCGAGAAGGCCCAGGAGGTGGCCGACGCCGAGCAGCTCGAGGCGGCCGAGCGCATGCTACGCGAGGGCTTCACCATGAACGACATGCTCGAGCAGATGCGTGCGGTGAAGAAGATGGGCGGCATGAAGGGTATCTTGGGGATGCTGCCGGGCGGCCAGCGCGCGCTCAACCAGATGGGCGGCGCGATGGACGAGTCGATCTTCGACCGCAACGAGGCCATCATCATGTCCATGACCAAGGAGGAGCGCCTGCGCCCCTCGATCATCAACGGCCAGCGCCGCGCCCGCATCGCCCGCGGCTCCGGCGTGTCGCCCTCCGATGTGAACGGCCTCATGAAGCAGTGGGGCGAGATGAACAAGATGATGGGCAAGATGCGCGCCATGACCCAGCAGATGGGTGGCGGCAAGAAGGGGAAGAAGGGCAAAAAGGGCAAGAAGATGCGTATGCCCGGAATGCCCGGCATGGGCGGCATGAACATGAACCAGCTCATGAAGCAGATGGGCTCCATGGGCGGCGGTGCCGGCATGTCCGGCATGTCGGACATGGACAAGCTCATGCAGATGAACAACCAGTTCAAGCGCAAGTAGGTTTTGCTGAAGGCCCATGCGGCCGCCGCCCACCCGTATATACGCTCCGGACTGTGGTTCAGCTTCGCTCCACAAAAACAGTCCTACGGTATATACGGGTGGGCTGACGTTTTCTTGGGAATGGAGGCTTGCTGCAAGCGCGTATGGTGCGGGTCCCTATACCGGAGGGGCGTTTCTGTGAAGCGAAGCGAAGCCACGCCCCGGAGTGTATAGGGACCCGCGCCCCCGCGTACAATCTTTCTCGGCAACCATGTAAAGGAGTAGGCTATGAGTAAGGCTGACGTGCAGTTTGTGTCCATGTGCCGAGACATCCTCGACCACGGGACCACGACGGAAGGGGAGAAGGTCCGCCCCCGCTGGGAGGACGGCACCCCTGCCTACACCATAAAGAACTTCGGCGTGACCGCCCGTTACGACCTGCGTGAGGAGTTTCCGGCGCTCACGCTGCGCCGCACGGCCCTGAAATCGGCCATGGACGAGATCTTGTGGATCTACCAGCGCAAATCGAATAACATCAAGGACCTGAAATCGCACATCTGGGATCAGTGGGCCGACGAGACGGGTTCGATCGGCAAGGCGTACGGCTATCAGATCGCGCAGACGTCCCATTACCCCGAGGGCGACTTCGACCAGATGGACCGCGTGCTGTACGACCTCGCGCACACGCCGTACTCGCGCCGCATCATGACGAACATGTACACCTTCGCCGACCTGTCCGAGATGCACCTGTACCCTTGTGCCTATTCGGTGACCTACAACGTGACCGCCGAGCCCGGTAGCGACACGCCCGTGCTCAACATGGTGCTCATGCAGCGTTCCCAAGACATTCTGGCCGCGAACAACTGGAACGTCTGCCAGTATGCCATCCTGCTCATGATGGTCGCGCGTCATGTGGGCATGGTCGCCGGCGAGCTGCTGCATGTGATCGTGGACGCCCACATCTACGACCGGCATGTCGATATCGTGCGTGAGCTCATCGAGCGCCCGCAGCACCCGGCGCCGCGCGTGTCCCTCAACCCCGAGGTCACGGATTTCTACTCATTCACCACCGACGATCTGATCGTGGAGGGCTACGAGCACGGGCCGCAGGTCACCGGCATCCCAATCGCGGTGTAGCCGCCGCGCTCGGCGAGTCACCGCGCCCGCGCGCCGCCGCGTTCGGCACGCTGCTGCGCCCGCCGCTGCGCCGCTGCGGCCGGGCCTATCTATCGAGAGGGAAAGGAGCCTGCCATGGCAGGTACGCTCAAGGCGATCGTCGCGGTGTGCGACGATTGGGGTATCGGGTGCGAGGGGGGCATGGTCGTCTCGAATCGTGCCGACATGCGCCATTTCGTGTCCTGCACCATGGGGCATCCGGTCATCATGGGACGCCGGACCCTGGAGAGCTTTCCGGGTGGCCGCCCGCTCAAGGGCCGCCGCAATATCGTGCTCACGCGCGACGAGGCTTTTGCCTGCGAGGGCGTCGAGGTCGTGCATTCCGTTGATGAGGCGCTCGCTGCGGTCGCGGATGAGGACGAGGCGTGGGTCATCGGCGGGGGAGCGGTCTATGCGCAGCTGCTCGATCACTGCTCGGCCGTCGAGGTGACGCATAACCACGTCACCCGCCCCTGCGACACGTTCTTCCCCAACCTGGATGCCGCGGACACGTGGCGCGTGGCGGCGCAAAGCGAGGAGCATGTGGTCGAGCCCGGCCAGGGCGACGAGGGCGTCCGTTTTTCGTTTGTCACCTATGTGCGCGCCTAGCCGCTGCGCTATCATGCTTTGGTCCGCAACTTCGACGGGGAGGAGCCCCCATGCTGTTCAAGATGGTCCACACCGAGATCCACGTGCTCGACCTGGAGGCGTCGCTGGCGTTTTATGCCGAGGCGCTCGACTTGCACCCGGTGCGTGAAAAGGCGCCCGCCGACGGTTCATGGAAGATCGTGTATCTGCAGAACGAGGCGTCCGATTACGACTTCGAGCTCACCTGGAACAAGGGTCGCGATCAGGCCTACGACAACGGCGGTGGCGACATCCATCTTGCCTTCGCGGTCGAGGATATGGATGCGGCGCACGCCCGTCATGAGGCCATGGGCTGCATCGTCAAGGAGAACCCCGCGATGGGCATCTACTTCATTGCCGACCCGGACGGCTTTTTGCTCGAGATCGTCCCGGCCAACTAGACAAGGAGCGCCCCGGTGAACCTGATTCGGCTCGAGACCCTGGACGACCCGCGCCTGGAGGCCTACACCCGCTTGACGGAGCGCGAGCTGCGATGCGTGCTGGAGCCTGAGAAGGGCATCTTCATCGCGGAGAGCGCCAAGGTGATCGAGCGCGCGGTGCGCGCCGGGCTCGAGCCGGTGAGCTTTCTGATGGGCGATCGGTGGCTGGAGCAGCTCTCCCCGTTGCTTGAGGAGGTCTCAGGCCCTGATGACGCGTCTGCGCCCCCGGTGTTCGTGGCGCCCATGGAGCTCATGGAGCAGCTGTGCGGCTTTACGGTGACGCGCGGTGCGCTCGCGGCGTTTCGCCGGCCGCCGCTGCCGGATGCGGAGGCCTTCCTGTCCGCGTGCACCGCGCGCGCCCGCGAGCGGCAGCAGCCCACGCGCGTGTGCGTGCTGGAGGGCATTGTGGACCACACGAACGTCGGTGCGATCTTCCGCAGCGCCGCGGCCCTCAATGTCGACGGCATTTTGGTGAGTCCCACCTGCTGCGACCCGCTGTATCGCCGCGCGGTTCGCGTGAGCATGGGGACGGTGTTCCAGGTTCCCTGGTGCCGTATCGGTACCGCTGCGGCGAGCTGGCCGCACGAGGGTATCGAGGTCCTGTGCCAGTGCGGCTTTATCTGCGCCGCCATGGCACTTACCGACGATTCGGTCTCGCTGGACGATCCCGAGCTGGGCCGCATCGAGCGCCTGGCGCTGTTCATGGGCACCGAGGGCGCCGGCCTTGGCCCTCGCACGATCGAGGCGTGCGACGTGGCGGTGCGCATCCCCATGGCACACGGGGTGGATTCGCTGAACGTGGCCGCGGCCAGCGCCGTGGCGTTCTGGCAGCTGTGCCCGCACGTGGACAACGGCTACCGCTACCGCCCCGGCATGTTCGCGTAAAACGGACGGGCATCGGCGCGCGCGGGCGCGGCGGGCGCACTGGTGGCCGGGTGCCTCCGTTGCGGCGGCCCGGCGGCCATGCGGCTTCGCGCGTCGAGATGGCGCATGCCGCGTCGTCTCGCGCGCCATGCCGCAGCGCGTGCGCCCCGCCGCAACCGCCGGTTGTGGAGCTGTCGTGCGCATGCCGAAAAACCCACTGCCCACGTGCCCGTCCACATGATTACGCGCGCACGCGCGGGGGTATCCTAACGCCATTATCAATGCCAAGGACGGAGTATCACCCTATGGAGATGGATGACCACAAGCGCAGACGGAATATGATTCTGTATGTGCTGATCGCGTTTCTGGTGTACCTCGTGCTCAACATGGTGCTGTTCCCGAATCTGGGACGCCAGGGCACGAAGGTCACCGACGTGAGCTATACCACGCTGCTTGACGACCTTTCCAACAAAGAGGTCGACAAGATCCAGTACACCACCGATGATGCCCAGGCGCTCTACACCAAGAAGGGCGAGGAGGGGCAGGCGTACCGCACCACCACGATGCCCAACGACAGCGACCTCACCAATCGCATCCAGGAGGCCGGCGCCGAGCTCACCGTTTCCATCCCCGACCAGAGCTCGGGCATGTGGACCTATCTGCTCATCACGATCGTGCTGCCCATGGCGCTGTTCCTGCTGGTGGGCTGGTGGCTGAATCGCCGCATGAAGAAGGCGATGGGCGATGACGGCCCGTCCATGAACTTCGGCGGTGGCGGCTTCGGCGGCGGCGGGCTGGGCAAGTCCGGCGCACGCATCGTGGCGTCCAAAGATGTCGGCGTGACGTTCAAAGACGTTGCCGGCCAGGAAGAGGCGAAAGAGTCGCTCAAGGAGGTCGTGGACTTCCTGGAGAAGCCCGGCCGCTACGAGGAGATCGGTGCCAAGCTGCCGCGTGGCGCTCTGCTGGTGGGGCCTCCGGGCACCGGTAAGACCCTGCTGGCCAAGGCCGTTGCCGGCGAGGCGGGCGTGCCGTTCTTCTCTATCTCGGGTTCCGAGTTCGTCGAGATGTTCGTGGGCCGCGGTGCCGCCAAGGTGCGCGACCTGTTCAAGCAGGCCAAGGAGAAGGCCCCCTGCATCGTGTTCATCGACGAGATCGACACCATCGGCAAGAAGCGCGACGGCGGCGGCTTCTCGGGCAACGACGAGCGCGAGCAGACCTTGAACCAGCTGCTCACCGAGATGGACGGCTTCGACAACCAGAAGGGCATCGTGGTGCTTGCCGCCACGAACCGCCCCGACAGCCTGGATCCCGCCCTGCTGCGCCCGGGCCGTTTCGACCGCCGCGTGCCGGTTGAGCTGCCGGACCTGACGGGCCGTAAGGCGATCCTCGAGCTCCACTCCAAGGACGTGAAGGTCGAAAGCCCCATCGACCTCACCGCGATCGCTCGCGCCACGCCCGGTGCCTCCGGCGCCGATCTGGCCAACATCATCAACGAGGGCGCCCTGCGCGCGGTGCGCCTGGGTCGCAAGCGCGCTACTCAGGAGGACTTCGAGGAGTCCGTGGAGGTGATCATCGCCGGTCAGCAGCGCAAGTCCACGGTGCTGTCCGACCATGAGAAGCAGGTGGTGAGCTATCACGAGATCGGCCATGCCATCGTGGCGGCCCGTCAGAAGCAGAGCGCGCCGGTGACCAAAATCACCATCGTGCCGCGTACGAGCGGGGCGTTGGGCTATACCATGCAGGTGGAGGAGGACGAGCATTTCCTCACCACCCGGCAGGAGGTGCTCGACAAGCTCGCGGTGTACTGCGGTGGGCGTGCGGCCGAGGAGCTCATCTTCGGCGAGATGACCACCGGCGCCGCCAACGACATCGAACAGGCCACCAAGCTCGCCCGCAACATGGTGACGCGCTTCGGCATGTCCGAGGAGTTCGGCATGATGGCGCTCGGTACCGTGCAGAACGCCTATCTCAACCAGGACACCTCGCTCACCTGCGCCCCCGGCACCGCCGAGCGGGTGGATGAGGTCGTGCAGAAGCTCATCGTCGAGGCGCACGAGCGCGCGATGCAGATCCTGCGCGAGAACAAGTTCAAGCTGCACGAGCTGGCGCATTACCTCTACAAGAAGGAGACGATCACCGGTGAGGAGTTCATGAGCCTGCTCACGCGCGAGAACCCGCTCATGCCGAAGGCGAGCGAATAGCGAGCCTGGGGCGGTCGCCTCAGGCAGCTGCGCGGCTCGTCTGTGCAACTGCGGGTTGTCTGCCGTGTCCGCATGCCCATCGGTATCGTTTAGCTGCCGTTTCGCCCCGTTCGGCCTGTGCCGGGCGGGGCGTTTTGCTGCCGACGGGGCACGCCTGGGTAGTGCTGGCAGCTGCCCGCTTGCATGGACGTGAAGCCGCCGCGGGCGCCCTTCACCTGTGACGGCGACCCATAGGCGCGTCGGGTTTGGACGCATATGAGCTGAAGCTTTTCGTGCCAGAGCCGCGCGTCCTTTAGAGACGGGTGGTTATATAATATGAGCGGTTCTTGTCGTGAGTTCGGGAAGGGTGCACGATGAGCGAGACAAAGGGTGCGCAGGCGGGCTGCTCAGGGTCATGTGAGTGCTGCCATGACGGCGCGGAGACGGTTTCCGGTGCCGAGGTGCTTTCGGAGCCAGGGCCGGTCGAGAAGCTGCTGGCTCCACGTGAGCTCCAGGTTGCCAAGCTCGCTGCGGCTGGCTTCGATTCGTCTGCGATTGCGGAGCGTCTCGCCATCAAGCCCGCCACAGTTCGCACGACACTGCATCGTGTGTACGGCAAGCTGTCAATCCGCAGCCGCGATGAGTTGCGTGGCCTGCTGGCTTCCCGTTTGGAAGCGACGAGTGGTGACGGAAGCGCATCCCGTAACGGACAGGATGCAGCCGACAACGATGGCTGCGGCGCGACGGATTGTTCAACCGCTGCCGGCCCGCCATCCGATGCGATACCGATGCCGCTCCTTGTCGCTTCGGTGGGGCTGTTGAGCTTTGTGCCCGCAACGGCGGCGTTGCAACCTTCGCTGCTTACGTACGCGCTGCCAACGCCCGGTGCCTATGGTGCGTGCGGAATCGGTGCCGGCGTGGGTGCCCTTGCCTATCTGCTGATAACATGCCCGAGGTGTCGCCTCGATATGCCGAAGCCGCGCTGGCTCGGCCTTTCGCTCCTTATGGTGGCGGCTGTGCTGCTGGTACAGCTTTTGTGCATGCAGGGCGGCGTTCTTGCGCGCATCGACGAGGCATCCGATGCGGCTGCTTATTTTGTCGCGGCCTCGTGGGAGGCCCTGCTGTACTACGGGCTTATAGCCCTGTTCGATACCTCGACGACGTTGCTTGAAGGGGCCGGG
Source organism: uncultured Collinsella sp. (assembly GCA_902470695.1). Lineage (GTDB taxonomy): Bacteria > Actinomycetota > Coriobacteriia > Coriobacteriales > Coriobacteriaceae > Collinsella. Next base: position 30,234 of record CABRHH010000005.1, read on the forward strand.
GTCCTGTTTGCGCGCCTCCGTGTGGAATCGGCTGCGGTGGCGGCATTGCTCGTAGCCGCCGCCTCCGTTCTCAATCTTGCCCAGGTCGTGATAGGTGCCTGCGGAATTGGTGTTGTGTTGTGCGGATCAGTGCTGCGCTGGCGGGGCGGTGTGTGCACGCCTCTTGAATTCGGTGCACCAAAGGACTCGGATGAGAGCTCGGGTAGTCTGCTGTCTCCATTCACACGCGTCGACAGCGCGCTCCTGGGTTTTCAGGCGCTGCCCTGCTGCCTGGCGTTTCTCGTTGTGTATCTCTTCGCCTTGTCAGGAGACTTCGGCCAGCTGTTGGTGTGGGTTCCTTTTGTTGTGCTTGCTGCCGCTGGGTTTCACAGCCTGCGGAGTCATCTGGAGCTTCGGCCGCACGAGGTCGCATCCTGCGCACTTTTGCTTGCGCTGGGCCTGATGATCCCGGGTGCTCATGCGCTGGCCGCGTGTGTTGCGGCGGCACTGATGGGCGCGTATCTGTATCGCAGCGCCGTTCGCCTGCTTGTCCGCGATCGGCAGCTCCCGGATTCAACGGTGGCCCTGTGGTATTTCCCGCTGTCCATCGGCTGCTTGCTGGGTGGCATCGCATCTGTTTGCGTGGCGCGCATGCTGGCGATTCAGCGTGCAGGGGACATCGTGCTCGCAAGTGCTGCGCAGCCATTGTATGAATTGTGCCTGTTTGCGGCCGCATCGGTTTGCGCGGCATGCGGGCTGCTCTTTTGGCGTAGTTGTCACGCCGCGCGGGCCGGCCGTGCAGTTCATGCGGGGTTCTGTGGTGCCTCTTCGGATGGCGATCTTGAGAGATTTCAATGGTATCTTCAGTTCAAAGGGCTTGATGAGACCTGCCGTCTTGTGGCGGTTGCGACCGTACAGGGTGAAACCGTTCGGCAGATAGCCGAAGAGCTGTCATATGCGCCGTCGACCATCAAGGCGCTCAGGCGCCGGGTGTTTCGGCTCCTCGATGTCGACGATGCTGCGGGGCTCCTTCAGCTCTATCGCCAGGTCATCGAGGTGTAAACGCCCGCAGGCAAAGGTCTGACCCCGCTGTTTACAGACAAATGGACCCTCTTTTGCCACCATGGTCGACAAGAAGAGCGCTCTTCACACGCCAATTCAGCTGCGGGCGGGTGGTGAATCGCTGTGCCGCCCGTCCGCACGTGTTGTTGAAAGAGGGGGACCTATGGTAACGCGACAGGAGAAAGCCCTGTTGATTGCACTGGGCATACTCGCTGTGCTACTGCTTGGCACGTTCGGCGCATCCAAGGCATACGAGGCGTATCGCACGCAGCAGAATCGTGCGGAGATGGCGCAGATCGACAGCACGTATCCCGTGGGCACGGCCGCGCATCTCAGCTCCGATGAAGACGGTCGTCCACTGGGGACTGGCACGTCCTACGAGGCCCATTTTGGCTGGGACGGCGCCATGGACGTGACGGTTGTCGGAGCCAAGGTGTTCGAGCGTGCGGAGGATGCCGAATCGGGCATAGAGGCGTTTGACGATGTGTGCTGGCTTGGTGACGCGCCGTTTAACGAGGATGCGTCGCGCCTCGTGGTTGCGGAGGTTGAAATAACCAATGAAGGCGCGACCTCCGAATATACAACGAGGACGGGACAGCGTCTGTTCAACATCAGCTTCTTGAATATCGTGCCGTCTGGGTCGCTGGTGTACTTCGATGGTGCACCCGAGGATGCCAACCGCGACCTGGGCGAATCGACCTACTTCGATGTGAACGAGGGGGAGACCAAGCGTTTCCAGGTGGGGTATTCGGTTTCGCGCGATGTGCCGCTCGATGAGGTCGCGCTGTACGCGGGGATGGCGTACTTGCCTGAGAAGTACCGCTTTGACCTGGGGCTGGAGGACTCATGAAGACATGTTTTGCGAACGTCCTGCGGCATGAGGCGGCAAAGTGCTTTACGAATCGATGGTATGTTCTGGCGTTGGGCATCTGTGTCGCGTTCGGGGTCGTATCTGCGCTTGAATCGTGGGGATATGTGCGCGGGGTGCTGGTGCCGTTTGGCGACCTGACGTCGAATATGAGCTGTTTCGCCAACGGCATGATTGCGAACTGCAACGCGAGCTTGGCGGCAACGATCTTCTTCTATACCGCACCGGCGATCGTCTGCATTCCGTATGCCTGGTCGTACCACACCGAGCGCTTGAGTGGATACGACGCGCAGGTGGCGCTGCGGGTGCCCGCCGGCATGCGCATGGCTGCCAAGGCGATGGCCACGTTCCTGTCGGGATGTTCGCTCATGGCGGCCGCGCTCGTGGTAAACGCCGTGCTGCTCGCATGCTTGCTACCGGCATGGGTGCCGATTATCGAGGAGTGGGACATCCTCGGCATCTTTTACGACTCCTTGTTCACCGGGCTGTTCTACACCCATCCGCTTGCATACCTGGTTGCCTATGGCTGCATGGATGCGTGCATCTGCGGCGTGTGGGCGTGTTTCGTCGCATCGCTGTCGTGGGCCACGCGCAACCGCTCAGCGCTGCTGGTCCTGCCCTACCTGCTCCTGCTTGGCTGGCAATATGTGACGAAGCAGCTGGTGGGCATTTTCGACATCATCGGATTCAGCGTCAACATCATCGATGACATGCAGGGGACGTTCTATGTGGCACGCAGCGATTTTTTGAGTATCGCGGTTCAGCTTGCGGTGCTTGCTGGCGCTGCATGGCTGGGCTGGCGCACGCTCGCGAAGCGGGAGGTGCTGTAAATGGGATCCGTGTTGAGCCGGTCGCTTCGAATGCTGGCTGCCGATGCGCGCGCTCGCCTCGCGTACGTTGCGGCATCGTGCCTGGCGCTTATGCTCCTTGCGGTGCTGATTTTGAAGCTATGGTATCTGAGCGCCCCGCTCTACGAGATAGATGTCTCCGGCCTGTCCATGGGCGATAACATGGCGCTGCTGTTCTTGGGGTGCCGACCGTTCGAGTTTCGACCGGGCATCCTGTTTCTGCCCCCGTTGCCCTGGCTGCTGCTTGTTTCCTCCCTGCTCGCCCTGTCGGTTATGGGGGAGCGCACCGGGGGCTTGGAGCATGTGCGCATGGCGGCCTTGGGGTCGCGCAGTGCGTGGTGGGTGTGCCGGTGCGTGCGCGTGGCTGCGCTGGTCGTTGTTGAGATCTTGGCGCTCGTGCTTGCGGTATGCGCCTGGTCGGCGGCGCATGGGCAGGAGCTCACGTGGTCGCTTCACCGCTCCCTGTTTTATTTTGAAGGGGTTTCGGTTCGACCGGATATTGCATTTCCGCTCTCGGGCGTTCCGTTTTTCATCTCCTGCTCCTTGGCGGTTCTTGCGCTCGCTCAGATCCAGCAGGTAGTCGCCTGGTTCTCCCAGGTGGCAGTGGCCTTGATTGCGAGCTGCGGATTCCTGATCGCGTCTTCGTATGCACGTGCATCCGTGCTGTTCGCAAACGCGCTTATGGCGGCGCGCTGGGAGGGCGCGTCGACGCAAGCTGTATCCATGCTCGAGGCGCTGCTTGTGGCCTGTGTTCTCGCCTGCGTGCTGCTCGGTGCGGGTTGGGCTGCCTGCAGGCGCCGCGACCTGATGGAGAGGGGAGGCTCTCGATGAATATTGCGGTGGTCGATGCCGTCAAGACCATAGGGTCTGACCGGGTGCTCGACGGGGTGAGTTTGCGCATTCCCGCCGGGAGCGTTGTGGGCCTTCGCGGGCCGAACGGCTCGGGAAAAACGATGCTGATGCGGGCGATCTGCGGCTTTATCCGGCTCGATGCCGGCTATGTTGAGATCGACGGCCAGCGCATCGGAAGGGATATCGAGTTTCCCGATCGGACCGGCCTTTTGCTTGAGCATCCAGCCTACGTTGCCGATAAAAGCGCGGCGTGGAACGCAAGGCAGCTCGCGGCCATTCGAGCGGTCGCAACGCGTAATGACATCGAAAACGCGTTGGATCGCGTGGGGCTGGGGTCGGTTGGCAGCAAACGTGTGCGCGGTTTTTCGCTGGGAATGAAGCAGCGCTTGGGGCTTGCCATGGCGATCATGGAGCACCCTGAGCTGCTCGTCCTCGACGAGCCGTCAAACGGACTCGACGATACGGGGGTGGAGATGCTGCGTCAGCTCATCGAGGAGGAGCGGTCACGCGGCGCGACGATCATCGTGTCATCGCACTATCAGGAGATGCTCGCGGGGTGTGCCGACGTGACGTATTCCATGCGCGTGGGGGCGCTTGTGGGAGAGGAGCGGTAGCTGCTATGGGCGCATTAAAGACATGTAGTTCGCTGAAGGGCGGCTGGCGCAGGCGCATATCGGCGGCGTTGCTCCTTGTGGCGATTGCGGGGGTCGTCGCGCGCGTTGCATGGCTGAATGCCGCCTGTCCGCCGCCTGCCGAGGACATGGCTTCGACAGGCCAGTGGTTGCAGGCCGGCGAAGGGCATCCGGACGCACGGGGCTATTCGTTTCGCGTGGAGAGCGCTCAGGTTATGAGCCCCAACGAGTTTTTGGCGACCTACGGGCGCGATGGCGTGCAGACGGTGCCCGACGTGGATGCCGATGAGCCCACGATCATCGCGGTCCGGATGACGATTCGCAACGACCGCGCCGACTACGGAGGCGTTGACGCCTGGGAGTGGAGCGTGGTGGGAGAGGGCCTCGCTCTGGAGTATCCCTTCAGCTCGGATCTGTTCTCGCATGTGGAGCCGGGGGTTTCCAGCGGGATGTTCTCGGTCAAACCCGGCGAGAGCTATACGACGTGCCTGCCGTTCTGCGCTCCCGTCGACATGCCGTATTTCTCGCCGGCGGGCTCGTATCGCCGCTGCGTGGTGAAGGAGACCTCGTTTCACCTGAGCACCGAGCTGCACCCGGTGCGCAAGCGCATCGCATTCGATGTGCGCGGATAGCTGCAACTGGTTCATCGGCGGGGCGGCGGGGTATGATGGGTGCGATCATGTTTTTGAACGAAGAGTAGGATTGCCATATGACACCCGATGCCGACCTGCGGTTCGCCATTCTGATCGATGCGGACAACGTAAGCGAGAAATACATCCAGATCATCCTCGATGAGGTGGCCAACGCCGGTACAGCCACCTACAAGCGCATCTACGGTGACTGGACGAGCCCCCGGCTGGCGAGTTGGAAGAGCTGCCTGCTCGACCACTCGATCATCCCCATGCAGCAGTACAGCTACACCTACGGCAAGAACGCCACCGACTCGGCGATGATCATCGACGCCATGGACATCCTGTACTCGGGCGGCGTGGACGGCTTCGCCATCGTGAGCTCCGACTCCGACTTCACGCGTCTGGTGGCCCGCCTGCGCGAAAGCGGCATGCAGGTGATCGGCATGGGCGAGCAGAAGACGCCCAAGCCCTTCATCTCGGCGTGCAACCAGTTCAAGTATCTCGACTTGCTGCTTGCCGCGCAGAAGCAGGCCGAGGCTGAGGAAGAGGAGGCTGAAGCCGAGGCGGAGGCCGATGGGGAGACGGCCTCGCGTCCGCGCAGCCGCCGGCGCCGCGGCTCGGGCAGCAAGCGCGAACGCGGTCAGGAGCGTGCGGTGGCCGAGGGTGCTGCCGAGGTTCAGGCCGAGGCTTCGGCCGAGGACGCCGAGGGCCCGGACGCCTCCGCCGCGACGGCCCCGCGCCGGCGCCCGGGAGATCGCGGTGCGATCGGGCAGGCCGCCTCGGGCGAGGTGGCCTCGGATGATTCCGGCGACGATGATGCTGAGGATGAGGTGGCGTTCGGCGAGATGTCGCGCGCCGACAAGCGCCGTCACCTGAAGACGATTCGCTCTACGATCGGCGTGATCATCGACAAGTTCTCCGATGACGACGGCTGGATCTCGTTGGGGCTGCTCGGCGATCAGCTGGGCCGGCGCCTGCCCGACTTCGACGTGCGCAACTACGGGTACAACCGTCTGCGGCCGTTCTTGAAGTCCCTGGGCGTCTACGAGCTCGATGAGCCGTCGGGCGAGTCCGGTGCCCGCCAGATCTATCTGCGCGAGAAGTAGGCGGCGCGTCGGTGCCGGCGGTCCGGGGGTCCCGGTTGGCGATGGCGCCGTGATGCCGATGTCGGACCGGCATCCGGCCCGATGATTCGCCGCCTGCCGGCTTGGCTCCCGGCCCGCCGGTCCGCTATTGCCGGCTCGGTTTCCGGCTCGTCTGTCCGCCGTCCTCCGCCTTGGCGCCCGTCCCGCTGCGAGCCGACCCGCCGGCCTTCCTCGTGGAGAGCTTGGGGTGAGGCTTGGACACGCCGGCGGACTTGTGTATACTTGCAGAGTTTGTTCAACCTATGTGCCGGCGTACGCGTGCGGCACCTCTGGAAGAGTAAGGAATCTGACATGGATTACATCCGCGCAATCGAGCGCCAGCAGATCCGCGAGGATCTCCCCCGCATCCTCGTGGGCGACCACGTCAAGGTGCACTACCGCATCAAGGAGGGTGACCGCGAGCGCGTGCAGGTGTTCCAGGGTGACGTCATCCGCCTGCAGGGCCCGGGTGCCCGCGAGACCTTCACCGTCCGCAAGATCTCCTACGGCGTGGGCGTCGAGCGTACCTTCCCGGTCCACTCGCCCAAGATCGCCAAGCTCGAGGTCGTGCGTCACGGCAAGGTCCGTCGCGCCAAGCTCTACTACCTGCGCGACAAGGTGGGCAAGGCTGCCCGCATCCCCGAGAAGCGCTAAGCGCGGCTCACCTACACGATCCGTGTTGCATACGGGCCGTCCCACGCCGGGGCGGCCCGTTTTCGTAAGGGACGCAGTTTGGGGGTCCTCATGGCGAATATGATGAGTTCCGCGTCGGCGGCGCAGGTGGCGGCCGAGCTCGCGGCGGCCACCTGCGACGAGATTCCAACGCTGGTGGAGCGCTATGCCGACGACCCGCGTGCCCAGGTGCAGAAGGCGTGCGAACGCGCGTGCCGCCGCAGGCAGCGCGAACTCGCCGAGCGCGAGCGCGTGGAGGGCATGTACGCTGCCATGGCGGAGCTGGGCGGTACCGGCGTCGTGGTGGGCGTTGACGAGGTGGGGCGCGGGTCGGTGGCAGGGCCGCTCACCGTATGCGCAGTCTGCCTGCCGCCCGAGCCCCGCATCTGGGGCATCAACGACTCCAAGCAGCTCACGCCGGCGCGCCGCGAGCTGCTGTCGGTCCGCATCGCCGAGGTGGCGCGCGCCATCGGCATCTGCCACATCCCGCCCGCGCGCATCGACGAGATCGGCATGGCGCGCGCCCTGCGCGAGGCGGTGGTCGGCGCGGTGGCCGATACGGGCCTTGAGCCCGATTGCGTGCTCATGGACGGCAATCCTTTGGGTGCGGTACCGTGCGAGCGCAGCGTGGTGCACGGTGACGCCCGCATCGCCTGCATCGCGGCGGCCTCGATCGTGGCGAAGGTCACGCGCGACGAGATGATGGTTGAGCTGGATGCCGAATATCCGGGCTATCACCTGGGGCAATCCAAGGGCTACGCCTCGCCCGAGCATATCCAGGCGATCCGCGAGCACGGGCTGACGCCTCAGCATCGCGTGAGCTTCTGTGGAAACTTTCTGGAGACGGCGCGCCTTTTCTAGGCTGCGCGCGTATGCGGGCCGTTCGGCGCAGGGATGCCGAGCGGCCCGTTTTAGATTGCGGGCAAGCTGCGCCGCCGTGGGCGCCCGGACAGGTGTTGGACGAGGTGCCGAGGTGGGGCAAGATGGGCCGGCGATACTGCCTTTCATCGTTTCGAGTGAAAGGAGATCGCATGGGTACGAAACGAAATCGGGAACGGGCGCGCAGATGCGCTGAGGAGATGGCCGATCGCGAGCCGAGCGAGCGCAGCTTCCTTGTCGACACCCTCACCGCCCAGGAGGTGGGCGATGTGGGAGAGGCCCTGGCGGCGTCGTATCTGAGAGAACGCGGCTATGAGATCGTGGAGTGCAACTACCGCTGCCCTGAGGGCGAGGCCGACCTGGTTGCCTACGACTTCGATCAGGAACAGGTGGTGCTTGTCGAGGTCAAGACGAGACGGTGCCGCAGCGCCGAGGGCGCTCCGTATCCCGAAGAGGCGGTGGGGCGCCGGAAGCGGCAGCGATACCGCAGGATCGCGCATTGCTATGCGATGCAGCATTTTCCGGTCCCCGCCCTGCGCTTCGACGTGATCGCCGTGACGATGGTCGCGGGCGGTGACGTGGGGCTCGAGCATATCGTGGGGGCATTCGACTGGGAAGCCGGGCAATGAGCGCCCCGCAGGGATCCAAGACGTTCGCGGTGCACGCGGCCTGCATCCGCGGTGTCGAGGCGTTCCCCGTCACCGTGGAGGTTTCCGCGTCGGGCGGGATCCCGGGCATCACGATCGTCGGCATGGCCGACTCGGTGGTGATGGAGGCGCGCAGCCGCATCCGCTGCGCGCTGAGGGCGGTGGGGTTCGACGTGCCGCGCTCCTCGTTCACGGTGAGCCTGGCCCCCGGCGACATGCGCAAGACGGGCTCGGGACTCGATCTGCCGATCGCGGTGGCGGTGCTGGCGCTGTCATCCCAGATTCCTATCGCCGGGCTCGACGGATGCCTGTTCGCCGGTGAGCTGGCCCTTGACGGCACGGTGTGCGGGGTGCGCGGCGAGGTGGCGTACCAGCTGCTTGCGCGCGATGCCAACCTGAGCTTCATCGGCGGCGTGCTCGCAGGGCATGTGGCGATCGGCGGGGTCGATACGGGCTGCTTGGCAAGCCTGGGTGACCTGCGGGCCGGCATCGCGCAGGCGCGCCGGTGCTTTCCGCCTGAGGGCGTGCGCAGGCAGGCGGGGGAGCCCCTTCTGGATTACGGCGATGTCATCGGGCAGGAGGTCGCCAAGCGCGGGATCGCGGTGGCGGCTGCCGGTGGGCTCGGGATGCTGATGGTTGGTTCTCCCGGTTCGGGCAAGACGATGCTGGCGCGGCGCATGACGTCCATCCTGCCGCCGATCGGCGAGCGCGAGCAGCAGGAGGCCCTCTGCATCCATTCGGTGGTCGGCGAGTCCACCGCGGCGCTGCTGGAGGGCGTGCGCCCGTTTCGCATGCCGCATCACAGTATCTCGGCCGCGGGTCTGGTGGGCGGCGGCCGGCCGCCGCGTCCCGGGGAGATCAGCTTGGCGCACGGGGGCGTGCTGTTTTTGGATGAGCTGGCTGAGTTTTCCGCCACGACCCTGCAGATGCTGCGGCAGCCGATGGAGGAGGGGACGGTGCGCATCGTGCGCGTCGATGGCGCCTATGCGTTCCCGGCGCGCTTCCAGCTGCTGGCGGCGAGCAACCCGTGCCCGTGCGGCTATCTGGGTGATCGTGAAATCGCCTGCCGTTGCTCGGATACCTCGATCGAGCGCTATCGCGCCAAGCTGGGCGGTCCGCTTGCCGATCGCATCGACCTGATCTTGAGCGTATCCCGGCCCGACCCCGAGCTGATCGTGCGGGGTGCGGAAGGCCAGACGACCGCGCAGCTCCGCATGGAGGTCGAGCGCGGCCGTGCTTTCGCATCGTGGCGGCGCGCCCATATGGACGAGCGCGTGCTCAGCGGGCAGCGCGGCTCGATCGATTCGGCGGTCCAGGCGTTTTGCCTGGACGAATCGGGCCGCGCGACTCTGATCGAACTCGCGCACCGTTCTTGCCTGACGGGTCGCAGCCTGGTGCGGCTCTGCCGGATCGCGCGGACCATCGCCGACATGGCGGAGTGCGAGCGCGTGGACGCCGCGCACATGCTTGAGGGCTCGATGCTGCAGGGGAGGAGGGCCGATGGGCGAGAGTAGGGATACGGGGCAGCGAAGCGAGCTGCGTTTGGGCGAGGCGGGCTACCCGGCATGCGTGGCCGAGCTCGCCGCACCTCCGGAGCGGCTCTACGTGCGCGGGAATGTGGACGCGCTGGGCCGACCTGCGCTATCGGTGATCGGTTCGCGTCGAGCGACGCCCTATGGCCTGGCGTGTGCGGAGATGGCGGCGCAGGTGGCGGCCGAGTCGGGGATCGCGGTGGTTTCGGGCGGGGCGCGGGGGTGCGACCAAGCGGCCGGTCTGGCGGCGCTCGATGCCGGCGGGGTGCATGTGGTCGTGCTGGGTTGCGGTGCCGATGTCGTCTACCCGGCCTCCTCGCGCCGCCTGATCGAGCGTGCGCTCGCCGCGGGTGGGGCGGTCGTGTCGCTTGAGAGCTGGGGAACCCCGCCGCAGCGCTGGGCGTTTCCCAAGCGCAATCGGGTGATCGCGGCGCTGTCGGCTGCCCTGTTCGTCGCGGAGGCGGGCATGCCGTCGGGGACCTTCGGGACGGCGGAGACCTCGGTTGAGCTGGGGCGCGAGGTGCTGGTCACGCCCGGTTCCATCCTGTCCGCGCAGTCCCGTGGCTCGAATTACCTGATCGCCCAGGGCGCCTGCTGCATCTCCGATGTCGAGGCGCTCGAGGTGGCGATTTCGCGCATCTACGGCACCTTGCGCTACGACCGCCGCGGCAAGGCGGTGCCTGCGCTGGATGCGCATGAGCGGCGGGTGGTCGACTGTCTGCTCGCCGACCCCATGCGGCCCGATGCGCTAGCCGCGGCGCTGCGCATGGACGAGCTGTCCTGCATGCGGCTGCTCAGCTCGTGCGCGGCCCATGGCCTTGTGGAGCAGCTGCTCGATGGAAGGTTCTCGCTGACGCGCTCCGCCCTTCACGCGCGGGGCGGGTTGGGGCAGAATAGAGCGACATGAGAGCGAACGGGAGGATTGCGCGATGGCATTCGATATGGTGACGGTGGTCGGCGGCGGTTTGGCGGGATGCGAGTGCGCCTGCCAGCTGGCTGATCGCGGCGTTCCGGTGCGTCTGTGCGAGATGCGGCCCGAGGTGACCTCGCCGGCGCACCATACCGCCGGTCTGGCGGAGCTTGTGTGCTCGAACTCGTTGAAGTCGACACGGCGCGATTCGGCCGCGGGTCTGCTCAAAGAGGAGCTCGAGCGCATGGGCTCGGTGCTTTTGGGGTGCGCTCGCCGCGCCGCGGTGCCCGCCGGCGGCGCGCTCGCGGTCGACCGGACGCGCTTCTCCGAGCTGGTCGAGGCCGAGGTTGCCGCGCGGCCCGGTATCGAGGTGGTGCGCGGCGAGGTTCGCGAGCTGCCGGAGGGCCCCTGCGTCATCGCGGCGGGGCCCCTGTGCTCGCCTGCGCTTGCCGAGCGCGTGCTGGCGCTCGTGGGGGGTAGCGCCCTGTCGTTTTTCGACGCGGCGGCGCCGATCGTCGATGCCGCCACCATCGATCGGGACGTGGTGTTCTACCAGTCCCGCTATGGCGACGAGGGCGGCGGTGACTACCTGAACGCTCCGTTCACGCGCGAGGAGTACGACGCCTTCATCGATGCGCTCGTGGGCGCCGAGCGCGTGGTGCTGAAGGACTTCGAGCGCCGTGAGCTGTTCCAGGCCTGCCAGCCCGCCGAGGAGGTGGCGCGCACGGGTCACGATGCCATCCGCTTCGGCGCGATGAAGCCCGTGGGCCTGGTGGACCCGCGATTCGGCAAGCGGCCCTGGGCGGCGGTTCAGCTGCGCGCGGAGAACGCCGAGGGCGGCGCCTACAACCTCGTGGGGTTCCAAACCAACCTGACGTTTGGCGAGCAGAAGCGCGTGTTCAGGATGATTCCGGGCCTGGAGCATGCCGAGTTCTTCCGCTATGGCGTCATGCACCGCAACACGTTCGTGGACGCGCCGCATGTGCTGGACGCAAGCTTTGCGGTGCCGGGGACGCGCGTGCGCCTGGCCGGGCAGATCACGGGCACGGAGGGCTATACCGAGGCCATCGCCTCGGGGCTGTTCGCCGCGCTGAACACCTTCGCCGATGCGGCGGGGCTGCCGCGCGCCGTGCTGCCGAACACGGGCGCCTTCGGTTCGCTGGTGGCCTATGCGACCGATCCGGCCTGTGTGGACTACCAGCCAATGCATGTGAACTTCGGGGTGGTGCCCGCGCTCGACGACGGCGTCCGGCGCAGCAAGCGCGACCGTTACGCGGCCTATGCCGAGCGCGGCTTGCGCGACCTCGATGCCTTCTGCGCGAGCCGCGCCGACCTGTTCGCACGGGGTGCGTGATCCGCATGGCCGACGCCGGGGAGCTGCTCAGGCGCATCGACGGCTTCATCGCCTACATCGCCCGCGTAGAGGGGTTTTCCCCCGAGACGGTGCGCGCCTACACGCAGCATCTCGAGGCGTATGCGCGCTGGTGCGAGCGAAAGGGCATCGACGGGGTGCGCCCGCGTATGCGCGAGCTGCGCGCATACCTTTCCTGTTTGCATGCCGCCGGCTATGCCCCCAGGACCGTCGCGGCGCATCTGTCGGCGGTGCGTTCCTGGTTCCGCTGGCTTGCGCTCGAGGGCATCGAGACGGCCGATGAGGCCGCCGCCCTGGCGACGCCGAAGGTGGGCCATCCGCTGCCCCAGGTCCTCACGGCCGCCCAGCTCGACCGGCTCATGCAGGCGCCCGACCTGTCATGTGCGGAAGGGGTGCGCGACCGCGCCATGCTGGAGCTGTTCATCGCCTGCGGCGCGCGCATCTCCGAGCTCGCGCGCCTGGACGTGATGGATGTCGACGCGCGGCAGCGAACTGTGCACCTGTTCGGCAAGGGGTCGAAGGAGCGGATCGTGCCGCTATACAGCCGTGCGGTCGAGGTGGTGGGCACCTACGTGGAGCGCGCCCGCCCCGAGCTTTTAGGGGGCAGGGTGCCGACGCGCGCCGATGCGCTGTTCATCTCCGCTCGCGGGCGCGCGATGGATGCCGCCGCCCTGCGCTACCGTTTTGAGGTGCTGCGGAGGCGTGCGGGCTTGGGGCGCGAGGTGACGCCGCATGTCATGCGGCACACCTTTGCGACCGAGCTGCTGGCTGGCGGCGCCGACCTGCGTTCGGTGCAGGAGCTTTTGGGGCACGCGAGCCTCTCCACGACGCAGATCTACACGCATCTCACGCCCGAGCGGCTCCGCGAGACGCTTCAGCAGGCGCATCCGCGAGCGTGAGGGCGGACCGCGACGGCGCCCTCGAGAGTTTGTGAAGGCTTGGAATCACGGGCTGGTCCTGCTATTATCTTTCAGGTTGCGAAAACGCAACGATCCATCACGCACGCGCGGCTACTCGCCGTCTGCGGTGCCCGGTCCCAGGTAGCTCAGGTCCGGGTGGCCGGCGAGGTCGACACCGCGCGGAGGCAAACCGGGAGGTACACACATGGCTACCAAGATCAATATCCGCACCCTGCTCGAGGCTGGCTGCCACTTCGGTCACCAGACCCGTCGCTGGAACCCCAAGATGCGTCCCTACATCTTCGGTGACCGCAACGGCATCTACATCCTCGACCTCAAGCAGACCATCGTCGAGGCCGACCGCGCCTACACCTTCCTGAAGGACACCTGCGCCCACGGCGGCAAGGTGCTGTTCGTCGGCACCAAGAAGCAGGCCCAGGAGGCCGTGAAGACCGCGGCCGAGCGCGCCGGCATGCCCTACATCAACCAGCGCTGGCTCGGCGGCATGCTCACCAACTTCGTGACCATCCGCTCCCGCATCAACCGCATGGAGGAGCTCGAGGCCATGGTGGCCGACGGCCGCATGGCGCTGCTGCCCAAGAAGGAGCAGGCCGTGCTGGGCAAGGAGCTCACCAAGCTCCAGACCAACCTCGGCGGCGCCCGCGATATGAAGAGCCTGCCCCAGGCCCTGTTCGTGATCGACACCAAGCGCGAGGAGAACGCGATCAAGGAGGCCCAGCGCCTGCACATCCCGGTCGTCGCCCTCATCGACACCAACTCCGACCCCGACGAGGTCGATCACGGCGTCCCCTGCAACGACGACGCCATCTCCGCCGTCCAGCTCATGAGCGAGCTGTTCGCCGACGCCTGCCTGGCCGGCACCGGCAAGGAGCAGATCTCCGAGGCCGAGATGGCCGCCGAGGCTCCCGCGGCCGAGGCTGCCACCGAGGCCGCTGCCGAGTAGCTCTTCTTTAGGTCCGTGCGCGGCCGCCAAACATGCGGCGGCCGCGTTCTTACAGCATTCACGAAAGGATCGATCTGATGGCTCAGATTACCGCTCAGATGGTCAAGCAGCTCCGCGAGATGACCGATTCTCCCATGATGGAGTGCAAGAAGGCGCTCGTCGAGGCCGATGGCGACATGGACGCCGCCGTCGACATCCTCCGCAAGAACGGTCTTGCCGCCGCCGCCAAGAAGGCCGGCCGCGACACCAACGAGGGCGCCGTCGCCGCCTATGTTTCCGCCGACGGCCGCATGGGTGCGCTCGCCGAGGTTTCCTGCGAGACCGACTTCGTCGCCTCCAACCCCAAGTTCACCGGCTTCGCCGGCGAGATCGCCAAGGTTGTCTGCGACACCGAGCCCGTCGATGTGGACGCGCTCATGGCCACCGAGATGAACGGTGAGACCGTCGAGGCCGCCCTCACCGAGATGATTCACGTCATCGGCGAGAACATGAAGATCGCCCGCACCGCCGTGCGCAAGCCGGCTGCCGGCGGCGTTGCCAGCTACATCCACATGGGCGGCAAGATCGGCGTCCTCGTTGAGTTCTCCTTCGGCAAGCCCGAGACCGCCGAGGCCGAGGCCTACAAGACCTTCGCCCACGACGTCGCCATGCAGGTGGCCGCCACCGCGCCGATCGCCGCGGTGCGCGAGGATGTCGACCAGGCCGTCATCGACCACGAGGTCGAGATCTACAAGGCCCAGGCTGCCGAGTCCGGCAAGCCCGAGGCCATCCAGGAGAAGATGGCCATCGGCCGTCTGGAGAAGTTCTTCAAGGGTTTCGTCCTGAACGAGCAGGAGTTCATCAAGGATTCCAGCCTTACCATCAAGGCCTACGCCGAGCAGGTTTCCCGCGAGCTGGGCGATACCGTCAAGGTCGTCGCCTTCGATCGCATGGTGTGCGGCGAGTAGCTCGCTTTCGCGCTGATACGCAAGCAGGCTATGGGTTTCGGCTCATGGCCTGCTTTTTCATGTGCAGATGCACCGGGGCTGGTAGAATAGATGAAATTGTGTCCGAAGGAGGAGCTCCCTTGTCCGATTACCAATACAAACGCGTGCTGCTCAAGCTCTCCGGCGAGGCCCTGATGGGCGAGGCCGGCTACGGCATCGACCCGGCGGTGGTGGACCGCATGGCCAAGCAGATCCGCCAGCTTCACGAGGACGGCGTCGAGGTCGGCGTCGTGGTGGGCGGCGGCAACATCTTCCGCGGGCTTGCGGGTTCGGCCAAGGGCATGGACCGCGCCCAGGCCGACTACATGGGCATGCTCGCCACGGTCATGAACGCGCTGGCGCTCCAGGATGCGTTCGAGCGCGAGGGCTGCCCCTGCCGCGTCATGAGCGCCATCCAGATGAACGAGGTCTGCGAGCCCTACATCCGCCGGCGCGCCATGCGCCACCTGGAGAAGGGCGATATCGTCATCTTCGCAGCCGGCTCGGGCAACCCCTATTTCACCACCGACACCGCCGCCGCCCTGCGCGCCTGCGAGATCGGGGCCGACTGCCTGCTCAAGGCCACCAAGGTCGACGGCGTCTACGACAAGGACCCCGTGGCCTTCGATGACGCGGTGCGCTTCGATCAGATCACCTACCACGAGGTGCTCGTGCGCGGCCTGCAGGTCATGGACGCCACCGCAACGGCCCTGTGCCAGGATAACCACATGCCGATCATCGTGTTGAACATCGATGGCGAGGATACCATCAAACGTGCCTTGGCCGGCGAGTCGGTCGGCACCGTCGTCATGCATGAGGAGTAGCTATGTCTGACATCACTGCAAACATGGACAAGACGCTGGAGAGCCTGCGCCACAACTTCGGTAAGATCCGCACCGGCCGCGCCAACGCCAACATCCTGTCCGACATCACGGTCGATTACTACGGTGTGCCCACCCCGATCACCCAGGTTGCCGCCGTCAAGGCACCCGAGGCGCATCTTCTGGTCATCGAGCCGTGGGACAAGTCGCTGCTGAACGCGATCGTGCACGCCATCAGCGCCTCCGATCTGGGCATCACCCCCAGCTCCGACGGCATCGTGGTGCGCCTGCCGTTCCCGGCTCCCACCGAGGAGCGCCGTCGTGAGTTGGTGAAGGAGTGCCGCGATGTGGCCGAGCAGGCCCGTATCGCCATTCGCAACATCCGCCGTGACGCCAACAACAAGCTCGATCGCGACGAGGAGCTCACCGAGGACGACGTCCGTCGCGAGCAGGCCAAGGTCCAGAAGCACACCGATACCTATATCGCCCGTATCGACGAGATGCTGAAGGCCAAGGAATCTGAAGTGATGGAGATCTAGCATGCGGCGCGATCCCGACGCCTGCCAGGCGTATTTCGCCGAGCACCCAGCTGACATCTCGCTGAGCGACATCGACCTCGATCGGCTGCCGTCCCATATCTCCTGCATCATGGACGGCAACGGCCGCTGGGCCACCGCGCGCGGTCTGTCGCGCACCGAGGGCCACAAGCAGGGGATCGTGGCGCTGCGCGAGATCATCACCGCCAGCGTCCGCCTCGGCATCGACGTGCTGTCGGCCTATGCCTTCTCAACCGAGAACTGGAACCGTCCGCAGCATGAGGTCAACGTCCTCATGCACCTGTTCGCCAAGACCTTCGTCGACGAGCTCCCGCTGCTCAAGCGCGAGAACGTCCGCGTGGTGTTTTTGGGCGACATCTCGGTGCTGCCGCGGCGCACGCGCGAGGTGTTCGAGTACGGCCTGTCCGAATGCCGCGAGCACACCGGCATGGTGCTCGCCCTGGCGGTGAACTACGGCGCCCGTGCCGAGCTTGCCCGTGCGGCCCGCATGCTTGCCGAGCAGGTGGCCCAGGGAACCCTCGATGCGTCTTCGATCGACGAGGAGCGCGTGTCCGCGCAGCTGTATACGGCGGGTCTTCCCGATCCGGAGCTGGTGGTCAGGACCTCCGGCGAGCTGCGCCTGTCGAACTACCTGCTGTGGCAGGTGGCCTATGCCGAATTCTACGTAACCGATATCTATTGGCCCGACTTCGACCGTTGGGGCCTGCTGCGCGCCATCGCCTCCTTCCAGGGGCGCGACCGACGTTTCGGCGGCCTGAGCGCGAAGTAGGTCCGTCGCCTTCGTCAAGGAGTGCCTGTTTTGACAGCCAACGACCAACGTCCCGCCTCATCCGATTCCGATGTGTTCGGGCGCGATCACGACGCCCATGACGACGGGCTGCGCGGCCTGATCGTGCGCAGCGCCTTCGGTGCCGGCTATGCGGCTATCTTCATCGCCTGCCTGTGCTTGGGCACGGTTCCCACGGCGCTGTTCATCGCCGTGGTGAGCTGGCTGTGCTGCTTCGAGTTCTACCGTATGATGCGCCTGGACGGCAAGGTTCCCAACGAGGCGCTCGGCCTTGCCGCCGCCACGCTGTTCCCGCTGTCGGCGCTGGTGGATTCGATGTGGCTCACGGTGCTGCTGTTCGTGCTCGTGCTCTCCTTGGGCTTGTGGTACCTGCTGTCGCCGCGCACGCGCATCGCCGATGTGAGCGTGACGGCGTTCGGCGCGCTCTACACCGGCTTCATGCTCTCCGCCGTCGTCCTCACGCGCGCCTCGCTCGACGGGTTTGCCGGCGCGCTGCTGTCGGTGGGCGTGTGCGCCTCGGTATGGGTGAGCGATTCGTTCGCCTACCTGGTGGGCAAGCGGCTCGGCAAGCACAAGATGGTGCCCAAGATCTCGCCGCACAAGACCTGGGAGGGCTTCGCAGGCGGTCTTGCGGGCTCGCTGTTGATCTGGGGGATCCTGTACGCCACCGGTCTGTACCGGATGAACCTGGCCTATGCGGCGTTGTGCGCCGTGGTGGTGGGTATCCTCGGCGTGTTCGGCGACCTCATCGAGAGCCGTATCAAGCGCGGTGTGGGCGTCAAGGACTCCGGCAACCTGATTCCGGGCCACGGCGGCATGCTCGACCGCAGCGACTCGCTGATCTTCGCCTGCATCACCGCCCATATCCTGCTTGCGGTGGGAGGGGTGATCTGATGGGCGCGTGTGTTGGAGATGCGCCGCGTCAGCGCGTGGCGATTCTGGGCTGCACGGGCTCGATCGGCACCCAGGCGCTCGATGTGTGCCGTCAGCATGCCGACCGACTGCAGGTCGTGGCGCTGAGCGCTCACGCGCGCACGTCCGAACTCGTGGCGGCGGCGCGTGAGTTCGGCGTTGCGCACGTGGCGGTTACCGATCCAGCGCATGCGGCCGATCCGGTGCTTTCTGAGCTTCCGGCAGGCTGCGAGCTCGACGTCGGTGCTGCGGCGGCGTGTCGCATCGCGGCGCTCGACGACGTGGACACCGTGCTCGTGTCCGTGGTGGGCGCCGCAGGGCTCGAGGCGAGCCATGCGGTCCTGGCCGCCGGCAAGCGGCTTGCGCTGGCGAACAAGGAGTCGCTCGTGGTGGGCGGCGACCTGCTCATGCCGCTCGCGGCCCCCGGGCAGCTGCTGCCCGTTGACTCCGAGCATGCCGCGATCTTCCAGTGCCTGCTGGGGGAGGACGCGCGCGAGCTTCATACCATCTGGCTCACCTGCTCGGGCGGCCCGTTCTTCGGCCGCACCGCGCGCGAGCTCGCGGGCGTGGGCGTCGCCGGCGCGCTTGCCCATCCCACCTGGAGCATGGGTGCCAAGATCACCATCGATTCCGCCACGCTCATGAACAAGGGCCTGGAGCGCATCGAGGCCATGCACCTGTTCGGCGTGGACCTCGACCGCATCCAGGTAGTGATCCAGCGCGAGTCCAAGATCCACTCCATGGTCGAGTACGCCGATGGATCGGTGATCGCGCATCTGGGGGCCTCCGACATGCGCATTCCCATCCAGTACGCCTTCTCCTATCCCGAGCGCTGGTCCACGCCGGCACCGCGCGTCGATTTCCGGACGCTCGGCTCGCTCACCTTCGCCGCACCCGATATGGATTCCTTCCGTTGCCTGGCGCTCGCCGAGGAGGCGGGCCGCGTGGGGGGTACGATGCCGTGTGTGCTCAACGCCGCCAACGAGGTGGCGGTGGATGCGTTCCTGCACGACCGCGTCGGGTTCACGGACATCCCGCGTGTGGTCGAGGCCTGCATGGACGCCCATGAGCGCGATCAGGTACGCTCGATCGCCCAGCTGCGCGATATCGACGCGTGGGCCCGTGCCCGCGCGTGCGAGCAGCTTGCGCGCATCGCCGGCTAAGATTGGATCTCATGGACTCCTTCTTCGGATTCATCGCCCCCATCTTCTGGGGCTTCGTCTTGCTTTCCGCTCTCGTCTTCGTGCACGAGGGCGGTCACTTTCTGGCGGCGCGCGCCTGCGGCGTGCGGGTGACCGAGTTCTTCCTCGGCATGCCCTGCCGCTTCAACCTCCACCATGTGTCGCGCCGTATCGGCACGAAGTTCGGCATCACGCCGATCCTGCTCGGCGGCTACGCCGAGATCTGCGGTATGGACCCCACCGAGGTTGCCTGCGCGCCGGCGGTTCTTGCCTACGTGCACGAGCACGGCGTCGCCACGGTTGCCCAGATCGCGCAGGACCTGGAGCTGTCTGAGGAAGAGGCCCTCGACGCCTGCGCGCTGCTCATGGGCTGGGGGTCGGTGGCGCCGCGCTATGACGAGGCGGCCGGCGAGCGCCCGGGCGGCTCGGAGTACCCGAGCACCTACGCCGCCATGCCGCGCGATGCCGCCGGGTCCACGATCTTCGACGGCCGCCGCTTCGAGCGCGTCGGCGCCACGCAGGAGGGGGAGTGCTGGGTGCCGCCCATGGGTCAGGAGGCGTTCTATGCTCAGGAGCGCTCGCGCACCTATATCGGCAAGGGGTTTTGGAAGCGCGCGTTCATGCTGCTCGCGGGCATCGGCGTCAACATCCTGACGGGCTTTCTGCTGATCGTGGCGGTCTATTCGGCGCTGGGGACGCAGGTCGTGGTGGACACCAACCGCGTCGGCGCCGTTGTCGACCACTCGCCCGCGGCCGAGGCGGGGCTTGCGGCGGGCGACGCGATTTTATCGGTTGACGGCACGGTCACCGACAGCTGGTCGGCCATCTTGGAAGCCCTGTCGTCGGCGCAGCCGGGCGATCGGGTCTCGCTCGGGGTAACCGATGCGGACGGGCAGCAGCGCAGCGTGACGGTCCAGCTCGGCGAGGACGGGTTGCTCGGCATCGAGGGCACCCAGGAGACGGTACGGCTGAGCCCGCTCGATTCCTGCCGCATCGCGCTCGATAGCATCGCTCAGACGGCCCAGGGGGTCGCGCGCCTGCTCAATCCCTCCCAGACCATGGAGGTGCTCGACAGCTCCACCTCGATCGTGGGCATCTCGATGATGTCGGCCCAGGCCGCGGCCGCCGGCCCGGCGGTCTTCCTGTCGTTTGCGGCGCTCATCTCCTTCTCCCTGGGCTTCATGAACCTGCTGCCCATTCCGCCGCTGGACGGCGGCAGGCTCCTGATCGAGGCGATTCAGGCCCTCACGCGCCGCACGGTGCCCCTGCGGGTCCAAAGCGCGATCTCGATCGTGGGCATCGTGCTGTTCGGCGCGCTGTTCCTGTACATGTTCCGAGCCGACGTGCTCCGGTTCCTCTAGGGTGAGGTGACTTCGATGGAATCGATCGACGCACGATGCGCGCGTGAGCGCACCCATGCCGTCAACGTGGGCGGCGTCCGCATCGGTGGCGGGGCCCCGGTGGCGGTGCAGTCCATGACCTGCACGCCCACCGCCGATGCCGCAGCGACCCTCGAGCAGGTGCGCGCGCTGGCGGAGGCGGGCTGCGACCTGGTTCGGGTCTCGGTGCCCGCCGCCGCGGCGCTCGAGGGCTTCCGCGAGGTGTGCGCCTCCTCCCCGGTGCCGATCGTGGCCGACATCCATTTCGATCATCGGCTGGCGATCGGCGCGGTGCGGGCGGGTGCGGCGAAGCTGCGCATCAACCCGGGCAACATCGGCAGCTGGGAGAAGGTCGACGCCGTGATCGAGGCGGCGGGCGAGGCTGGCTGCGCGATCCGCATCGGCGTCAACGCCGGTTCGCTCGAGGACGACATCGCTGCCCGCGACGGGCTCACGCAGGCCGAGAAGCTCGTCATGTCGAGCATGCGCTTCGTCGAGCACTTCCATGCGCGCGGCTGTTCGGACATCGTGCTGTCGGCCAAGGCCCACAGCGTGGCCACGACCGTGGATGCCTATCGGGCGCTGTCCCGTGAGCTGCCCGAGATCCCGCTGCATCTGGGCGTGACCGAGGCCGGCGGCGTGCGCCAGGGCACCATCAAGAGCTCGATCGCGCTGGGGATGCTGCTCGCCGAGGGTATCGGTGACACCATGCGCGTGTCGCTTACCGCCGATCCGGTGGAGGAGGTGCCGGTGGCCTGGGGGATCCTCTCGGCGCTGGGCCTGCGCCGCCGTGGGCCCGAGATGGTCTCGTGCCCCACCTGCGCGCGCTGCCAGGTCGACCTCATCGGTATCGCCGCCGAGGTTGAGCGCCGGCTCTCGACCTGCACCAAGCCGATCTCGGTTGCGGTGATGGGCTGCGTGGTGAACGGGCCGGGGGAGGCTGCCGACGCCGACGTGGGCGTGGCCTGCGGCCGCGGGGTCGGTATGGTTTTCCGCCGTGGCGAGGTCATCCGCAAGGTGCCTGAGGCGGAGATCGTCGATGCACTTATGGAGGAGATTGACAAGCTCTAACGCATTCCCACCGCCCCGGCGCAGACATAGTTCCTTCGGGCGTGCTTTCGGCTTCGTCTTCACAAAACGCCCTACGGAAGTATGTCTGCGCCGGGGCTACGGTACGCGACTGCATCGGTTGTGCGGCTTCGGGCCCCGCGCATTATCCCGTAGGGCGTTTTGTGGAGCAAAGCGCAACCACGAGCGGAGGGATAAAGCGCGGGGCCTGGGATGACAGCACAGATGATACATGGCCACTCGGACCGGACGGCGCGAATGCGCTATCATCTGTACCGTTTGAATAAGAGAACCAAGGAGGTCGTCGTGTCCAAGACCCGCGCCATGAAGATGTCGAGCCTGTATGCCCCTACGCTGAAGGAGGATCCCGCCGAGGCGGAGCTCGCCAGCCATCGGCTCATGCTGCGCGCCGGCATGATCCGCAAGCAGGCGGCGGGCTTGTACAGCTACCTGCCGCTCGCGTGGCGCTCACTGCGCAAGATCGAGCGCATCGTGCGCGATGAGATGGAGGCCGCCGGCGCGCAGGAGATGCTCATGCCCATCATGGTGGACGCCGACGCCTGGCGCGATTCGGGCCGCTACAACGCCTATGGCCCCGAGCTCATGCGCTTCGCCGACCGCCATGGGCGCGAGTTCGTCTTGGGCCCAACCCATGAGGAGACCGTCACCGATCTCATCAAGAACGAGCTCAAAAGTTACAAGCAGCTCCCGGTGAACCTCTACCAGATCCAGGACAAGTTCCGCGATGAGATGCGCCCGCGCTTCGGGCTCATGCGCGGCCGCGAGTTCATCATGAAGGACGGCTACTCGTTCAACGCCACGCAGGAGAGCCTGCAGGAGACCTACGACGCGATGAAGGACGCCTATGCCAACATCTGCGAGCGCTGCGGCATCAAGGCGCTGCCCGTCGTGGCCGATTCGGGCCAGATCGGCGGCGACACGAGCGTTGAGTTCATGGCGCTGGCCGATGCCGGCGAGGCGGCGCTCGTCTACTGCGACGCCTGCGGGTATGCCGCCGATGACGAGGCGGCCTCCACGCAGGTTGCGGTGACCGAGGGCCCCGGCGACGGGAGCCTCCAGAAGGTCCACACCCCCGGCATGGGCACGATCGCGGCCGTGGCGGCGTTTTTCGACTTCCCCGAGAACGGCACCCGCAAGTCGCTCGCGCTCATCGATGCCGCCGGCGCGCCCGTCGTGGCGATCGTCCCCGGCGACCACGAGCTCAACGACTGCAAGGCCGAGCACGTCTTCGGCGAGGGCTATCGCATGATGAGCGACGAGGAGCTCGAGCGCTATGGCCTCATCAAGGGCTTCATCGGGCCGGTGGGCCTGCCCGCGGGCATCCGCCTGGTGTGCGACACCTCGCTCAAGGGCTCCGTGCGGTGGGCGTGCGGTGCCAACGAGGCCGACTACCACTTCACCGGCGCCTGCCCGGGCCGCGACTTTGAGCCCGATGCTTGGGAGGACCTCGTTACCGTGGTGGCCGGCGACCCCTGCCCGCACTGCGGCGCGCCGCTTGAGGCCGCGCGCGGCATCGAGGTGTCCCAGGTCTTCCAGCTCGGCACGAAGTACTCCGAGGCCATGGGGGCCACGTTTGCCGACGAGAACGGCGAGGAGCGCCCGTTTTTGATGGGCTGCTACGGCGTGGGCGTCTCGCGCACCCTGGCGGCCGCCGTCGAGCAGCACAACGACGAGCACGGCATCATCTGGCCGGTGTCCATCGCGCCGTATGAGGTGTCGGTCATTCCGCTCGATCCCGATAAGGAGCCGTGCGCCAGCACCTGTGCGGAGCTGGTGGAGGCACTTGTTGCCGAGGGCATCGAGGTGGTGGTCGATGACCGCGCCGAGCGTCCGGGTGTGAAGTTCGCCGACAACGACCTCATGGGCTTCCCGTATCAGGTCGTGCTGGGCCGCCGCGGTCTTGCAAACGGAACCGTCGAGCTCAAAGATCGCGCCACGGGCGCGCGTCAGGACGTGCCGGTGGCCGAGGCGGCCGTGCGTGTAGCTGAGCTCGTGCGCGCGCAGCGCCGCTAGGCGCGGCCGGGCGAAAGCTCGCCGGGCGGGACTTTTTTGGAAAAAGTTCTTGCACGATGCGACCGGTTCGCGTATAGTATTTTTTCGTTGCTTGGGGGCGTAGCTCAGCTGGGAGAGCGCTTGACTGGCAGTCAAGAGGTCAGGGGTTCGATCCCCCTCGTCTCCACCCTGCAACATTCTCCTTCATGTGGGGGCGTAGCTCAGCTGGGAGAGCGCTTGACTGGCAGTCAAGAGGTCAGGGGTTCGATCCCCCTCGTCTCCACCACGTGAACTACAGCCTCCGGGAAACCGGGGGCTTTTTCTTTACGGGCTCATGGCGCAACGGTTAGCGCAGGGGACTCATAATCCCTGGGTTGCAGGTTCGAATCCTGCTGGGCCCACCATCGAATTCCAAGGCCGGGCCGCGTGCTCGGCCTTCTGCATATGCCGCTCCTTTCGATAGGTGCGGAGACTCGCCATCGGCTCAAAGCGTTTCGCTAAGGTTGGAAATCAACGCCCGTTTCGCACGCGCAAAAAAGTTCAAAATTCTGCTTGCATGTCAGAAGCGGACCGTGCTATAGTTCTCCTTGCTGAAAAAGCACGGGCGATTGGCTCAGGGGTAGAGCATATCCTTCACACGGATGGGGTCACAAGTTCGAATCTTGTATCGCCCACCATCACACTTTGAGGGTCCAGGCAACTGGGCCCTTTTTGCTATCGAGTGAGTTCGTAGGGGAGAGGCCATGATCCTCCAAGTCGACAAGATCGAGAAGTCCTTCGGCGCCCGCACCCTGTTCACCGGCGCGTCGCTTCAGGTGAACGCGCATGAGCGCTACGCCCTGGTGGGCCCCAACGGCGCGGGCAAGACCACGCTGCTCAAGATTATCATGGGCCTGGATGCGCCCGACGCCGGCAGCGTCACCTTCGCCAAGGACGCCAACGTGGGCTATCTCGAGCAGGAGACCAAGCTCGCCTCCGATGTCCCCATCATCCGCGAGGTGATGGACGCCGCCCTCGAGATCCGCCAGCTTGGCGAGCGGGCCGAGGAGCTGCAGCTCAAGATCGCCGAGGCGGGAGCTGCCGGCGACGTCCCGCAGGCGCTGCTCGACGAATACGGGCATGTGCAGGACCGCTTCGAGCGCCTGGGGGGATACGAGTTGGAGAGCAACGCCCGCCAGATCCTGGCCGGCCTGGGCTTCGCTCCCGCCGATTTCGACCGGCCCTGCGCCGAGTTCTCGGGCGGCTGGCAGATGCGCATCGCGCTCGCCAAGCTCTTCCTGCGCCATCCGGACGTGCTCATGCTCGACGAGCCCACCAACCACCTCGATCTGGAGAGCGTGCAGTGGCTGCGCGGCTTCATCTCGAGCTACGAGGGCGCGGTGCTCATCGTGAGCCACGACCGCGCGTTCATGGATGCCTGTGTGGACCACGTCGCCGCGCTCGAGAACCGCCGTATCACCACCTACGTGGGCAACTACAGCTCCTATCTCAAGCAGCGCGAGGATAACCTCGAGCAGATGCGCGCCAAGCGCGCCGCCCAGGTGCGCGAGATCGCCCACATGCAGGTGTTCGTGGACAAGTTCCGCTACAAGCCTACCAAGGCGGCGCAGGCCCAGGAGCGCATGCGCCGCATCGAGCAGATCCGCCGCGAGCTCGTGATCTTGCCCGAGGGGCACAAGCACGTGAACTTCACCTTCCCCGACCCGCCGCGCACCGGCGACATGGTGATCTCGCTCACGGACTTCTCCAAGCGCTACGGGGACAAGACCCTGTACGAGGATGCGAACCTCACCCTGTATCGCGGCGACCGCGTGGCACTCGTGGGACCCAACGGTGCCGGTAAGTCGACGCTGCTCAAGCTGCTGCTCGGCCGCGAGGCGCCCACCGAGGGCACGCGCGCGCTCGGCACGCACGTGGGCGTGGCCTACTACGCCCAGCATCAGCTCGAGGGCATGAGCGAGGCCAACACGGTGCTGCAGGAGATCGATTCGGTGGCCCCCACCTGGACGGTGCCGCAGCAGCGCAGCCTGCTGGGTGCGTTCCTGTTCGCCGGCGACGACGTGGACAAGCGCGTGGGCGTGCTGTCGGGCGGCGAGCGGGCGCGTTTGGCGCTCGCCAAGATGCTCGTGGCGCCCGAGGCGCTGCTGTGCCTGGACGAGCCCACCAACCATCTGGACATCGATTCGGTGGACATGCTGGAAGGCGCCCTCAAGAACTTCCCGGGCACCATCGTGTTGATCAGCCACGATGAGCACCTGGTGCGTTCGGTCGCCAACCGCGTGGTGGACATCCGCGACGGCAAGCTCACCGTGTACGACGGCGATTACGACTACTACCTGTTCAAGCGCGAGGACCTGGCGCAGCGCGCGCAGGCCGCCGCGGCTCCTACCGCAACGGATGCCGCGGCGAGGCACACCGAGGCCGTACCCGCTGCCGAGACGGCGCCCGCGCCGGCGCGCGAGGGCAGAAAGACCCGCGAGCAGCGCCGGGCGGAGGCGGCGGCGCGCGCCGAGCTCAATCGGCGCCTCAAGGGCACCAAGGCCCGCCTGAAGCAGGTCGAGAGCGACCTGGCCGTCAAGCGCGGCCGCTACGACGAGCTCATGGAGCTCATGGCCAGCGAGGAGCTCTACGCCGACCAGGATGCCTTCGCGGCGGCGCTGGCGGAGTACAACGGGCTCAAGCAGGAGCTCCCCGCCCTGGAGGATGAGTGGCTGGAGCTGTCGGCCACGATCGAGGAGGAGACGGCCCGTGGCTGCGCGTAGGGCGGGCGCGCTGGCCCTCACGATCGCCGCGGTCTGCTGCCGCGTGCTGGCCTGGGCCCTCTGCGCGCTGACGGTCCTGCTGTGCTTCAGCGGCGTCTCTACCAAGCTGCGCCTCGTGAACCTGGTGGTCGACCTCACCCAGGCCCTGCCGGCGCTCATCGCCGGCTATGGGCTGGTGCCCACCCCGATGGGCGGGGTCTTCCGCCTCGACTTCGCGTTCGTGGCCGCCGGCCTGTTCGTTGTCGACTATATCTGCGTCCGTGCGGCGCGCTTGATCAGATAGGGGAGCGTTCATGAACTTCGATCCTGCCGGCATGCTGGCGAGCGCCCTGGCGGTCATCATCGGCATCGTGGTGCACGAGAGCGCGCATGCGCTTGCCGCCTTCGCGCTGGGCGATGCCACGGCGCGCGCACAGGGCCGCGTGTCGCTGAACCCCCTGAACCACATCGACCCGTTCGGCACCGTGCTGCTGCCCTTGCTCATGATCGCCGCCGGCGGCCCGGTGTTCGCTTTCGCCAAGCCGGTGCCGGTGTATCTGGGCAACCTCAAGCACCCGAAGCGCGACGAGGTCCTGGTGTCGCTGGCGGGTCCCGCCTCGAACATCGTGCTTGCGGTTGCGGCGGCGCTGGGCCTCAGCGCCCTTGCCGGCAGCCCCGAGGCCGTCGTGCGGCTGTTCGGCGAGGGCGGCTTCACGATGCTCGTGACGCTGTGTTTCACGGCCATCTCGGTCAACCTGTCGCTCGCTTTCTTCAACCTCATCCCGCTGCCGCCGCTCGACGGCTCCTCGATCCTCGTGCCGTTCCTGCGCGGGGAGGCGCTTGCCACCTACTACCGCATCCAGCGCTATGCGATGCCGATTCTTCTGGTGGTGCTCTACCTGCTGCCGAGCGTGCTGCATATCGACTTGATCGGATTGTATTTCAGCGTGACCGTGGACCCTCTGTACCTGTCCCTTGTCAGCTTCGCGCTCGGTCTGTAGTGCGCTACACTAAGGGTTTGCCAAGGCGAACGTGGACGGCGAAGGAGGGCTGAGGTGTCATATCGCGTATCGACGCAGGTCTACTCCGGGCCGTTCGACCTGCTGCTGCAGCTGGTGAGCCGCCAGAAGGTCGACATCGGCTCCATCTCGATCGCCGAGGTGGCCGAGCAATACCTGGCCGAGGTCGATCGGCTCGAGGCGCTCGACCTCGATGTGGCGAGCGACTTTCTGCTGGTGGCGGCCACCTTGCTCGATATCAAGGCCGCCTCGCTCGTGCCCGACGACGAGCCGGGCGGGACGCCCGCCATGGAGGACATGGACGACCTGGCCGATCTTGACGGCGACGCCCTGCGCGAGGTCCTCATCCAGCGCCTGATCGCCTACAAGCAGTTCCGCGCCGCCGCCATGGCGCTCGGGGCCCGCATGGAGGCCGAAAGCCATATGCACCCGCGCGTGGCTGGGCCCGATCCGGAGTTTTTGAATCTCATGCCCGATTACCTGGCGGGGATCACCTTGCGCGGGCTGGCGGTCATCTGCGCCGACCTCGACGGGCGCCGCGAGACGTTTCTGCTGGAGGCCGAGCACGTGGCGCCGCATCGGGTGCCGCTCGAGCTCACGGTGGCCTCTGTGGACCGCATGACCGCCGCCCACCCGCATACCACCTTCCGCGAGCTGGTGGGTGACGAGACGACGACCGAGCAGCTGGTGGCAACGTTTCTGGCGATTCTGGAGCTTGCGAAGCGCGGCTCGCTCGTCCTGTCGCAAGATGAGAACTTCGGCGCGATCGCGATCGATCGCGTGGCCGGGGACGCAGCCTACCGCCCCGGCGACGGCACGCTGTTTGAGGAGGAGGATGCATGAGGGAGCTCGAGAGGCTCGACGATGCGTCGCTGAAAGGCGCGCTCGAGGCCATGCTGCTCGTATCGAGCGACCCGGTGAGCGCCAGCCAGCTTGCCGGCACGCTCAAGGCCACGCCCGGCGAGGTCGCCTCGCTGCTGGCTGAGCTCAAGGTCGAGTACGAAGAGGCTAATCGCGGCTTTCAGCTGCGCGAGGTGGCGGGCGGCTGGCGCCTGTTCACCCACCCGGCCTACCACGACCAGGTCGAGGCGTTCGTGCTGTCCTGGGACACGCAGCGCCTGTCGCAGGCGGCCCTCGAGGCGCTCGCGGTGATCGCCTACCATCAGCCGGTCACGCGTGAGATGGTCAAGGGAATCCGCGGGGTGAACTCCGACGGCGTCATCTCCTCGCTGGTGGACAAGGGCCTGATCCGCGAGGTGGGGCGCGACAGCGAGCGCGGCCAGGCGATTCTGTACGGCACCACCAACGCCTTCCTCGAGAAGTTCGGGCTGCGCTCCACGCGTGATTTGCCCGACCTGGAGCAGTTCGCCCCCGACGAGCAGGCGCGCCAGTTCATCCGCGAACGCCTGTCGGGCCGCTCGATCTCCTCGACGATCGACGAGGTCGTCGGTGACCTGGACGAGGAGCGTGAGCTGATCGACGATGCGTCCGCCGACGAGGCGGCGGTACTGGATGGGGACGCCGCGGTGGTGACGGATGCGCTGAGCGGCGCTGCGGCGCCTGCAGCGGCTCCCGCGAATGCGGGCGAGCCTGCGCTCGAGGCGCCCGCCTTGCTCGCGGACAGCGCGGAAGGGGATGCCGATGAGTGAGCAGCGCGTGCATCCCGGCGATGCCATGCTCGTCCCCATGCGCCTGCAGCGCTTCCTGGCGCGCGCCGGTGTGGCGAGTCGCCGCGGCTCGGAGGCTCTGATGAGCGCCGGGCGCGTGCGCGTGAACGGCGAGGTCGCCTCGGAGCTGGGCTGCAAGGTCGACCCGGCCCGCGACCGCGTGACGGTCGACGGCGTCCCGGTGGCGCTGGGCGCCGGCGCGTCCTACCTGATGCTCAACAAGCCGGCGGGCGTGCTCACCACGATGAGCGACCCCTACGGGCGGCCGTGCGTGGCCGACCTCGTCGCCTCCGCGCGCATCCCGGGGCTGTTCCCGGTGGGCCGCCTGGATATGGACACCACGGGACTTCTGCTGTTCACCACCGACGGGGAGCTGGGCCAGCGCCTGCTGCATCCGTCCCACCATGTGTGGAAAACCTATATCGCGCAGGTTGACGGGCGTGTGCACGATGAGGAGCTCGAGCCGTTGCGTCGCGGCATCGAGCTGGACGACGGGCCGTGCGCCCCGGCCCGCTGCCGCGTGCTGGATAATCGTAGCGGCGCCGCGCGTCGGGCTCCTGCAAGTGCCGGGGCACCGGCGGGCACCACGTGCGTGGAGGTGCAGCTGCACGAGGGGCGCAAGAACCAGGTGAAGCGCATGCTCTCCCGCATCGGCCACCCGGTCATCGCCCTGCATCGCCCGCGATTCGGCGCGCTGGAGCTGGGCGACCTGGCGCTGGGCGCCTGGCGTCCGCTCGCCCCCGAAGAGATTGCCACCCTGGACGACGCCTCGTCCCGGTAAGGAGGATTTCCATGATCGTTGCCATCGACGGGCCCGCCGGTTCGGGCAAGTCCACCATCGCGCGTGAGATCGCGGCGCGCCTCGGCTTCTCGAAGCTCGACACCGGCGCCATGTACCGCTGCGTGGCTTTGGCCGCGCTCGAGCGCGGTGTCGCGCCCGACGACGCGCCCGCCGTCGGCGCGCTCGCCCGCGCGCTCAGCATCGAGTTCGGCGCGGAGCGTGCGGGCAACGTCGCGGTGTACCTTGACGGACGCGACGTGAGCGATGCGATTCGCACCCCGGCGGTCGACCGCGCCGTGTCGGCCGTGGCGGCCAACCCCGCCGTGCGCGTGGCCATGCTCGCACCGCAGCGCGCCTTCGCGCAGGGCCGCGACGTGGTGGCGGAGGGGCGTGACATCGGCTCGGTGGTGTTTCCCGCCGCCGAGCTCAAGGTGTTCCTGACCGCCGATCCGCGCGAGCGGGCGCGCCGCCGCGTCCTGCAGCGCCATGCGGGCAAGGACGTGGACCCCGCCGTGCTCGAGGCCGAGATCGCCCAGACCCTGTCCGACATCGAGCGGCGCGATGCGGCCGATGCGGGCCGCGCCGCCGCGCCGCTGGTGTGCCCGCCCGATGCCGTCCGCATCGATTCGACCGCCAGCACCATCGACCAGATCGTCGACCAGGTTTCCGCGCTGGTTGCCGACCGCCGTTAGGAGACGCCCCATGCGCCTGTTTTCCGCCACCGCCGACGAGTACTATGCGCATGCGACCTGGGAGTACCCGCTGCCCATCCGCGCCCTGTTCCGCTTCGTCGCCCTCGTGCTGCTTGCCTTTTCCCGCGTGATGTGGCGCGCCCGCCTGGAGAACGCGCAGGCGCTGCTGGCGGGAGGCTCCACCGGCTCGGTCATCATCTGCAACCACACCTCCATGGCCGAGGTGGTGGCCATCTGGTCGACCCTGCGTTGCGCGGGCCGCTCGCCGCGCCCCATCGCCAAATCCGAGTTCTACACGAACTCCCTGGTGGCATGGGCGTTTTCGCGCGCCGGGGCGATCCCGGTGGCCCGCGGCACGGCCGACCTCAAAACCGTGCGCGCCGCCCAGCATGCGCTGCAGCGCGGCGAGGACATCTTGATCTTCCCCGAGGGCACCCGCGTGCGCACCGACGACCAGCCCGTCACCATCCACGGCGGCTTCGCGCTGATGGCCTCGATGGCCAAGGCGCCGGTGGCTCCCATGGCGGTGTGCGGCTTTCGCGACGTGACGCCGGCCGGCAAGCGCCTGATGCGCCCCGTGCGCTGCTGGATGCGCGCCGGCGAGCCCGTGGACGCCGTTGCCGCTCCGGCCGGGCTCAAGCGCGGCGAGCGCCTGCAGTGGGTGGAGGACGAGGCCGTGAGGCGCATGTACGCCCTGCGCGACGAGCTGCGCGCCGAGCATCCGGGGAGGTTCTAGCATGGATGCACCGGTTATCGAGATCGCCGCGCATGCCGGGGTGTGCTACGGCGTCGAGCGGGCGCTCGCCATGGCGCTCGATGCCGCCGCATCCGCCGCGGACGGGCGCGCCGTGAGCACCTTGGGCCCCCTTATCCACAACCCGCTCGTCGTACGCGAGCTGGCGGAGCGCGGCGTCGTGGCGGCGCCGACTGCGCAGGAGGCTGCGCCTGGCACCCTCGTCATCCGCGCGCACGGCGTGACGCCCGCCGCGATCGAGGACGCGCGCGAGCGCGGGCTCGCCGTGCTCGACGCCACCTGCCCGTATGTGAAGAAGGTCCACGCGGCCGCCGAGCGGCTGGTCCGCGAGGGATTCCAGCTGCTGGTGATCGGGGAGAGCGGGCACCCCGAGGTCGAGGGGATCTTGGGCCATGCCGCCGGCGCTGCCCGCGTGATCGCGTCTGCCGCCGACCTGGACGGCATCGAGCTGGCACGGCGGGTGGGCGTGGTCGTGCAGACCACGCAGACCGCCGCCGTCCTGTCCGAGGTTGCAGCCGCGTTGGCGCCGCGCGTGGGCGAGCTGCGCGTGGTCAACACCATCTGCGCCGCCACGCAGGAGCGCCAGGACAGCGCCGCCGAGCTCGCTGCCCGCGCCGACGTCATGCTGGTGGTGGGCGGCCGCAACTCGGGCAACACGCGCCGCCTCGCCGAGATCTGCCGCGCCCGCTGCGCGGCCACCCATCACATCGAGGACGCCGCCGAGATCGAGCCCTCCTGGTTCGCCGGTGCGCGCCTGGTGGGCGTCACCGCCGGTGCCTCCACGCCGGCTGCCCATATCGAGCGCGCCCGCCGCGCGGTGGCGGCGCTTGCGGGGGCATGATGGACGCCGCCCCCACTGTTGCCTCCTACGCACAGGCCCCCGTCTCCTACGCGCCCTCGCACGTCGTTGAAGGGGAGGGCGGCCTGGTTGTCGCCGTGGCACCCGAATCGCCTGCCGACGACGTGGGCATCGAGCCGGGCATGCGCATCCTGACGGTTGCCGGCAAGCCGCTCACCGATATGATCGTGTGGCTGTGGGAGGCCGCCGACGACGAGGTCGAGATCGAGGTGTACGATCCGCGCGACAACACGGTGACGCCGGTGGTGCTCGAGCGCTTCGGGGGCGAGGAGTGGGGCCTGGAGTTCGACGGGGCGGTGTTCGACGGGATGCGCACCTGCGTGAACGCCTGCGTGTTCTGCTTCATGACCATGCTGCCGCGCGAGAGCCGCCGCTCGCTGTCCATCCGCGATGACGACTACCGGCTGAGCTTTCTGCAGGGCAATTTCGTCACCCTGACCAACATGACGGACGCCGAGGTGGACGATGCGGTCGACAAGATGCTGTCGCCCATGAACGTGTCGCTGCACGCGATCACGCCCGAGGTGCGGCGTCGCCTGATCGGCCGGCATGCCGCGCGCGGCATCGAGGTGCTCGAGCGCCTGCTTGCCGCCGGGATCGAGATCCATGCGCAGATCGTGCTGTGCCCGGGCCTGAACGACGGGGACGAGCTGGCTGCCACGCTGTCCTACGTGGAGGCGCATCCGGGCATCACGAGCCTGGCCATCGTGCCGCTGGGGTTCACCAAGCACCAGAAGCGCTTCACGACGTCGTATTCCGATGATGTCGAGGCCTCGCGGGCGGTGGTGCACTTGATTGAGCCCTTCCAGCGCCGAGCGCGCGCCGAGCGCGGCCATACGGTGTTCCAGCTCGCCGATGAGTTCTACATCGACGCTGCGATGGAGGTCCCTCCTGCCGAGACCTACGATGGATTCCCGCAGTTCTACGATGGCATCGGCATGCTGCGGACGTTTCTTGACGAGGTGGCGCGCCTGCGCATTGAGCGTGCGTCGGACATCGCGCGCCTGGTCGACGTGCTGGATGCCCGCGGTTTGGAGCTCATGGCTGTGTGCGGCGAGGCGGCCGTCACGACTTTCGGCGCCTTCTGCAACCTGTTCGGCTCGAGCGCACGCCCGCATGCGATCAACAACGAGTACTTCGGCGGCAACGTGAACGTCACCGGACTCATCTGCGCCTGCGACCTGCTGGCCCAGCTGCCGCGCGAGCTTGCCGGTACGCTCGTGCTGCTGCCTGAGGTGATGTTCAACCATGACGGTCTCACGCTCGATGGCGATACGCGCGCCCATGTGGAGGCGGAGGTTGCCGCGCGCGGCGGCATCGTGGCGTGCTCGGTTCCCGCGCCGTCCCGGATGCTCGCCGCCTGCCTGGCCGCCCTGGTGGGCTAATCCGCCGAGCGGCTGGCACGCGCGAACGCGGCGCTCGAGAAGGCGCGGACCTTTGGCAGTTTTCCATTTGAGTTGCTTTAGCCCCTCAATTTGTGCGCTTTGTGTCGTTGTTTCTCAATCGGCAAGTGGGTCAATCATCTAACCTGCCTTGCCTATAATCGAGACAGCTTCAAAGGGTTGCAGACATTCGAATGTCCATTGGTATCTCATGTATGAAAGGGGCCGGTATGGACGCGATGGTGTTAGAAACTCAAAGATGGCTCAACCACGAGTATTCAGATGTACAGGGCTGGGTCTCGCTAAAGGAAGATGGAATAACTGGCTGGGGTACCATTGGGGCCCTGACACGTGCCCTGCAACACGAGCTCGGGATTGCAACGCTATCGTCTAATTTCGGTGAAACCACCTCTCGTGAGTTTACCTCGCAGATCGGTGTAATAGATTCTTCAGCAAATGTAAACCAGAACGTTTTGAGGATTTTGTCAGGCAGTCTATGGTGCAAAGGGTATCCTGCCGCAGGTTTTAATGGAACGATCTCTTTTGAGGCGCTTTCTGGCTCGATTGGGAGGGTCTGTACTGATTTGGGGATTGCCCAAACGGGTGTTAACGTGAAGCTGATGAAATCGCTTCTCTCAATGGATGCTTACGTTATCCCTTCTGGCAGTCGTGGAAGTGGGGAGGTTAGAGAGTTTCAGCAATGGCTCAACGGAATGTATTCAGGTCGCAAGAACTTTGCATTGATTCCATGTGACGGGATTCCGCAGCGAAACATGCTGACCGGAGTTTTCTATGCGATTCAGTTTGAAATAGGAATGGATGACGAGACTGCCAACGGATATTTTGGTCCGGGGACAAAGGAGGGCCTACGGACGCGCGCTACCGTACAGCTTGGCAGTGTTGACAATTCTAAGAATTTCGTGCACTTGTGTCAGGGGTCCCTCAGGCTCAACGGTTACCAAGCTTCATTTGACGGAGTATTCGGATCGTCGACCCAAGCCCTAGTGCGTAGCTTTCAGTCCGATATGCAGTTGGAATCGGATGGGGTTTGTGGCTACGGCACATGGTGCGCGATGCTCGTTTCCTGCGGTGATGAAACCCGATCTACAGCAGGCTTTGATACGAATAAGCAGTTGACGCTTGAAGACTACAATGCTGCGAAGGCTGCTGGGTATTCATATGTCGGTCGATACACAGTGGGTGCAGGGAAGTTCATATCGTCTAACGAACTGGCTTCGATGAAGCAAGCAGGAATGTTGCTGTTCCCGATTCATCAGCGTTTTAATAATTCCGTATCTGAAATGACGGAAGAAAACGGCTTAGCTCAAGGTATCGAGGCGGTCGAGAGGGCTCGAGCTTTGGGGCTTCCGAATGGGTCAATACTGTTTTTCTGCGTTGACTTTGACCCGACTGATGATGAAGTGAGCGGCCCGGTCTCACGCTTTTTTAAAGCGGTCCATGATTCGGTTACCGAAATACCGAACTGGACATTCGAAATTGGTGTATACGGTACCAGAAATGTGTGCGAATCGATTATTTCGAAGGGGTTCGCTTCTACTGCATTCGTTGCTGGGATGTCCTGGGGTTGGTCGGGCAACATGGGGTTCCCTATGCCGAAGAAATGGTCCTATAACCAGATTGCTGGTTCAACCCTAACAAGCGGATCGAAGGTCATTGATATTGATAAGGTGGTTGTTTCGAGTAAGGCGACGAGTGTATCCCTGTCAGATGTGACGGTGCCCCCTACGACCCAGAAAGGCGAAGCTCCGACTGCCACAGGGTTTGATATGTTGTTTGAGTGGGTGGTGAGAGCGGAGGTTGCTTCAGAGCGCGCTGGCATCGCACAACCGCAGCTTGCTGAGGTTGTGCTGGGTTTTTTGAGAAAGCCAACATACTGGAGCGAGGATTTGAAAACCTCACTTCTGTGGCAAGCGTATACTCCCGAAGCTCTGATTCCTCAGAGGGCTGGTGCGGAACAGCTCATGTCGGCGATTGATACAACGAAGGACGTCCAGAAAGAGGCGGAAACGGGGAGCGCCTCATATCACGACTATCCGCATCTTGCTGCCTCGACCCTTGGGTATCTCTGCCATCCCGAGCAGGGGTCTGTTCCCGTAGGGAATGTTTTTTCGCTTGGCGATTTGGGTGCTTGGGAGCTGGACCTCATTACGCTGTGGCGTGACTATTTGAATAGCGGGGCCGCCGATCTCCGTACCTATATGAGAAGGAAGTTTGCTGCTCTACCCGCAGGAGATTCATCGATGTCTTTCGCTGATACGATAGCGGACGCAGATGCATATATGATTGCAAGCGAGCTGCTTCGTGACCGGTCGAGGCGTCTATCAACTGTTCTGCGCACTCTGTATAAACAGGATTCAGTTGATAGGTTTGCAGCTTTTTATGCAATGCGTTTTCAGGGGTCAAAAGACGTTTTTTCTGAGGTTTTGAGACATTACACAAGTCCTGAATACTACCAAGTTCTTGAGTCTATTTTCGGAACGGTGATAGATTTCGCCTTTAACATTCCCAGGCGCCCAACTGAAAGCGAGTTGTCTGTCATTGCAGATGTTGTCTACGAATCGGCGCATGGTGGTCTGTCTGTGTATTAACTGATGGTTTCCATCATCCCAAAAGCAGGATGACGGTTGCTTGCATCAGTTGATGCCTTCGTCTCGTTGAGGAGGTGACATATGGCTTCAAGGCGAATCCCTGTTGTTGCGATTCGTATGAAACGGATATCAACCTGGTTGCATACCGTTGCTATTTCGATTTTTATCGCCGTTTCGATACCTATTGCGGTTCGTGTTGCGTTCGGTGGATACGTGAGGTTCCAAAAACACACGATGCCACTGCTATTCGGTTTGCTCAGCTGCGCATGCGGCCTGATCGCTGAATCGCGACGGTTGGATGGGCTGAAGCACCGGCTCGTTTCTCTGGTGGCGGTCATATTTCTTACCGTGTCCCTTACGTACGTAACGTTTAACAGGCACGAAGAGTACGTGGTCACAAAAGGGACGACTACCTATATCGCAGAAGTTGCGTTCTCATTCAATGATGACGATGACACCATCAAGCTTTTTCGTCCCGTATGGATGTTGTTCCAAGAAAAAGACCCCGTCGCTTCAGTCAAAGCAATTTCACTGCCGAACCGTGCGAGCATCCATACCGAAGACCGGCATGAGGTCGTTCGCTCAATCGAAGAGAATATCGAAAGGTTCAATTGGTGCGGCGGATAGTCTGGCGGCATGCATATGCACTGAAGGTCTTAGGTTGGGCGAAACGGCAAGTAAAGGATGAAATATGGCTGGACAATGTGGTCAAACAATCAATCCGTATTCTGTTGCATTCTCCGGCGCGCGGACCGCTTCGGAGTTCAGCACGAACCAGTTTCGGGTTGAGTTAAGGCGTGGAGTCTATAATGGTGCCTTGTGGGTATGGATCAGGTCTACTGTCCTGTCCGGAAGTAATTATCAATGGGGATCGACTGTCGAATTGAATACGCCGTGCGGCACCGTGAAAGGCCTTCCTTATGGTAGTGGCGACAACTGGGATGTGGGAGCAAGTCGGTGCAGCCCCGCGATTTGCCTCGGAACTCCCGTTTCGTATACTACAGTTGTTTTTTCCGGAGCAGCATCGGGCAGCAACGCTTCGAAGACTGCACGGGTAATTTAAACGCGTGACTTGCGGCGGCATCTTTGCGGGCAGCAGGGATGCCGCCATCTGATTGGATTCGTATGCGCTTGCTTGGGGATGCCTGCCATAGGTTCGTTAGCTTACTTGCGGCAACATTGTTTTGCTGCGTACTTGCTGGGGCAAGCGGGTGCGCTTCTGCCGAGTCGGACGTGTGCGCGTCTGGCGGTATCGCGAAATCGGGTTCTTCCGCTGCGGCGGCTCCCACGGGTGCCGAGCTGTCCGAGACGGATGATTCGGCCCATGTGTATACCGAAGAGTCAATCATGGCCTCGATGGTGTGTGAACCGGTTGACGGCGCTCTGCTTGAGCGCATGAGGATGCAGCTTGGATACCCGCGCCGCGCCGTTCAGGTCGAGGTTGGGGAGGGGCTCACGTCCGGAGAGCTCTGGTGGGTGGTTGTCTTGGATTCCCCGCCGGACGATAGTTACGACTGGGGCCTGAGGGCCTTTCTGACGAACGCACCGGGGCTCTCCGAAGGTGGCACATGGATTGACATTGACTTCGAAAGTTCCGATCCATGGAAAAATGTCACCTGGGATACCGAGCGGCTGGCACGCGCGAACGCGGCACTCGAGAAGGCGCTTGCGTATATGGAACCCTCTTCTTGAGCAAGCTTCGTTGTGCGGGAAGGAGCCCTTTTGCGCGCCGCGCGGCAACCGTTCCGGCACGCATGTCGATTCTGGCG
Organism: uncultured Collinsella sp.; assembly: GCA_902470695.1. Taxonomy (GTDB): domain Bacteria; phylum Actinomycetota; class Coriobacteriia; order Coriobacteriales; family Coriobacteriaceae; genus Collinsella. The sequence goes on from CABRHH010000005.1 coordinate 68,062, forward strand.
TATCGGGCCGCGCGGAGGCGGGTAGACTGGTCGGGCATGGTAGACTTGCTGCCATATGCACAGTATGCAAGGAGTCCGTTTATGTCGAAACCTGTCGTTGCCATCGTCGGCCGCCCGAACGTGGGCAAGTCGACGTTGGTGAACCGCATTGCGCAAACATCCGACGCCATCGTCCACGAGAGCCGCGGCGTCACGCGCGATCGCAGCTACCATACAGCCGAGTGGAACGGCCGCGAGTTCTCGCTCGTGGATACCGGCGGCATCGAGCCGCTCAAGAGCGACGACGTGTTCGCCACCTCCATCCGCGACCAGGCGCTCGCCGCCGCCGAGGAGGCGGCCGCGATCCTGGTGGTCGTGGACGGTTCGGTGGGCGTGACCGAGGAGGACGAGAGCGTGGCGCGCATGGTGCGCCGCCTCAAGAAGCCGACGTTCCTTTTGGTGAATAAGCTCGATAACCCCGAGCGCGAGAACGATTCGCTGTGGGAGTTCTATTCGCTGGGCCTGGGCGACCCGATCGCGCTGTCGGCCCTGCACGGGCACGGCACCGGGGATTTGCTCGACGACGTGGTGGCGGTGCTGCCGCCAGAGACCGATGAGCGGGACGACGAGCCCGACACCCTGCGCGTGGCTATCATCGGCCGTCCGAACGCGGGCAAGTCCTCCCTGTTCAACCGCATGATCGGCAACGACCGTTCGATCGTGAGCGACATCGCCGGAACCACGCGCGACGCCATCGACACCGTGGTGGTGCGCGAGGGGCGCCGCTACCGCATGGTGGATACCGCCGGCATCCGCAAGAAGAGCACCATCTACGAGAACATCGAGTACTACTCCATGGTGCGCGGCCTGCGCGCCATCGACCGCGCCGACGTGGCGCTGCTCGTGGTGGACGCCACGGTCGGCATGACCGAGCAGGACCAGAAGGTCGCCAACCTCGCCATCGAGCGCGGCTGCGCGCTGGTGGTGCTGCTCAATAAGTGGGACCTGCTGCGCGACGAGCACGATCGCGAGACGGTGATGGAGACCATCGCCCGCCGCCTGACGTTGGCGCCCTGGGCCGAGGTCATGCGCATCTCTGCGCTGACGGGCCGCTCGGTTGTCAAGATTTGGGCGCTCATCGACCGTGCGGCCGAGCGCCGGGCGAGCCATGTGTCCACCTCGCAGCTCAATCGCCTGCTCACCGAGATGCGCGAGTTCGGCCACACCGTCTCGGATGGCAAGCGCCGCCTGAAGATGCACTACGTGACGCAGACCGGCGAGAAGCCGCCGGCGTTCACGTTCTTCGTCAACCACACCGACCTGGTGAGCGACAACTACCGTCGCTATATCGAGAACCGTATGCGCGAGGCCTTCGATTTCAAGGGCACGCCGATCCGCTTGCGCTTCCGCAAGAAGGACACGCGCGAGCGGGAGGCGTAGCGGGCGATGCAGGCGCTTTCCCCCTGGCTGGTATGCGCGGCGGCATGCGCGGTGTCCTATGCTGTCTGCGGGATCCCCTTCGGCAAGATCATCGCTGCGCGCGTGGCCCATGTCGACCTGCAGAAGGTCGGCTCGGGCAACATCGGGACCACCAACGCCCTGCGCGCCGGCGGGCCGAAGGTGGCCGCGCTCACGCTCGCCTGCGATGTACTCAAAGGCGTCGGGTGCGTGCTGGGGTTCCGTGCGGTGGCGGCGCTGTGCTTCGGCGGCGACGCCGGCCAGGTCGCGCCGGGCGGGGTGGCCGACGCGCAGGTGGCCGTCGTGGCGCTGGCGTGCGTGGTGGGGCACATGTTCAGCCCATACCTGCACTTCCGGGGCGGCAAGTCGATCGCGGTGGGCGTGGGGGTGCTGTTCGGCATCTCGGTGCCCTGGGCGCTGGCGCACCTGGCGATCTTCATCGCGCTCGTGGCGGTGACGCGCATCGTGAGCGTGGGGTCGATTGCCACCGCGGCGCTCGTGGGCGTCACCGCCTGCATCGCGTTTCCGGATGCCTCGCCGGCGTTCAAGCTCATCATGGCGGCGCTCGGGCTGCTGGTGGTTTGGGCGCACCGCGGCAACATCGCCAAGCTCCGTCGCGGCGCCGAGTCGCGACTGTCGTTTTCCAAACGCGTCGACAAGATGGATGATGCCTCATGAACATCGCATTGATCGGAACCGGGTCATGGGGGACCGCCATGGCCGGGCTCGTGGCCGGCCACGGGCATACGGTGACGATGTGGTCCTATGACGAGGCGCCTGCCGCCGAGATCAACGCCTCGCATACCAACGCCTGCTACCTGGCCGACTACACGCTGCCGGCCTCCGTTACCGCCACGACCTCGCAAGCCGAGGCGCTACGTGGCGCCGACGCGGCGATCTTCGCGGTGCCCTCCGCGTTTCTGCGCAGCGTGGCGCGCACCTGCGCCCCCTATATCGACGAGCAGCTGCCGGTGCTGTGCCTGGCCAAGGGCATCGAGCTCGACACGGGCCTGCTCATGAGCGAGGTCATCGCCGCCGAGATCGGTGCGCCGGCGCGCATCGCGGCGCTGTCGGGCCCCAACCATGCCGAGGAGATCTGCCGCGGTTGCCTGTCGGCGGCGGTGATCGCCGCGCAGGACGCGCAAGTGGGAGAGTTCTTCAAGCAGCTCACCCTGAGCCCGTCGTTTCGCGTCTACCTGTCCGGCGATATGGTGGGCGTGGAGCTGTGCGGCGCCATGAAGAACATCATGGCGATCGTGTGCGGCATCGCCGCCGGGTCGGGCATGGGGGACAACGCCTTGGCCCTCATCATGACGCGCGGCCTGGCCGAGATCAGCCGCCTGGTGCATACCTGCGGCGGCGAGGCCATGACCTGCATGGGCCTTGCCGGCATGGGCGACCTCATCGTGACCTGCACCTCGCACCACTCGCGCAACCGCACGTTCGGCGAGGCGTTCGCGGCCGGGGAGTCGCTTGCCTCCTACGAGGCGCGTCGCCACATGGTGGTAGAGGGCGCCGCCGCGGCCCGCTCGGTGAGCGCGCTGGCCCGCGCGCGGGGCGTGGACGTGCCCATCACCTTCGCGCTCGAGCGCACCCTCTCCGGCGACCTGTCGCTTGACGAGGCGCTGGACACCCTGGTGAAACGCATCCCGAACGAGGAGTTCTACGGGCTGGGAGAGGCGGCCCTGGGCTAGGGTCCCGCGCTGCCTCCTGTCGCGTCTGCGCCGCCATCGCCGTCTTTGCTGCCAACCGCATCGTTTCCACCTGAAAGGAACTGCCATGCCCACGCCCCCCATGATCGCCCCTTCCATTCTGTCCGCCGACATGTGCGCTCTGGCCGCCGAGCTCGAGCGCATCTCGAACGCCGATCTCATCCACGTGGATGTCATGGACGGCCATTTCGTCCCCAACCTAAGCTACGGCACCTCGATCGTGGCTGCGTGCAAGCGCGCGACCTCCATCCCGCTTGATGTGCACCTGATGGTGTCCAACCCCGATGCGTCCGTGGACTGGTACCTGGATGCCGGTGCTGACCTGGTGAGCGTGCATGCGGAGGCTTCCTGCCACCTCAACCGCACCTGCGCGCACATCCGCGAGCGCGGGGCGCGGGCCGGTGTGGTGCTCAACCCGGCCACGCCCGTCTCGATGCTTGAGGACATCATCGAGACGGTCGACTTGGTGCTGCTCATGAGCGTCAATCCCGGCTTCGGCGGGCAGGCGTTCATCCCCGGGACCATCGCCAAGCTCGAGCGGCTGCGCGCCCTGTGCGCCGCACACGGCGTCTCGCCGCTCATCGAGGTCGACGGCGGCATCTCGGCGGCGAATGCCGAGCGCGTCGTGGCCGCGGGCGCCACGGTGCTCGTGGCGGGCTCGGCGGTGTTCGGCGCGGCGGACCCCGCCGCCGCCATCGACGAGATTCGTGCGTGCGGCATGCGCGGGCGCGCGGAGAGCGGGGAGTAGCCTATGGAGAGCGCAGTTCCCGTCAACCTCGATTACGCCGCCTCCACACCCCTGCGCCCCGAGGCGCTTGCGGCCCAGCGCGCCTACGACGCCTCGCCGATCGCCGGGGCGAACCCCAACTCGCTCCACACCCTGGGGCGCCAGGCGGCGGCGCGGCTCGAGCAGTGCCGCCGGCGCGTGGCGGCAAGTCTGGGCGCCGGTGTGCGGCCCAGCGAGGTCATCTTCACGGGCGGTGGCACCGAGGCAAACATCATGGCCCTGCACGGGCTTGCCCGGGCGGCCCGCGAGGCCGACCCGTGTCGGCAGCGGGTAGTGGTTTCGGCGATCGAGCACGATTCGGTCCTCGACAACCTGCCCGTCCTGCGCCAGGAGGGCTTTACCTGTGAGCTTGCGCCGGTGGGGCGGGACGGCGTGGTCGATATCGAGGCGTTCGGCGCGTTGATGGGCCCGGATGTGGCGCTCGCCTCGATCATGCTGGCGAACAACGAGACCGGCATCGTCCAGCCCGTGCGCGAGCTTTCGCGGATCGCGCACGAATGCGGCGCGCGTTTCCACACCGATGCCATCCAGGGGTGGCTGCACGTCCCCTTTAACGTGCGCGACCTAGGCGTCGACGCTCTGTCGTTGGCCGGTCACAAGGTGGGCGGCCCGGTGGGCTGCGGCGCGCTGTATCTGGATCATCGCGCGGTGCTGCGCCCGCGCAGCTTCGGCGGTGGTCAGGAGCGGGGCCTGCGGCCGGGCACGCAGGACCTGCGGGCGCTCGTGGCACTGGCCGCAGCGGCCGATGCGCTGGCGCCGCACGTGGCCGCCGAGGCGCAGCGCCTGCGCGCGCTGTCCGATGGGCTTTACGAGCGCCTATGCGCCTCGCCGCGCATCCATCCGAGCGTGCCGGGCTGGCGCGATGCCGCCCGCCTGCCGGGCATCGTGAGCATCTACGTGGACGGGATGGACTCCGAGGAGCTCATCTTGCAGCTCGACGGGCGCGGGTTCGAGGTCTCGGCGGCCAGCGCCTGCTCGAGCGGCAGCCTCGATGCCAGCCATGTGCTGCGCGCCATGGGCATCCCGCGCGAGGATGCGCTCGGCTCGCTGCGCATCTCCTTCGACGACCGCATCGATTCTGCCGTGCTCGACCGCTTCGCCGAGGCGTTGCTTGAGGTGGTGGCCTGAGATGCACGTATGCGACCTTGAACGCGCCCTGTTCGAGCGCTTCCCCGCGGCCGATGCCGAGGGCTGGGACCATGTGGGCCTGTCGGTGGGCGATCCGGATGCCGAGGTGGACGCGGTGGCCTGCGCCCTCGACGCGACCGCCGAGACGGTTCGGGCGGCGCACGAGCGCGGGGCGCAGGTGCTGCTGACGCACCATCCGGTCTATATCTCCGCGCCCGCCGCGTTCACCCCCGGCAGCTCCTCGTATCCGGCAAGCGGTGCGGCGGTCTTCGCGGCGGTACGCCTTGGGGTCTCGATCATATCGATGCACACCAACCTGGACCGCTCGCTCGAGGCGCGCCGCGTGCTTCCCGCACGGGTGGGGCTTGTGGCGGAAAGCTCGCTTGAGCATCCGGATGACCCCGGTGCGCACGGGCTCGGGGCGCTGTGCACCGGGCCGGATGAGCGCCTGGATGCGTTCGCGGCGCGTGTGGGGACGGCGTTTTGCACGCGGCCCCGCGTGTGGGGAGACCCTGCCCGCGTCATCGGCCGCGTTGCCTTCCTCGGCGGCTCGCTGGGGGATTTTGGGGAAGCCGCCCTCATGGCCGGCGCCGAGGCCGTTGTCTGCGGCGAGGCGGGGTACCATAGGGAGCAGGATCTTGCCGCGCGCGGTTGCGCCGTGATCCTGCTGGGCCACGACCGCTCCGAGCAGCCGTTCTGCGAGGAGCTTGCGCGGGCGGCCATACAGGCGGGCGTGCCCGCCAACCATGTTCAGATCATCAGCGACGCCGCCTCGTGGTGGTGCGCAACCGAAGGAGGAACTCCATGGGCGTAGGTGCCGACCTGCTCCAGATGCAACAGATCGACCTCGCGGTGGTTCGCGAGCGCCAGTCGCTGTCCGAGATGCCCGAGCTGCGCGAGCTCGCCAAGAAGCGCACGAGCCGCGCGAAGCTCAAGGCGGAGGCCGTGAAGCTCATGGCGCAGCGCAAGGATGTCGAGACCGAGCTTGCCGAGCTCGACGAGGAGGAGCGCGTCTGCACCGAGGGCGTCGCCGCCGCGCAGGCGCGTCCGGTCGACCGCAGCGACTACCGCCAGGTCCAGGACCTTCAGGAGGAGCTTGCGAACTTCGCCAAGCGCCTGGACAAGGCTGCCTTCTCGCGCGGCGAGGTGCGCGAGCGCCTGGCCGAGGCGCGCGAGCGCGAAGACAAGCTCGCCGCCTACATCAAGCGGTTCGAGGATTCGATCGTGGCCGACACGCGTGCGGCGCGTGAGCGTGCCGCCGGCGTGCAGGCCCGCATCGACGAGATGCTCGCCGAGCGCGAGCGACTGGCCCGCCGCATCCCGGCAGACGTGCTCGCCACCTACGACGCCGCGTCCAAGCGCTTCGACGGCTTGGCGGTCGAGCAGCTCGAGGGCCGCGTGCCGAGCGTGTGCCGCACGACCCTGCAGCCCGCCTCGCTCGATGTGCTCCAGCATGGCGGCGAGGTGTCGGAGTGCCCCTACTGCCATCGCATGATCGTGTGCGGCGTCGAGGCCCGCTCATGAGCTGCGCGCTGGTCTGCGTGACGGGTGGCGTCGCTGCGTACAAAGCCTGCGAGCTCGTGCGGCAGCTGCAGCGCGCCGGTGTGCGGGTGAAGGTCGCCATGACCGAGCATGCCTGCGCGTTCGTGGACCCCACGACCTTCCGGGCGCTCACGCGCGAACCGGTGGCCACAGGCCTGTTCGATGATCCGAGTGACCCGATCCATCACATCTCGCTGGCCAAGGAGGCCGATGTGGTCGTGGTGGCGCCGGCCACGGCCAACGTGATCGCCAAGATGGCCTGCGGCATCGCCGACGATCTGCTCACTACCACCTTGCTGGCAACGACGGCGCCCATCGTGGTGGCGCCGGCGATGAACGTGAACATGTGGCGCGCCGCGGCCACCCAGCGTAACGTCGAGGTGCTCGCCGCGCGCGGCTGCGATATCGTGCTGCCCGATTCGGGGTACTTGGCCTGCGGCGATACGGGTGCCGGCAAGCTCGCCGACGTCTCGGCGATCGCGCAGCGCGCGCTGTCCGCTCTTGGAGCCGGCGATGAGTTGGCAGGCGAGCGGGTGCTCGTGACCGCCGGCGGCACGCAGGAGGCCATCGACCCGGTGCGCGTGATCTCCAACCGTTCGAGCGGCAAGATGGGTTACGCCATCGCGCGCGCGGCGGCGCGGGCCGGCGCGCAGGTCACGCTCGTGAGCGCACCGAGCGCCTGCACGCCCCCGAGCGGGGTCGAGCTCGTCGAGGTGGTGAGCGCCTCCGACATGTTCGCGGCGGTCGACGCGCGTTTCGATGACGCCACGATGTTCATCTGCGCCGCGGCGGTGGCCGACTACACGCCGGCCGCTCCGGCGCCTCAGAAGCTCAGCAAGGCCGACGGGGAGCTATCCTCGATCGAGCTGGTGCGCACCCGCGATATTTTGGCCGAAATGGCGGCCCGCGCGCAACAGCGTTGCGTGGTGGGCTTTGCCGCCGAGACCAACAACCTGCTTGCGCGCGCGCAGGCCAAGCTTGCTCGCAAAGGGTGCGACGCCATCGTGGCAAACGACGTCTTGCGTGCCGATTCCACGTTCGGCTCCGATACCGACGCGGCATATTGGGTCGACGCCGCGGGTGCGGAGGACCTCGGGTGTCTATCCAAAGATGCCTTGGCTCGCGAGATCGTGCAACGGGCGCACGCGATCCGGTGCGCCAAGAAATCCTAAAAAGGTTTCGATTCGGGCTTGCAACCGCGGGGCAAGTTGGGTAAAGTACTTATTCGCTTCGGGACGTGGCGCAGCTTGGTAGCGCACTTGACTGGGGGTCAAGGGGTCGCTGGTTCGAATCCAGTCGTCCCGACCATTCGAAGCTCAAAGGCCGGCACATATGTGTCGGCCTTCTTTGTATCGAGGCGTGGCACAGGAGCATGGGGGCGATCTTGTGCCTGTGGATCGCGCGCGGCTTCGGCTGAGCGCGCAGATGGAATGCCGCAGATGAGGGGAGGGGTGATCGGCACGGCACGGGGAAGGACGTATCGGGTTCACGCGATCGTGCTCGATAAGACCAAGCTCAAGGAGACCGATCTGATCTTGACGCTGCTGGCCGACAGCGGCCGGCAGATCCGAGCGGTGGCCAAAGGTGCGCGCAAGTCCGGTGGGCGCCTGGCGGCTCGCTGCGAGCTGGGCTGCGAGATCGATGTGCTGCTCGCCTGTGGGCGCGCGCTCGACGTGGTGTCGCAAGCCGAGCTCATCGCGGCGCCGTTGGGTGCGGCGCCGTCGTTCGAGCTGCTGTCCGCCGGCAGCGCGGTGGTCGAGGTGGCCGAGCGGTGCTCGTTCGAGGATGCCGACGACCCGTTTGCCTTCGCGATCACCGCCGCGGTCCTGCAGGAGCTCGGAGCGGCGGACGTGGCCCATCTGGATGTGCTCGTGGCCGCCTACGCGTTCAAGCTGCTGAGCCATCTGGGCTACCGGCCTGACCTTGCCGCCTGCGTCGCCTGCGCCGACGAGGACGTCACGCATTTCTCGGCCTTGGCGGGCGGGCTTGTGTGCGCGTCGTGCGCTGCCTCGGTACCGGGTGCCGAGCGCATCGAGCCAGCGCTGGTGGCGTGGCTGCGCGCGCTGATGGGCCTGCGCCTGGCCGAGCTCGCGGCGGCCCCGGTCGAGGCCGAGGTCGCCGCGCGCTTGCTGGCGCTCGCGCACGTCTGGGCGGCCACGCATCTCGATGCGCGGCTGCGCGCCCTTGAGTTCATGCTGGGCCGGTAAGGGCGCCGCGCGCCCGTCTTGTGGCGTTCGCGCGCAGGCGGCGGGGTTGTGGTACCATTACCCGGTCAGTACCCCGTACTTGGACGGTCGCTCCACCGGCGCCGGTCCCAGTTCGGGGCGAATCGAGGCCACACGCGGCCGCAAGAAGAAAGGTGAAACGATGACCGTTTCCAAGGAGCGCAAGGCCGAGCTCACCCGCGAGTTCGGCGCCAACGAGCACGATACCGGCAACTCCAAGGTGCAGGTGGCCATCCTGTCCGAGCGCATCAAGGAGCTCACCGAGCACATGAAGTCCCACCAGAAGGACTTCCACACCCGCCGCGGTCTGCTCATGCTGGTCGGTAAGCGTCGTCGTCTGCTGTCCTACATCAAGAAGAACGACATCAACGAGTACCGTGAGCTGATCGCGAAGCTCGGCATCCGCGATAACATCCAGTAGCGGTTAGGGCATGCAGGGGCGTCCATGCGGGCGCCCTTTTTCATGTGGGGTCCCGGTTCTGCAACCGGGGTCCGGGGCGGCATCGATGTGCTGCCCGAACGGGGAGTGCGGCCGTGTCGCTGCATGGTCCCAACCGATCGGCGGGAGGGTCCCGTCGACCCTGAGACGCCCGCGCGGAAGGGCCGCGTGGGGATAGGAGTACCAATGACACTCGTAAGCAAGACCTTCGACCTGTACGGCAAGACCTACACGCTCGAGAGCGGCGAGCTTGCCAAGCAAGCCACCGGCAGCGCGCTGGTCAAGCAGGGCGATACCACCGCCAACGTCACCGTGGTGGTGTCCAAGGAGCGCAAGAACTACGACTTCTTCCCGCTCACCGTCGACTTCATCGAGAAGATGTACGCCGTGGGCCGCATCCCCGGCGGCTACCTCAAGCGCGAGGGCCGTCCCAGCGACAAGGCCACGCTCACCGCGCGCATGATCGACCGCCCCATCCGCCCGAGCTTCCCGGACGGGTTCCGCAACGAGGTCCACGTGGTGGCAACCTCGCTGGTGGCCGATCAGGTGAACCCCATCGACGTCATCTGCACCATGGGCGCCTCGCTTGCCATGACCTTGGGCGGCGTGCCGTTCGAGGGGCCGCTGGCCTGCGTGCGCATCGCCCGCAACACCGAGACCGGCGAGTTCATCGTGAACCCCACCTATGAGGAGCGCGAGAGCTCCGACCTGGATCTCGAGCTTGCCGGCACGCGCGACTTCATCTCCATGGTGGAGGCCGGCGCCGACGAGATCTCCGAGGAAGACATGCTTGCGGCCATGCGCTTCGGCCAGGAGGCCATCGGCGCCTTCTGCGACGCCCAGCTCGCCTTCGTCGAGGAGTGGGAGCGCGTCAACGGTCCCATCGTGAAGAAGGACTACCCGCTCGACCAGCCGGTCGAAGAGGTCCACGACCGCGTGTTCGCCCACTACGACGAAATGGCCGCCGCCCTGCGCGATGCCGACAAGCTTGCGCGCCAGGACAAGGTCGCCGAGCTCAAGGAGGCCATCCGCGCCGAGTTCTCCGAGGAGGAGCAGCTCGCGTGGGAGCGTGAGATTCCGGTCAACCTGAAGAAGCTCGAGAAGGCCGCCATGCGCCGCATGGTGGTCGAGACGGGCGAGCGCGTGGACGGCCGCGCCGCCGACGAGATCCGTCCGATCATGGTCAAGGGCAACTACCTGCCGCTCGTGCACGGCTCCGGCCTGTTCCAGCGCGGTCAGACCCAGGTGCTCTCCGTGCTGTCGCTCGGCATGCTCAACGAGGGCCAGCGCCTCGACACCATCGAGCCGGTCGAGGGCAAGCGCTACATGCACCAGTACAACTTCCCGCCCTACTGCACCGGCGAGGTCGGTCGCATGGGCGCGCCGAAGCGCCGCGAGATCGGTCACGGCAACCTGGCTGAGCGCGCGCTGCTGCCCATGCTGCCCTCCGAGGAGGAGTTCCCCTACGCCATCCGCGTCGTCTCCGAGGTCATGGAGTCCAACGGCTCCTCGTCCATGGCGTCCACCTGCGCCAGCTGCCTGGCGCTCATGGACGGCGGCGTGCCGATCAAGCGCCCCGTTTCCGGCATCGCCATGGGCCTTATCCAGGAGGAGGGCAAGACGGTCGTCCTCTCCGATATCCAGGGCCTCGAGGACTTCCTTGGCGACATGGACTTCAAGGTGACCGGCACCGAGCGCGGCATCACCGCCCTGCAGATGGACAACAAGGCTACTGGCCTCACCTTCGACATCCTGCGCCGCGCTCTCGAGCAGGCGCGTGACGGCCGTGCCTTCATTCTGGACAAGATGCTTGAGGTCGTTCCCGAGCCGCGTCCCGAGACGCGTCCCACCGCGCCGCGCATCACCACGATCAGCGTGCCGGTCGACAAGATCCGCGAGGTGATCGGCAAGGGCGGCGAGACCATCCGCGGCATCCAGGACGAGACGGGCGCCTCGGTGGATATCCAGGAGGACGGCACCGTCTTCGTGGGCGGCGTGGGCGATTCGGTCGAGCAGGCCATCGAGCGCATCAACCTGATCGTCAAGGAGCCCGAGGTGGGCGAGGAGTACACCGGTCGCGTGGTGACCGTCCAGTCGTTCGGTGCTTTCGTGCGCCTGTTCGGCACCAAGGACGGCCTGCTGCACATCTCGCGGGTGGCCGAGGGCCGCGTGGAGCGCGTCGAGGACGTGCTGAACGTGGGCGACGAGGTCAAAGTCAAGGTCATCGAGATCGACGACCGCGGCAAGATCTCGCTGGACCGCCTCGATAAGCCGGCTGCCCCTGCCGGCGCCGCTCCGGCGGGCGAGGGCCGCGGCGAGCGCCGTGAGCGCAGCGACCGCCCGGGCCGCGGCGCGCGTGACACCGGCTCGCGCGGGTTCGAGCGCCCCAACCGTGAGCGCCGTGAACGTGGGGACCGTCCGCGTCGCCCCGGCGACAACGGTGGCGGTCGCGCACCGCGCCGTCATCACGAGGCCGAGTAGCGATATCCCGCTGCAGTTGGGCTAGATAGCGGCAGTCCGTTACGGCTGAGTCGAGCAGCGGTGTTTTGCCGTGGCCGTGGGATGCTACAGTCGAAGGAGCTTCCGAGGTGGTAGTGCCTCAGAAGCTCCTTTTGTGTGTGCGGGGAAACTTGGTATGTGTTGCTGAAGGACAGCCGGATCCTTATTGCGGCAGACCGGGGCATACCGTTCGCGCGCAGATTCCGCACGCAAAGGAGCGTCCCGCGGACGCTCCGTCTTGCGCAGGACTGTTTGAGCACGAACGGTATGCCCCGGCGGAGCACGGAGGATTCGATTTTTTGGGGCAGGTTGCCGCATGGATGCGGAGCATCGCGCGCAACGCAATGGGCTGCAATGTGTGGAGGATGGAGAGGCCGCCGCGCTCGGTGGCCGCTACTCGACGTGCGTCAGTCCCAGCTTTTCTGCCAAAAGCTCCAGCGCATGGGCATAGCCGGCGAGGCCCTCACCGGTGACGCGGGCAAAGCACGCCATGCCGGCGTAGGACACCTGTCGGAAGTCCTCGCGCTGATCGACGGCGGAGATATGGATCTCGACTGCGGGCAGCGCCACGGCTTTGAGCGCATCGAGGATCGCCACGCTGGTGTGCGTATAGGCGGCCGGGTTGATCACGATGCCGTTCATCGTGCCGTACGCCTGCTGGATGCGGTCGACGATCGCCCCCTCGTGGTTGGATTGAAAGACCTCGACGGCCTCGAAGCCGAGCTTGTCGGCGGCGTCGCGGCAGATCTGCTCGAGGGTCACGTAGCTCTCAGATCCATAGATGCCCGGCTCGCGGATGCCGAGCATATTGAGATTCGGTCCGTTGATGACCAATGCCTTCATGAGAGGTGCTCCAATCGAGAGAAGCCAGGTGTTACAGGGAGGCGGGCAGCACGTCGGCCACCGCCTGCGCGGTCAGCTCGGCGGATTCGCGCGAGTCGATGACCATATCGGCCCAGGCGCGGTAGCGCGGGAGGCGCTGCGCGGCGAGCGTCTGGATGCCGTCGCGGGCGGTGATGGGGCGGTTCTTGCAGGAGAGCTCGTCAAGCGGGCGGTTCAGCATCACGATGCGGCTGTTCTGGTGGAGCAGCGGGTAGTTCTCATCGCGCGTCACCACGCCGCCGCCGCACGAGACCACCAGGCCCGAACGTGCGGCAACGCGGGCGAGCACGGCGGTCTCGCGCTCCCGGAACACCTGCTCGCCCTCGCGCTCGATGAAGGCGGCGCAGCTGCAGCCGAGCTCTGCGGCCAGCGCATGGTCGATGTCGATGTGCTCGCGTCCCAGCAGCCGCGCCAGGTGCTGGCCGACGCGGGTCTTGCCCGCCCCCGGCATGCCGATCAGCGCGATGTTCTCCTCGGAGGCGGCCAGGCGTGCGGTGACCTCCAGGATGCGGTCCATGTCGATCAACTGGCCGGTGTAGCGCTCCACGGCCTGTGCTGCCTGTGCCACAAGCATCAGCAGGCCGCCCGCGCAGGGAATGTTCCGCGCATCTGCCTGCATCATGAGGTCGGTGCGCGCTGGGTTGTAGACGATGTCGACAAGCCCTTCCAGCTGTGGGAAGAGCGCAAGGGAGCAGGGCGCGGACGGGCAGTGGGGGAACATCCCCACCGGGGTGCAGTTGACGGCGAGCGCGGCGTCGGCGTGGCGCTCGAGGTTGTCGTAGGTGTCGGTGCCGGTGCGGTCGATGGAGACGGCCTGCATGCCGGCGTCGGCAAGCACCATCATCGCCGTGGAACCCGCGCCGCCCCGGCCGCCGAACACGACTGCCTTCTTGCCGGCAAGCGAGCACCCTAGCGCTTCGACGAGCACCTTGAAGCCGTAGTAGTCGGTGTTGTCGCCGCGCAGGCGCCCGTCGGGCAGGCGCGTGATGGTGTTGACGTTGCCCATACGCGCGGCGATCGGGGTGAGCTCGTCGACGATGCGCGCCGCATCGATCTTGTACGGGATCGTGACGTTGACGCCCTCCCAGTCGTCGCTGCGCAGGAAGGCCTCGATTTGGTCGGGCTCGCGCTCGAATTTGCGGTAGTCGAGCCCGGCGAGCTCGCGGTAGATGACCGGGGTGTAGCTGTGGCCGAGCACGCGTCCGAGCACGCCATAGGGCCGAGAGGTCTCACTCATTGTCCAGCCTTTCTCGTAAGGGCCGCCCTGCGCTGCGCGCAGGGCGGGGTGATGGGGGCGAATCTAGACGATCTCAAGGTAGCTGCCGAAATAGCGCCAGGTGCAGCAGACGTCGTCAAGGGAGTCGAGCATGGCGGCAAAGGCGTCGCTTCCCGGTTCGACCTCCAAATCGAAGTAGAACCGGAACTCGAAGTCGCGGCCGGGGATGGGTCGGCTCTCGAGCTTGAGCAGGTTGATGTTGAGGGCGTAGAGCCGCTCGAGCAGGCTGAACAGGGCGCCGGGCTCGTGCTTGAGCGTCAGCATGATCGTGGTGCGATTGGCTCCGGGGTAGATCACGGGTTCGCGGGAGATGACCGCGAAGCGCGTGTAGTTGCTGTCCGAGTCCTGTACCGAGCGGTCGAGCTCGGTCAGGCCGTAGAGTTCGGCACAACCGGCCGAGGAGAGCGCCGCGAGATCGCGTCGGTCCGAGGCTGCCACGAGTGCGGCGGCACGGGCGGTGTTCTCGCACACGGTGGTGGTCACGCCCAGGCGCTTCAGATAGCCGGCGCACTGGCTGAGCGCCTGCTCATGGGAGACGACCTCCCGGATGTCGGCTCGGTCGACGCCTTGGTGCGCCAGCAGGGAGTGCTCGATTTTCAGGCGGAAGCTTCGCACGATCCGCGTGCGGGTGTTCGCCATGCGATCGAACACGGCGTTCACCGAGCCGGCGGTCGAGTTTTCGATGGGCAGCACGCCGAAGGCGCAGCTGCCGTCCTCAACGGCGGCGAACACGTCGTCGAAGGTGCGGCAGTAGCTGATGGCGGGGACGGCGAACAGGCGGCAGGCGGCGATCTGGCTATAGGCGCCCTCAACGCCCTGACAGGCGACGGTCGCGCGCTGCGGGAACGGGGTGGAGGCGTCCAACAGCTGCGCGCCGATGCGCGCCGAGGCCGGGATCTGGGTGGAGCCGGTGGCCATGATGCGGTGCTGCGCCACCTTGTTCATGCTCATGAGCAGCGAGAACAGGGCAACCGAGGCGTCTTCGAGCCCCTCGGGCGCCATGTTCGCGATGCGCGTGAGCTTCTCGCGTTCGCGGGCGGGATCGAACACCGGCAGGCCCGCCTCGATCTTGGCGGCGGCCACGTCACGCGCAAGCGCCATGCGCTCGCCGAACAGGCGCAGCAGCTCGGCGTCGACCGCATCGATGCGCGTGCGGGTTTCACGTAGGTCCATAGGTGCATCCTCCTTGGGTGGCAACGTGGTGGGCGACAGACGGCGGCTTCGGTTCAAAGGCTGCCGCGGCAGGCCTGCGTGCGTCGGCCGCGCGGGTCTTCATCGCGCGTGCGTCGGGTTGGGCCGCCACGCGCGCGACACCGGAGCGCTTCGCTCTACGGGCAGGCGGGCAGCTGCTCGAACCTCCCGTCCTCGAGTAGGGCGTCGAGCAGGGCGAGCGCGCAGGCGGCCTCGGCCACCGGCACGGCGCGGGGCACGATGCAGGGGTCGTGTCGGCCGCGGACCTTCAGCTCGGCATCGCGTCCGGCTTCGATGTCAACGCTTTGCTGGCGCTGCCCGATGGAAGGGGTCGGCTTCACCGCCATGCGCCACACGATGGGCATGCCGGTTGAGATGCCCCCCAGGATGCCGCCGGCGTTATTGGTCTGCGGGCGCGGGGCGCCCTCGACCATGCGCAGCGGGTCGTTGTTCTCGCTGCCGCGCAGCCGTGCCGCCCCGAAGCCGGCGCCGAAGTCGACGCCCTTGACGGCGGGGATGCCGAAGGCGATGCGCGCGATGCGGTTCTCGATCCCGTCGAACATCGGATCGCCGATGCCCGCCGGCACCCCGTAGGCCGCGCACTCGATGACGCCGCCCACGCTGTCGAGTGCGCCTTTGGCCTCGGCGATGCAGGCCCGCATGCGCTGCGCCGCCGCCGCGCTCACGCACGGCAGGGTGTTCGCGCCGATTGCGGCGAGCTGGACCTCGTTGGGCTTGCCGGCGTCGAGCGGTGTGTCGCGGATGGGCTCGGGCCCCAGCTCGGCGATGTGGGCGGCGATGCGGATGCCGCGCGCGAACAGCGCCTGCAGCGCGATACCGCCGGCGATGCACAGCGGCGCGGTGAGGCGCCCGGAAAAGTGGCCGCCGCCCGCGACGTCCTGATAGCCGCGGTACTTTATCTGGGCGGGCAGGTCGGCGTGGCCCGGGCGGGGAATGCGGCGCAGCTCATCGTAGTCGCGGCTGCGGGTGTTGCCGTTGCGGATGATGGCGGCCACCGGTGCGCCGTTGGTGAAGCCGTCTGTGATGCCCCCGCAGAACTCGGGCGCATCGGCCTCGCGACGGGTCGTGGCGGTCTCGTCGCGCCCGGGGGCGCGGCGGTCGAGGAAGGCCTGGAGCGCCTCGGTGTCGACCGCGATGCCGGCGGGCAGCCCGTCGAGCACGCAGCCGATGGCGGCCGAGTGCGACTGCCCGAAGATCGACAGGTGGATGACATTACCCGTGACAGAGGCCATGGAGTACCCCCTCGTCTTCGACAAGCTCGACCTCGCCGCCCAGCTGGCGGTAGTGGTCGAAGAAATCGGGATACGACTTGTTGACCGCCTCGGCCCCCTCGATCTCGACCGGGTTGTCGCAGCGGATCGCGGCGACGGCGGCCATCATGGTGATGCGGTGGTCGTTGTGGCTGTTCGCGCGCCCGCCGACCAGGCGCTCGCGCCCCTCGATCACCAGGTCGTCGCCTTCGATGCGCACCGAGGCGCCGAGGGCGTTGAGCTCGCGCGCGGTGGTGACCAGGCGGTCGGACTCCTTGATGCGCAGCCGGGCACAGCCGGTGATGCGCGTGGTGCCCTCCGCGCAGGCGGCGACGGCGGCAAGCACGGGCACGAGGTCTGGGATGTCGTGGGCGTCGAGCTCGATGCCGCGCAGGCGGTCCGGGCGGATGGTGGCGGCGGCGGCCGAGCGGGTGCCGCGCGCGCCGAAGAGCATGAGGGCCGCGCTGACGGCGCGGTCGCCCTGGGACGAGGAGGCCGTCACGCCGCGCACCGTCACCGCATGGGTGCTGAGCGCGCCGGCGCACAGCCAGAACGCGGCGTTGGACCAGTCGCCCTCGACCTCGATCGAGCCGGGGGTGCGGTAGCTCGTGGCCGGGATGCGGAACGTGGTGGTCGGCACGCCGGCCTCGGTGGCCGCAGGGATGACCTCCACCTCCACCCCGAAGGCCGCGAGCATCTCAACCGTGAGGTCCACGTAGGGGCGGCTCTCAATGGCGCCGGTCACGACGACCTCGGACGCCTCGCCGAGCAAGGGGGCCGCCAGCAGCAGACCGGAGATGTACTGCGAGCTCACGTTGCCCGGCAGCTCGAAGCGCCCGGGCCGCATGCGCCCGCGGCAGCGCAGCGGCAGCCCGCCGGAGGTCTCCAGCGTGCAGCCGGCGGCCACGAGCTCGTCGGCAAGGGGGCCTATGGGCCGCTCGCCCAGGCGCCCGGCGCCGACCAGGGTGGCGTCGGCGCCCAGCGCGCAGGCGACCGGCAGCATGAAGCGCAGCGTGGAGCCGGACTCGCCGCAGTCGAGCGTGGCGCCGGCCAGCGCACGCAGCAGGCCGTGCTCGCAGCTCTTGGGCATGGGGTGCACCTCGAAGCCGTCTTGCGTGCGCTCGATGCGGGCGCCGAGCGCAACCAGGCAGCGCACCGTGGCCTCGATGTCGGCGCAGGTGGTGTTGCAGCGGACCTCGGTGACGCCGTTGGCGAGGGCGGCTGCGATGATGATGCGATGCGCCATCGACTTGGAGGCGATGGCGGGAACAGATCCGTACAGCGGTTTGGGTTGGATGCGAGCTAGCATGCGGAGTCCTTGTCGGGAGTGGCGGAAACGGGCTGGACGGCAGGCGCTACGGTGTCGGCATCCTCGCCGGCGAGGGCGCGGGTGCAGGCCAGGCCGACCTCCAGGATGCGCCGGAACTCCTCAAGCGGGGTGGGGGCGAGCGCGCAGGCGCCGATCGCGCGCGGCACCACCAGATCGATCGTGTCGCCGTGGCGCTTCTTGTCGTGCAGCGCCGCGGAGAAGACGGCGTCATCATCGGCGGAGAGCGCGCACGAAAGGCCGCAGGCGCGCAGCAGCGCGACCAGGCGCTCGGGGATGTCGGCGTCGCAGAGCTCGGCGGTCACGGCAGCCGAGGAAACCGCCACCATGCCGATGCCCACGCAGGTGCCGTGCCCCAGGCGGTAGCATTCGGCCGCCTCGACGCCGTGCCCGATGGTATGCCCGAAGTTGAGCAGCTTGCGCAGGCCCGCCTCGCGTTCGTCGGAGACGACCACGGCCCGCTTGATGTCGATGTTGCAGGCGATGAGCTCGGCGACGCGCGCGGTGTCGGCCAGCAGCAGCTCCTGGGTGAGCGGGGTACGCTCGAGCTCGCCGAACAGGTCGGCGTCGGCGATCATGGCGTGCTTGATGACCTCGCCGCATCCGTCGGCGAACTGCTCGGGCTCAAGCGTGGCCAGGCAGCCCACGTCGGCGATCACCGCCCGCGGCTGCCAGAAGGCGCCCGCCAGGTTCTTGCCACCTTCCAGGTCGATGGCGCATTTGCCGCCCACCGAGGAGTCGACCATGGCCAGCAGCGTCGTGGGGACCTGGATGTAGGGGCAGCCGCGCATGTAGGTGGCGGCAGCAAATCCCGCCACGTCGCCCACCACGCCGCCGCCCAGCGCGATCACCACGTCGCCGCGACCCATCTCGAAGGCGGCCATGAACTCGAGGATGCTCACGAGGGTCGCGGCGCGCTTGTTGCGCTCACCGGCCTCGAAGGTGAACGTGCGCACGGTGTAGCCGGCCTCGGCCAGGCTCGCGGACACCGGCTGCGCGTAGAGAGGACCGACGTTGGAGTCGGTGACGATGACGGCGCGCTCGCCTGCGGCCGCCTCGCGCGCGAGCGCACCCACCTGTTCGAGCAAAAAGGTGCCCACGTGTGCGCGATAGGGGCGCTCGGTATCGATGTCCAAGGTGTATTCCATGGGGTCCCATCCGTTCAGGGTCGAATCGCCGCGGCTAGCTTGCAGCCGCGCTGTCGTCAAGGGTGCGCTTGATGCGGTCGCCTTCGGCCAGCAGGCGCTCCAGCTCGGCGCGGTTGCCGCCTGCCAGGGCGCGTCGCACGGCGTCGAGGTTCTCGATGAGGCATGCGATCTCGCGTTCCAGGAAGGCGGCGTCGGCCATCATCAGCTCGCTCCACATCGCAGGGTTGAGGTGCGCCACGCGCGTGAGGTCACGGTAGCTGCCGGCCGAAAAGCCCCGGTGCGCCTGGGCGGTGGGGCTTTTGACGTAGGCGTTCGACACCACGTGGGCGAGCTGGCTGGTGAAGGCGATGCGCCGGTCGTGCTCGGCGGCGTCGGCGACCGTGTAGCTGCCGAATCCGCAGGGTTCGAGCAGCTGGCAGACGCGGTCGAGCAGCTCAAGGCGTTCGACGTCGCCGAGCGGCGGCGGCACGAGCACCATCGGCGCGCCGCAAAACAGGTCGGCGCGGGCGTGCGCATAGCCGGAGTGCTCGGTGCCCGCCATGGGGTGCGCGCCGCAGAACGCAAAGCCGTGCTCGCGGGCGAGCGCGAACGCGTGCTCGCAGACCCCCTGCTTCACGCCGGCGGTGTCGATGACCATGGGCCCCGAGCTCAGCGCGCCCAGGGCCTGCGCGTGCTCGTCGAGCCAGGCCAGGCAGGCGGCGGGGTAGGCGGCCAGGACGATCAGGCTGCAGGTGCCGAGCGTCTCGGCATCGAGCGCGCCGGATACGCTGTCCACGCGTGCGGCGGCCATGGTGTCGGGGTCGGGGTCGAAGGCGAGCACGCGCGCGCCCGCCGCCGCGAAGGCGCGCGCGAAGCTGCCGCCGATCAGGCCGAGCCCCACGATGCCGACGGTCTCGGGCCCGTCCGCCTCTGTTGCATCCCGTGCGTCAGCCATGGCCCTTACGCATCCTCGCCCATGTCGGCCACGACCGCGCGGATGGCGCGGATGCGGTCCATGGTGCGGTCGAACATGTCCGGGGTGAGCGCCTGGGCGCCGTCTGACCAGGCGTGGGAGGGGTCGTCGTGCACCTCGATCTCCAGTGCGTCGGCACCGGCGGCGCAGGCGGCCAGCGCCATGGGCTCCACGAAGCGGGTGTAGCCGGTGGCGTGGGAGGGGTCGGCCACGACCGGCAGGTGAGACAGGTCGTGCAGGACCGGGATGGCGTTCAGGTCGAAGGTGTTGCGGGTGCGGGTCTCGAAGGTGCGGATGCCGCGCTCGCACAGCATGACGCGCTCGTTGCCCTCGCTCATGATGTATTCGGCGGCCATGAGCAGCTCGTCGATGGTGCCGGCGATGCCGCGCTTGAGCAGCACCGGCGTGTCGGTCTTGCCGACCTCTTTCAGGAGGTTGAAGTTCTGGGCGTTGCGGGCGCCGATCTGCATGACGTCGATGCCGCGGTCCACGAACAGCGCGACGTCGCGCGGGTCCATGACCTCGGTCACGATCGGCATGCCCGTCGCCGCCTTCGCCTCAAGCAGCAGATCCAGGCCGCGCTCGCCCATGCCCTGGTAGGCGTAGGGGGAGGTGCGGGGCTTGTAGGCGCCGCCGCGCAGCATGGTGGCGCCGGCGGCGCGGCAGCGTTCGGCGATGCGGATGAGGTTGTCGCCCTCAACCGAGCAGGGGCCGGCGATGACCTGGAAGAAGCCGCCGCCGATCTTCACGCCGCCGCCGAAATCGATGACGGTGTCGGCGGGATGGAACTTGCGGTTGGCCTTTTTGAACGGCTCGGACACGCGCTGGACGCGGCTCACCACGTCCATGGACTCGAGCAGGAACGGGTCGATCTTGGTGGTGTCGCCCACCAGGCCGATGATGGTCTCGTTCGAGCCGTGGCTCACGTGGGCGGTGAGGCCCTTGGACTCGATCCACGACACGATCGAATCGACGGCGGTATCGGGTGCATCGGGGCGCAGGATGGCGATCATGGCTCTCCTTCACGGGGTTGTTTGGCTCGGGCGCGCCGCAGCGACGGCGCCCGTGTGTCCGGCTGTTTTAGGCAGTGTATACCAACTATGCAAAGAAGGCCGTGCCCGCGGCGCGCTTGTTACAGCTCTGTGACATATATGTGCGCGCAGTCGCCATCGCGGCAGGGCGCGGGGGCTGCAGAGGCGAAGCAGGCAGTTTTCGGCCGGATCGGCCGCCCAGATGTGCGCGCGGCCCGGCGTGGAGCGCGTCGCGTTATTCGATTTTGTGTGAGGGGTGGCGCGCGCGCCGATGTCGGGTATAATGCCCGTTGTGCAAAGCCCTGTTAGCTCAGTGGATCAGAGCGTCTGCCTCCGGAGCAGAAGGCCGTAGGTTCGAACCCTATACAGGGCACCAGTGCCGAATCGGCGCGCCCATCATCTGAGCGCGCCGTGTCTTTACGGGGTCGTGGGCGTCCAGGTGGCGTTCGCGGCCCTTTCAGTATCTTGGGACCGCAAGGGACGGATTCGCATGGACGAGCGATCGGGCGCAGCAAGCCCATTTTCTGAGCGCGGCCTCACCGCCGCCGAGGTCGAGCAGCGCATCGCCGCGGGCAAGGTCAACGTTAACACCGACATCAAGACCAAATCGGTGCGCGAGCTCATCGTGGAGAACGTCTGCACGCTGTTCAACCTCATCAACCTCGTCTTGGCGCTGCTCGTCATCGTCACGGGCGCCTGGAAGAACCTGACGTTTCTGGGCATCGTGGTGGCCAATACCGGCATCGGCATCATCCAGGCCATGCGCTCCAAGCGGATGGTGGACCGCCTGACGATCCTCGCCTCGAAAAAGGCGCAGGCGGTGCGCGACGGCATGGTGGTCGAGCTCGAGCTGGACCAGATTGTGCTGGACGACCTCATCCGTCTGGGCCGCGGCGACCAGATCCCCGCCGACGCCGTGGTGGTGGAAGGCGAGGCCCACGTCAACGAGAGCCTGCTCACCGGCGAGAGCAACCCCATCCACAAGCGCCCCGGCGACGAGCTCATGAGCGGCAGCTTCATCGACGCCGGCCTGATCTTGGCGCGGGTGGTGCACGTGGGCGCCGACAACTACGCCGCCCGCATCAACAACGAGGCGAAGTACGTCAAGAAGGTCAACTCCGAGATCATGGGGGCTCTGAACGCGATCGTGCGGTTTGCCAGCGTCGTGATGCTGACGCTCGGTATCGCGCTGTTCGCCTCGAGTGTGCACGAGGCCTTCGAGGTGTCGCATCCGGTGGGGGCCAGCGTGTTCGCGTGGCTGCTGCTGCCCTCCTCATGGCCGGCCGTGTCCTCCTCGATCCTCACGACGGTCGGGGCGCTTCTGGGCATGATCCCCCAGGGCCTGGTGCTGCTCACCTCCTCGGTGCTCGCCATCGCCACCATCCGCCTGGCGCGCCGTCGCGTGCTGGCCCAGCAGCTCTACTGCATCGAGACGCTCGCCCGCGTCGACGTGCTGTGCCTGGACAAAACCGGCACGATCACCTCGGGGCGCATGGAGGTGGCCGGCATCTATGCGGCGCGCGGGGGGCGCGCGGTCGCGGCCGATGCCGCCGAGGGTGCAGACGCGGCCGCGGTGGCATCCGCGCTCGCCAACATCGCGCGTGCCACGTCGGCCGACGCCAACGAGACCTGCACGGCGATCCTGTCCCATTTCGCCGAGGACGGCCCCGCCGTCGCCGAGCCGCTGCGCACCGTGCCGTTCGACTCGGCGAAGAAGTGGAGCGGCGCGTCCTTCGCCGACGGAAGCTATGTGATGGGCGCCGCCCAGTTCGTGCTGCCCGCCTCGGTGTTTGCACGCTACGAGGACGCCGTCAACGAGCTTGCGGGCACCTGCCGCGTGCTGGCCGTGGCGGCGGTGGACGGCTTCGATACGGAGGGCGGCATGGTGGGCCAGCCGCGCCTCATGGGCTTCGTCACCATCCGCGACGAGATCCGCGCCTCGGCCGCCGAGACGATCCGCTACTTCTGCGACCAGGGCGTCGAGCTCAACGTGATTTCGGGCGACGACCCGCGCACGGTGGCCTCCATCGCGCGGACGGTGGGCGTACCGGGCGCCGAGGCGTTCGTGGACGCCACCACGCTGGCCACCCCCGCGCAGCTCGAGGCGGCCGTCGGGCGCTACCACGTGTTCGGGCGCGTGACGCCGCAGCAGAAGCGAGAGCTCGTCTTGGCGCTGAAGCGGCGCGGGCACACCGTCGCCATGACCGGCGACGGCGTGAACGACGTGCTCGCCCTGAAGGAGGCCGACTGTTCGGTGGCCATGGCGGCCGGCTCCGACGCCGCGCGCAACGTCGCCGAGATCGTGCTGGTGGACAACGACTTCGCCTCCATGCCCGCCGTGGTGGCCGAGGGTCGCCGCTCGATCAACAACCTGCAGCGTTCGGCCGCGCTGTTCCTCACCAAAACCCTGTTCTCCATGGGGCTGGCTGCGATCTGCATCGCCTTGCCGCCCTATCCCTTCCAGCCGGTCACGATGACCCTCATCAACTTCTTCTGCATCGGCTTCCCGAGCTTCGTGCTCGCGCTCGAGCCCAACCGCGCCCGCGTCCAGGGGACGTTTTTGTCCAACGTGCTCAAGCGCTCCGTGCCCGCGGCGGCAGGCGTGCTGGCGGCGGCGCTGCTGTGCATGGCGGCTTCCCGTCTGTTGGGGGCCACTGAGGCGGTCCTGTCGACCATGTGCCTGGTGAGCACCTGCGCGGTGGGGTGCTGTCTGATCTGGCGCATCTCACGCCCGTTCACCCCGCTGCGCGCCGCGGTGCTCACCTTCGTCGTGGTGGGCATCGCCATCGGCATCCTGGCGTTCCCGTCGTTTTTCTCGATCGCGCACCTGGGCGCCGGGGCGGCTGCGGCGTGCGCGGCGATCTCGGTCGCGGGCTGCGCGCTGTTCTGGGCCCTCGCCGGGCTCATGGAGCGCCGCTCGCCGGCGGGAGCGCGGCCGGCGAGCGGCTTCGGTCGCGGGGTGGTCGTGCGGGGCCGCGCCGGTCGGATGCGCGTGCGCGCCACCGGTTCGGCACCGCGCCGCCTGATCGCGCGCCTGGCGGCCGGCTGGGCGCGCCGGGCCGACGCACGCCGCCTGGCACGCGCCCAGGCTTCCGCCGAGGAGGCCGTCGAGCATCCCGTGCCCGCCTCCGGACCCACCCGCGCCTCGGCCCGCCGCCGCGTGGAGCGCGCCGCGGGCGGGATACGTGTTAAGATGCCCTCGAAACCGCGAACGAAGAAGGAAGGCGACTAGTGAACTGCCCCCGCTGCAACACCGAGGTTCCCGACGGCTCCGGGTCGTGTCCGTCCTGCGGGTACGATCTTGCGCCGTCGGGCGAGTTCGTCTTCTGCGAGGGCTGCGGCGCGCGCCTGATGACGGGGGAGCGCACCTGCCCGAAATGCGGCCGCCCGGCGCCGGGGATCCTGTCGGCCAAGTCGGCCTCGGCTGATTTGGCGGCGGGCAAGACCGCGAGCTTCCCGCGCCTGACGCCCGGCATGATGGGGGACGCAGGCGCCGTCCGCTCCGCGCCGGAGCTCGTTTCCAGCTCGCTCGACCCGCAGGTCACCGGCGTGCTCGATGCCGATGCGCTTGCGGCTGCCGAGGCCGATGCCGGAGCGCGCGAGCGGTCGTCCAGGCGGGGTCGCCGCCCCCAGGCCGAGCCGGCCGCATCCGAGCCCGCCGGCGTGCCGCTTTCCGAGGACGCCTACCGCCGTCGCCGCCGGTGGCCGCTGGTTGCGGCCGCGCTGCTGGTCGTCGCGCTCGGCGCGGGCGGCTGGTTTGTCGCCGCCGACCCGCTGGGCGTCATGCCCGGCTTCTACCGTAGCTTCAGCGAGGCCGCCGGCGACATGTTCCCTTCCCGCCAGCTTCCCGAGGCGAACACCGAGCAGCAGGACGGCTCCGCGGACACCGCCGACGATGCATCCGAGACCCCGGTGAGCGACGAGACGCTCTCCGACGACCAGGCATACCAGCAGCTTTCCGCCGCATGGACCGACATCGTGGCGCAGCACGACGCGCTGTCCGACATCATCGCCGACTACAACAGCGGCTTCATGGCCTCCTCGCTCGACACGCGCACCTCCTGCTCCAAGAGCGCCTATGCCGCCCGCGACGCGCTCGACGCCGTGATCGCGCGACTGCAGGACATGAAGCTCGCCGAGGACTCCGCCTACGCCGAAGACGTGACGAGGCTCACGCAGCTTGCCCAGTGGGTCCGCACGCGCGTGGATATCTACTGTGCGAGCTGGGATATCTCGCTGGGCTATACGGGGTCGGAGCGCCCGAGCGCGCACGAGTCCGAGATCTTGGCCCCGCTGCGCGAGCGCGCCAGCGAGGATGACCAGGCCCGCGAGAACTATTTCGCCAACGTCGAGGCCTGGAAGCCCCAGCAGGAATAGGGCGTGCGCCGAATTCGTGAACGTTCGACGTTCTTGCTAGAATTGTTGAGATACGCACGAACGATAGAAAGGGAACACGTATGTTCCACACCGAGCTTCACACCCCGGACTACCAGCTTGCCGGCGACGAGGTCGCCGTCATCGAGACCTCGCGCGGCACCGTGCGCGTGGCGCTGGACTGCGCCGGCGCGCCGATCCACGCCGCCAACTTCTGCGAGCTCGCGCAGATGGGCTTCTACGACGGGCTGAAGTTTCACCGCTATGTGCCCGGGTTCGTGATCCAGGGCGGCTGCCCCAACACGCGCGACATGACCCCCGAGCAGGTGGCCGCCGGCCAGCCGGGCCCGGACGGCATGCCCGGCACGGGCGGCCCGGGTTGGAACATCCGCGAGGAGTTCTCCACCAACCCGCGCAACAGCCATGAGGACGGCGCGCTGGCCATGGCGCGCTCCATGGACCCCAACTCCGCTGGCTCCCAGTTCTACTTCTGCCTGGGCCCGCAGCACAACCTCGATTCCGGCTACACCGTCTTCGGCGCCACCGTCGAGGGACTCGACGTGATCGGCCAGCTGCGCGCGGGCGATACCATCGAGCGCGTCTCAGTTGAGCACGCGGCATAAGGGGCGGGCCCCAGTCGTCTGAGAGTGCGCATCGCCCGCACCGAGCGATGCGCACAGATAAGGAGAACCACGTGAACGATCAAGCGCTGCAACAGGCCCGCGCCTCCTACCGTGCCGGTGATTTCGCCGCGGCATCCCAGCTGTTCGCCGCCGCGAAGGACCCCGGCGAGGTGAGCGGCGAGGTCGACCATCTGCGCGGAAACGCCCTGATGCGCCTCGGGCGCTACGCCGAGGCCGCCGACGCTTACGCCGCGGCCCTGCAGGACAGCTCCTACGGCAAGTGCGGCGCCCTGCTCACCAACCGCGGCAAGGCACTCGCCGCCGCGGGCGATGTGGCCGCAGCGGTCGAATCCTTCACCGCCGCCACCCAGGACAGCAGCTACGCCACGCCGTATAAGGCCTACATGGGCCTGGGCGGCGCCCTGCAGCGCCTCGGGCGCATGACCGAGGCGGGCGTGGCCTTCCGCCAGGCCGCGATCGACGAAGCGAACCCGGCGCGCACTGCGGCCCTGGCGAGCCTGGGCGAGTGCTTCGCGGCCCTGTCGCGTCCCGAGGACGCCATCGAGGTCTTCCGCACCGCACTCGATTTCGCCGGTCCGCGCGATGACGTGCGTGCCATCAACGCCGGCCTGGGCTCGGCCTATGTGGCCTGTGGCCGCTTCTCCGATGCGCAGGAGGCCTTCCAGACGGCAACCGCCGACGGCATCTATCGCCTGACGCCCGAGCAGCAGGCCGATTTCGACCGCGCACATGACGTTCTGTCCGCCAACGCCGCCATCCGCCCTGCGCAGGCCGGCACGCCCGACCCCGTCGACCCGCTCGACCCGCTCGGCGCTTCCGGCAGCTTCATGCCCGACCCCTCCGACACCGGGTTCTTCACGCTGACCGAGTCCGAGATGGTGCAGCAGGACCGCCAGGAGATGAAGGTGCGCCGCCGGGGCCGCCACACCGGCCTCAAGGTGTTCCTCGTCATCTTCGTCCTGCTTCTGCTGGCCGCCGGCGGCTTGGGCTTCGCCTACACCCAGGGCCTGGGCATCCCCTCGCAGCAGGATGCCGTGACCGGGCTGTTCCAGGCGGTCTCGGACGGGTCCGACCCCTCCTCGCACCTGTCCTCCAAGCTCGACGACAGCACCAAGTCGATCATCGCGGCCTCCATCCCCAAGGACGCCGAGCCCACGATCGAGGGGCTCGACAAGTCCATGACGACCTCGACCGCCACCGTGAAGGCGAAGCTGTCCTCGGGCGGCGAGCTCACCTACACCGTCACGTTCGAGCGCGAGGGGATCGGCTGGGCCGTCTCGGGCGTCTCCACCGACTTCAGCGGGACGTCCACGAGCGAGTAGCCCTGCCGGCACGGATGTGCACGCATCGCGCAGCGCACGCGCGGCGGGCCGGTGTGTCCGCCGCGCGTGCTACACTGCTTGGGACCGATTAGAGACACGCACGCGAACCGAATGTAGGAGTCGCCTTGTTTTCACTGATGGATATGTTCTTCGGCCAGTATGACGGCGACCTTGCTATCGACCTGGGCACCGCCAACACCCTCGTCTCCGTCCGCGGCAAGGGCATCGTCATCCGCGAGCCCTCCGTCGTGGCGATCGACAAGACCGACGAGCGCATCCTGGCCGTCGGCATCGAGGCGAAGCGCATGCTCGGCCGCACGCCGGGCAACATCGTGGCGGTCCGGCCGCTGAAGGACGGCGTCATCGCCGACTTCGACGTGACCGAGGCCATGCTGCGCTACTTCATCGACAAGGCGAGCGGCAAGCGCTACCCCTGGACGCCGCGTCCGCGCGTGGTGGTCTGCGTGCCCTCCGGTGTTACGAGCGTGGAGAAGCGCGCCGTGTTCGAGGCCACCATTCAGGCGGGTGCGCGCCAGGCGTACCTGATCGAGGAGCCCATGGCCGCCGCAATCGGCGCCGACCTGCCCGTCGAGGAGCCCACCGGCTCCATGGTGATCGACATCGGCGGCGGCACGACCGAGGTCGCCGTCATCGCCATGGGCGGCATCGTGGTGTCCCAGTCCATCCGCATCGCCGGCGACGAGTTCGACCAGGCGATTCTGTCGCATGTGCGCGACGCCTACAACCTTGCGATCGGCGAGCGCACCGCCGAGGACATCAAGATCAAGGTGGGCTCGGCCGTGCCGCTCAAAGACGAGCTGGACGTCGAGGTCAACGGTCGCGATGTCATCAGCGGCCTGCCCAAGACGGTGCGCATCGAGAGCGAGGAGATCCGCCGCGCGCTCAACAAGCCGCTCGACGAGATGACCAAGGCCGTGAAGGACGCGCTCGACGCCACGCCGCCCGACCTGGCCTCCGACCTCATGTACTACGGCATCCTGCTCACCGGCGGCGGCGCCATGCTGCGCGGCTTGGACGTGCGCCTGCGCGATGAGACGGGCGTGGCGGTCAACGTCAGCCCTACCGCGCTCGACAACGTGGTGAACGGATGCGCCCGCGTGCTGGAGGCCAACGCCTTCGACGGCGGATTCGTCCAGAGCAACGCCTAGGGGGCCAGATCGTGCCGGGTTCTCGGAAACGTCCCACAAGCCTGCATAGCTCCAAGCAATCAACGGGTGGTCGCCCGTTGATTGCGTTCTGCCTCGTTTCGCTGCTGCTGCTCACCTTCTACGTGCGCGAGGGCGACAGCGGCATCGTGCACAGCGCCCGCAGTGCCGTCATGGCCATCACGTCTCCGGTGCGCATGGTCGGCGCGGCCATCGCCTCGCCGTTCGGCGCCATCGGCACCGCCGCCGGCAACCTCACCGCCTCCTCCGAGACCCTCTCCGACCTCAAGGAGGAAAACGAGAAGCTCACCGCCAAGGTGGCCGAACTGTCCGAGGCGCAAAGGACCGCCGAGCGCCTGGAGGCGCTCGTGGGCCTGCAGTCAACCTACAGTCTGAAGTCCACCGCCGCGCGCATCATCGGCGCATCCAGCGACGCCTGGAGCGACACCGTCACGCTCGACAAGGGCACCACCTCCGGCTTTGCGGTCGGCATGCCCGTGTGCAGCTCCGGCGGCGTGATCGGGCAGATCATCGAGGTCTCGGCTACCACCAGCACGGTGCGCCTGATCACCGACGAGCAGTCGGGCGTCTCGGCGATGCTGCAGGATTCGCGCGCCCAGGGGATGCTGCAGGGTCAGGCCGACGGCACCCTGCGCCTGTCCTATATCACCGCCGACGCCGACGTCAAGACCGGCGACATCGTGATCACCTCCGGTTTGGGCGGGGTTTTCCCGAAGGGCCTGCCCTTGGGTACGGTCAGCTCGGTGGAGCGCGCCTCGAACGCGGTGTACTACACGATCGTTGTGCGCGCCGCCTCCACGGCCGAGAACAACGAGGAGGTCCTCGTGGTCACCTCGGTGGGAGACGACCAGGTGGCCTCCGACGAGGACGTGACCGCGGCCAACAGCACGCCGCAGGGGTCCGCCGCCGACTCGTCGATGGCCGACCAGAACACAGACGACGCGTCGGCGCAGTAGGGGAGCCCCATGGAGTTCAAGCATTCAGGCACCTCGGCGCGCCCGCTTGCCATCGCCTGCATCCTGGCAGTCGTGTTGCAGGTCGCGCTCGCGCCGCAGCTGTCCGTCTTCGGTGGACGTATCAATTTCATGCTCGTGCTGGTTGCCGCCGCGGCGGTGGGCGGTGAGTCCCGCACCCTTGTCTATCTCGGCTTCTTCGCGGGATTGTTCTACGACCTCACGGCTGCGGTGCCGGTGGGGCTCCAGGCGCTTTTGCTGTGCGTGACCGGCTACGGCCTGGCGCTCATGTCGCGCGGCATCAACCCCCAGGCGCGGGCCGACGCGCTGCGGTTCGCCGGCGTGGGCATCGTGGGCGTCAACGTCGTCTACGGCTCCGTCCTGTTCTTCATGGGCATCGAGACCAGCCTGATGGGGGCCCTGCTCTCCCATGCGCTGGCCTCGAGCGTGCTGGACATCGCGGTGGCGGTGCCGTTTCTGATGCTGCTGTCTGCCGGCGAGCAGAGCCGCGGCTTCTCGGCACGCGGGGGCGCCCACGGAACCCGGCGTCGCCGCCTGCGCTAGGAACCGCCCATGAACGCGCAGCTCGTCGTCATCATCGCCGGCCTCATCCTGGTCGCGGCCATCATCGGCTCCCTCATCTTCCTGCGGGGCTACTCCGGCAAGTTCACCTTCGACACCGCCGGCGGGACCCGTCCGCGCGCCGCGCAGGGCGAGGGCAACACCACCGGCGTGGCCTTCAAGGGCCGATTCAAGCTCCTCACCGCCGGCGTTGCGGCCATTTTCGCTGCTATCGTGGCGAAGCTGTGGAGCATGCAGATGGTCTCCTCGGATTACTACGAGGGGCTGGCCGAACGCAACCAGACGCGAACCGTCACCACGCCTGCGTCGCGCGGGCGCATCCTGGACCGCAACGGCGTCGAGCTGGTGGGCAACCGCGGCTCGCTCACGGTGGCCGCCTACCGCGACCTGGCCGAGGACACCGTATGCGTGCGGCACCTGGCCAACGTGCTCGGCATGCCCTACATGGCGGTGCTGCGCAACATCCAGGACAACACCGAGGGCGCCCAGAGCCTGCACACCATCGCCAGCGACGTGCGCCGCTCGACGGTGGCCTACATCCAGGAGCACATCTCCGACTTCCCCGGGGTGCAGATCGTCGAGCGCACCGAGCGCAGCTACCCGTACGGCACGCTGGCCTGCCATGTGCTCGGCTACACCGGTACGGTGAGCTCTGAGCAGCTCGAGGCTCAGGAAAAGATGACCGACGAGGAGAAGCAGGGCTCGATCACCTACCAGTCAGGCGATATCGTGGGGCAGGCGGGCGTCGAGTACCAGTACGAGAGCCTGCTGCAGGGCATCCGTGGAGAGCAGACGGTGAAGGTCGATGCGAGCGGTAACGTGACCGGTCAGGCCGGCGCGGTGCCGCCCAAGCCCGGCAGCGACATCAAGCTCACCTTGGACCTCAAGATCCAGCAGGCGTGCGAGGAGGGCCTGAAGCTCGGCATGGAGACCGCGCAGCGCCTGGGCAACGCCGCCTCGGCCGGCACCTGCCTGTGCCTGGACTGCACCAACGGCGAGATCTTGGGCCTGGCATGCGCGCCCACCTTCGACCCGTCCGTGTTCGTGGGCGGCGTGTCCTCCGACGTGTGGAGCCAGCTGAACGACGACAACGGCGACCATCCGCTCATCAACCGCGCGGTGGCCGGCCAGTATATGTCCGCCTCCACCATCAAGCCCTTCTCGGCGCTTGCCGGTATGGAGTACGGCGTCTACACCGCCGACACCACCAGCGACTGCAAGGGTTGGTGGACCGGCTTGGGCGAATCGGCCGGCAAATGGTGCTGGAACCACTCCGGGCACGGCATCCGCAACCTGCAGACCGGCATCCGCGACTCCTGCGACGTGGTCTTCTACGACGTGGGCAAGAACTTCTTCTACGACGAGCAGAACCCCGAGGGCCTGCAGGAGATGTTCCGCCGCTGGGGCCTCGGCTCCAAAACCGGAATCGACCTGCCGTCCGAGGCGAGCGGGCGCGTGCCCGATTCGGCCTGGAAGGAGAGCTACTTCAAGGACTGGTCGGCCGAGGAGCGCGCTTGGAACGCGGGCGATATGACCAACATCGCCATCGGGCAGGGCGACATCCTGGTGACGCCGCTGCAGATGGCCGTGGCCTATGGCGGCATCGCCACCGGTGGCACTGAGTACACCCCGCATGTGCTGTACTCCGCGGTGGCGCGCGACGGCGAGGGCGACGCCTACACCTACCAGACCTCCGAGCGCCTGAAGGCCGAGATCTCCACGAACGGCGCGCTCGACGTGGCGCGTCAGGGCCTGCATTCGATGATCTACGAGGAGGCGGCGAGCACCGCGGCGCACTTCACGAACCTGCCCGTGCAGGTGGCGGGCAAGTCGGGCACCGGCGAGAAGTCGGGTGAGGAGGCCTATGGCTGGTTCATCGCCTACGCGCCCTACGAGTCGCCGCAGTACGTGATCGCCTGCCTGATCGAGAAGGGCGGCTTCGGAGCTACCTGCGCCATGCCGGCGGTCCGGCAGGTGCTCGGCGCGATCTACGATTCGCCCGACACAACCGCCTATTCCGGCGGCGACAACACGAGGTGAGGTGAGGCAGATGGCCAACGATACGCTCAAACGCGTCAACAAGCAGCGCGACTCCACCCGCCGTGGCCTGCGGCAGAACGTGTGCCTGCCGGTGCTTGTCGCCTGGCTGGCGCTGCTCGCCTACGGTTCGTTCATCATCTGGACGGCCTCACTCACGATCGAGGAGGCGTCGTTTCCCCGCCAGCTGGTGGGCATCGGGCTCGGCGCCGTGCTGGCCTTCCTCTGCTGGCGGACGGACTTCTCCGGGCTCGCCGGGCTGTCTACCCCGTTGCTGATCATCGACGTGCTGGTCATGTTCACGCCCTATATCCCGGGGCTGTCCTACACCGGTGGCCTCGGCATGACGGGCTGGATCAAGATTCCGCTGATCGGCCTGACCTTTCAGCCGGTCGAGCTCGCCAAGCTCATCACCATCTTTCTGATGGCGTCGCTGGGGGCCCAGTACAACGGCCGTATTGAGAGCGTGCGCGACTATGTGAAGCTGTGTCTCACGCTCGCCGTGCCGTTCGGGGCCGCCGTGGTGGCCGGAGACTTGGGAAGCGGCTTGGTCGTGTTCTTCTCGGGGGCGGTCATCATCATGATGAGCGGGCCGCGGCGCGAATGGGTGCTGTGCACCGTCGCGATCGTCATCGGGCTGGTGTCGCTGCTGCTCGCGGCCGATTCGGTGCTCGACAACCTCCTGGGTCACGACGTGTTGCTCAAGCAGTACCAGATGAACCGCCTGCTCGTCTTCATCGACCCGGAGTCCGACACCTCGGGTGCGGGCTACAACCTGTTGCAGTCACTGATCGCGGTGGGCTCGGGTGGATTTTTCGGCAAGGGTATCGGCCAGGCGTCCCAGGCGGGTGCGGGCTTTCTGCCCGAGGCGCACACCGACTTCGTCTTCGCGCTGCTGTCTGAGGAGTTCGGCTTCGTGGGCGCGCTTGCCCTGCTTGCGCTGTTCGCTCTGCTGATCTTCTTCACGATCCGGGTGGCGTTTCGCAGTGAGTCGCTATTCTTCAAGCTCGTTTGCGTGGGCATCGTCGGCATGTGGACGTTCCAGATCCTGGAGGAGGTCGGCATGTGCATCGGGCTCATGCCAATCACGGGCATCCCGCTGCCTTTCATCAGCTTCGGGTCGAGCTCCATGCTCATGCAGTGCGCCGCCGTGGGTATCGTGCAGTCTATCTGGCGCAGGCGCAGCAAGGTGACCTAACAGGCGGGCCCACCCGTGCGGGTGCGCCCATGGTTCATGCAAGATGGCCCCCTTCGCGGGGCCTTGAGGTTCGAAAGGGTTCATATGGGGATTCCGCTTGATTCGGTATCGAGTGCCGTCAAGGTTCTGGATGCGGTGCGCGGCGACGTCGCCGCGCCGATTCGCGTGGCCGTGTTCGTCGACTCCACCGCCACGACCTATCTGATCGAGACGGTGCGCGAGGCGCTGGTCCCGCAGACCACCAGCGGTCTGGTCCGCGTGGAGCGCCTGGGTGAGACGCGTGCGGCCGTGAAGGACGACACCGACGTCGTGCTCGTGCTATCCTGCGGCAGCGAGCGGCTGCAGGCCCGTGTCCAGGAGCTCGTCGTGCGCGGCGCCCCGGTGGCGGTGGTGGCGGAGTCGAGCGTGGAGGTACCGTTCATCGAGCACGATACGCCCATGCTCGGGCTGGTGGCTGCCACCGATGCGGTCCATCTGCTGTCCTCGCTGGCGCGCTGGATCCTCGACCGCACCGATAAGGACACGGCGTTCGCCGCCAACTTTCCGTTCATGCGCATCGCCGCGGCGCGCCACCTGGTGGGGTCGGCCGCGGTGGGCAACCTGGCCTGCGGGGCGCTGTTCTTCATCCCCGGTGCCGATTTTCCGGTCATGACCGCCGCCCAGCTCGGCATGATGCTGCGCCTTGCCGCCGTGTTCGGCCGGCCCCTGCGTCCCGAGCGCGCCTGGGAGGCGGCCGCCGTTGTGGCGGGCGCCGTGGCGCTCAGGGCCGTGGCGCGCGCGGTCGCGCCCCGGGCCGGCGTGGCGTCGTTTGCAGTCAAGGCGGCGCTGGGCGGCGCGGGCACCTACGCGATGGGCTTGGCGCTCATGGCCTTCTACGAGCGCGATGTGGACTACACGCGCGCCAACGAGGCGCTCGGGGGCCTGGTGACGCGCGTCCGCCGCGCGATCGGCGGCGCCGTCCAGGCGCCGGTGCCGGCATAAGCGCACGGGAGGAACGCATGCGAATCGCCTACGAGAACCGCTTCGACGCGCTCGAGCCGCTGCTGGCGCGCGTCGAGAAGCCCGCGCGCTACATCAACCACGAGTGGGGCGCGCTCTATCGGCCCGCCGCCGCGCACCGCTGCGTGCTCATCTACCCGGATGTCTACGAGGTCGGCCTGCCCAATCAGGGTATCGCCATCCTGTACCGCAACCTCAACGAGGCTCCCGGGCTGTCCTGCGAGCGCGCCTACATTCCCTGGGTGGACATGGCCGACGAGATGCGCGCCGCCGGCGTGCCGCTGCTGTCGCTGGAGGGCGCCGCGCCCGTGGCGTCGTTCGACGTCGTGGGCTTCCACGTGCCCCATGAGATGGCGTGCACCAACTACCTGGAGGGGCTCGACCTGGCGGGCATCCCGCTGCACGCCCGCGACCGCGGCGAGGACGACCCCATCGTGATCTGCGGCGGCCCGTCGGTCTGCAACCCCGAGCCGCTGGCGCCGTTTTTCGACGTCATGCTCATCGGTGAGGGCGAGGAGCAAATCGTCGAGTTCTGCCAGCGCCATCGCGAGCTGCGCGATGCGGGCGTGCCGCGCGCCGAGATGCTGCGCGAGCTGGCTCACGTCGGCGGCGCCTACGTGCCGTCCCTGTATGAGGTGCGCCACGACCAGCCCTGTTCGCCGCACGGCTATACGGTCCCGAAGCCGGGTGCCGATGTGCCCGAGGTCGTGCACAAGCGCGTGGTGGCCGACTTCGGCGCCACCAACCCGGTGCCTCAGGCCGTCGTGCCCTACATGCAGATCGTCCAGGACCGCCTGTGCGTCGAGGTGCTGCGCGGGTGCGCCCGCGGCTGCCGCTTCTGCCAGGCGGGCATGACCTACCGCCCGGTGCGCGAGCGCTCGGCCGACCAGGTGGTCGCCGCCGTCACGAACGGCCTGGCCACCATGGGCTACGACGAGGTCTCCCTAAACTCGCTGTCCACGACCGACCACTCTGCCTGCGCCGAGATCCTGCACCGCCTGAACCGGCGCCTGGGCGACACCGGCATCTCCATCTCGGTGCCCTCGCAGCGCCTGGATTCCTTCGGGGTCGACATGGCCGCCGCGGTGGCGGGGGAGAAGAAGGGCGGCCTCACCTTCGCGCCCGAGGCCGGCAGTCAGCGCATGCGCGACATCATCAACAAGAACGTGACGGAGGAGGACCTCGAGCGCGCCTGCCGCGCGGCCTTCGAGGCCGGCTGGCGCCGCGTGAAACTCTACTTCATGATGGGGCTGCCCGGCGAGACCGACGAGGACATCGTGGCCATCGCCGAGCTCGCCGACCATACGCTCGAGATCGCACGCGAGGTCGTGCCGGCTTCGCAGCGCGGCTCCATCTCGGTGTCCATCTCCGTGTCGGTGTTCATCCCCAAGGCCCACACGCCGTTCCAGTGGTGCCCCCAGCTCGACGACGCCGAGGTCAAGCGCCGCCAGCAGCTGCTGTTCGCCTCCGTGCGCAACCGCGCGGTGCGCGTCCACTGCCACGATGCGGCCACCTCGCTCATCGAGGCCATCATGAGCCGCGGCGGCCGCGACATGGCTCCGCTCATTGAGGGCGCCTGGCGGCGCGGCCAGCGCTTCGACGCCTGGACCGAGCAGTTCGACCTCGGGCGCTGGGAGGAGGCGGCGGCCGAGCTCGGCATCGACCTGCGTGCGTGCGCGCAGGAATCCTTCGAGCTCGACTGGCGTTTGCCGTGGGAGCATGTGAGCTGCGGCGTGTCGCGCGGATACCTCCTGCGCGAGTACCGCCGTTCGCTCGAGGGCGTCACCACGCCCGATTGCACGCGCGCGTCCTGTACGGGCTGCGGTGCGTGCCCGACCCTGCACGCCGACAACGTATTGGTAGGTGAGCGTGCATGAGCAATCCGCTCGAGCCGACCCTGTTCCGCCTGCGCGTGGCCTATCCGAAACTCGGCTGCCTGAAGTACCTGGGGCATCTGGAGCTCATCCACACCGTCGAGCAGATCGTGCGCCGCGCGCGGCTGCCCTATGCCGTCACTCAGGGGTTTTCCCCGCACATGCGCATCGCCTACACCTCGGCGCTGCCGGTGGGCACCTCCTCTGCCGCCGAGTACTTCGACGTCTATCTCACCGAGCTGGTGCCCGCCCCCGCCGCCCTCGAGCGCCTGCGCCACGCCGCCCCGGCCGAGGTGCGCCCGCTTGCCGCCGCCTACGTGGAGCTGAGGCGTCCGGCTCTCACCGCCGAGATCAACCGGGTGGACTACCTCATCGAGCTCGCCTTCGCCTCCGTTGCCGGGGTGGGTATGCGGTCGCTTGATGCGGTGTTCGCCCGCTGGCTGGAGGAGGGCATCGAGATTCCGTACCGCCGCGGCAAGAAGGAGAAGGTTCTCGACGTGTGCCGGGTGCTGTGCTCGGCGAGGTGCGCGGTGGGTGTGGATGGTCGCGCCCGGGTCGCGCTTGCCACCCGCTGCGACAACGACGGGTCTCTGCGCCCCGAGATCCTCATCGCCGCCCTCGACCAGGCGCTGCGCGGGCTCGCGCCGGGCGTCGACGCCCCGATCGTCTCCACGGGAATCCAGCAGCTCACCGCCATTGCAACCTACCAGGTGGAACGCTGCGGGCAGCGCATCGTCGACGATGCGGGCGCTGAGGCCTGGCCGCTCGGTGCGCCGTGCGCGCTGCCTGCGGGCAGCCTTTCGGCCGACGCCGAAGGGTGGTCCTTTGTCGAGCCTGTGAATATGCAGGGCAAATGATGATTTCATCCGTTGACGCGCCCCAGACCACCTGATACCATATCCGACTGTTGCACAACTGATGCATGAAGGGCAAGAACATGTACGCAATCGTTTCCACCGGCGGCAAGCAGTATAAAGTCGCCACCGATGACGTCATCACCGTCGAGAAGATCGAGGGCGAGGCCGGCACCAAGGTCACGCTGCCCGTTCTCTTCCTGAACGACGGCAAGAAGATCGTCACGGATCCTGCCAAGCTCGCCAAGGCAAAGGTCACTGCTGAAATTCTCGAGCAGTTCAAGGGCGAGAAGCAGCTTGTCTACAAGTTCCACAAGCGCAAGCGCTACCACCGCCTCAAGGGCCACCGTCAGCAGCTCACCAAGATCAAGATCACCAAGGTGCAGGCTACCTCGCGCGCGGCCGCTAAGAAGACCACCAAGGCCGAGGAGCCGGCTGCTCCCGTCGCCGAGTAACGCGAGCATTCGCATATCTATCGTTTAGAGAGCAGGTACCACCATGGCACACAAAAAAGGTCTCGGTTCCTCCCGTAACGGTCGCGATTCTCGCGGCCAGCGTCTGGGCACCAAGCGTTTCGACGGTCAGCTCGTGAAGGCCGGCGAGGTCCTCGTCCGCCAGCGCGGCACCCACATCCACCCCGGCCAGAACGTGGGCCGCGGCAAGGATGACACGCTGTTCGCTCTGGCCGAGGGCAAGGTTAAGTTCACGCGCGGCATCAAGCACCGTGTGAACGTTCTGCCGGTCGTTGAGGCCTAGTAGATACCCTTCACCGCATCTGCATGGTTTTGGGAGACCCTCGCGCTTGCCGTCGGGGGTCTCCCTTTTGGTATCTGCCATGCGCATGCGGCCTGTATTCACCTCCTGCAAGATGGGAGCATCCCATGTCACAGTTCACCGACATCTGCCGCATCAACGTTAAAGGCGGCGACGGCGGTGCCGGCTGCATGTCCTTCCGCCGCGAGGCGTTCGTCCCCAAAGGCGGCCCCGACGGCGGCGACGGCGGGCGCGGCGGCGATGTCGTCATCGAGGCGGACGCCCAGTTGTCCTCCCTGATCGACTACCGCTTCAAACATCATTTCCGCGCCGAGTCGGGCACGCACGGCAAGGGGGCGCGCAAAGACGGTGCCGCCGGTGCGGATCTGGTCCTGAAGGTGCCGATGGGCACCGTGGTGCGCGAGATCGACGCCGACACCATGGAGCCCGCCTTCGACATCGCCGACCTCACGCATCCCGGCGAGCGCGTCGTGGCGGCGCCGGGCGGTGCCGGTGGCCTGGGCAACCCTCATTTTGTCACCTCCACGCGTCGCGCACCGGCGTTCGCGCAGAAGGGCGAGCCCGCCATCGAGCATTGGATCGAGCTCGAGATGAAGCTCATGGCCGATGCCGCGCTGGTGGGCGTGCCGAGCGTGGGCAAGTCCTCCCTGATCGCGCGCATGAGTGCCGCGCGGCCCAAGATCGCCGACTACCCCTTCACCACGCTCGTCCCGAACCTGGGCATGGTGCGCGCCGGCGAGTACTCCTACGTTGTCGCCGACGTGCCCGGCCTGATCGAGGGCGCCAGCGAGGGGAAGGGTCTCGGCCACCAGTTCCTCCGTCACATCGAGCGCACGGCGCTGATCTTGCACGTGGTCGATATCACGGGCGGCTACGAGGGGCGCGATCCGGTGGAGGACTACCGCATCATCAACGACGAGCTGCGCCGGTACGCCGCCGAACTTGCCGACCGCCCGCAGATCGTGGTGGCCAACAAGTGCGACGCGAGCGGCATGACCGAGCGCATCGCTGAGCTCAAGCGCGCCGCGCTCGACGACGGCCATGAGTTCTTCGCCGTCTCCGCGCTCACCGGCGCCGGCCTCAACAGCCTCATGCTCGCCTGCGGCGAGCGCGTGTTCGAGCTTCGTCGCGCGCTGGCCGAACAGAACGTATCCGACCCACTCGACGAGGGCCGCTGGGAGCGCGAGCGCCATGCCCGCGAGCGCCGGTTCCAGGTCGTGTCCGAGGGCGCGGGCATCTGGCGCGTGTCCGGTACGAGCCTGGAGCGCATGGTGGTCCAGACCGACTGGGAGAACGAGGAGGCCATCATCTACCTCCAACACCGTCTGGGCCGCATGGGCGTCGATGAGGCGCTGGTCAAGGCGGGGTGCCGCAACGGCGACGAGGTTCGCATCTTGGGCTTTGCCTTCGCCTTCGATGGCGTCGAGGACGACGATGACGAGGTGTTCGAGGATATCGAGCCGCTGGAAGAGGTCGCGCCGGGCGAGGATGTCGCAGCGTCGAATGATGACGCGGGCGCCGTCGCGCCTTCGGGTGAAGCTGCCGGCGAGGCGGCTCCCGCGGATGCGGGCGCGCCTGTCGCCGAGGCCGAGCGATGCGATGGGGACGCCTGATGGATGCTCCGTCGCTTCCGCTGCCTCCGCTGGGCGCCGACCCGGCGCGCATCTACCGCCTGGGGATCATGGGCGGCACCTTCGATCCCATCCACTACGGCCATCTCGTCACCGCCGAGCAGGCGCGCGAGGCGCTCGATCTGGACCTGGTGCTGTTCATGCCCGCCGGCTCTCCGGCATTCAAGCAGGACCAGGCGGTATCGTCGGGTGAGGACCGCTATGCGATGACCTTGCTCGCCACGGCCGCCAACCCCGCCTTCATCGCCAGCCGCTTCGAGATCGACCGCGCCGGCATCACCTACACGGTCGACACCCTGCGCGCCCTGCGCGCACGATACCCCGATAACGTCGAGCTCTACTTCATCACCGGGGCCGACGCCATCATCGAGATCCTCACCTGGCACGACGCCGACAGCATCGCCAGCCTGGCCACGCTGATCGCCGCCACGCGCCCCGGCTACGATATCGACCAGGCGAAAGCGCGGATCAAGGCCTCCGGCATCGAGTTCGATATCCGCTACATCGAGATCCCGGCGCTGGCCATCAGCTCGACCAACATCCGCGAGCGCGTAGCGAGCGGCAAAAGCGTGCGGTATCTCACGTCGGAGTCCGTCTTGGGCTATATCGCCAAGAACGGGTTGTACAATACCCCTGTATGCGATCGCATGCGGGAGTCGGGCCCGGAAAGGGGGAGTCATGAGCGATGAGGAGCTGCGGGCGCTCGACCGCATCGCCGATATGCTGCGCGTGCGCATGAGCGGCGCGCCGCGACGCCTTACGCACTCGCTCGGCGTTGCCGATACCGCCGCGCATCTGGCCGAGGTCTACGGGGTCGACGTGTTCTCGGCGCGGGCAGCCGGGCTGGTGCACGATTGGGACAAGGTCCTCACCGACGAGGAGCTGCTCGCGCGCGCGGCGCGCTACGGGATTCCCGTCGCCGGCTCCCCGGTGCGGGCCGTCGGCCTGCTGCATGGCCCGGTGGCCGCGCGCGAGCTCGCCGAGATCTTCCCCGAGCTTTCCGCCGACGTGCTGCAGGCGGTTGCGCGCCACACGGTCGGGGCGACCGACATGACGCCGCTCGACATGGTGGTGTTCGTGGCCGATGCCATCGAGCCCGGCCGACGGGGGAGCTATGCCGTCGAGCTGCGCGATGCGGTCGGCGAGATGGGCCTGGAGGAGCTGTTCTTCCGGTGCTTTTCGCAGGGGCTCGCCTACGTTATCTCCGGCGGGCGCTACCTGTACCCAACCGCCATCGACATCTACAACGCCTATGCGGCCCGTTGTGGCCGCGCCTGAACGACGAAAGGGTTTACATGACAGCCGAGACCATCAACGACACCGCCGAGGCTCCTATCGACGAGGAGCGCGCCTCGGTCGACCGCAGCGCCGCCTCGCTTTCCTCCCGCGGTATCGAGGCCCGCGAGGTCGCTCGCGTGGCGGCAGCGGCCGCTGACGACAAGAAGGCGACCGACGTTGCGGTGATCGACCTCACGGAGCACTCCGATGTGTGCGATTACTTCGTGATCGCCACCGGCTCCAACAACCGCCAGGTCGATGCGGTGGTCGATGAGATCGAGGAGCGCGTTGCCGCCGTCTGCGGCGAGCATCCCTTCTCCATCGAGGGCCGCGAGGAGCGCACCTGGATCCTGATGGACTACGGCAGCGTGGTGGTGCACGTCTTCACGCCCGAGGCGCGCGAGTACTATCGCCTGGAGAAGCTCTGGAAGAGCGCTCCCACCCTCGACTAATCACTTTGGGGACGGGGTCATTTCGTTCGTCAGTTTGGGGACGGGGTCGTTTCGTTTGTCCCACCGTCAGCCCGTGAGCCCGGGAATCGGCCTTGTCCCGCAGCTTGCCTGCAGTTTGGGGACGGGGTCGTTTCGTATCGAGGGCAAATCCGTTCGGAGCTGCGGACGAGAGGCCGGATTGCATGTGTGGAGCGAAC
Source organism: uncultured Collinsella sp. (assembly GCA_902470695.1). GTDB lineage: Bacteria > Actinomycetota > Coriobacteriia > Coriobacteriales > Coriobacteriaceae > Collinsella. The sequence goes on from CABRHH010000005.1 coordinate 109,265, forward strand.
TGGAAACCTCATCCCGATCCATTTCTCGCATGCGAAGCGCCCGTCCCTCTTCCGGTCTTAATCCATGCGAAGCAACGCCGTTCCATCATGGTTTAGAGCAATTCCGTCTTCATTGCCTGCCAAAATCCATACGAATCGACCCCGTCCCCATCCTGCAGGTGGTTAGTGCTGGGAGAGGATGCGCCGCACAAGCGTCCGGCCGATGCCGGTCAGCCGCTCGATGCGATATGCGCTGAGGCCGATGTTTCCGAGACGCGTAATCGCCTCAACGCGCTTTTGCTCGGCAAGCCCCCTGACCGCCGCTGGGTCCATGCCGCCCAGCGCGATACGGGCGATCTCGGATGCGTTCCCGTCGCGGCATCCCTGAATCAAGCGCGCTTGGATCTCGCAATTTGGTGTCTCCTTCGAAAACGCTTCGAAGTTCTCCCTGCCCCCAATCACGGTGAACAGCCGGTCGGGCGTTAGCAGTCGATGTCCCATCAGATAACCTCGATAGCTGCTCCAAGGGTACTGTTCGGCGCGCATGATACCTGCAACCTGCGGATTCTCATGCACGTAGCGGATTGCGCAGAGCAAATAGGCGTCCGTCTCGACGGGGTCGCTGTGAAATCGTCCCTGGAATACGTCGCCCACATGCCCCGTTTTGGCATTGAAATACCGTGCGTACGCCGTGTTGAGCGCATGCATCGCCGCGCTGAGGTCGCCTGCGGGGTCCTCGAGAACAAGATGAACGTGGTTGTCCATGAGGCACCAAGCCAAAACGTCCAAACCCCGTGCCACGATCTTTTCCTCAACCAGGCTGAGGAACTTGGCGCGATCCGAATCATCGGAAAAGATGAGCTGCCTGCCGCACCCCCTTATGACGACGTGGTAGATGCCCGATTCCGAAACCGATCTTCTTATACGCGGCATTGCGACCATCCCCTTCACATGATGCAGCGTCAGCGTTCAGATGGGCCGGCCGCAGTGCCGGCGTGATCGCTCTCGCCCTGCTGCGAGAAGCGCCGAATCATTCGAATCAACCCTCCTTTTGCCGTCTGCGTTTAGCCCTAGTGCTATCTTCGCGCATAGGAGGGATGAGTATGCAGATATATATAAAAATGTCATTCTACCTTGCATCTCTCTTACCGAAACCTTGCCGACTGATAGATTCTGGCAAGGTTTTGCGGGAGAAATGCGGGATATGGGGAAAGACCCCTCTCAGCTTGTGCAGGTTTCGTCCGAATCGACCCCGTCCCCAAACCGCGTGCGTGAACGAATCGACCCCGTCCCCAAATCGCGTGAACGAATCGACCCCGTCCCCAAATCGCGTGAGGTTAGCGCGCGCAGTCTGCGCCCGAATCGACCCCGTCCCCAAATTGGGGTTTGTTGTGGTTGAGGAATTTGGCAGGGTCCACCAGGTCGCGGCCGAAGCGCGTCGCCCGTCCGAAACTCACCGCGTCGGTGCCGAACTTCTCGCGCACCGCATCGAGCGTCACCGCGAGCTCGCGCTTGCTGCTCGCCATGGCACCACGCTCATCCACCTCGCAGAACAGGTCTGTCTGGATACCGGCCGCGTCCGGTCCGAAATCGGAGACGCCCACACCGGCCAGGCGCACGTGCGTGCCAGCCGTCCAGATCCCGCGCAGCAGCTCGCAGGCCACCGGTCCGAATACGTTCTCGTCGTCGGTGGGATGGGCGAGCTTGCGCTGGACGGTCCGTCCCTCGCCGAAGGAGAACTTGAGCTTGAGGGTGACGGTGCGCCCGGCCAGGCCGCGGCGGCGCAGGCGCGCACCCACCGATTCGGCAAGTAGCGCCACGGCGGCCTCCACATCGGCAAGGGCGGTCAGGTCCTGCGAGAACGTCCGCTCGTTGCTCACCGATTTCACCTCGTCCACGGCGTCGATGGGCGTCACGGCGCTGTGCTCGACGCCGGCTGCGCGAGCGCGCATGCGCGCGGCGTTGATGCCGAAGATGGGGGAGAGCACCGCATCGCTTGCCTGCGCGAGCTGGCCGAGCGTGCGGATCTGCGCCTTGTGCAGCGCGCGCTCGGCCGCCTTGCCGATCCCGCTCATGGCGCGCACCGGCAGCGGCGCCAAAAAGCCCGCTTCGGTTCCAGGCAGCACGGCGGTGAGGCCGCGGGGCTTGTCCCGCTCGCTGGCGATCTTGGCGACCGTCTTGCTGCTGCCAAGGCCGATCGAGCAGGTGACGCCGAGCGCGGACACGCGCCGTGCGATGCGCTGGGCGATGGCAAGCGGGCTTTCGGCGGCGTAGCGGCCGGGGGTGATGTCGAAAAAGGCCTCGTCGATGGACACCTGGTCGACATAGGGGGTCTCGTCGGCCAAGATAGCCATGACCTGGGCGCTCACGGCGCGATAACGGTCGAAATGGCCGGAGGTCCAAATGGCGTGCGGGCACAGGCGCTTGGCCTGCGCCGAGGGCATGGCGGAGTGCACCCCGAAGGCCCGGGCCTCGTAGGAGGCGGTGGACACCACGCCGCGGGATTCGGGCGAGCCACCCACGATGACCGGACGTCCGCGCCATTCGGGATGATCGAGCATCTCCACGCTCGCGAAGAACGCATCCAGGTCCAGCAGCCCGATGGCGGGACCCTCCCACGCGCCGATGAGCGCGCCGGCAAGGACATCCGCGCCCGCCTCCTCCGCAGGCCGCGGCACGTCTGCATCCCCGCGCTGCTCGGGTGAAAAACCGTATGTGTGTTCGATAGCGTCCATGCGTTCAGTATAGCGAACTTTTCGCCATGTGTGCTGCGTGAATGCGCTTGCATTTCACACGATCTTAGATAAGATATGGATTTGCTTGCGACTTTCAATCTGAAGCCGGTCTCTAATGCTTCCCGTCAAGTCGTCGGCGCACCGTGTTTTGGTTTGGATTAGCAGCACCGCGCTGCGCAAATGAAGGAGTTTGCATTGGCAGTCAAGATCCGCCTCGCCCGTCATGGCTCGAAGAAGCGTCCGTACTACCGCGTCGTCGTGGCCGATTCCCGCTCTCCGCGTGATGGCCGTCTCATCGAGGAGGTCGGTCGCTACAACCCGATGAGCACCCCGAAGCTCATCAACCTCGACCTTGAGAAGATCGCCGATTGGCAGTCCAAGGGCGCTCAGATGACCGACGCCGTGGCTGCGCTCGTGCGCGCCGCCAACGAGGGCGAGAAGGCCGCCGCTGCTCCCAAGAAGTCCAAGAAGCAGCTCGCCAAGGAGGCCGCTGCCGCCGCCGAGGCCGCTGAGGCCACCGAGGAGTAACGGTGTCTGAAGAGCCTATCTCTGCGGTTGCCGAGGCCGACGCGCCAGCTGAGGAGCTCGTGTCCGACCGCATCGCCGACCTTGTCGAGTATCTGGTCGTCTCCATTGTGGATGACCCGGGCGCGGTGAGCCTCGAGGTTGTCGACGCTGCTGCATCCTCGACGATCGAGGTCAGCGTTGCCGCCGATGACGTCGCCAAGGTGATCGGGCGCCGTGGGCGCACGATCAAGGCCATCCGCACGCTTGCACGTGCGCTGGCCGCGCGTTTGGGCACAGGCGTCGAGGTCGAGGTTCTGGGGTAGGCGTTTCGTGACCGTCGCATACAAGAATATCGCCCAGGTGGCTCGTCCGCATGGGTCTCGAGGGGAAGTCATCGCGCAACCGCTGCGAGGGCTTCCCCCTCTTCTGCGCGTCGGCATGCAGGTGTGCCTCACCCCACCGGCGCTCGCGCGCGAGCGCTTCTCGACGGTCGAGGCCGTCGCCGGCAGCGCGCAGGAGCCGCGCGTGCGCTTCTCCTGCTCCCATTCGCTCGACGACGCCGAGGGCCTTATCGGCTGCTACGTGCTTGCACGGGCGGATGACCTCGAGCTGGGTCCGTGTGATGTTGCCTTCGCCGACCTGGTGGGACGTCGCGTCGTCGACCGCCGCCACGGCGAGCTCGGCGCGATCGAGTCGGTGATGGAAACGCCCGCCAACGACGTCTGGGTTATTTCCGGCGGCCCCTTCGGCGAAGTGCTCCTGCCCGTTATCGAATCCGTGGTTCCCGCCATCCCCGATGAAGGCCCGATCGAGGTCTGCGTCATGGACGGCCTGCTTGATGTGAGCTAAGAGACGCGAAGGAGGATCCGGTCCGTGCTGATCGAGACGCTCTCGGTGTTTCCCGAGCTGTTCGAACCCTATATGTCGACCTCCATCATGGGCCGCGCTCGCACGCGCGGCCTGTTCGACTTCGCCGCTCACGACCTGCGCGAGTGGACGCACGACCGCCATCGCACCGTCGATGATGAACCCTATGGCGGCGGCGCCGGCATGCTGATGAAGGTCGAGCCGCTGTTCGAGGCCGTTCGCGATCTCGCCGCACGCGGGCCGCATCGTCCGCGCGTGGTGTTCTTCACCCCGTGCGGCGTGCCGTTCACGCAGCAGGTTGCCGCGCGCCTGGCCGGCTGCGAGCGCCTCCTTATGGTGTGCGGCCGCTACGAGGGGATGGACGAGCGCGCCTACGAGCTTGCCGATGAGCGCCTATCGGTGGGCGACTACGTGTTGACCGGCGGCGAGCTGCCGGCGCTGGTGGTGGCCGACGCCGTGGTGCGCCTGCTGCCCGGCGCGCTCGGCAACGCCATGGGCAGCGTCGACGAGTCGTTCGCCACGTCCGCAGGCGGCGGCTTGCTCGAATATGCTCAGTACACGCGTCCCGCCTCGTTCGAGGGCGGAGAGGTGCCCGCGGTGCTGCTGTCCGGGGACCACGCGCGTGTGGACGCCTGGCGACGCGAGAACGCCCTCGAGCGCACGTGCCGCTGGCGGCCCGACCTCATCGCGTCGGCCGACCTGACGGATGGCGAGCGCGCCCGCGCGCATGAGCTTATCGAGCGCTACCACGGCTCGAGCGAGGAAAGGTAGATCGCCCATGTCAAACTCAACGGCAAGCATCGGCCGCACGATCGTGGAGTGGCTGGTCGTCTTTGCGATCGCCCTCGGGTTCTTCTTCCTGGTCCGCACGTTCATCGTCGCTCCGTACACGGTGCCCACCGGTTCGATGGAGCCCACGATCCAGATCGGCGACAACCTCTTCGCCCAGAAGGTCACCTTGCGCTTGGGTATGGACGTGGCGCCCGGCGACATCGTGGTGTTCACCAACCCTGACACCTCCTCCGACCACGGCACGCTGGTGAAGCGCGTGATTGCCACGGCCGGCCAGACGGTCGATCTGCGTGACGGGGCGGTGTACGTGGATGGCGTGGCGCTCGATGAGCCCTATGCCCAGGGGTCCAGCTATCCGCTGCCCACGCAGGCGCCCGGCGTCGCGGTGAGCTTCCCGTACACGGTGCCGGAGGGAAGCGTGTGGGTCATGGGGGACAACCGCGAGAACAGCGCCGATTCTCGGTATTTCGGTGCGGTTCCCACCGAGAACCTGGTGGGGGTGGCCCTGTTCCGCTACTGGCCGCTCGATCGCATCGGCACCCTGTAGGCCCCGGGCACGCGATGCGGGGCCCGGTGCCGCGCTGTATCGCGCACAGGCCGCATCGACGCTGTGCCCGCACGGATGCGCGGCTCGAGGGGCTGCCTCCCGACACCGCCGCCCGCTGCCTCCCGACACCGCAGCCCGCTGACTCTCCCAGCACCGCAGCCCGTTGACGCTTTCGATACCGCCAGACCGCTGGCGCTCCCAGTACAGTCTGCGCGCCTTGCCGGGGCGAGCGCGTGCAGACCTGCGGTATCATAGGCACCTGTCAGTATTCATCGAAACACAAGGGATGGAGAGGTATGGACGCCCAAGCGCTAACCTTCCAAGACATCATCCTGAAGCTCCAGCGGTACTGGGGCTCTTTGGGGTGCACCATCATGCAGCCGTACGACTCCGAGGTGGGCGCCGGCACCTTCCATACGGCCACGACGCTGCGCTCGCTCGGCCCCAAGCCCTGGCGCACCTGCTATGCCCAGCCCTGCCGCCGTCCGGCCGACGGCCGCTACGGCGAGAACCCCAACCGCCTGCAGCATTACTACCAGTTCCAGGTTCTCATGAAGCCGAGCCCGGAAAACTCCCAGGAGCTCTACCTGGATTCGCTCAAGGCCATCGGCCTGGACCCGGCCGAGCACGACGTGCGCTTCGTCGAGGACGACTGGGAAAGCCCCACCCTGGGCGCCTGGGGCCTGGGCTGGGAGGTTTGGCTGAACGGCATGGAGGTCACGCAGTTCACCTACTTCCAGCAGGTGGGCGGCATCGAGGTGAATCCCGTCCCCGTTGAGATCACCTACGGCCTGGAGCGCTTGGCCATGTACGTGCAGGGCGTCGATTCGGTCTACGACCTCGTGTGGAGCGTGGCGCCCGACGGCACCCCCATGACCTACGGCGAGGTGTTCTTGGAAAACGAGCGCGAGTTCTCGACCTACAACTTCGAGGTCGCCGATATCGAGCTCATGCGTTCCAAGTTCGACGAGTTCGAGCGCGAGTGCAGCCGCTGCCTGGACGCGAAGCTGCCGCTTCCCGCCTACGACTGCATGATGAAGTGCAGCCACAGCTTCAACATCCTGGACGCGCGCGGTGCGCTGTCGGCCACCGAGCGCGCAGCCTACATCCTGCGCGTGCGCACGCTTGCGAAGGCCTGCTGCGAGTCCTACCTCGCCGAGGTCGCCGCCGAGCGCTCCGATGATTCGACCCCTGCCGTGGAGGTGGCCTAAATCCGATGGCGAACACCCGAGATTTCCTGCTAGAGATCGGCTGCGAGGAGATGCCCTCCGCGCCGCTCAACAACGCCGTGGCCCAGCTTGAGCCGCTGATCACCAAGGGCCTTGACGAGGCCGGCCTTGCCCATGGGAGGGTGCGCGTCATCTCCTCGCCGCGCCGTCTGGCCGTGCTGGTGAGCGCGCTGGCCGAGGCCACCGAGGCGGTCAGCTCCGTCATGCGCGGCCCCTCGGCCGCCATTGCCTTCGACGCGGATGGCAACCCTACCCGCGCGGCCGAGGGCTTCGCCCGTAAATGCGGCCTGACCGCCGCCGACCTGGTGCGCCGGGCCGACACCGACGGCACCGAGTACGTGTTCGCCGAGCGCAACGTCCCCTCCAAGCCGGCCCAGCCGATCCTCACGAGCGTGTGCGAGTCCCTGATCGCTGCCATCCAGTGGCCGAACTACCGCAGCCAGCGGTGGGGGAGCGAGCGCGCGACCTTCGTGCGCCCGGTGCGCTGGATCTGCTGCCTGTTCGGCGACGAGCCCATTCCGGTGCGCTATGCCGATGTGAAGAGCGCGCCTGTCACGCGCGGCCATCGCGTCCTTGCCCCCGGCGACCATGCGGTGCCGAGCGCCGACTCCTATGAGCAGGTGCTCGCATCTGCGTTCGTGTTGCCGGCCGAGCGCCGCGAGGAGGTCATCCGCGCCGGGATCGAGCGCATCGAGGCCGAGCTCGGTGTGCGGGTGGATACGCCCCGCAAGGTGTTTGAGGAGGTCGTGAACCTCTGCGAGTGGCCCAGCGTGCTCGTGGGCCACTTCGACGAGGAGTTCCTGGCGGTCCCGTCCGAGATCATCTGCGAGTCGATGCTTTCCAACCAGCGCTATTTCCCCACCTACGACGCCGCGGGCAAGCTGACCCGCGCCTTCGTGGTGGTGTCCAACGCCGATCCGACGGTGTCGGCCACCGTCGTCGACGGCAACGAGCGCGTGGTGCGCGCCCGCCTCTTTGACGCCAAGTTCTTCTACGACGAGGACCTGAAGGTGCCGCTCGAGCAGTTCCGCGAGCGGCTGGCGACCGTCGGCTTCCAGAAGAAGCTCGGCACGGTGCTGCAGAAGTCTGAGCGCATGGAGGACCTGGCGCTCGCCTGCGCCCGCGCCGCGCACCTGGGTGCCCACGCGGCCTCCGATGCGCAGCGCGCGGCCCATCTGGCCAAGGCCGACCTGGTGTCCTCCGCGGTGATCGAGTTCACCAGCCAGCAGGGCGTCATGGGCGGCTACTACGCCGCGGCCGCCGGCGAGGCGCCCGAGGTGTCCGCCGCCATCCGCGATCACTACCGTCCGCGCTTTGCCGGCGACGAGCTTCCCGCCGGTTCGGCTGGCTGCGTGGTGGCGGTGTCCGACAAGCTCGACACCATCGCCGGCATGTTCGCCATCGACGAGCCCCCCACCGGCTCCAAGGACCCCTTCGCGCTGCGTCGCGCCGCGATCGGCGTGGTGAACATCCTGCGCGACCGTCTGGGTTGTGGCTACGAGGCACTCGTCGACGCCGCGCTCGACGCCTACCTCGAGCAGGGGCTTACCTTCGACAAGGACGCGGTGGCGGCTGCCGTATGCGCCTTCATCAAGGGGCGCATGGAGCAGATGGCCCGCGATGAGCGGGTGGCCCCCGACACCGTGGCTGCGGTCGCGGCCGGCACTATTACTGTCCCGGCGCACTTCTTCGCGCTCGCCCACGCCCTCGACGACGCCCGCGCGCACGACCGTGCCGCCTTCGAGAACCTCGCCACCGCCTACGCGCGCGCCTCGCATCTGGCCGACGCCGCGCTGGGATGCGAGGTCGACGTCGCGCTTATGGGCGATGCCGAGCGCTCCTTGCTGGAGGCCACCGACGCGGCGCGCAATGCGGTCGCCGCCGCCCGCGCCGCCGAGGATTTCACGGCTGTGATCGCGGCGCTCGCCGCCCTGCGCGAGCCGATCGATGCCTTCTTCGACAGCGTCATGGTCATGGATGAGGACGAGGCGCTGCGCGCGAACCGCCTGCGCCTGCTCAACCGCTTCGGCACCGTGTTCGCCGACGTCGCCGATATCGGCGAGATGGCCCGTAAGAAGTAGCCATGTACCCAGGTGACCCCGCAGACCATCTGTCCGAGCGCGCCGTGCTCATCGTCTCCGATGCGCTCGGCAACACGGCCTACGGGGTCGCGCTGGCCGCCCTCAGCCAGTTCGACCACGCCTGCGTGCATATCCAGCGCCTCTCGAAGATCGAGGACGTCGCACGCGTGCAAGCCTTCCTCGATGCGGGCGCCTACGGGGCGGGGGCGCTGGTGGTGCTGCACACCGTTGCCGCGCCCGCCCTGCGCGCCGAGCTCGCGGCGCTGCTGGCCGCCCGCGCGATTCCCGCCATCGACCTGTTGGGTCCTGCGGTTGCCGCCCTGCGCGAGCTGCTCGGACGGGAGCCGAACGGCATGCCCGGCATGACCCACCGGGTCGACGACCGGTATTTCGAGCGCATCGACGCCATGGAGTATTTCGTCGAACATGACGACGGCAGGGGGGCCGACGACCTCTCCCGCGCTGACATCGTCTTGCTCGGCATCTCGCGCACCGGCAAGACCCCGCTGTCGATGTACCTCGCCTTCCAGGGCTACCGCGTGGCGAACATCCCGCTCGCGCACGGCGTGGAGCCCCCGGCCTCGATCTTCGACATCGATCCGGCCAAGCTGTTCGGGCTCATCTCAACCGCGCCGGTGGTCTCCGACATTCGTGCCGCGCGTATCGGCGAGGAGGTCGCGCGCGGCTGGTCGGGCGCCTACGCCGCTCCCGAGCACGTGGAGCTCGAGATGGACGAGGCGCGCGCACTCATGCGCCGGCTCGGCTGCTTCATCGTGCGCACCGACCACCGCGCCATCGAGGAGACGGCCGCCGAGATCGTCGCGCGGATGCATCAGGTGGCCGCGGCTCGTGACGCGCGGCGGCAGCAATCGTAGCGTACGCATTTCTACCGCTCCAAATCATGTCCACAACCTGCGGTGGTATGCTCATACAATAACCACATGGGCTACCGTTGGCGCGCATAATACAACCGCTCGCAGAGGTCCGCGCCGTCTGCAACTTTGCCGGAGCCCCGTCTCATATAGTGCTCTTCGAGCCGCCATCCGGCGGACCCATCGGTCGTATGAGGGAGAAGACATGACCGTAGAGCACCACGTCTATCGTTTCGGAGCCGACGCGTCGGGCGTCGACGTCACCGAGGGCGACGCCTCGATGAAGTTCGTACTCGGCGGCAAGGGCGCGAATCTCGCGGAGATGGCCCGTTTGGGGCTGCCGGTCCCCGGCGGATTCACGGTGACCTGCCAGACGTGCATGGCCTATGCGCAGGCCGGCAACACGTGGCCGGAAGGGGTGCTCGCCGAGATCGATGCGGCACTGGCCGATCTTGAGCTGCGTATGGGCAAGCGGCTCGACGACGCGTCCGACCCGCTTCTCGTCTCGGTGCGCTCCGGTGCGCCCTTCTCGATGCCGGGCATGATGGACACCGTCTTGAACCTCGGCATGAACGACGAGTCGGTTACAGGGCTCATCGCGCAGACGGGCAACCCCCGCTTCGCCTGGGACTCCTACCGCCGCTTCGTGCAGATGTTTGCGGACGTGGTGCTCGGTGTCGACGCCGACCTGTTCGAGAACGCCCTGACCGAGAAGCGCCTTGTCGCCGGCGTCCGCACCGACGCCGAGCTTTCCGAGGCCGATCTGGAAGAGCTTGTCGCCACGTTCAAGGACCTCGTGTCGGCGCAGGTGGACCCCGCGCGCTTTCCCGAGCTCGCGCAGGGCGGCAGGGTGGTGTTTCCCGCCGATCCGCACCTGCAGCTGCGCCTGGCCATCCAGGCCGTGTTCGGCAGCTGGATGAACGAGCGCGCCTGCCTCTACCGCTCGCTCAACCGCATCCCCGACGACCTCGGCACGGCGGTGAACGTGCAGGCGATGGTGTTCGGCAACAAGGGCGAGACCTCCGCGACCGGCGTCGCCTTCACCCGCAACCCCGCCGACGGCACGCGTGAGCCCTACGGGGACTTCCTCATCAACGCGCAGGGCGAGGATGTCGTGGCGGGCATTCGCAACACCGAGCCCATCGCCGAGCTGGCCGGCACCGAGGCGCTTCGGGAGGCGGCGGCCCAGCTCGAGCGCACCTTCGGCATCCTCGAGGGGCATTTTTGCGACATGTGCGATATCGAGTTCACCATCGAGCAGGGCAAGCTCTGGATGCTGCAGACCCGTGTGGGCAAGCGCACCGCGACCGCGGCGCTGAAGATCGCCATCGACATGGTCGTCGAGGGGCTCATCACCCGTGAGGAGGCTGTGCGGCGCATCGACCCCGCCCAGCTCGACCAGCTGCTGCACCCGCAGTTCGACACGGCCGCCCCGCTCGACGTGCTGGCACGCGGCCTGAACGCGAGCCCCGGCGCAGCGGTGGGCGAGATCGTGTTCTCCTCCGATGACGCCGTTGCCCGCGCGGCCGAGGGGCGCCGCGTCATTCTCGTGCGTTGGGAGACGAACCCCGATGACCTCAAGGGCATGACGGTCGCCCAGGGCATCCTTACCAGCCACGGCGGCAAGACGAGCCATGCCGCGGTCATCGCGCGCGGCATGGGAACGCCCTGCGTGTGCGGTGTCGATACGTTTCAGATTGACGCGGCGGCGAAGGAGGTTCGCATCCAGGGGAGCGAGACGGTGCTCCACGAGGGCGACGTCATCTCCATCGACGGCGGCCGGGGCACCGTGGTGCGCGGGGCCGTGCCGCTCATCGAGGCGGAGCTTTCTTCCGACCTTGAGACGATTCTCGGTTGGGCCGACGAGATTCGCTGTACAGACGAGCTCGGCCGCGCCTACGGCGTGCGAGCCAACGCCGACAATCCCGCCGATGCGCGCCTGGCGGCCGACATGGGCGCCGAGGCCATCGGGCTGTGCCGTACGGAGCACATGTTCCTCGGCGACCGCAAGCAGATCATCCAGTCCTTCATCCTCACCGACGATCCCGCTGCGCGCGAGCGCGCCCTGCGCGACCTGCTCGCGGTCCAGACCGAGGACTTCCTGGGGATGTTCGAGGCCATGGACGGGCGCGACGTCGTGGTGCGCCTGCTCGACCCGCCGCTGCACGAGTTCATCGACAGCCCGCGTGAGCTGGAGGTGGCGCTGACGCGTCGCGAGGCGGCCGGGGCTGTAGACGAGGAACTTGCCGACCTGCGACGCCGCTTGCGGGCCGCCGATAGCATGGCGGAGCAGAATCCCATGCTGGGCCTGCGCGGCGTGCGCCTTTCCGTCATCTATCCCGAACTGTCGCTCATGCAGGTTCGCGCCATCGCGACGGCGGCCGCCGCGCTCCGGGCGCGCGGCCTCGACCCCCGGCCCGAGATCATGGTCCCGCTCGTCTCGCTCGAGTCCGAGATCGCCGAGATGCGCCGCATCATCGAAGGCGTGCTTAACGAGGTCGCATCCGAGCAGGGCTGCGCGCTCGACATCCCCATCGGCACGATGATCGAGATCCCGCGCGCCTGCCTTGTCGCCGACGCCATCGCGGCGCACTCCGACTTCTTCTGCTTCGGCACGAACGACCTCACGCAGCTCGCCTTCGGCTTCTCCCGCGACGACGCCGAGGCCAAGTTCATCCCGCAGTACCTGCATAGCAAGCTGCTGGCCGAAAACCCCTTCGAGACACTCGACGAGGGCGTGGCAGAGCTGGTGGGCATGGCCGTCGAGCGCGGGCGCCGCGTCAAGCCGGCGCTGTCCGGCGGCGTATGCGGCGAGGTCGGCGGCGACCCGGCGTCCATCAAGCGCTTCTATGAGCTCGGCGTGACCTACGTCTCCTGTTCGCCGCACCGCGTGCCCATCGCGCGCCTGGCGGCCGCCCAGGCAAAGCTTGCGGTGGAGCAAGCGGAGGCGTAAGCGCGTCGCTTTTCGTGGTATGCCTCTGCTCAGCATGGGTTCGCGTTCGCGCCGTTTGGGGATGCGGACGTTTTCCTGGACCGGCCTAGACGGCCAGGCCGAGCCGCTTCCT
>CABRHH010000006.1 GCA_902470695.1 uncultured Collinsella sp.
AGGTTCCTATCGAAAATCTCGGGCGCTACCCCTTGACTTCAAATAGCAGGTCTTTCTTCTAGCTCCAATGGGCAATATTATTGTAATTCGACAAAGCAACATTTCAATAATATTTTTCTATGTTTCCAATACGTTAAAAACACGCATGAGGAAGCTCGTCCGCCTCCGAATTCAAGCGGCGCGAGACGTGCAGTATTTGATTGGAAGAACGTGATTCATCAAATGGGGTGCTGCAAGCAACGCCCGAAAAGGGGACTCCGGGCAACACCCGAAAACCTGCATCATCGCATCAGACTGGAGGGCACGGCGACACTCACCCACCGAAGCGGCCACCTGCCGCATCGGCTGCCCTCCCCTGCTATGACCGGCCCCGTGAAACCCCTACGGCGGCCGCCAACCAGGCAGCCGCCTGTCGCAAGGCTGCCTACTCGTCGCTCAAGTCGACCACATACACCGTCTCGGGCTCACGACGTCCAGAGCGGTTCGAAGCCTTCGACCTGTTCATGGCATTGCGCACGCGCGACACGGCCAGCTCATCGAGCTCGTGCTCGTCAACGCGCCGGATCAGGTCACCCGGCTGGCAGTCGAGTTCAACACAGATGTCCAACAAGGTTTTCAACCGAATAGCCCGCACCTTGCCGTTGCGCAACTTGGAGATATTCGCTGCTGTGTGACCGGTAGCCCGGATCAAATCAGTGTTGGACTTCCCCCTTTTGAGCAGCATCGATTCAAGTTCAATGATCAGGTAGTCCACAACCGCTCCTAAACCAGATCGTCAGACTGCTGCTGCAGCAGTGCGCCATACCGCCACAAGAGCGCAAGAGCCAGGGCCACGAGCGCCGCTACAAGAGAACCGAAGTCGACGATCGGACCGCCCGGAATATATAGAACAAGCGGGTTGGGATTGCACGCCAAGATCCCAAAGACCAGGTCGATCTCGATATTGCCAGCTGATGCAATGAGCGGCACGAGCGCGTTCAAGAGAAGCGCGATGCCGAGAAATGCAATCTTGCGGGCATGAGCGATGGAAAAGGGCGAGTGACCGCATGCGATGTCGGATGAAATGCCCTGCAACACCACGAGAATCGTAGCCCCAACGATCAGGATGGGGATGGCGGCGACAGGCCACAGCTCGCCGCCACCCTTCAGGTGAATGACCCCCGAAGCGTCGATAGAGCGCATCTCGCCGACCACATGAGCTACGACCAGGCCGACGATAATCACAAAAGCACCGAGAAGTACCGAGAAAACGCACGACAGCACCTTGCCCATATGCTGCGCGTCACGCAAGGAATGATCCATCCGTTCGAGCTCTTTTGTCATCGTCGCCCCTTCATCGTTTAGATTGCCATGTCAATATTCAACTACTTTATCGAATAACAGGCAAGTAGGATTCCGGCAGACAAGGCGTCAGTCGCATCCATAGCACAAGCGACCGCATGCGCAGGCATACGGTCGCCTTGCATACAGCCCTTGTCGGCAGCTGTGCACGAGCTGCGGCGGCGAGCTTCGTCCCTACGCCTCGAGCGCGGCCTTGAACCAGCTCGTGAGGCTCGTGGGGTGCGTGATGGCGGTGCCCACGACCACGGCCCAGGCGCCGGCGTCGATGGCGGCGCGGGCCTCGGCGGGCGTGTGCACGTGCCCCTCGCAGATGATGGGCAACTCAGGGAACTCAGCTGTTGCCTGGCGCAGCAGCGGCAGGTCGGGGCCCTCATCGAGCGTGGTCTCGATGGCGGGCTTGTTGTGCGACAGCGTGGTGGACACCAGGTCGAACCCGAGCTCGACGGCGCGGCGGATGTCCTCGATGGTCATGCAGTCGGCCATGAGCAGCACGCCCTCCTGCTGCAGCGGCCGCACCGTATCTTCGAGCGTCTTGCCGTCGGGGCGCGGTCGGTCAGTGGCGTCAATGGCCACGATGTCGGCCCCGGCCGCCACGCAGGCGCGGGCGTGCCGCAGCGTGGGCGTGATGTAGACGCCCTCGTGGCCGTCTTTCCACAGGCCGATGACAGGGATCTCCACGCGGCCCTTGATGGCGGCGATGTCGGAAAGACCCTGGCAGCGGATGGCGGCCGCACCGCCCAGCTCGCACGCGCGGCTCATGGCCGCCATGTGCTCGGGCGTGCGCAGCGGCTCGCCCGGATAGGCCTGCACACTCACGATGAGCTTGCCCTTGAGAGACTCGATCAACGGATTGACGGACATACGTTCTCCTTCTCGAATACAGGGGCGACCCGCCAGCGCACGACGCCCCATACCTTCAATCCACATCCGCAGGGAGCGCTACACCCCACGTCCACCGGGTTCCCCGGCAGGCCGGCCCAACCGGATGGGCGCGCGCGTCGAACGCGCGCGGGGGCCATAGGCTCGGCGGCAGGTACGCCGGCCGCGGTGCCGCCCAGCTACGGTGACACCGCGGCTACAGCGACGCCAGCAGGTGCTCGGCGGCACCGATCAGCGGCGCCTCCCCTTCCAGCTCGCCGATCAAGATCGGCGTGTCGAGCAGCGGGTCGAGCGCCTGGCTGGCGTAGCCTTCCGCCACGCCCACGCGCCAAGTCTCGCTGCGCCAGGTTGGCCCCTGATGGATCACGCCGCCCGACAGCACGATGACCTCCGGGTCGAGGATGTTCGCCAGCGACCCCAGGCTCGCCCCGAGCGCGCACGCGGCGTCGTGGATCACGGACGTCGCGCGCTCGTCGCCCGCCCGACACAGGTCGTTGACATCGCGGCCCACCGTGGGACGGCTCTCGTCCACGCGACCGAAGCGCTCATCGTACATGCGCCCAATCGAGGTGCCCGAGGCCACGGACTCAAGGTGCCCGGAGCGCCCGCAGGCGCACGGCAGGCCCGCAGCCGCGGCGCTCTCGATATGGCCCATGTGGCCCGCCGCCCCGTGGAAGCCGCGCATCACGCGGCCGTCCTCCACGTAGGCGCCGCCGATGCCCGTCCCGATGCCCAGGCACAGCACCGACCAGCGCCCCCGGCCCGAGCCCCAGTGAGCCTCGCCGAGCGCGTGGGCCTGCACGTCGCCCAGCACCGCCACAGGCATCTCGAAGGCCTCGCGCAGGCGTGGCCCCAGCTCGATGCCGCCCCAACCGGGCATGATCTCGTTCGCGTACGCGATGCCGCCCGTCGCCGGGTCAACCACGCCGGCCGCAGCCACGCCGATGCCCGCCACCACGCGCGCGGGGTCGCTTTCCAGCGCGGCGCGCACAGAAGCCTCCACCCGCGTATAGACCGCCTCGCCACCGGACGCAGCATCCGTGGGCACCTCGGCCTCATAGACCGCGTGCGGACGCGTGCCGTCGGCCGGATAGGCCATGACGGCGCAGGCGATCTTGGTGCCGCCGATGTCGACGGAGCACACGAAGCGCGTATCAGCCATGATTACCTCCCCAAAGGACACCTACAGCAGGCCGCAGGCGGTCAGCACGCCGCGGATGGCCTCGACGTTGTCGCCGGAAAGCGCCTTCACCGGGCGCAGCATCTGGTTGGACGTAAACACGCCCATGAGCATGAGCGCCGTCTTGAACGCGCCGACGCCGGCGCCGTAGCCCTGCACGCCGTCGGTGCAGTCGAAGATATGGGAGAGCTCGTTGAGCTTGTCCTGCTCGGCCTTGACAGTCGTCCAGTCGCCCGCCTCGGCGGCCTTCCACATGCGCACGTAGCCGTCGGGGTCCACGTTGGCCAAGCCGGGCACCGAGCCGTCGGCACCGGAAAGGTAGGCGCCGTCGACCACGATCTCGTGGCCGGTGAGCAGCGACAGCGGATGGCCGAGCTTCTCGTTTTCCTGGCACAGGTACCTAAAGGAGATGTCGTCGCCTGAGGAGTCCTTCACGCCGGCGAGCACGCCCTCGGCACCGAGCTTGGCCAGCAGCTTCCAGGGCAGCTTGGCATGCACGCACACGGGGATGTCGTAGGCGAAGATCGGCAGGTCGAGCTCCTCATGCAGGATGCGGAAGTGCTCCTCCACCTCGGCCAGGCCGCCCAGGGCGTAGAAGGGGCAGGTGGCAACCAGCACGTCGGCGCCGAGCTCCTGGGCGCGGCGGCCATGGGCGAGCACGCGCTCGGTCTCGGTGTCGATGATGCCCACGAACACCGGCACGCGATGGTCCACGATGCGCACGGCCTCGCGGATGATCTGGTCGCGGCGCTCATCGGTGGAGAACACGACCTCACCGGAGGAACCGAGGAAGAACAGGCCGTCGACGCCCGCCTCGATCATACGGTTGATGTTGCGCTCGAACGACGCGACGTCGAGCTCACGCTCGTCGGTATCCGGCACCACGACCGGGGGAATAACGCCGCGATAGGTCGTCTTGGTCATGAACAATCACTCCTTGCGCGCGGATGTACCCGCGCATCGACATGGTAGAACGCGCCCGAACGCACCGATGCCGCCGCCGGACGCGGGGGCCGAGGCCCCGGCGGGGCACTCGGCGTGCGCGCCCGCGGGCGCACCCCGCGCGCCGCGGCCGCAGGACGGCAGCGAAGCATCGGGTGCGCAGCGGACGCACAGGGGCTAGTTTACGCCCCCAGG
The DNA here is from genome assembly GCA_902470695.1 of uncultured Collinsella sp. Classification (GTDB taxonomy): domain Bacteria; phylum Actinomycetota; class Coriobacteriia; order Coriobacteriales; family Coriobacteriaceae; genus Collinsella. The sequence continues at coordinate 4,538 of CABRHH010000006.1, forward strand.
TTGGGGTGGAGCAGCGAGGGCGCCGCCCCCAGCAGCATCTTCGTGTACGAATCCTGCGGATGCTCGAACACCTGCTTGGCCGGACCCTCCTCCATGATCTGGCCGTGGTTCATGACCACGATCCTGTCGGAGATGTAGCGGACCGTCTGGATGTCGTGGGAGATGAACATCATGGACAGGCCCAGGTCGCGCTTGAGGTCGGTGAGCAGGTTCAGGATCTGCGCGCGCACCGACACGTCGAGGGCGCTGGTGGGCTCGTCGGCGATGATGGCGCTCGGGTTCAGCGACATGGCGCGGGCGATGGCCACGCGCTGGCGCTGCCCGCCCGAGAGCTGGCCGGGCATGGCACGCAGGGCGCTTTTCGGCAGGCCCACGAGCTCCACAAGCTCGTGGATGCGGCGCTCCTGCTCGGCGGTGCTGCCCACCTTGTGCACGAGCAGCGGGTCGAGCAGCTGGTCGCGCACGATCATGCGCGGGTTCAGCGCGGTGGCGGGGTCTTGGAACACCACGGACACCACGCGGCCCATCTTGCGGCGCAGCTCGGCGGTACGCTTCGTGACGTCCTCGCCCTTGAAGAACACCTTGCCCGAGGTGGGGCTCTGCAGGCCGCACATGACGTTGGCGGTGGTGGACTTGCCGCAGCCGGACTCGCCCACGATGCCGATGGTCTCGCCGGGCATGAGCTTGATGGTCACGTGGTTCACGGCGTGCACCAGGTTGGGGTGGAACAGCGAGCCGGTGCGTGATTTGAACGTGACGGAAATATCGTCGAGGAAGATGATCGGCTCGGCCTGAGTGGCAGCGCTCATCTACATCACCTCCTGTGCGGTTGCGCCCGCGATCGTGTCGAGGTACGGCGTGAGGCCGTTTGCCTTGAGGTAGTCGTCGGGCAGCTCGGAGAAGCGGTGGTTGCGGCCGGGCAGCTGCTTGATGACGGGATGGACATCCAGGCCGAGCTCGGGGTGGCTCGAGCGCGGTGCGAAGCGATCGCCTGTGGGGAAGTCCTGCGGCGAGGGCACCGAGCCGGGCACCTGGTGCAGGCGGCTGCCGTCCTTGGCCCCCTCCTCGATGGAAAGCACCGAGCCCAGAAGGCCGCGGGTGTACTCGTGGATTGGGTTGGTGAGCAGCTCTTTAGTGGGCGCCTGCTCGATGACCTGACCGGCGTACATGACCGTGATCTCGCTGGCGACCTCGGCCACGAGCGCCAGGTCGTGGGAGACGAAGATCATGGCGAAGCCGAGCTTGGCCTGCAGGTCGTTCAAAAGCTTGATGACCTGCTTTTGCACGGTCACGTCGAGCGCGGTGGTGGGCTCGTCGCAGATCACGAGTTTCGGATCGCGGGTGAGTGCCATGGCGATCAGCACGCGCTGGCGCTGGCCGCCGGACAGCTCGTGCGGATAGCTCTCAAGCGTGCGCTTGGGGTCCAGCCCCACAAGCTCCAGCAGCTCCTCGGCCGAGCGGGTACCGCCGCGGCTCGTCAGCTGCTTCATCTGCTTGGAGATCAGCATCGAGGGGTTGAGCGAGGACAGGGCGTCCTGGTAGACCATGGCGATCTGGTGGCCCAGCAGCTGGCGGTGCTCTTCTTTTGTGAGCTTGAGCAGGTCGCGTCCGTCGAAGAGGACCTCGCCGGTCACGTGCTCGTCGGCATCGGTGAGGCTCATGATCACCTTGGTGGTGATGGACTTGCCGCAGCCGGACTCGCCCACCAGCGCCATGCACTGGCCGGGACGAACCGCGAAGCTGACGTTGTCCACCACGTTCACATCGCCGTGATGCTCGAAGTTGATGGAGAGGTTCTTGACCTCCAGCAGCGGCTTGACGGAGAGGTCGGGCACGTGGCGATCGTCTCGGCGCAGCTCCACCTCGCGCAGGGCGGCCAAGCGGCGGGAGAGGCTCTCGGCCTGCTCGGCATAGGCGCGCACCGGGTCGGCGGCCAGGATGTCGTCGGCGCGGCGGGACGCGGCGTCATCGTCGTCGGTGGCCACCATCGCACCGGGCTTGGCGGCCATGGCGTCGGTGAGGCCCTCGGACAGGATGTTCAGCGCCAGGCAGGTCACCATGATGGCGATGCCCGGGAACAGCGCCTGCCACCACCGGCCGGCGAGCACGCCGCCGCGGGCGTCGGCCAGGATGTTGCCCCAGGTGGCCGTGGGCTCGGTAATGCCGGCGCCAATGAAGGTGAGCGAGGCCTCGAAGATGATGGCGTCGGCCACGAGCGTCACGGTGAAGACCATGATCGGCGCGATGCAGTTGCGCAGCACGTGCTTGATCAAGATCCAGGGCGCCTGGGCGCCGGACACGATTGCGGCACGCACGTAGTCCTCGCCGTACTCCGACACGATGTTCGCACGCACGATGCGCGCGATCTGCGGCGTGTACATGAAGCCGATGGAGAAGATGATGGCGGGCACGGAGTTGCCCAAGATCAGCACGAGAACGGCCGCCAGCGCGATGCCAGGCACGGACATGATGATATCCAGCACGCGCATGATCACCTCGGAGATGCTCTTGCGCGCAACCGCGGCGATGGCACCCACGATCGAGCCGCACACCAGCGCGAACAGCGTGGCGCCGAAGCCGATCACGAGCGAGTACTGGCCGCCGTAGAGCATGCGGGACAGGATGTCGCGGCCCTTGTCGTCGGTGCCGAAGATGAACCCGCCGCCGGGCGCCTGGCGGGCGCTGAAGATCTCGAGCGGGTCGTGCGGGGCGATCAGCGGGGCGAGGATCGCCGCGAGCGCCACGACCACGAGCAGCACGAGCGAGATCTTGCTGCTCAGCTTCATGTTCTTGAAGCCGCCGAACCGCATGCCGCGGGATGCGGCCTCCTCGAGCTTGGCGGTTTGCTCTTCACGAATCTTTACCATGGCCTACACCGTCCTAATGCGCGGGTTGATGAGCAGGTACAGCATGTCAACCACGATATTGATGATGACGAAGGCCAGAGCCACGACGATGACGACGCCCTGGACGAGCATGGTCTCGCCGCCGGTGATGCCGGAAAGGATGGCCGTGCCCATGCCGGGCAGGTTGAAGATGACCTCGATGACGACGGCGCCGCCCATGAGGTAGCCGATCTTCAGGCCGAGCGTGGTGACCGGCGTGATCAGCGCGTTGCGCAGCACGTTGCGGGCGATAACCACGAACTCGGGCAGGCCGGCGCCGCGCGCGGTGCGCACGTAGTCGCGGTCGAGCTCCTCGACCATGGCGGTGCGCACGATGCGGGTCATCTGGCCCGTGAGCGGGAATGCCAGCGCCACCGCGGGCATGAGCATGCGCGCCATGTAGCCGCCGGGGTTGGCGAAGAAGCTCGGCAACGGGCCAGAGGCGGGCAGCACGTGCAGGTAGGACGAGAACACCAAGATCAGAAGGACCGCGAGCCAAAACGACGGCGTGGCGATGCCGGCGATCGAGAACACGCGGATGAGCTGGTCGGGCCACTTGTCTCGGTAGAGCGCCGCGACCACGCCGAGCACGAACGATACCACCGCGCCGATGATGAGGCCGATGAAGGTCAGCTGGATCGTGACGGGCAGAGCCTTGGCGATGCGGTCGGCCACCGGCGTGTGGGAGGCGCCGTAGGTGCCCAGATCGCCGGTGAGCAGGCCGGCGATATAGTCGACGTAGCGCTCGGGCAACGGGTCGTTCAGGCCCTCCTCTTCCATGTACTGCTCGATGGCCTCCTGGGACGCGCCCTCGCCCAGGGCGTTGCGCGCCGGGATGGACGGGTCGGTAAACGACATCAGGACGAACACCAGCAGCGTGACGCCGAGCGCCATGATAGGCAGCGCTATCAGACGTCGACCGATAAGGCGCAACAGATTGTTCACTGCGTTTCCCTCCTTGTATAGATTGCTCGATCTGCTTTGAATGACGCACGGCACGGGGGCCCAGGTAGACCTTGTCTCCCGGACCCCCGTTACGGCTGCGGTTTCAGCCGAGGATGTATAAGGCCGCCTGCGTTAGGCGCTGACGGTGCAGACGTCGATGAAGGACAGGCCCGTGGTGCCGATGCCCTTGAAGCCGTCAAGGCGGACGCCGTCGCCGTTGGCGGTGTCGCGCCAGGAGGCGGTCACGGTCTTGACCTGGAGCACCGGGTAGAGCACGGCTTGCTCAGCAATCAGGTCGAAGCACTTGTTCCAGGTCTTCTGCTGCTCATCGCCGGTCTGGCCGAGCGCGTCGGACATCATCTTGTTGAGCTCGGCCCACTCCGCCGAGTCGTTCCAGCGGGCACGCGTCTTCATCCAGGCGTTGTCGCCGTACCACCAGTTCATCAGCAGGTCGGGGTCGGCGCCGAAGCAGCTCGGGTCGCCGGGGGCGAGCAGCAGGTCGAAGTCGCTGCCGGCATCGATGTCGGCGAAGGTGTCGGCGGTGGTGCGCTCCTTGAGCTCAACCTCGAAGCCGAGCTCCTTGAGGTCCTGCTGGACCTGGGTGGACATGGAGACGACCTGCTCGTTGTCGTTGGTGCACAGCACGATCTTGCCCGGGGTGACGCCGGCCTCCTCGATGAGGGACTTGGCCTTGTCGACGTCGTGCTTGTAGACCACGGAAGCCTCGTGATAGTTCTCGAAGGTCTTGGGCAGGTAGCAGGTAGGGGCAACCGCCAGACCATCGAAGGTGTTGTCGATCATCTTGTCGTAGTTGAGGGCGTACATGACGGCCTGGCGCGCCTTGACGTTGTCCCACGGCGCCTTCTTAGTGTTGAACAGCATGAAGCGCGTGGCGAAGCCGTCCACCGAGTCGATGGAGCAGCCGGCGCTCTCGAGCTGGCTCACGGCGTCGGCGGTGAGCATCTCCATGGCGAGCGTGGAGCCCTCCTGCTGGGCGGTGATGCGGGCCGTGGGATCCACGAGAATGTCCACGTGCAGCTTCTTGTCGAGTGCCTTGTGCGCGCCGTTGTACTCGGGGTTCGGGACCATCTCGACCTTGGCGTCGTCGATGACGTCGTACATCCAGGGGCCGGAGCCGATGGGCTTGGCGGTCATGTCCTCCTTGGTGGAGGAGGCGGGCACCACGCGGACGATGGCCAGGCGCTCCTTCAGCAGGGAGAAGTTCGGGATGGTGGTCTTGACGGTGACGGTGGTGTCATCCTTCTTCTCGATGCTGGCGATGGGGGCGAGCATCGGGATGTAGATGTTGCCCTCGGCGGTGGCGCGGGCGAAGGACTCGATGATGTCCTCGGGGGTCACGGCGTTGCCGTCGGAGAACTTGGCGCCGTCGCGCAGCTTGATCTCATACGTGGTGTCGTCAACCTGGGTGGGATCACCGTCGGCGAGCTCGTCAAACAGGCTGTAGTCGTGGAAGTCGATGCCGTAGAGGCCCTCGACGACATGCCAGTTCGTGCCCGTAGCGAGCGCCGAGGACGTGCTCGATGGATCGAAGTTCTTGGTGGTGTAGGCGCAGCCGGCGGTGATGGTGCCGCCGCCCTTCTCGCCATCAGCCGCGGCAGTCGAGCCGGCGTCCTCGCCGCTGCCGCCGCAGCCGGTAAGTCCCAGGCCGGCAGTTGCGGCCACCGCACCGGAAAGGGTGAGGAAGGACCGGCGGGACATGCCCAGCTTGTTCACGGAATCGCTCATGACGTCTCCAATCAGATCGTGCGCCGCCTCATTGCGGCACACATTTGTCGCACGTGTTCAATATAGTGTCTGCAAACTGTTTAGGTGGAACCTCTCGGTGAACGGTCATTTTTTCTTCCGAACGGTAGCGAATCTAAAGAAAACATGTTTATGCTCCGTTACGTCGAGAAACATGGTAATAAGCCTGCGGTTCATACCGATGTGCATAGTCGGCTTGTGAGAGCAGCTGGCCACATGGTACATACCACCTACGGACCGGCCTCGTCCGGTTGGGGACGGGGTCGTTTCGTCTCGCTCCTTGCCAGTTTGGGGACGGGGTCGTTTCGGCGTGGCATCGCGCCACTGCCCGTGCGCGAGTACCGCCTCGCCCGGTTGGACAGCGCGCCCGCCGCCTCGCCCGGTTGGGGACGGGGTCGTTTCGTCACGGGGCTACTCAGGCACGAAAAGGATCCCGGACATCGCGGTGACCCGCGCTTCTGCAGCGCACCTTGAGGAAGAAGTCCACGATCAGGTCGGGATAGGGATCCCGATGCACCAACAGACAGATAACCACATAGTCCAGCAGGCAGAACACCGCCAGAAACGGACCGAGCGCCACCTTGAGCACGCACTCGTGCAGCGCGAGCTGCCCCGTGCCGCGCGGCGCGCCACTCCGGTTGGCAAACTCGATGCCGGCAAGATGCTCGCCGATGCTGCGGCCACCCCAACGACGCGGCAGCGCAACCGTCAGCAACACCAGGGCAACCACCGCGCACGCGAGCATCAGGTCGCCCTGCTGCCGGGTGGCCTCACGCAGGTAGAACACACGCGCGCAGAACAAGAACACGCTCATCAACCCCGCGTTGATGAGATAGTCCACGGCCCATGCAGCACCGCGCCGCACGAACAGACCCATAGATGCGCCCCTCCTCACTCGTCGATACCGAGCTCCTCGAGCACGGCGGTCTTGTATAGGATCGCTTTCGCGCCGAACACCGCCTGGATGCCGCCATCGACATCCAGCACGCCGGCCGCCCCTAGGCGCATCAGCAGGTCGCGGTCGACCTTGTCCGACTGCTTCACCCCTACGCGCAGCCGCGTGATGCAGGCGTCCACATCGTCGATGTTCTCAGGCCCGCCCAGCGCGATGACGATCTGCTTGGCCTCGGCTGCCAGCTCAGCGTTCGACGACGTCGCCTGCTTCACCTCGGGCACCGCCTCCCCCTCATCCCTGCCGGGCGTCTTGATATCGAACTTTGAGATCAGGAACCGGAAGCTGAAGTAGTACAGGCAGGCCCACGCCGCACCGAAGGGAATCTCAAGCAGCCAGTTGGTCTTGGCGCTGCCCTGCATGATGCCGAAGAGGAAGAAGTCGATAAAGCCGCCCGAGAAGGTGTTGCCGATGCGGATCTGCAGCAGGTCGGCGATCAGGAACGAGACGCCGTCGAAGAACGCATGCAGCACATACAGAGGCGGACACACGAACAGGAACATGTACTCCAGCGGCTCGGTGATGCCCGTGATGAACGATGTCAGGGCGACGCCCAAAAACAGGCCGGCGTACTTCTCGCGGCGATCTTTGGGCACGCAGTGGTACATGGCGAGCGCCGCCGCGGGCAGCCCGAACATCATGGTCGAGAAGCGACCGGCGAAAAAGCGCGTGCCCTCGGTGAACAGACCAACATGGTTCGGATCGGCAAGCTGGGCGAAGAAGATGTTCTGCGCTCCAACGACGGTCTGGCCCGCAACGGACGCGGTACCACCGAGCTCGGTGTACCAGAACATGGGGTAGATCATGTGGTGCAGGCCGACGGCGCCGCACAGGCGCATCAGGAAACCGTACAGGAACGTGCCGATGACGCCGATCGAGGAGATGGCCTCTCCTGCCGCAACCAGCCCCTGCTGGAACGGCGGCCAGATCAGGTAAAACGCCGCGCCGATGAAGATCGCGACAAGGCTCGTGACGATCGGCACGAAGCGGGAACCGCCGAAAAAGCCCAGCACCTGGGGCAGTTGGATATTCTGGTAGCGGTTGTGCAGGTTGACGGCAACCAAACCGATCACCAACGCGCCGATGACACCCGTGTCGATCGCCGAGCCGTCCGGGTTGAAAATGGACAGCATCGTGGCAGACGTGGTGGTCATAACCAGATAGCCGACGACACCGGCGAGCGCCGCCACGCCCTTGTCGCGGCGCGCCATGCCGATGCATAGGCCCACGCACAGCAGCATGGGCAGGTTCGCGAACACCACGTTGCCCGCGGCGTTCATCACCTTGAAGATCGCCTGCAGCCACGCCACGTCCAGCATGGGGTAGGCGGCGATGGTCGCCGCGCTGCTGAACGCGCCGCCGATGCCCAGCAGCAGACCCGCTGCGGGTAAGATCGCAATCGGCAACATGAAGGCCTTACCGACCTTCTGCAGTTGCTTGAACATACACGCTCCAATCTCGTCATTGCCCTGAAGCAAAACCAAACCCTGGGCACGGCCGCCCGCCGATACGCGCGCGGTGGGCGGCGCACGCCCCGAACCCCGCGCTCAGCCGATCGCTACCCTCCCTTCGCCGCCGCACCCGCAGCCGCACTGGCACTGCGCAGGCGCTCGATGTGCATGGCCAGATACATGCGCTCGCTGTCCGCGATGGAGCAGGAACAACGCTCCTCCACCGCCTCGACCAGCGCTTCGGCGCAGCCGTAGGACTCCGGGTACTGTTGTTGCACCATGCCGAGCAGCTGCAGGTCGCGCAAGCCGCCCGCCTCATCGAGGTGGCCGACCTGCGTCACCCGCTGCGCAAAGAACTTCAGATGGACCATGAAGCGGTAATAGGCCAGCGACTCCTCATCGAACTCGATGTGAAGAAGGGCTCGCACGGTCTCCAGCGCAAGCTGGATGATGCCCGCTGTTTCCATGGCGATGTCCATACTCACGCCCGACTCGGCGTTGACGAAATGCATGGCGATGAAGCCCGCCTCTTCCTGGGGAAGCGTGACCTCGAACACGCGCTCGATAAACGACCGGGCGGTTTGCGCGCATTCAAACTCATCGCGGTACATCATCTTGATCTCGAAGGTCAGGCGCATGTCCAGCGCCTGACCCCGGCGGGCGCGCTGCACGGCAAAGTGGATGTGGTCTGTGAGTGCCAGGTAGATGGTGTCATCCAGCTCTCGGCCCAGCCGGAGCTTGGCGTGCTCGACGATAGCCTGGGCAACCTCGAAGTACTTCTCGGGGATGGAGGCCACCAGCGTGCCGAAGCGGCCGGAGAGCTCATCGACGCGCTGCGTGAACAGGCGCTCGACCGCGCGCTCTTCGAGCCGGTCGCCCCGCTTGCGCCCGAAGGCGATGCCCGTGCCCATGGCGATGCAATCGTTGCCCTGCTCGTCGACAACCACGGCAATGTTGTTGTTCAAAACCTTCGCAATCCGCAACAAAAAACCACCGCCCCTTCAACAAAAAAGGCGACACCGAAAGGGCCTTTGCCAACTTTCGGTGTCGCCTGCATACTCAGTAACGATCCTCATCAAGTTATGCGCATGATAGCGTAATTATGCTGATTGTGTCAAGCCCGGGTGCCGACGGGATCGGCGCAACGCTGTTGTTGGTCGCTCCTGACCCAGGGGCCTGCCGGCGGCGGCTGCGTCCCCGGCGTCGCCCTCGCCTACTCGCCCGACGTCGGGATGCCCTCGACCGCATCGCCGACGCGCTCCGCCCAGCCCTTGTCCTCGCGCGGACCCTGCTTGAACCAACGACGCAGGCCCTCCAACGTAGGAGCTGCCGCACGCACCTTATGCTTCTTGCCGTCCTTCGACATCAGAACGCATTCGTCCCCGTTCTCGATGCGTTTATGCTTGAGCACGCTTTTGACGTAGTCCCGACGAAACGCGACCACCTGACCGTTGCTCACTTCGACGAACCAGTCGCGGTCCTCAAACGCCGTACCCACCGCGCCGCGCGCCTTCATCTCCTCGTTAAACGAGAAGCCCAGCTCGCGCTCCTGACGTGCAAGCATCAGCAAGCCGCGCAGGGGCAGCGCGCAAAACAGCAGCGCGGGCAGCACGACCCCCAGCAAGATGAACAGGAACGGCACGATTGCGAGCAGCTCCAAACCGCTGCCGCCCATCACGCCCACGAACACGATCACCAGCGAAAACACCGCCGCGCTTCCGGCGCGCGTTACTGCAGTTCGGTGAGCGAGGTCGCCGAAGGGGCATCCGAACCGTCCTCGGGAATCGCCGCCCCTGCCGCTTCGGCAAAACCAGCAGCTCGCCGCAGCGCGTCGAACGCGTCGAGCAGCCCAGGCCCGATCGCCAGCTGATGGCTCTCGGCACGCAGGCGGTAATCGAGCACGCCCTCCACCCCAGCGAGCGCGGCGGCATCCACGAACGCGTCGTTGCGCACCGTCACGCGCAGGCGCGTCACGCAGTGCTCGATGCGCTCGATGTTGCCTGCACCGCCCAAACCAGCGACCACGGCACCCGCCATCGTGTCCGTCCGATCCATATCCAGAGCCCCTCTCTCGAAATTCGTCGCCGCCATCCGGCATCAATCTGCCTGCAGTATGCGGCGAATGACTGGAACACCGTTTTGGACTTGATGCGCTACGATACTGAGAAGCTGGGCAAACGCATGGAACAACCGTTTTGTCTATGCTGGCGGCACACAAACCGACTGCCAGCCAACAACGGACGGCGAGGCACGATTACCGGGAGGCTCGATGCTCATCAGCCAACGACTTGAGAAACTCGCGACGCACCGCACGGATGCGGCAGGCGCCGTGGCGCGTTTCCTGCTCGAGGATGCCACCCACGCCGAGACGCTCAGCATGCGCCAAATCGCCGAGGCGACCGTCACCTCAAAGCCCACCCTCGTGCGCGTAGCCCAACAGCTGGGCTACAGCGGCTGGCGCGACTTCTTCGACGCGTGGCGCCTGGAGCTCGCCATGCAGCGCGAACGCATGGGCACCGTCAACCACAGCCTGCCGTTTGCCGCCGGCGCCACCACACGCGAGATTGCCGATGCAGTGGCGCGCGTGGCGTCGGAAAGCTCCTGGCAAACAAGCCAGATGCAAGATGCTCGCCAGATCGAGCGTGCCGCTGAGCTGCTTGCCGCGGCGCCCGTCATCGCCCTGTTCGGCATCAGCGTCAACGAACTGTGCCTGCGCCTGTTCCAGCGCAAGATGATGCAGCTCGGCGTGCGCACGCACCTGTCGCCCCAGGCGGAAATGGGTCTGTTTTGCCAAACGCTTGGCGCCGGCGACTGCGCGGTGGTTGTTTCCTACACGGGAGAGACCGCCGACCGCACCCCCATGCGGCACGTGGAGACCATGCGCGAGCGCGGGGTGCGCATCATCAGCATCTCCGGCGAGGGCCCGAATTATCTACGCGAGCATGCTGACGCCGCGCTCACAATCTTCTCGCAGGAGAGCCTCTACGCCAAAATCGGCACCTTCTCCACCGAGGCCTCGATCAACACCGTGCTCGACATCCTCTACGCCTGCTATTTCGCTCGCGACTACGAGCACAACCTCGCGCGCAAGATGGAGATATCGGCCGCCGTCGAGCACAACCGCCAGCCCCGTTCGGATGAAGCGTAAGGGCGCCGAGCTATCCCGCAGCATCACGCGGCGGCGCAGCACCCAAGTGCACCCCGGTACCGCACCCCGCAGCAACACTGCGGCACCCCGGCGCACCGCACCACCCCGGCATCCCGAGCGAGCTGTACCAGACTGCGCAGGTTCGCAGAACAGCTATCGAACAAAAAAGCGGCGACCGCAGGGCGTATCCCCGCAGTCGCCGCACGCCCCTACTTCACTTCAATCAGCTCATAGCGGCTCGTACCCAGGCCGATCTTCTCGCCATGCTCGATCATGGACGGCCAATCGGTGTCCGGATGCGTGACGTAGAAGTGGTCATGCAGCCGGCTGTGGTCCAGGTCGCCCGCCTGCTCGTGCTTGGCCAGGCTCTCGGTGAGCACCGTGTCGGGCAGCGCCGGCTGGCGCAGCGCGGCGTCGATGCACGCCTGGTCGATCGCCACGGGATCGAAGCTCGCGAACATGCCGATGTCGGGCACGATGGGCGTGTCGTTCTCGGCGTGGCAGTCGCAGTTCGGGCTGATGTCGATCGCCAGCGAGATGTGGAAGCTCGGCCGGTTCTGCACGATCGCCTTGGTGTACTCCGCGATCTTGTAGTTCAGCACCTCGGCGGCCTGACCGTAATCGGCCTGGATGGCGTCCTGGTTGCACACGCCGATGCAGCGCCCGCAGCCCACGCAGCGGTCGTGGTCGATATGCGCCACCGGCACGGTGCGCGTCGTGCCGTTCGGCAGCACGCGCTCGCGCGAGCCCTCGAAGTCGATGGCCCCGTGCGCGCAGATGCGCTCGCATGCGCGGCACCCGATGCAGCTGGCCGCCGTCACGCTCGGCTTGCCCGCCGCGTGCTGCTCCATCTTGCCCGCACGGCTGCCGCCGCCCATACCCACGTTCTTCATGCAGCCACCGAAGCCCGCGCCCTCGTGGCCCTTGAAGTGCGTCAGGCTGATCACCACGTCGGCGTCCATGAGCGCATGGCCGATCTTGGCGTTCTGCACGTACTCGCCGCCCTCAACCGGCACCTCCACCTCGTCGGTGCCCTTGAGGCCGTCGGCGATGATCACCTGGCAGCCGGTGGCGTACGGGGTGAAGCCGTTCAGGTACGCGGAATCGATATGGTCGAGCGCGTTTTTGCGGCCGCCCACGTACAGCGTGTTGCAGTCGGTGAGGAAGGGCTTGCCGCCGAGCTCCTTGACCACGTCGGCCACGGCGCGTGCGTAGTTCGGGCGCAAGAAGCTCAGGTTGCCCGGTTCACCGAAGTGGATCTTGATGGCGACGAACTTGTTGTGGAAGTCGATCTGGTCGATACCCGCGCGGCGGATGAGGCGCTTGAGCTTGTCGAGCTGGCTCTCGCGCCCGTGCGTGCGCAGGTTGGTGAAGTAGACCTTGGCGGACTCGGCCGGGGCCGGGGCGGAATCGGCCGCGGGCGTCGTCGGGGCCTGAGCCGCGGCGGTGTCAGCAGCGGCATCCGTGACCCTGGCGGTCGCGGTGCCCTCGTTCGTCGATGCGCTGTTGCTTGAAGCCATGTGTGTTCCTCCTGGTGGTCGGTGCATGGTACAGGCGATGGCATCATCCTACGCCCTGAAGCCAACTCCAAGTCAACACGAATCTTTGAACCTAGCGCTCCGTCATCCTCATACGGGCTGCCACCAGGCCAACCGAACCGGTGGCCACCGCAAACAGCAACACCACACCCAGATCGAGCATGACTGCGGCAAGCACCCCGCTGTCCACCTCCGAAGCCGCAAGCGCCGTGCTCACCGCATCGTTTACCCAGTACACCGGCATGAAGCGCGCCAGGGCTCGAATCGGCTCCCCCATCATCGACAACGGCATCCACACGCCGCCGAGAAACGACAGGACCATCCCTCCCAGGTTGCCCACCGCATTCAGCCCTTCTTCCGCAAACCCCAGCTGCGACAGCAGATACGCCAGCGTGAACGGAATGAACGAGAAGCACAACAGGGCCAGCAGCGCCAAAACAACCTGGACCGGAGCCGTCCGCACCAGCCCCCACGCCCCGTTCGCCGTGATGCCCACAACAGACACCCAGCCAAACACCGCAAGCACCAGCACGCCCACGCCCAACAGGCTCCGGATACCCCGACGGCGCGTGCTCATCGGTGCGATCAGCTGGCGGCGGTTCACCTCGAGCTTCGTGAGCGCCGAAAACGCCACGCCCGCCACCACGACAACCGAGCATGTGACGGTATACACGCTAAAGCCCAGGTACGATGCCAGGCCCGAGGCGGGCGACACCCCTGATTGCGTCTCGACCATCTGAACATCCACCTGCTCCGCAGCGACGGGTACGGCAGCTGCAAGCACCTCATCGGCAGACGCCGCAGGCGCAAGTGCAGCAGCCGATGCCACCAGCGTCTCCCATCGCGACGCGCGCTGGGCTGCAAGCGCGCCCGCCTGCATATCGGTCCCATAGGCCACCTCAAGCTGGGGCAGATCATCACCCGAGCGCGCAGCGGCAAGCAACGCCTCCCCGAATCCGTCGGGAACCACCAGCACGGCATCCACCTGCGACGTGGCGAGCGCGTCCTGGATGGCGAAGGAGCCAACGGACGCCGAGCCGACCGCGGCTTTTTCGACATCCGCTCCCGCTCCGTCCACGTCTAGAAGCTCCTCGGTTCGGCCGAGCTCGACACGAAGGGCCTTGGACACCGCAGATCCGTCCCGGTCGATCAGCGCGATGCGTGCCTGGGCATAGGCCGCTCCCGTATCTGCATCACCCGCCGCTCCCCCGGCGCCGCTCGACGTCAAAAACACGCCCATGATCGACAGGAATCCAACGTAGATGGCCAGATAGATCGGATGGCGCAACACGATGCGCAGGACATACTTACAGATACTCATTGCCTTGCCTCCTGAACAGCGCAACCGATATCGCCAGTCCAACTGCGGCTGCGATCACGCATACCGCCGCCCGCGCAAGAAACGGCCCCAGGTCGTCGTAGTAGTAGACGCTGTAGAACATATCGCGGATGAGCGCCACCGGGTTGATCCACAGCGACGCCGGGAACGCCTTCGCCACCGCATCGGCGAACTCCATGCAACGCGTGCCGTACATGCCCGCAAACAGGCTGAGCATGCAGCTCAAAACAGTCAGCACGCCCGAACGGGCATCGGCGTCCATCCGACCGGGCAGCGCGCCCACGCAGGCACCAATGCTCGCCGACAGCAAGGATGCCGCCATGATGCCCACCACGCACAGGCCCGCGCGCCCCGTGGCGTCGACATGCGCGATGACGCACATGTAGGCAAACGCCACAAGCAGAAAGCCTGTCGTGACCAGCCAACAGCCTATAACCGTAGGCACCAGCTGGCGCATGCGGCTGGTGCCCGACGCAGCGCGCCGGGCCGCCGTAGCCGACGACAGGGGCTGCAGCCGCCACACCATGCCCTCAGCCAGCTGCATGGCAAACACCGCCGTCATGCCCAACAGCGCATAGAAGAACCGTACGCCCTGGTCGGGCTGGGAATGCGTCAGGGACACCTCGCGCACCGACGATGCCTGCGACAGCGCGCGCTCCACCAGCTCAGCTCGCCCCAACAGCGCCGGGTCGCGCGTCACCGCATTGGCAAGCAGCGCCTCGTTCTGAAGATAGCTCGACGCCACCATCTCCAGAATCGAACGGTCGATCTCGAAGGATGAGCCGCTCTGCGCATGCACCGCCGACGTCGCCTCCGGCAACATGAGCCGACAGGCGCCATCGTCTGCAACCGCATAGATGCCGTCAACCGTGCCGTCCTCAAGCAGTTTGCGCGCCCGCTCGGCATCGGGCACCGCATGCACATCCAGCAGCGCATCCGAACCCGTGGCAAGCGTGTCCACCACGGCAGCAAACCCCGAAGCATCCCAGGCGTCGTCTTGCACCACCGCCACCGGCACCGCCTCGATCGCATCCCCCTCCTTCAGCGCGTTGAACATGACGGCGAACACCGTGGAGAGCACGATGGGGAACAGCAGCGTCCAAATCACCGCGCTTGGTGTCATGACCAAGGTTTTTACCGTGAGCTTAACCGTGTTCCACATGCCTATCCCCGCCTGCCGTGAGCGGACGGCGCAACAGGTGCGACGCCGTCGCGAGCCGTCGAGGTGTCGCGCAGCTCGCGACCGGTGATTTCGAGAAAGACATCGTTCAGGGTCGGCGGCGCGCAGGTGATGCGCCCCACGCGCGCCCCGTCCGCGCGCAGGGCGGCCAGCACATCGGTGAGGTTGTGCTCGCTGGCGGCGCAGGACACCGTGAGCAGGCTGTCGGCAAGCTGCACGTCCAGCACATGCGGCAGGGCGCGCAGGCGGTCGAGTTCGCGCGCCGACAACGGCGCCGACGCATCGGCCGTCGGCGCCGTCGATGTGTTCCCGGCATCCCGAACCGATCGCGCACCTCCTGCAGACGGATCCGGGGATGCCGCCCCGGTGCGCGCAGGCCGCCTGCGCGCGCTCGACCCCTCCAGCTCGACCACGATGCGTTCGCCCATCTTGACGGAGCGCTTGAGCTCCTCGCAGGTGCCCTGGGCAAGCGCGCGGCCGTGGTCCATGATCATGACGCGGTCGCAGATCTGCTCGACTTCCTCCATATAATGGCTGGTATACACCACCGTGGCGCCCTCATCGCGCAGACGGGCGATGCCGGCGAGAATCGCGTTGCGGCTTTGCGGGTCAACTGCCACGGTGGGCTCGTCGAAGAAGATGAGCTCGGGCTTGTGCGCGATGCCGCACGCGATATTCAGGCGACGCAGCAGGCCGCCCGAAAGCTTGCGCGGCCGAAACGACGCGAACTCCTCCAGCTCAACGAACTCGAGCGCCTCGCGAACGAGCTCGCGGCGCCGAGCACGATTGGCAACGTATAGCGAGCAGAAGTAGTCGACGTTTTCATAGACCGTCAGCTCGTTGAACACGGCGACCTGTTGTGGCACCATGCCGATCCGGCGCTTCAAGTCGTACCGGGTTGCCGCCATGGGCTCACCGAACAGCTCGATGGAGCCGCGGTCATAGCTCAGCAGGGCGAGCATGCAGTTGATGCTCGTGGTCTTGCCCGACCCGTTCGGTCCCAGAAGGCCGAAGATCTCCCCCGAAGCAATATGTACGTCGAAATGATCGAGCGCGAGCACCTCATCGTAGCGCTTGACCAAACCGGTAACAGACACCACGTCCATTGCCTCTCCCATCTATGGTAGGTCGCTGTACCTCCGAACGCGCGGGGCGACAGCGCATATCCGCATCCGACGCCCTCAATCCTGCCTCAGGAGCGCCATCGAGCACCAGTGACATTTGTCACGAGTTGCATGTTCGCAGGTAGATGGACGTGTAAGCAGCACCACGGCAGGACATCTGCTACCATGCTGCCCTATGGAACGCATCATCGACATAGCACTGGTACTTGCCTGCTGCACAGGTTTGCTCGCCGCACAGACAGCGGGCGACCTCGGCTCAGACACGGCCGTCGGAGCGAGCGGACAGGTGGCCGCGCTCCTGCTGGCTGTCATCGCCTCTGCCGGCTGCCAGCTGACGCCCCGCCCGGTCCGCACGGGTGTCGCCGTGGCGCTCGCAGCGGCCTCCTGCATGCTGCCGGGTGGCATCTTCGTGACGCCCGTGGCGCTGTACGAGCTCATGCGCGGCGTGCACGGAAGCAGCATCGAGCGGGTGGGTATCGCGGCGGCTCCCCTCGCGGGCATCGCCGCGTTGTCGCTGCACCCGCTTTCCGGCGACACGCTCGCGGCCCTGCTCGCCGTGTTCGCGCTCGCCGGAGCGCTCTCCCTGCGCACGCGCCGCATCGAGGCGCAAACCCGCACCGCGCGCCGCGTCCGCGACGATCTGCAGCAGCGCGCACTGACCCTGCAATGCGAACAGCGGAGCCTCCAGCAGACTCTGGAGAACCTGCAACAGCAGCCCGCATCGGCAGCGACGGCTCTCCCGGCGCGACCCCCTATCTTCGCCTCGCTCACTGATCGGGAGTACGAGGTGGTGCGCCTGGTGGCGGACGGCCTCGACAACCAACAGATCGCCGAGGCAGCCTTCGTAAGCGAGGGCACGGTGCGCAACCGCATCAGCGCGGTCCTGTCGAAGACGGGATTGAAAAACCGCACCCAGATCGCCGTCGCCTGGTGGCGCAATCGATAGAGCCCCACGCCCGCAGCCGCCACCCGCGCGGCGTGCACGATGCCTTGCCGAAGCAGCCGCTACCGCGCGGCCTCCCAGGCGTCCAGTGCGCGCTGGAGCTGCACGCCGTCGGGCTCGTAGGGCTCGCGCACGCCACGGCGCAACATGAAGGGGTCGTTGCCCTTGCCCGTCACGATCACCACGGCGGGTCCGGCCGTTTCGCGCACGGCGCGATCGATGGCCGCGCTGCGGTCGAGCTCGATCTGCCAGTTCGCGTGCCCCTGAGCCGACACCGCACGGGCGATGGCCTCGCAGATGACCGCCGGATCCTCGGGACCCGGGTCGTCCTCGGTGATCACGATGCGGTCGGCGAGCCTGCCCGCCGCCGCGCCCATCGTCTCGCGCCGGTCCACGCCCTTGCCGCCCGTCGCGCCGAACACCACGGCGATCTCGCGCCCCGGATAGCTCGCGCGCAGGTCGCGCAGGAGCGTCTCCAGGCTCATGCCGTTGTGCGCGTAGTCCACCACGCCCATGATGCGACCGCTCGCGCTCGGGTACAGCTCCATACGGCCCGGCACCCGGGCCTCGGCCAGCCCGCGCTCGATAGCCTCCGGCGCCACGCCGAGCGCCTCGGCGCACGCGATGGCACCGAGCGCGTTGCTCAGGTTGAACACCGCCGGCGAGGGCACCATGAGCATGCGCGTGAAGCGTGGGGTCCGCACACGGGCGCAAATCCCCCGCTCGCCGCGCTCGAACGCGAGCACCACAACATCGGCGTCCGTGCGCTCGATCGAGTAGGTGAGCACCCGCTCCACCGTCTTCGAGGCGCGGGCCGCCGCGAGCGCGCGATCTGCCACGTCCATATCGAGATTCACCGCCGCCACACGGCAACGGTCGAACAGCATGAGCTTGCTATCGAGGTAATCCTCGAGCGTGGGGTGCTCGATGGGCGAGATGTGGTCCTCGCCGAAGTTGGTAAAGGCTCCCACCGCGAACTCGACGCCGCGGGTGCGCTGGTACTTCAATGCCTGACTCGATGCCTCCATCACCACGTGCTCGCAGCCCGCGCACGCCGCGTTGGCAAGGCGGCGCTCTAGCTCAAAGGACTCCGGCGTGGTGAGCAGCGATTCACCATGCTCGATGCCGTCATCGTATTCGACGCCGGTGAGCAGCGCCGGGGCGTGGGTGCCCGTGGCCCCAGCATGCGCGGCCAGCATCGAGCGCAGGTAGTACGCGCTCGTGGTCTTGCCCTTGGTGCCCGTGAACGCGCACACCTTCACACGCCCGGACGGGTGGTCGTAGGCGGCGTCGGCCAACAGGCCGAGCGCGGCGCGGATGTCGGTGACCAGGATGCAGGGGGCCTGTGAAAGAACTGTTTGAGCCGGCGAGGTCGGGGTGCCCTTGTGCGGTTCGGCCTCGCTGCTCGCCTCCGTTGCAGGCGCGATCGGGGCACTTGCCCCATAGTCAACCTCAGACACATAGGCAACCGCGCCGGCCTCGATAGCCTGCAGCAGGTACTCCCGCTTGAACGCAGCGCCCTTGCACACGAACAGCGTGCCAGGACGGGCGGCGCGGGAGTCATCCGTCGCATAGGCGACCTCGATCTCGGCCTCCACCTGAACGCCCGGACGGCGTACCACGATGCCCGCCTGGTCGAGCAGGTCGGCATACTTATCCAACGTGCAGGTTATTTGCGAAGCGGCGGCCATACGTTCTCCTTTTGCGCGCGCGACGTCCAACCTCTTTAGGATACCATCGCGCTGTTGCCGCGCCGCACCACCGCAAACGATACGCCACGGCCTGACCAAACCGCCCCGTCCCCCTATTTCACGAGGGGCTCTTCCGCATGACCGCACGTTTTGCAACGCAGCCCGACGCCCGTTGGACGGGGAGCATCGAGCGCACAGCCTACGCGTGAGTGCCCAGGCATGCCACCGAACGAAGGCAAGCGCAGCCGATGAATTTCTGCAAAGCGTAAAAAAGTTGAGAGAAAATTTATGCATTTCGTAGTATTTCGTATCTTAAAATCTTCTCATTTCGTTACAATCAGGGTAATAAAAAATGATCATTTCGTACATCGAATACAGACACACAAGGTGAAGACATGCTGAAACGCAAAATCACGCAGCGACTTCGTACATGGTTGCAGACCGAGCCCCGCAAAGCTCTTTTCGTTACAGGACCGCGGCAAGTTGGCAAGAGCTACGCCATCCGCGCGTTTGGCCGCGAGCACTTCCCCACCTTCATAGAAATCAACCTGTTACACAACAAGCAAGCGCGTACAGCATTGCTCGAAGCTCCCGATGCTGAGGAATTCATCACCCGTATCTCCATCATCACGGGCACAAAGCTCAAGATAGGCCATACGCTCATCTTTATCGACGAGGTGCAGACAGCCCCCGACATCATGACCATGGCAAAGTTTCTGGTGGAAGACGGCCGCTTCCGCTGGGCTTTCTCTGGCTCCATGCTCGGTACCGAACTGAGAGGCATCCGCTCGCACCCCGTTGGATATGTTCATGAAATTCCTCTGCAACCCATGGATTTCGAGGAGTTCTGCTGGGCCATCGGTGTTTCCGAACGGGCGATGGAGCAGATTCGAGCAGCCTGCCACAACGAAGAACCCGTCGCCGACTATATCCACACGGCGATGCTCACCAACCTGAGGACGTATCTTGTCGTTGGCGGCATGCCAGAAGTTGTCCAAACGTTTTTGGACACGCAAGGCGATCTGGCGCACGTCAGAAGCCTGCAGCATGACCTTAATAGTCAGTACCGGCGCGACATCTCGCAATATGCCGGCAATCGCGCTCTATACGTGCAGAGCATCTTTGATCAACTGCCCGTCCAGCTTGAGGGCGACTCGCAACGGTTTGTCCTCAACTCTATCGATCCGGAGGCGCGCTACGTTAGATACCAACGCGATTTTGTATGGCTGCAATCGGCTGGTGTCGGTCTCAAAACTGATCTTGTCACCGAGCCGAAATCCCCCTTGCTCAAAACAGCTAAAAAAGAACAATTCAAGCTCTATCAGTCAGATACGGGCATGCTCATCGAACGCTACCCCGCCCCGCTTGCTCGCGCTGTGTACCTCAACGACAAGCACCCCAACCTCGGAGGCATATATGAGAACTTCGCAGCACAAGAACTAACAGCGCAGGGACATGAGCTCTATTACTACATGACGAAAAAACGAGGCGAGGTCGATTTCGTAGTAGATGGTCCCAACTGTTCGGCCATCGCTATCGAAGTGAAGTCGGGCTCGTATTACCATGCACACGCCGCGCTCAACCATATGCTCAACACGCCCGAATACCATGTCGACCTTGGAATCGTGCTTTCGCAGGGAAACATCGAACGCGATGGCAAGGTCCTCTACCTCCCCCTCTACGCTTCCTTCTGCCTGCCAGCATATCTCGACGGATCCCGCGAGATCGAAGGGCTCAAGCTGGGGATAGCACGCATCTAGCCGTTGTACGCCAATGGGCTGTTTGGACCGAAGCAGCCGCTGCCGATGGAGCAGCACCCCGCCATAGGAAGTAGTCGATACGGCAAAATCTACGCCCGACGAACTGAGGGCCCCAGCCGAAGTCATCAACGCTTCGGCTGGGACCCGTTTAACTGATCGCATCTGCTGCAAAATCGAGGTTTTGCGAAATGCGTTTTCCGAGTGTCATTTCACGCCCGCTTCCAGCTGAGCGCGACCTGCGGTTTTGCCGGGGCGCTTCAGTGCGAGAAGTGCCCCTTCTATGGTGCCATTTCGCAAAACCTCGATTTTGCAGCAGCACGGGCAACACAGCAGAGCGGACCACACAGCAGAGCGGACCACACAGCAGCGCGGGCCACAGCGAAGCACCGGAAGCTTGGCGGCAATGCGGACGCGCGGCGCAAAGCTGATCGGGCATCGCGGTGCCACGGCATCACTCCCCTAGCCCGGCGGAAGAGGCGCCTGTAGCCCTCTTTCGGATCCCCCGTGCGTTTCGTCACAGAAAAAGCCTCCCATCTCTCGGACTTCTACTTCCCTGTCCAAGATCTGGGAGGCCGTTCAGGAGGCACCTGCCGAGCTCACACATGCCATGGGGCGGCTCGCCCGACCCCTTGCTACTCCACCTTGTTCGCCTCGGCTTCGGCTTTGGCCTTCTCGGCATCGCGAGCAGCCTTGCGGGCGCGCGCCGCCTCGACCCGCGCCTGCTGCTCGGGCGTGAGCTGGACCTTAGGGCGCGCCGGCTTCTCCACAACAGCGCCGCCGGCAGGCGCAGCGCCCGCAGCCGCCCCACCGCCAGCCGCGGCCTTAACGCCCGCCGCCTTTGCAGCCGGCACGGGCTTTTCCTTGGCGGGCTTCACCAGCGTCGTCACCGTCAGCTCGGACACCGCCGGAGCAACCGTCACGTCCATACGCAGGCAGTCCTTGGGACACTCATGCGTGCAGCAGGCGCACTGGATGCACCGGTACGGGTCGATCGACCAGGTGCTCTCCTTGCGCGCCACCGTGATCGCGCCCACCGGGCACACGCGCTGGCACATGCCGCACAGGATGCACGTGTCGATATCGCACTCCACGTGCCCGCGCATCGCCGGGAACAGTCGTTCCAGATCGCGTTTCTCATAGGGGTACTTCACCGTCGCCGGCTTGCTGAACAGCGAGCGCAGCGTCATCTTCCCCAGCTTGAAGCTTCCCACAGCGGCCTACCTTTCCGTGCAGCTGATGCACGGGTCGATGGTGAGGATGATCATGGGCACGTCGGCTACCTCGACACCCTGCATGGCGCGCACCATGCCCGCAAGGTTTTGCGAGGTGGGCGTGCGCAGGCGGAAACGGTCGAGATACTTGGTGCCGTTGCCGCGCACGTAGTAGAACGCCTCGCCGCGCGGCTGCTCGATCAGCACGTGCGCCTGGCCGCCCTCGGGCGGCAGCACCTTCGGGCCCGGTTTACCGCCGATCCCGTCATGCGGAATCTTGGCCACCAGCTCCTTGATGATGTCGATGGACTGGAAGACCTCCTCGCAGCGCACCTTGCAGCGAGCGTAGCAGTCGCCCTCGAACGCCACGATCGGCTCGAAATGCTCCAGGTCGCCGTAGGCGCCGAAGCCGGTGGAACGCATGTCGTGGGCCACGCCGGAGCCCTTGGCAAACGGCCCCACCATGGACAGGTCGTAAGCATCCTCTATCGAGATGGTGCCCACGCCGCACAGGCGGCTGCGCACCGAGTCGTCGTGCAGCATGGTGTTCACGATCTGGCGGTACTCGCCGCGCAGGCCGTCGAGCTTGTCGCACACGCGGGCGAGCATCGCGTCGTCGATGTCGTGTGCCATGCCGCCCACGATGCAGATCGACAGGATGATGCGGCCGCCACAGGTTTCCTGGAAGATGTCCAAGATCGTCTCGCGTAGACGCCAGCAGTGATTGAACAGGCTCTCGAACCCGAAGGCGTCGGCAAGCAGGCCCAGCCACATCAGATGCGAGTGCAGGCGGGAGAGCTCCTCCAGGATCGCGCGCAGGTACTCGGCGCGGTGCGGCACCTCGATACCCAGCAGCTTCTCGGTTGCACTTGCATAACCGTAGCCGTGGCCGAAGCTGCAGATGCCGCACACACGCTCGGCAACGTAGACGAACTGGTTGAAGTCGCGCTTCTCGACCAGCTTCTCCAGGCCGCGGTGAATGAAGCCGATCTGCGGAATGGCCTCGATGACGTGTTCATCCTCGACCACCAGGTCGAGGTGCACCGGCTCGGGCAGCACGGGGTGCTGCGGGCCGAACGGCAGGATGGTACGGGTTGCCATATCTATGCACCAGCCTTTCCAGACGCGGCGTCGCGGGCGGCCTTGGCGGCCAGCGCCGCGCGGACCTTCGCCGCCTTCTCGGGATCCATGGCGGCGAGCTTCGCCTCCATCTTCGCGGCGCGCTCCTCAGCGCTCACCGCGGGCTTGGGCGCAGGTGCGGCAGCCGGGTCAGCGCTGGCGGAGGCACCTGCAGCGGAACCGGGATTCACACCCGCCGCCTCGGCGCCCGCTGCCGCGCCGGCAGCCGCCTTCGGCGCCACCGTATTCACAGCGGCCACCGCCGCAGCGTCGGCCTCGGCCGCGCTCGTGTTCAGCGCCCGCTCGGCCGATGCGGCCTCGGCAGCCTCACGCGCCGCCTTCGCCGCCGCCTCGGCCTTGGCCGCAGCAGCCGCCTTCTTCTTCGCGAGCTTTTCGCGCTCGGCCTTCATCTCGGGCGAGATGATCGTCATGGGCTCGGTGGTGGCTACGTTGAAGAAGTTCCCGCCGAAATCGAGTACCATGTTGATGAACCGCACGCCATACAGGTCGTGAGTCTCGTTCTCGTAGGAAAACGCCGCGAAATACAGCCCCTGGATGCTCGGCACGCGGCTCTCCCCGTCGATACCGTACACGCACAGGTTGAGCGCATGGTCGCGCGTCTCGTCGTAGAACGTGTAGAGCAAATCGATGCCCGCCTCGGTGGTCTCCGCGCACATCTGCACGAAGCGCTGGCCCTCGTGCTTCAAGGTCTGCACGCGGCCCAACAGCTCACCGAGCGGGACCTCAACAAACGACGTCGTGTACATCTACGCCCCCTTCTTCTCGTCTGCCGCCGCGCGCGCCGCCGCGAACTCGTAGTCCGGTAGCGGCGGATGCAGCGCCTCCGGGCTCTCGCCGGCCGCCAGGCGCGCAGCCTTCTTGTCGAGCACCTCCACGGCCTGCAGGACCGCGTCGATGATCGTCTCGGGGCGCACAGCGCAACCCGGCGCGTACACGTCCACCGGGATGGCCTTGTCCACGCCGCCGATGATGTTGTAGCAGTCGCGGAACACCCCGCCGGTGCAGGCGCAGATCCCGCAGGCCACCACGACCTTGGGCTCGAGCATCTGCTCGTAGATGTGGCGCACGACCTCGATGTTCTGCGCGTTCACCGAACCGGTGACCAAAAAGATGTCGGCATGCTTGGGGTTGCCGGTGTTGATGATGCCGAACCGCTCGATATCGTAGAGCGGCATCATCGAATCGAGCACCTCGATGTCGCAGCCGTTGCAGCTCGATCCGTCATAGTGGATGAGCCAAGGTGATTTCGAAGAGTATCCCATCGATGCGCTCCCTTAGATAAACGGGGTGATGAGCATGTAGAACAGGTTGACCACGCCGGTCACGAGCGCCACGCCCCATGCCAGCTTGAGGCAGGTCTGCCACTTCACGCGGGCGAAGTTGTTGTCGATCCACACCTCGAAGAACCACACGATCGCCACGGCGAGTACGGCCACGATCCACGAGACGGGATTGTCCCAGATGAAGAACATGCCCACCCACATGAGGAACAGCACGCTCTCGCACCAGTGCATGACCTCCACGATCGCCAGGGTGCGGCCGCTCATCTCGGTAGTGATGCCCTTGACGATCTCCTGATGCGCGTGGTGGCTGTAGGACAGGTCGAACGGCGATTTGCGCAGCTTGATGGTCAGGATGAACAGCAGGCCGCAGAAGATCGGCACCAACAGGCAGATGATCGGGGCCGGCAGGCGCGTGAGCGAGGCCACGTCGAAGGACTGGGTGGCGGCGAAGAAGCCCACGGTCATGATCAGCAGCATGGGCTCGTAGCTCATCACCTGCAGACACTCGCGGTCGGCGCCGGTGTCGGCATAAGGGCTGCGCGAGGAGTAGGCGGCGATGATCACGAACAGCGTGCCGAGCGTCACGAGGAACACGCACATCAGCAGGTTGGAACCGGAGACGAACAGGCCGCCGGCCAGGATGCAGAAAATCAGCGCGCAGGTGACGTAGGCCTCGTCCACCGCGTTCACCGTGGCCTGCTCCTTCGAGATGAGCTTGAGCACGTCCCAGTACGGCTGCAGGATGTGCGGGCCCACGCGCCCCTGCATGTGCGCGCTCACCTTGCGGTCCAAGCCATCGAGCAGGCAGCCCGCTACGGGCGCAAGCACGGCGAAGACGAGCACGCCCACAGCGATCCCGGCAAGGCCCGGCCCCACCAGCAGCACGGTGCGCTCGACCATGAAGCCGCCGCCCACCAGATCCTCGTGGCTGAAGACGAAGCAGGCCGCGAACGCGATGAGAATCACCGCGGTGCCCACCACGGTGCCGAGCGGGCCGAGCTTCTGCTCGCCGAAGAAATCAACCATGTACCAGTTGCGCTTGGTGGAGGTGATGGTGCGGCCCATCGAGCCGTGATAGCGGCGGCTGTCCGGGTCGGTGCAGGTGCCGCCCAGGTACACCGGCATGCGGCGCTTGGCGGTGGCGCGGCCCCACGGGGTGAGCAGCACGATGGCGATGAACACCACGATGCCGCCCATGATGATCATGTTGTCGATCTCGATCAGGCGCGGGGCGACGCCGTAGACGCCCTCAAGATAGGGCGCAAGCACGAACTGCGAGATCAACGGCAGGCCCACGCAGCATGCCAGCAGCAGCGCGGAGATGAAGCCGATGGCCGCCCACTCGCTGGTATGCACGCCGGCCTCCTGGTTGTCGGCCTTCTGCGCCACGCCGGAGAGCTTGCCGAGCCACTTGGCCCAGTACAGGAAGGTCGCCGCCGAGCCGAACGCCAGCGCGATCAGGAACACCACGTTGCCCGTCTCGGCAAAGGACACCAGCGTGGCCCACTTGGAGATGAGCATGCCGAACGGCGCCACGAACATGCCCATGATGCCGAGCATCATGAAGCGCGTGAGGCGCGGCAGGCGGCTGAACAGCCCGTCCATGTCCTCGATGTTGCGGCTGCCGATGCGGTGCTCGACGGTGCCCACGCACAGAAACAGCGTGGACTTGGACACCGTGTGGAAGATCATGAGGAAGATCGCGGCCCACACGGCCTCGGCGGTGCCCACGCCCGCGCAGGCGGACATGAGGCCGAGGTTGGCGATGGTGGAGTAGGCCAGCACGCGCTTGGCGTTGGACTGAGTGATCGCCATGAAGGAGCACAGCACGAAGGTGAGGCCGCCGATGGCCACCACGAAGGTGGAGGCGATCGGGAACGCCAGGTAGAGCGGGGCGAGCTTCACCAGCAGGAAGATGCCGGCCTTGACCATCGTGGAGGAGTGCAGAAGCGCACTGGTGGGCGTGGGCGCCACCATGGCGCCCAGCAGCCAGGGGTGGAAGGGCATCTGCGCGGCCTTGGTGAGACCAGCCAGCGACAGCAGCATGAGCGGCACCACGAACAGCGATGCCTCGGGGCCGGTGGCGGCTGAGATCATGGCGGTAAAGGACAGGGGTTGGCCCGCCACGACAAGCCCGATCAGGGCTGCGAGGAACGCCAGGCCGCCCACCATGTTGAGGTTGATCTGGATGAAGGAGTTCTTGATGGCCTCCGGCGTGCGGGTGTAGCCGATCATCAGGAAGGAGCACACCGTGGTGACTTCCCAGCCGGTGAAGAGCCACTCGAGGTTGTCGGTGAGCACGATCACGAACATGGCCGCGAGGAAGGCGAACATGAGCGCCGCGAACGCATGCCGACGGTCGGGGGCGTCGGCGGGCTCGTGGTGCTGGAAGTCCTTCATGTAGCCCAGGGCGTAGACGCAGATGGCGCTGCCCACCAGGCCCACGATGAGCACCATGACGATCGAAAGGGTATCGATGTAGAGGGGCTCCTCGATCATGTGACGCGGGCCCTCGCCCAGGGTCATCTGGGCAAACAGCACGATGCCGACGGTTTGAACCAAACCGAGCGCAAGAGCGACCAGGTTCTTATGGCGCACCGCGTTGAACAGGATGACGGCGCACAGGACAAGGTCGACCCCCGTCATGACCCAGGAGATGATGTAGCTCGTTTCCCGGGGCAACTCGAAGCTGACGGGCAACGAGGTGAAGAAGGCGCCGGCTACCGCCAGCGACAGCGCAGCGGTGAGTCCCGCCGCGGCGATCGTGATGACACCGCGCTCCCGCTCACCTCGAAACGCCAGGAGCAATGCGGCCGCAACCAGCGGCACTGCGATTAGACACGCTAACAATCCCATAGGTCTCCCCTCCACCGGGCTGCCGGGGTCCTTGTGGCCGCGGCAGGCGCGCGTACGGTGTTTGGCTTTTTCTTATGCCAAAGCCAACAGTGTAGTCCTTTTGAAGGGGGCCGTTCGCAAAAACCGCCAACGGTAGGGTGAGCGTTCAACGTGCGCTTGAACTGGGGGTTTGTAAACGGTGAACGGTATCCGCACGGCGCGCCCGTCTGGGGACGGGGTCGTTTCGTTCGCCTGTCACTTTGGGGACGGGGTCGTTTCGTTTTGCGGGTCGGCGGCGTGCGGCCGCCTGGGGCCGACCAGCCCTTTGCCGAACGAATCGACCCCGTCCCCAGACGGGCAGGTGCACACATCGGAAACCGTGGCAAGCCTTACGAGCTATGAGGCCCAGCCATCAATGTAATCCTTATTCAGCTCTATATAGCTTTCCGCCAGATCGACCGCAATCGAATATGAACTCACCAGCGGATGCATGGCAAGACATTCGATAATATCCGATTTCGAGCGATTGACGATGCCGCGCGCCGCAACACGCTCATAATATTTCACACGGCGAATTAGTTCGAGATTGCCCTCCGGAATATCATCGATGCCGAATCGATGTGGGACGCATCCGCCTGCTGATACATCGCAGGTCACTTCTACGACATCGCCATCCTCCAGCAAGGGAATCGCTCCATTATTTGGACAGCACAAGATCATGCTACCCCGCTTGCCAGACCGTTCGATTTCGATATACCGCAGCGCAACTCCAGCATATCCGCCGGCATCGGAACCAAAGACGTCGAAACTCCAAGGCTTCCCCTCACGCTTCATGCCCGTCTCGCTGGCCATATAGGCGTTCTCTCGTTTACCATACCATGTCTCAAAAACCTCAAGCGCTCGCTCAAAATCGACATCGACATCGAGCTGGGAGAGTGCGGCGGTCATCGAGCGGTTGATTTCCTCGATGGCCTCACCACGCGTCATGCCGGAACGCTGAATGTGTTCAACCACCTGCTCACGATAATAGTAGTAATACAGATACTCGTTAAGAATGGCATTGCGACTCCGCACCAAATCCTTGCTGAAGAAGTGCTGATCGGTTGCATGGTACAGCTCATCCATCTCCATTAGCTCGGGAAGGACCTCTCGTCCGCCCATCGTTATGCTCGAAAAGTAAGAAAGATGATTCAAGCCGTAGCACTCGCCGCAAAGGGACTCAGGGCTGACATCGAGCATCCCGGCAATTTGCCGAAGCAGGCCGCTTGGGGCATCGCAAATGCCAAACGTGAGTGTATATCCCATATCCCGCAACGCCTGCGATACCACGCCGGCAGGGTTTGTAAAATTGAACACCTTCACGTTCGGAGCAGCATGCTTCTTTATGAGCTCGCAATAGCCCGCTAGTGCCGGAATGGAGCGCATGGCAAACGATACGCCTGCAGCCCCCGTCGTCTCCTGACCGAGAACATTGTGGGCAAGTGCAAGGCGCTCGTCGCGCACGCGCATGTGGTCACCGCCAACCCGAATGGTGGTAATGACGTAGTCTGCGCAGCGCACCGCCTCAACTGGATCATCCGTAAGAACGAATTTCAAATCTGGACAGAGCATACGGCCAACATGGCGAGCCATCACACCATACACTTGCAGCCTTTCCCTGTCGTTATCCATAAAGACAAGCGTCTTGATGCCGAGTGCACTAGCGTTCTGGGCGATACTCTTAGCTAGAAACATCGAGCGAACACCGCCGCCGCCAATCACCGTCAGTTTCATCCCGTCACATCCAATCTTCGCCGACGCACCCACTGCGCCCAGGCATACGACCGCGAACGTCTACGCTTCGATACCGGCAGGCATCTCGGCCCTGCCTGCCACCAAGTCTTTGAAGGCCTCGGTGACCTGTGGAACGGATAGGCCCACAACAACCTGGTACGCGTCACCGTTGCGCACCACCCCTTTAGCTCCCCACTCTTGGAACGCAGCGTCATCCTTCACAAGCGCTTGATCGATAACCGAAACGCGCAGGCGCGTCATGCAGTTCGTAACGGAAACGATATTGCCGGCCCCACCGAAGGCAGCCAGATAGCCTGCCGCCTCGTCAATGAACGCGGCACGGGCTTCTTTGCCCGCCGCCATCTTCTCGCGGTAATCATTCTTGGTATGGAACTCGATAGCCTCTCCTCGACCAGGAGTCTGGAAATCGAACTTGAGAATGAGGTATCGAAAAACCAGGAAGTAAACGGCAATGGAGACAGCACCGATAACGAACATCACCACGTACGACATCATGTGATTCTGCGCCATCGGAATAATGTTCTTGGCAAAGATGTCAATCAAGCCGCCACCCATATCGCCAGACAAACCGAATGCGTATTGAATGGTGGCAAACGTAGCCGCCAAAACGGCATGCACAAAAAACAGTACCGGAGCAACAAATAGGAACGTGTAATCAAAAGGCTCGGTAATACCGCAGAGCGCAGCGGTGATGACGCCGGGGATGCACAGCGCGAGCATCTTCTTGCGGTTTTCTTTACGAGCCGTAGAGAAAAATGCGAGAGCGATTCCGGGAATTCCGAAGAAGTTCGACAAGCCCTGAAGCTGGAACCCTCCGGCAGGAAACAGGGCCGTCAGGCTATCGGTCGAAGACGCGAACTCTTGAAGATGCCCCACCCAGTAATATGTGATACCGCCCTCGACCACCGCCGGACCGTATTGAAACGGCGAGTAAATGAAATGATGCAAACCGGTGGGGAGCAGGGCCTTCTCGAGAAATGTGTATAGCCAGACACCGACAAGGCCCGCATTCGACATAAAGTACTGCAGGGAATTGATGCCACCTTGGATGGCAGGCCACACCAGGCAGAACACAAGCGCAAGTACCAACATGACTGGAAAACCTACAGCGGCAACGAGGGCAGACCCTTGGAAAATACCAAGCCACTCGGGCAGGCGCTTATTGAAGAAACGGTTGTGCAGTATCACGATTACCCCAGCGACCAGAATCGCCCCAAGGAAGCCCGTGTCGAGCGTATCGATGCCGCCGATAGCCTTGACGCCTGTTTCCGCAGCGGCAAGATCAACGTTGAAAAAAGACCCAAAAGAAGTCAGCAAATTGCTAATAAATACGTTAAACGTCATGTAGAGCACGAAGGCTTCGAGCGCCGCACGCCCCTTCGCCTCGTTGGACAAGCCGTATGCCAGGCCGATTGCGAACAAGATTTCCATGTTATTGAAAACCGTCCAGCCACCATTGGCTATCGTGTTCCAAAAACCGCTCCACGCAGATCCGTCACTGGCGATCTCGCCAACTATCAGAGGATTGGTCAGAACCGAGGTGATAGCAACAACGATTCCCGAAAACATGAAGAACAAAACGGGCGTCAACATCGCAGCACCGAACCGCTGGAATTCTGCCATCCCGATGCGATGTCCCTTGTTTTCACCAGCAGCCACAGCGAACCATCTCCTTATGCCATGGAGCGCACCGCTCCATCCGTACACGCCCGCTCGGTTATCATCAAGGTGGATATCTTGATTCTACGTGCTGATTTTTCGTTCACTTACGTGATATGAAGTCACAAATCCGTGAATATTCACGGATTTGCAATTGAAAGAAGAGCAGATTGGTACGCTTGTGCAATAACCATTCCAAGGAGGGGTCATGGGAGACGACCGCAGCGACCGCGTGGCGAAGCTGTTTCCAACAACCAGGTTTACAACCACCGAGCACGACGTCGTCCTCTACTTGCTCGACCATGCAAACGATGCATCGGGCGTTTCGATCCGCAAAGTTGCACAGTCGTGCTTCACCAGCATGACTACCGTTACGCGCGTATCAAAAAAGCTCGGTTACAGCGGATTCCGCGAAATGGTTTACGATTTTCGGGCGCGCGCCGTCGATCAAGGACAATCAATCATTTCCTCCAATGAGCTGCGCGCGACCCTCACCTACAACAATGAGCACCTCGAGAGCTTCTGCCGCATCCTAGATCGTAAAGAACTTATTGGCCTGAAAGGCGAGGGATACTCTCATCTGATTAGCGAGTACATGCAGCATAAGCTGCTCGGTCGCGGTCATCCCGCGGTCGAGCAAAGCTATCTTGACTCAGACCAATTCGCCGCCATGATGGATGGCCGGCTATCCATGATGATCGTTGTCTCAAAATCTGGGCGCACGCCAGCATCGGTCTGCGCAGCGCGTGAATGCGCCAGTCGAGACATACCCGTTGCGGCGTTCGTTGGCAATGGGAACAATCCAGTTTCAGCTGCAGCCGACATGATCTTCCTCATTGACGACGATCAACCCCTCGATTCGACGAACAGCCGTCCGGGCAGCTTCACCGGGTGCTGCATTCTCGCGTTCGAGCGGCTCCTCTTCAAGTACGAGCATGAACGGGGGCGATGACGCGACGCGCCATAAAGCAGCCGCGTTAACCCCGCGCGCAATTTGGGGACGGGCAAAAGCAAAACACCCCGTCCCCAAACGAAAACGCCGAGGCGGCCAGATGCCGTCTCGGCGTTTCGCAACAGAATTGAGGGGCGAAGCGAACCGACCGCGCCCGAAACGACCCCGTCCCCAACGCGAGAAACGAAACGACCCCGTCTCCAAACGGGTGCGCCCGATCGCGGGGCGCTATGCGCGGGACGCCTCGATCATCGTGCGGACCGTGGCCTGCAGCTCGGTGAGGTTCTCCTCCGAGGGGATCCACTGCTGCGTCACCACGGGCACCGGCAGCTGGAACTTCGCGTTCTCCAGCTCGGCATACACCTGCTTGGGGCCGAGCGGCGCCCAGCCGTAGGAACCGAACGCCAAACCGATGCGCTGCTCGTTTTTAGGCGACAGGCCGCGCATGTAGGTGAGGAAGCTCGCGATCGTGGGCAGCATGTTGGAATTGAGCGTCGGCGAGCCCACGGCCACGTAGCGCGCATCGCACATGTACAGCATGATGTCGGAGATATGCGTCTCCTTGACATCGAGCAGCTGGGCCGAAATGCCCTCGGCGATGAACGCGTCGCAGATCTCGCGCGCCATGGCCTCGGTGGAATGCCACATAGAGTCGAACACCACGACGGCCTTCTCCTCGGTCTGATAGGTGGTCCAGGCCTCGTAGCGCTCGAGGATCTCGGCGATATGCGAACGCCAGATGCAGCCGTGGCTCGGAGCGATCATCTTGAGCTCCAGGCCGCGCACCGCCTCGAGCGCACGGTGCGCCTGCATCCCATAGGGCCACACGATGTTGGCGTAGTACTTCTTGGCCTGCTTGAACACCTCGCACAGGTCGTTCTCGTCGTCGAAACGCTTGGTGGTGGCGTAGTGCTGGCCGAACGCATCGTTGGAGAACAGGATCTGATCCACATCGGAGTAGGTGACCATGTTGTCGGGCCAGTGGACCATGGGCGTGGTCACGAAGCTCAAGGTGCGCTCGCCGATGCACAAGGTGTCGCCGCTCTTGACCGGCGTAGCCTCGATACCGAAGTGCGCCTGCACCTCCTTGACGCCCGCGCCGGCACTCGCATAGATTTGTGCGTTCGGGGCGACACGGTGAATCACGGGCAGGGAGCCGGAGTGGTCCATCTCCACGTGGTTGGTGATGACGACGTCGATCCGGGACGGGTCGACCACCTGGGAGATGCGCTGCACGAGCTCGTCGGAAAACGTCGCCTTGCACGTATCGATGAGGGTGATCTTCTCATCCATGATGAGATAGGCGTTGTAGGTAATGCCGCGCTCGGTGGTATAGCCGTGGAACAGGCGCTCATTCCAGTCGATGCCGCCGACCCACCAAACCTTCGGAGCGATCTCGATCGCGTTCAGCATGCCGAATCCCTTCTGCTCACATGCGTTTTTGGTTCGCTCAGCATGATAGCATTCACGCGAAACCGCAATGCGTACGCACCAGCCGTTGCGGCGAATCGGCATGAAGGAAGCATGCGGCCGCGCCCGGGCAAGCGGCATCCCGCCCGAGCGCGGCCGATCCCGCCGATATGGGCGCACTACGCGCGGCGACGCCTCCGGACGCCGGCCGCCGCACACGCAGAGCCCGCGGCGGCCAGCGCGACCAGCGCTGCGGTGCCATCACCGGTTGCCGGCAGGCGGCCACCCGCGCCGGCGCGCTTCCCGCCAGGTTTCACGGTCGTGCCCGTGCTCCCCGAGGTGCCCCCGGCATCGATCTGCTGCTTCGCGGTAACCGCAACCGTCGCCTCCTCGGAGACGGTCGCAAGCCCCGCCGCATTCGTCACCTCGACCCGGTAGACGGTCTCGCCGGCGCGCGAGGTGTCGATCGACATCGCCGCGGACGTCTCCCCCTCGATCGCCTCGAAGTTACCCTCCGCGGAGGTGCGCCGGAACCACTGGTAGCGCAGCAGCCCGTCGGTACCCGCCGTGGCGTCGTCGGCCGTAGCCTCAACCGACACCGTCACCTGCCCGGTCCCCTGCTCGCGGCTCAGGGACGCCGGCTGCGTCACGATCTTCGGCGCCACGACGGCGGCTGCATACAGCAGCGGCGTCTTCACCGCGCCGTTCTCGGCATCAAAATCGCTCGGCACGAACGCCTCGCTCGTATCGCCCGCCTTGATATAGGCCCGCAGCTCATCGAGCATCGCCTTGCACTTGGTATAGGACTGCTCGGTCACCTGGGCGAACAGCGTGTTGGCGAGCTGGGAGCGCCGATCGGCCGGAACCGCCTGCACGATCTGGTCGACACGCTCCTGCTGCGCGATGATCGAGCGCTGCAGCGCATCGAGGTAGCCGCGCACACCGGCGGCGCAGCTGGCGCGGTTGTTGTACGCCAGCGTGTTGATGTCCATCATCACGTAGTCGAGCACCTGGCCCGGCTCCGGCTCAAGCGCCTGCGCCACGCTATCCGCGGTCTGCTTGCCCTGGTGCGTGTCGGAAAACTCCGTCGACAGCGGGTAGTACGCCTGGTCGACCTCGGTCAGCACGGCGGAATAGCTGGGCAGAAACAGGCTGAACTCAGCACGGGACAACGCCGTCCACTGCACCGTGGCGATCTCGGTCGGCAGGCCGGAGCGAATCTGGAAGATGTGGTTCTCAACCGTGCGGTTGTTGCCGATGGCATACAGGCTCTGATTGAGGTTCGCGTTCAGGCCCTCCTGCTGCTCGCCGCGCGCCGCCAGCGAGCGCAGCGCCGTGAACGTATCGACGCGCATGCCCGGCGCGAAGGACAGCTGCGGGTCGGCGATGCTCGCCACCTGGCCCTTCTCGTTCACCGTGAAGTCGGTGCCGGCGGCAAGCGATGCGCCGAAATACGCGCGCCCCTGAGCATAGCGGGTATTCTGCCCCGGACCGCTGTTGGCCTCGCCGTAGGTGGCGGCGATGTTGGGAGTGCCGTCGTCGAAGGTCTTGAGCAGGCCCGCCTCCTGGGGCATCTTCACCACATCGGCCGAATGCAGGCAGACGGTCTCGTCATCCAGGTCGACCTTGAACTGCAGGTTGCCCATGTTCGGGTTGACCGAGACATCGTGCGCCCCCATCTTGAGCGCCAGCCACTGATGGCCGGACAGCATCTGGAACAGCCAGGTCTCCCCGCTATCCGCAATGATGACCTGGTTGCATTCGCACGCGCCGTACTGGTCGATGATCTGCCCCAGCAGCAGGCACCCCTCACGCGCCGTTGCCGCCTCGCCCAGCACCACATCGGTCAGGGTGTACTCGCCGATACCCGCGGTATTCCCCTGGGGATTATCGGGGTTGCACAGCGGATCGATGGCGGCGATGCCGTCGTTGTAATCGGTCGACAGCGTTGCCGAGACCGACACGCCGCGCTCGTTGGTCCCTGCCTCGGAGTAGGAGAAGTCATGCCCATCCCAGTCGCTGGCCAGGTCGCGCGCATAGGTGTAACGGTAGGTGGTCCCGGCAAACGTCCGGCTGAAGTCCGATTCCTGCGAGGTGTACGTGGGGTTCGTACGCGGCTCCTGCACGCCGAAGGCCTTGGCGTGCCGCGGCGCGTAGTCCTCCGACCGCCCCACATAGGTGTCGCCCGTGGTGGTGTGCTCCGAGCCCACGTAGACCTGCGTGCAGGCGAGCGTCTGCACCGGCAGGGCCACCAGCGCCGCAGCAACCAGCATTCCTGCGCCCGCGCACCTCCTCAGCACATGCCGAATGTTCATCGTGCCGTCCTTTCTCCCACGCGCATGGCAGCGCCACGCGCGAACAATAGGCAGATCACCCGGCCATGCCGCTTCATGCGCCATGCAGCCGGCCCCGCATACGCGAGAGCATCCGCTTCCCCTCGACAGCTCCGTGCATTCAGCTATCCATGGTGCCATACTCTGCATATGCATGCACCGCTTCCCCGTGAAGGGTCGAAAACGGGCGGCGAACGGACGATGTGCTTGCAGCACCCTCCACCTGCAAGGCTTCTGTTGAATACCCCTGGGCATCACAGTAAAACGGGGCCGAGACGCCTCATGACGCCTCGACCCCATATCCAATACTGCTTTTTGCTCGAGCTGGAAGTACGACTGCCAATACCTGCGACTAACAGCCGCACGCCAGCTGCGCGCCCGCACAGCAGGGCAATGCGACCGTGTATCTACTCGGACGCCTTCGCATCCCCGGACTCGCCCGCCTGCTCACGCTTGTGCTTGGGTTTGACCCCGCGCGGCTTGTTGATCAGCGCCTCGGCGCCGTGCTCGCGGTACTGGCGGCACCAGGTTTTCACCGAGGACTCGCTCGGGATCCCGTGCTTCACCATGACCTCGCGCACCGTCATCCCGTGCTCCAAGCGATCCTGCACAGCGGAGAGCTTGAGCTCGTATGGATACACGCGGTGCTTGGCACCCGCATTCATGACCGCCGCGGTACCGCCCACGGCGTACGAGCGCGCCCACTGGCGCGCCGTAGCCTCGGGGATACCGAGCTTCGACGCAAGTGCCCGGTGCCCCGCGCCGGACGCCAAAATCCTGACCGCCTGGCGACGAATCTTGGCATCGTAGGCCCGGCCGACTCTCTCCTCTGCCATAGCGCTTCACCTCTGAACCTTTGAACGCACTCAAAATGAGACCCAACGTTTCATGATTCTTGCATAGTATCACGTTCTCACACGTTTCCCATCGGTTCAGCGGGAAATGTAGAGGAGGCACCTCCGCATCACGACTTATACAAGGACAAACGCGTCAGAAACCATATAAAACGGTTTTGCATATCGCCCTCCACCTTGAATTTGTCTCAAGCTTGACCGCATATTGACCCCCACCGGGCGCGCCCGCAGCGCCGTATGCGGCCTTACGCCGAGCAGGACTCGCACTCCTCCACTTCAAGCGATTTGCTCCGGACATAATATACGGTTTTAACGCCGTATTTCCAGGCCGCGATATACAGCCCGAGCACCTGCCGCAGCGTGTAGTCGTTCGTGATATACAGATTCATCGACTGCGCCTGGTCGATATGGCGTTGACGGACACCCGCCGCCCGCACGCTCCACAGCTGGTCGAGATAGTGCGCCGGCTTGTAGTACCAAAACGTCTGCGGAGAAAGCTCCGGCGCCACCCGCGGCAGCATCGTGCCTTTCTTTTCCTCCAGGAAGAACTTCCGCATGATCGGGTCGATGCCCGGCGTAGTTCCCGACAGAATCGACGTCGAGCTGGTGGGGGCGATCGCCAGCAGGTAGGCGTTGCGTATGCCATGCTCCGCCACGCGCGCTGCGAGCTCACGCCAGCGGCCCTCGCCCATCGCGGCTGGATGGACAGGGTCACCGCTGTCACGGAGCGAGGACGAGACGCCCGCGCCGGCAACGTAGGCGCGCTTGATGAAGTAGGCACCCGTCTGCCAGTCGCTGCCCGCGAACACCTCGGTTGCCCCGCGCTCCTCGGCCAGACGCTCGCTCGCCGCGATCGCATGGTAGTTGATGCGCTCGAACACCTCATCGGCAAACGCCAGATGCTCCTCGCTCTCCCAGGAGATGCCGCGCCGCGCCAGCATATGGTGGTAACCCGAAACACCCAGGCCGATCGAGCGGTACCGCCGGTTGGTGAGGCGCGCGTAGGGCAGCGCGTAGAAGTTGAGGTCGATGACGTTGTCCAGCGCCCGCACGGCGCATTCGATCACACGGCCCATCGCCTCGTCGTCCTCGACCGGCAGGCGGCCGAGGGACAGGCTCGCCAGGTTGCAGACGACGAAATCTCCCGGCCGGGTCGTGGTCACCACGACCGTATCGCCCTCGTGCGTCTGCACCTCGCGGGAAACCTCCTGAATCTCGCTGGTGTTCTGCGCGATCTCGGTACACAGGTTCGAACAGTAGATGATGCCGCGCTGCGCATGCGGGTTCAGGCGGTTTACCGTGTCGCGCATGAAGGCAAAGGGGGTGCCGGTTTCCACCGCGCTTTTGAGAATGAGGCGCACGAGGTCCTTGAGCAGCACCGTGCGCTTGGGGATGCGCGGGTCGGCTACGCAGTCGCGGTAGCGCCGCTCCCACTGCTCGCCATAGCTATCCTCGAGCGCATAGCCCTTGACCTGCAGGATGTCATGCGGGCACATGAGGTACCAGTCCTGGTCCAGGCTCTCTTCCGCCATGCGCCAGAACAGGTCCGGATAGCACACGGCGGGAAACACGTCGTGCGCCTTCATGCGGTCGTCGCCGTTGTTGGTGCGCAGGTTGAGAAACTCCGGCAGGTCGCGATGCCATGCATCGAGGTACACCGCCACCGCACCCTGGCGCATGCCCAGCTGGTCGACCGCCACGGCGGTGTCGTTGATCACGCGGATCCAGCGGATCACGCCGCCCGCAACGCCCGAAAAACCGCGGATGGAGCCGCCGGTGGCACGCACCTTGCCCAGATACATGCCCATGCCTCCGCCATACTTGCTCACCTGGGCGAAGTTGTCGACGCTGCGGTAGATCCCCGTCAGGCTGTCGGGCACCGTGTCGATGAAACAGCTGGAAAGCTGATGATCGGGCTTGCGGGCGTTGCTCATGGTAGGCGTGGCCATGGTGACCTCGAGCCGGCTCAGCATGTCATAGAAGCGCCGGACCCACGCGAGCCGCTGCGCGGGATCCTCGTTCATCGCCAGATGCAGCGCGATACCCAAAAACATCTCCTGCGGCGACTCAAGCGGCACGTGGTCGTGCGAGCTGATCACGTAGCGCCGGTAGAGCAGGTCGAGGCCGGCGTATGTGAACAGCTCATCGCGCGCGGGGTCCATGGAGGCCGCTGCCCGGTCGAGCTCAGCGGCGCTGTAGGCCGCCGTGATGTAGCCCCCGTAGAGGCCCTGGTCGGTTAAGGAGCGCACAAGCTGCGAAAACGTTTCGATGCCCGCGCGGGCACGACGGTGAGCCAGCGCGCGGTTGAAGCCGAACGCCAGCAGGCGGGCCGCGATCATCTCCCAGCGTGGCGCCTCCTGACTCGTCAGCTCGACCGCGGCGCGCACCAGCGCATCCAAGCGCGCCGTCTGATCCTGGTCGGCACCCGTATACGTGCCGAATCGCGCCGCGAGCGCCGAGAGCGCATAGCTATCCTCGGGATAATCGCGCTGGATGTGAGCCAGGCAGGCCGCGAGCTCCTCAGCGGCGGGCGACAACGCGGACGCCGCGCCATCTGCAGGGGCGGGTCCATCCATCACCGCGCGGGCAAGGTCACGGCGCTGCGCGCGCATCTCCGAGCGGTGATACCGATAGAGGATGTAGCGTTTCGCCACGTCGAAGTGGGCGCGCTCCATCAAGGCGCGCTCGACCAGATCCTGGATGCCCTCAACCCCCGTGACCCCCGCGGCACGCATCGAGGCCTCGACGGTCGCAAGCAGCTCTGTGAGCTCGGCATCGTCTGCCGACTCGCCGGCCTCCTCGAACGCTCGACGCATCGCGCGGACGATCTTGCCCCCGTCGTACGCCTCAACGCGCCCGTCGCGCTTTTTCACCTGCGGCATCGTGCTGGCTTCCATGGGCGATTCCTCCTCAAGGCGCATGCGACCCGCCCGCATCCGCCTGTCAATATCTTGTGGTATCCGTATGCTTCATATCCACATATCGTGGTCATAGCAGGATACCGCAAATGCTTCCTATTTAGAATCGTATACTGAAATCCATCGACTCAACGTTGCGCGGCACCGGCGACCCCGCCTGCCCGCACACCACGCCGCACAGAAAGGCCCACCATGACCGAGACCCCTATCACCGGCACATTCACCACTGCCTCGCCCACCGGCGAGCTCCTCACCAAAAAGCCTCTATTCAATCCCCAAGGGGACATCGACGTGCGCGACCGACGCCTCATCGGCGGCAACACCACCAACCTCAACGACTTCAACAACATGAAGTACCCTTGGGTTTCCAGTTGGTACCGCCAGGCCATGAACAACTTCTGGATCCCCGAGGAAATCAACCTCACGCAGGACGTGAAGGACTACCCCAACCTCACACCCGCCGAGCGCTCCGCCTACGACAAAATCCTGTCGTTTCTGGTGTTCCTCGACTCGCTGCAGTCGGCGAACCTCCCCAACATCAGCGAATACATCACCGCCAACGAGGTGAGCCTGTGCCTGTCGATCCAGACGTTCCAGGAAAGCGTCCATTCGCAAAGCTATTCCTACATGCTTGACACCATCTGCGACCCCGCCAAGCGCAACGAGATCCTCTACCAGTGGAAAACCGACGAGCACCTGCTGGCGCGCAACACCTTTATCGGCGAGCTGTACAACGAGTTCCAGCAGCATCGCGATACGCAGCGCTTCCTGCGCGTTCTCATGGCGAACTACATCCTTGAGGGCGTGTACTTCTACTCGGGGTTCATGTTCTTCTACAACCTCGCCCGCATGGGCAAGATGCCCGGCAGCGCGCAGGAGATCCGCTACATCAACCGCGATGAGAACACGCACCTGTGGCTGTTCCGCAGCATCATCCTTGAGCTGCAAAAAGAGCATCCCGAGCTGTTTGGCGAGGAAAACGTGGCCATGCTGCGCGCGATGCTCGAGGAGGGTGTCGCCGCCGAGATCGCCTGGGGCCGCTACGTGATCGGCGACCAAATTGCGGGGCTCACCGGCGACATGGTTGCCGGCTACATCAAATACCTCGGCAACCTTCGCTGGAGCTCGCTGGGCTTCGGCCAGCTCTACGAGGGGTATCGCGATGAGCCGGCCGATATGGCATGGGTGGGCCAGTACTCGAACGCCAACATGGTCAAAACCGACTTCTTCGAGGCGAAGAGCACCGCATATGCCAAGAGCACGGCGCTGGTCGACGACCTATAAGGGCGCTTGCTGCGCAACGTAACGCTGCGGGGCGGCAGGCAACGACGAGCAGACGCCGATGGCGGCCGTCCCGATCGCCATCGCTGCACCTCTACCAGCATATGGTCCGCAATCACGTCCGCATTGCCATCACCGCACCCGACCTTTCCGATACGAAAGCGGAGCGGCGGCTGCCATCACACTGCTCCATCGACACGAAAACGCCCATCACAATTGCCGTATCTGGGCCCCGGCTCGACACGCATCGTCGTCAGAGCACCGGGGTCCCGCTGCGGCGACCGCTGCATCGACGCAGGCCCCGACACAGGAGCCGTTACCTCGCCGTAGATCCCAGCACGATAGCATCTGTCGCAGGTCCCAGCACGGCAACCGCTGTTGCACCAGCCAATCTTGCCACTGCCCCCGCTCCTTCCGCGTCCCCACCCCACTGTCAGCTGTGCACGACTGTCAGCTGTGGCAAATCGCATGCGTCATTTTTCATAGAAGCAGAGAAAGCAGCAGGTAAACAAGCCGATGGGAATAGCCTCATGAATACCCATCTCATGTTAGCGCCACCAATCCGTACACAGCTGACAGTCGTGCACGGCTGACAGCCCCACGGGCCGTTCGACATCGAGACCCAGCGGCGCACACAGCTGACAGTCGCACATGGCCGGCAACCGCGCACAGCCGACAGTCCCGGTCTCCCCCGGCTTCCGTGGCAGGGGGGGCGCACACAGCCACTAATCCGCACTCAGCTGCCAGCGCTCGCGGATGCGCACGCGCCATTGGCGGCCTCACATGGCTGACAGTCGCACACAGCTGACAGCACTCCTCAGCTCGTCGGGCAGGCCAATACCCCCTAGCGCACAGACACAACGCCCATGCACCCACGCGCCCCCCCTGTCGGCATTCCCTCTCAGGGCGCTTCAGATATACATACGCCTCAACGGGGAAAGCCCAGTGCACCCACCTATTGCAGGCCGAACCGCCCCCTGACGGTGCGCACAGGCTGCATACGCATGCCATGTGAGATACTGTCTCTTTATTCATCACGGGATGCGCGCCTAATATCCAATTTTTCAATGCAGCAAAACCGGGATCAAGCAATTTTGCTTTAATCCTACGATATTTCCAGATATATACAATCCGACTCTGCCCCTACCACCTATGGGAACTGCATATTTTCAGCACCGATCTGTATGCTCTACAGTCGAGAAGAGGCGACGCATCGGCTGGTTTCTGAGCCCTAGCGAGCATGAATCACCGGCACCCTTGCCGATATCAAGACGACAGACGACGCGACCGCCAAGCCAACGTCACCCCAGGAAGCGTTCAACAAGCCCAATCGGCCGCGGAACGAATGCCCGAGTCGGGCCTCGGTACGCAGCCCCGCACGGCAAACCTGCGTAGCGCCTCCGCCCGCTCCCAATAGTCATCGGGCAGGTGGTCGACGTTCAATCCAACCCGATGGAGCACTGCCGTCAACAGCCTTCGATAGTGCCGCGCGTCGAGCAGCGCACGGCGCGTCACCGTCAGCACGCTGTAGCCCATCGCCTCCAGGGCACGGC
Source organism: uncultured Collinsella sp. (assembly GCA_902470695.1). Classification (GTDB taxonomy): domain Bacteria; phylum Actinomycetota; class Coriobacteriia; order Coriobacteriales; family Coriobacteriaceae; genus Collinsella. The sequence continues at coordinate 46,481 of CABRHH010000006.1, forward strand.
GGCGCTCCTCGTCCGAGGCAAACACCTCCTCATCCTCGTGCACGATACCGTTGTACTCGAAGTCGACACCATCCGTCGCAAGGAAGGCGTCGCACTCCACGAACGCCCTTCCCGTAAGATCCCGCGCCCTCCCGGTCACCTCCATGCGATGCGCCAACTCGAGTCCAACCAGATGTGCCCCGCCCATGCACCGGGGCAGGCGCAACATCAGATACAAAGCTGTCTCCATGGGTGAGCGGGCCCCGTCACACACGAACGGCAGAGCGCGCCTCAAACGACGAATGCCGCGCTGCCCCGCCGAAGCCGCCACATGCAGCGCAAGATCTTGAACCGCCAATGGCGCATGTCGCTCAACATATTCGTCGCCCGCTCGAATCGGAAGATCGTAGCGTGCGCACATCTCGATCAAATACTCGACAAGCTCCATCTGATTCATCTCCACCGCCGCCTGCTGTGCACACAACGCCGGATGCACCACAAAAAGCCCCTGCTCCAGCCTCCACAACCCATGTGCGGGAATCGGATAGGGCCACACATGCGGCACCGCGCCGTCGATACGCCGACGAAGGTCCGCGCTGGACACCAGCACATCAACCTGCGCCAACTCCTCCTTCGGCACTCCTCGGGCGATCAGACACGCGCGAGCGCGATCGAGCGTCTCAACATCGGGAACACTTGGCCTCAGGCATGCGGACACAGTGGGAATGGCGCCTCGAGAGTCGGGGCGTTGCGGTGCACGAAAGCACATCCGCGCCGTTCTATGTGACAGGACCATGCTCATGCCTCCATGATGCGGCCGCTTCAAACACACAACGAGCTCATCCCCAAATTACAAATCGCAATCTTACAGATCTCTTGACCTGTTCCGCGCTTTTCGCACGTTTCCGTGGAACAACACGGTTGGACCGCTGTCTAGCGACAAGGTTGCAGCAAGACAATCGCGCTGCAGCGGCGACTTATCCACACGCGAAACGCGAGCGCTCTCCCCAATTTCCAGCTCAAAAGGCCATTTGTACACAATCTCACCACAATCAGACGATACCGATGCACATTAGGGCCAGCCGAGCGGACTCGTTTCGTCAAAACGTGTCGGCGCGGGCTGATTTCGCACGCCAAGTGAAACATGTATGCACATCAGCCACGCCGAGACAGGTTTAGCGCGGATGGGGGCTCCGCCTTCGCGTCACCTTTCACGGCCCACATCATGCCCATCGCCATGCGCCCGAACCCCACCCCGCCGTCTGCCCGAACCTCGCCCGGTCGTCCTCCGCTGCCTCGCCCGGTCGACCCCGCCTCTGTTCCCCGCCGTTCGCCGGACCTCCTCTCTGTCGCCCGTCGGCATCTCCCACCCGCCGGCGCACCTCTACTCTTCCATCCGCCCGCACCCCACCCCGTCGGCCGGCCGCGCCTCGCCCACGCCCTCTTCCATCCGCCCGCACTTCGCCCTGCCGTCCGCCGGCCCTTCCCCGTCCTTCCTCCGGCTCCGCCACTGTCAGCTGTGCACCGCTGTCAGCTGTGCGCCGCTGTCAGCTGTGTCAAAAGCTATGCAAACTATTAACTGAAGGTCGGAGAAGTCTGCAGGTAGGAGGGCCAGCCTGATGACTCGAATGAATACACATCCCCCGATAGCGCTGCCAAACCGTACATAGCTGACAGTCGTGCACAGCTGACAGTGCTCCCATGCGAAAAGCCCGACCCGCTCGGTCGTGCGACGGCTGCCATGCAGCGCATCCACGTTTCGGGACGCAGCCCATGCTTCACCGCACCGTCAACGTGCGCGCATCCACATGAAAGACCGCCTCATGCAGCAATTGAACGGGCGCCTCCCGCGCGGAAAGCACTCAGACACCGACTTTTAGGCTATCGACCCGCGAAGCCGCAGCGTCCGCATGGCAGCGGGTCGCAGCGAGCAGAAGCGCACAGGGCATCCCTGCGCATGAAGAAACAGGGGCCGTCTCGGACGTTTTCCAAGACGGCCCCTGGCCGCAACGTTTTTCTGTTGACGAGTCCCCGGCCCGCGCCACTGGCACAGGCTGGAGGTTTCTGCGGCTGTCGTGCCGGTGACGGACGGGTCGGAGCTATTGACGAGTCCCCAGCCCGCGCCACCGGAACAAGCGTTAGCGACTCTTGCGGTGGTTGAAAGCCACCGGCACAGGCGTTAGCGGCTCCCGCTCCTGCGACGGCGGCGGAGGCCGACGGCACAGGCGGCAGCGCCGGCAAGCGTGACGGCAGCCGACGCGAAGGCGGCCGCATCGCCGGTGGCGGGCAGGTCGGAACCGCTGCCGGATCCCTTGCCTGAGCCGCCGTCAGCGTTGCCGGAACCCGAGCCATCAGCACCGCCATCGGGCTGCTGGTCCTGGCCGGACCCACCTTGACCGCCGCCGGGCTGCTGGCCCGAACCGCCCTGGCCGCCGCCGGGCTGCTGACCCGAGCCACCGGCACCGCCGCCGGGCTGCTGGCCGGACCCGCCCTGGTCGCCGCCGTCGCCGCCCTGGTCACCGCCGCCGGGCGCAGGCGCCACAGACAGGGTGAACGTAGCCTGCTTACCCCGGTAGCTCGCCGTCACCACCAGCGAGGGCGACTCCGGCAGCTTCGCGCCGGCCTCCGGATCGAGCGCAATCCCGGCCTCCGGGGTCCACGCAAGCTCGGTGGAGCTGCCGTCCGACCACGCCAGGCCAAGCACCAGGCCGGCAGGATCAAACGCATCCCCGGCCACATAGGAGGTGCGATCCGGCATCCGCAGGACCGAAAGCCCCTCGAGCGTCGGCTCCGCCACGCGCACCTCGAAGCTGCGCTCCACCGATCCGGAATAGGCGCCGATGCCCTCGATTCGAGCTGTCGCCGGGCCGACATCTGTGCCGCCGTCGACCTCCACCAGGTAATCCACCCCGTAGGTGAGCTGCCGATCGCCGTGCAGCACACGGGCGCCCAGCTCAAGCGGGCCCACCGGGTGCTCGGCATCCGCACGGTCCACCGTCACGACCGCAGGCACCTCCACCGTTACCTGCACGGCGTCCGCAATATCCACCGTTTCGGGCACGCGGCGCAGCCGAATCTCGGCAGCGCTCATGAAGCGCTTGCCGGCATTCTGCGACAGCGTCTCCACGCCCTTCAGGCGGAAGAACTTCGCCCGCACGGGCTTGTCGAACGCACCGGTACGCCAATCGGTGCCGTCGGCGTCCCAGCTGCCGCTCGCCGCGTCCTTCCAGGTCGTGCCGTCCTCGCTGTACTGCACGAGGTAGGCCGTCACGATACCGTTCGTGCCGCCGCCCTGGCGCGGCAGATAGCGCACGGCATCGATCGTCGTGGGCTCGGCGAGCTCCATCTGAACCCACAGCTTATCCGGCGCCGCACCCGCCCAGCTGGAGTGGTACATGGTTCCCGCTTCGCCATCGAACGCAAGCGCAACGGGCCCCTCGGCGCTCGTGCCGGGCAACTCCTCGCTACCGGCGCTCACCTTCATGCTGCCCGCCGGGTAATCCAGGTCCTCGGGATGCTCCTCCGGCACGGTGTTCAGCCGGATGGTGAACGTATCGCGCGCGCTGTGGTCCTCGGATTCCAGCAGAATCTTGATCGCGTCCTTGTATGCCGGCAGCACGGTCACCGCGGCGTTGCCCGCCGGCGTCGGCTCAACCGTGGCGGTCAGCGCCCGCGTGGCGTACTCGCCGCGGGCAAGCGCCGCATCCGGTACATCGAGACCGTTGACCTTGAGCGCGGCGAGCACAGCCTGCGCGTTGACGGTATAGCTGCCCTTCGCCTCCATGAGCTCGATCTCGGTGATGCCGATGCAGGGCTTGAGGTTCTGCGCGGCCGCCTGGCGGTCGGGCGTGGTGAACGTCAGGCGCACATAGGTTGCCAGCTGCGGATCGAAGGAGTAGGTGTAGGTTTTTACCTTGCCGCTCTCCCGGCCGATCTCCTCGCGCACCGCCACGTCGGTCCAGGTGCTGCCGTCGTTGGAAATGGCCAGCTTGGTGGTACCGGCGTCGGGGAAATAGGCTGTGTAGCTGTCGGTGAAGAAGTGGACGCGCGCCTGGCCGAAGCGCATCTGGGTGTTGTAGCGGAACGTGATGCTCGCCTGACGGTTGCCTGCCTGCGCATACTGATAGTTGCTCCAACGCAGGTCAGAACCGCCGCTGCCGGAGTTCACGAACGCGGTCTTGCCGTCGTTCACCGCCTTGAGCGAATCGGAGGTCTGGCCCTCCGGGATGCTTTGCTGCACGTCCATGAGCGTGGCGTTACCGGCAAGCGCGAGGTTATCGCCGATGGCGATCTGCTCGGCCTGCACGCGGACCGTAGCGGTGACGGGCACATCGCGGCCGAAGACGCTCGCGGTGCCTTCAACGGTCACCGATCCGGGCTTGCTCCACGCATCGTTCCCGGGCATCTTCCAGGTGACCGGGAACGAGGCCGACACCACAGTGCCATCCGGCAACACGGCCGGGCGGGCGGCGGGAAGCGTCGGCGCGGTGCCGACGGGCGTGACGGTGGAATAGGCGAGCAGCGCGGCCACATCGTCCAACGCGGTGACCACGCAGGTGATACGCACGCCTGCCACGGTGCCGGCAACAGTGATCGAGCCGGGCTCGGCAAGGGCGCTGGCAGGAATCTTATCCCAGCTCACCGCTTCCTCGGTGCGCGTACCGTCGGCGCGGCGCACCTCGGCGCGTTCGGGCAACACGGGCGCGGTGCCGGTCTTCACGTAGTGGAAGCGGGCATAGCGCACCGACTCCACCGCGTCGCTTGCCGGTGCGCCGGGCGCGGCCGAAACGGAGATCTTGACCTCAGCGGCCTCCATGCCCGGGGCGGTGGCGCGCACGATGACCTCGCCTGCACCGGTGGGTCGCACGATGGCAACCAGGCGACCGGAGAAGGCGGCACGCGTGGCCGAGGTATAGGGTGTGTGGTCAGGCGATGAGCCGTTGTCGAGCGCCACCAGCTCGGCGGCGCCGCTCACCTCCACGGACACCTTGTCCGCTGCGTTGGGCACCGGGTTGCCGTCTTTGTCCTGCACGTCCACGGTCACGTACGCCAGCTCGCCGGCGGCATCCGTCACCTGCGGACGGTCGACCGAGGCCACGAGGCACGCGGCGGCGCCGGCGGTCGTGACGCTGCGGCGGCCCGACCACGCAGCGGTATCGAGCTCCTGGCCCTGCTCGTTATAGGCCTTCGCGCTGAGCGTGCCGTCCGCATAGGGAACCTGCCAGGTGAGGTAGAGGTTCCGATGCGCCGTGCCGTCGGCGCCCTCCCCCTCGTAGATGCGGTAGGTGTAACCTGCCGGGGTCTTCTTCTCGGTCAGCTTCTTGCGGCCCAGGCTTTGCGCCTCGTTTGAGCCCTTCGGCGTGAAGAACAGCTCCACCTCGGGCGCATCGGTGTAGACCACCACGGGCACCTTGCCGTCCTTGCCCGTCATCACCATGTCCTTCTGCCACGCCGGCAGGATGTGCAGGGTGTTGACCCGCTCGTTCCACTGGCTCTGGTAGAAGTAGTAGCTGTCCTTGGGCAGGCCCGCGGTGTCGATGATGCCGAAGTAGGAGTTCTTGGGCGAGGGCCAGCTGCCCTGCACGCCGGCCTGGATGCCGTTCCACGGTGTGGGCTCGCCCAGGTAGTCGAAACCGGTCCACACGTACTCGCCGGCCACGAAATCGCGGGTGATGGTGTCGTACCAGGCCTGCGAGGCAACATGACCCCAGCTCACACAGGAGGTGTCGTAGGAGGTCAGCTGCTGGCCGCCCGCGTCGGCCTGGCTCGCCTGCGTGCTGTAGACCCCGCGGCTGTTCACGGCCGAGGCGGTCTCGGAGCCGTAGAAGCGCCAGTCGGGATGCGCCTTATGCAGGCCGTCATAGCGGCTGCCGTCGGCGTAGTTGATACCGATCAGGCCACCGGCATTATGCGTGTCCTGCGGGTTGTAGGTTGCGGCACCGCTCTTGAGCTGGTTGTCGCCCAGGGTGACCGGACGCGTAGGGTCGGCAGCCTTCGTCCAGGCGAGCAGGTTCTTGTGCGCGGTGGCGTCGAACTTGGCATTGGAGGCACCGGTGATCATCTCGTTGCCCACCGACCACATGATTACAGCCGGGGCGTTCGCATCGCGCGCGATGCTCGACTCGAGGTCGAACTGCGCCCAGCTCTTCTCGGCATCGGCGCCCACAAGCTTGGAGTCGCCCATCTTCTTGTTGAAGAAGCGCGCGTAGTCGTTCACGTTGCCGTTCTTGTCGGAGGTCCAGCCGTCGAAGATCTCCTCATCCAACAGGATGCCCTGCTCGTTGCACACGTCCACCAGCTCGCGCGACGGCGTGTTGTGCGAAGTGCGAATGGAGTTGCAGCCCATCTCCTTCAAGATCTTGACCTGCCGCTCGAGCGCGGCGCGCGTATCCACCGAGCCCAGTGCGCCCTGGTCGTGGTGCATGCAGACGCCCTTGATCTTCACGTTCTTCCCGTTGAGGGTAAAGCCGGTGTTCGCATCGTAGCTGAAGAAGCGGAAGCCGAAGTCGATGTCGTAGACGTCGACGGTCTTGCCGTCGACGACGACCTCGGTGCGCACTGTGTAGAGGTTCGGCTGCTCGGTATCCCACAGCTTCGGATTCGCTGCGGTGAGCTCGGCGTCGACCTTCGCCGAGGCGCCGGCCTCGACCGAGACGGCCTTCGTGGTCACCGAGCCGATCGCTGCCTCCGGAGAGCCGCCGCGCGGGAAGACGGTCTGCTTGAGAACCACCGAGACGGCCTGCTCGCCATCGTTTTGCACCGTGGAGGCGAGCTGCGTGCGCACCTGCGCCTGGTTGGCTGCCAGATCGGGCGTGGTGACGCGAACGCCGTCGCGCGCCACGTGCACCGGGTCGGTCACGGTCAGCTCAACCTTGCGCCCGATGCCCGAGCCCGAGTACCAGCGGCTCGAGGGGGTCTGGTGATTCACGCGGACCGCCACGACGTTTTGCTCCCCCACCTTAAGGTACGGGGTCAGATCGAAGGAGAACGGCGTGTAGCCGTACGGATGGTTCCCCAGCTCCTGGCCGTTGACGTAGACGGTCGCATCCATATAGACGCCGTCGAAGTCGATGCGCACGCGCTTGCCGGAGAGCTCTTCGCCCACCTGGAACGCCTTGCGGTACCAGCCGATGCCGCCGGGCTTATAGGCGCTTTCCCCTTCGCCCGACTTCGTATACTCCTGGTTGATGCTGTAATCGTGCGGCACGTCCACGTGCTCCCAGGCCGAGTCGTCGAAGGTCGGCGCCTCGGCGCCGGAGGCATCGCCCAGATTGAACTTCCAGTTCTCGCTGAAGCCCTGGGTGCGCGTGACGGCGTCGGCCACCGTGTTCACGTATACAACCTCGGGATCCGAGCTCATCTGCTCGGTGGATTGCGAACGCACCGTAGGCACCATGTCCTCGGCCGCCCACGCAGCCGCAGGCGGTCCCGCCAGCGCGAGCGCACCGAGCGCCACCGTCAACGTAGCCGCAAGCCCCTGCCGCAGCGAACGCCGTGTCCCCCCGACGCGCCATGGCGTCCCCTGAACCATCGTGGCCATAGGTCTCCTCCCCACCCGGCATGCAGCTTCGCCGGGTTTGCGAACGGCAGCGCACGGCAGCATGTGTGCGCAGCCAGCCATTGAGATTCAGCCTATCGTTTAGGGAGGGAAAACGCCAAAGCTTGCCGGTAGACGGTGGGTTTTTCACCGTGAGCGTCATCGCCGGCCGCCCGGGGGCGCCGAGCGGTCTGGTTGTTGCAAGACCAGTTGGGGCGCGACGGCGCCGCCGCCCGGCCAGGGGCCGCCGCCCGGCCGGGCGCCCGGTTGGGGACGGGGTCGTTTCGTACGCCTGGCCGGGACGTGACTACGGTTGGGGACGGGGTCGTTTCGTACGGTTGGCCGGGACGTGACGGCGCATTCGCCCGTCCACCCATCATCGCGAACTGCCGCAGCCGCGCCGAGCAGCCGCACGACGCCTTGGCGCGCAGCTGGGCGGCAGGCCCGTGCGCACCGCCGACCGGGGACGCACGGCCGGGGACGGGGTCGTCTCGTACGCCTGCGCGCGGCCGCCCCCGCACCATGCGGCCCAGCCGGGGGCGGGACCGCTTTTACGCCTGGCGGTAGTGCGACAGGAAATCGGCCAGGTCCTCCATCGCCTCGTGCAGCACGCCCATCCGCGGCAGATACACGATGCGGAAATGGTCGGGCTGCTCCCAATTGAACCCGCCGCCGCGCGTGATCAGGATGCGCTTCTCGTGCAGCAAATCGAGCGCGAACTGCTCGTCGTCGGTGATGTTGAACTTCTTCACGTCGATCTTCGGGAAGATGTAGAACGCCGCCTTGGGTTTCACCGCCGTGATGCCGTCGATGGCGTTCAGCGCCTCGTAGATGTAGTTGCGCTGCTCGTACACGCGGCCGCCGGGACGCGTGTAGCTGTTCACGCTCTGATAGCCGCCGAGCGCCGTCTGCACCACCGACTGCGCCGGCACATTCGAGCACAGGCGCATGTTCGACAGCATGTTGATGCCGAGGATGAAGTCGCGCATGCAGCGCTGGTTGCCCGACAACACCATCCAGCCCACGCGGAACCCGCACACCATATGGGATTTCGACAGGCCCGAGAACGTGACGCAGGGCAGGTCGGGGGCGAGCGCGGCGATGGAGATGTGCTCCACCCCGTCCATGCACAGGCGGTCGTAGATCTCGTCGGAGAAGATCATGAGCTGGTGCTCGCGCGCGATCTCGACGATCTCCTCAAGCACCTCGCGCGGGTAGACCGCACCGGTGGGGTTGTTGGGGTTGATGATGACGAGCGCCTTGGTACGCGGGGTGATCTTGGCCCGCATGTCATCGAGGTCGGGATTCCATTCGGCCTGCTCGTCGCAGATGTAGTGCACCGGCGTGCCACCCGCCAGCGTGGCGCAGGCGGTCCACAGCGGGTAGTCGGGGCTGGGGATCAAGATCTCGTCGCCGGCGTCGAGCAGCGCGTGCATGCACAGCTGGATGAGCTCGGAGACGCCGTTGCCCGTGTAGATATGTTTGAGGTCCACGTTGGGCAGGTTCTTGATCTGCGCGTACTGCATGATCGCCTTGCGTGCGGAGAACAGACCGCGCGAGTTGGAGTAGCCCTCGCAGTCGATCAGCTGCAGCCGCATGTCCTTGATGACCTCCTCGGGCGCACGGAAGCCGAAGGGGGCCGGGTTGCCAATATTGAGTTTGAGGACGCGTTCGCCCTCGTCCTCCATGCGCTCGGCCTCGTCGACCACCGGGCCGCGGACATCGTAGAGCACATTGTCGAGCTTGGATGATTTGTTGAACGTGCGCATGGGAGCGCTCCTTTTGCTGGAAGGTGATGTGGCGGCATGCCCGGACTCAACGGCCTTGCTGGCGTCGTCGTGCGGGGCACGGGTGCTGTGCGCGGCGGCAGGCCGCGCCGCGGCTCGCGCGGGGTCTGTGGCCTGAGCGGCAGCCGAGGCGAGCGGGGCGGCCGGCACCGATGGCGTTCCTGAGGCGGCCGGCGCGGCGGCATCCGACGAGCCCGTCGGGCCCGCTACCCGCGCGGCGCGCGCTTGTTGCATGGTGGCCGCGACGCGCGCAGGCTCCGTTTCCCGTGCGGTATCCGTTTCCCGCACGGCATTCGTTTCCCGTGCGGCATCCGTTTCCCGTGCGGTATCCGCCCCTCGCTCCGCATTCGCACCGGACAACCACGACGGCTCGACGCCGAGCAGGTCGGCGAGGATGGCAAGGACGTCGTGGCGCGGCATGGTTTTGCCACTCACATATTGACTGACCTGGCTTTTTCCTAAACGCTTGCCCCGTGCGGACGCCTCGCGAATCACATCGGCCTGCTTGAAGCCACGCTCACCCATCATCTGGCGCAGACGCGCGGAGAATACCTCGACCGACATATCGCCTCCAAAAAGTTCAATTTGAACAAGGCTGCAGCTTGAAGATTGTCCGTGAGATTGAACCTGCAAGTTCAATTATGGGAAGTCTAGCACGCTGAAGTTCAATTTCGACCTCGCAATGGAAGCATCACGCTTTCAGCACGTTGCCGCTCCGTTGACGGCAGCGCGCGATGGCGGGCACCTTTCAGCACGCTGTTGAGCCGCCGGTAGTGTGCGGTGCCAGGCGGCTTAGCACGTTGTTGCTCCGCCGGCGGCAACATGCGACGGCAGCGTTCTATGGCGGGCAATGTCCCGATCGCAGAAACGCACCCAGCCCATCGAAACGCGTGTGACAGCTCCCACTCGCTCACACCCCAATCGCAGAAGCGGCCGCCCGGCCGATTGCCACACGCGCCGGGCGCATGAAAAAGCCCCGATGCAGATGCATCGAGGCTTCGCTTGGCTATGAAGCGGACTGCAGAGCCGAGGGACCTGAAGCCCTCACGCGGCCTGCAGCGATGTTGCGCGTGACTTAGTAGCGCGAGCCGTAACCGCCGCGCCCGCCGCGGTCACCATAACCGCCGCGACCGCCGCGGTCGTCACGGCCGCCGAAACCGCCGCGCCCGCCACGGTCACCGAAGCCGCCACGGCCCCCGCGATCGCCGTACCCACCGCGACCGCCGCGGTCATCGCGACCGCCGAAACCACCGCGGCCACCACGGTCGTCACGGCCGCCGAAACCGCCGCGCCCACCGCGGTCGCCGAAGCTGCCGCGCCCACCGCGGTCGTCACGGCCGCCGAAGCCGCCGCGATCGCCACCACGGCCACCGCCGAAGCCGCCGCGACCGCCACGGTCATCGCGGCCGCCGAAGCCGCCACGGCCGCCACGGTCACCACCGCGACCGCCGCCGAAGCCACCACGGCCGCCGCGATCGCCACCGCGCGCACCGAAGCCGCCACGGTCGCCACGACCGCCACGGTCGTCACGGCCGCCGAAACCACCGCGATCGTCGTTATCCAGACCCAGCTCGGTCAGCGGGTCAATGATCTTGTCCATGAGCGCCACGATGTCCTCGGCATCCACCGCGGACAGCTGGGCCACGAGCTTCTTGCGCTTGGAGCCCATCGCGATGGCAAGCTCCTCGGCATCCTCGTTGGCCGACACGAGCACGAGGCGCATGTCCTCCTCCTCGGGCTTGACGCGCGTCACCACGCCGGCCTCCTCGGCCTGGTGCAGCAGGGCGTCGAGCTCGCGCAGGCGCATGCCGAGCAGGTCGGCCATCTCCTTCTGCTCCATCTGGGATTTGAGGTCGAGCAGCTTGAGCGCGCGCAGCAGGTCGTTCATGCGCGCCTGGTCGGCCTCGGCCTCCTTGGCCATAGCGGCCTTGCGGTTGCGCAGCAGACGGGCCGCGCGCTGAACCTTGTCGAACAACTGCTCGTCGATGTCGACCGGCTGCTCCTCGGCAACCTCGTCCTCGGCAGCGTCATCCTCGGCCGCAACGTCCTCAGCAGCCTCGGCAACCTCCTCGGAAGCCTCGGCGTCGACGACGGCCTCGTCCTCGACAGACGCCTCGGCCTCGACGGCCACCGCGTCCTCGTTCACCATGTTCTCGTCGTTTTCCATGTACTCGGACATACCTGTCCTCCTTCTGCGCCCCTCGGCGCCTCCTCGGTGCCATGCCTTCGGCACCCGACGCCATCCCGGCGTCTCGTCCGCGCCTTCCGGCGCATCATGCGGCACGCTCCATCTGAGCCTCGAATACCGCGCCCATCAGTCTATGCGAACCCCACTGCGTGCACCCGGGCGCACAGCGGTATGCACGCGGAATACACGAGGAGCGGGGCCCTCTAGGCCAGTTTCACTTTGGGGACGGGGTCGTTTCGTTCAAGCGGGGCAAAGCCGGGCAGCGCATCCGTCGTCGCTCCGCCACTGGGGACGCACCACTGGGGACGAGGTCGTTTCGTTTTTCACTTTGGGGACGGGGTCGTTTCGTTCAATCGACAGCATCCATCGCAGCGCCGCGGATGGGTCCACCCCATCAGCCGATGCAGACACGCCGTCGTAGGGCAGGGTGTCGAAGGCGCTCGGCTGGCTCACGTCCGGCGAGCACCGGCGCGCACTGGGCTATGCGGTGTAGGCACAAGAAAACGCTCGCAGTCCCAAACTTCGGGCAAACGAAACGGCCCCGTCCCCAAACTGTCAACGACCGCGGCCCCAAATTGCGAGCAAACGAAATGACCCCGTCCCCAAACTGCAGGTCACGCGGCGGTGTAGCGGCGCAGGGCCTCCACGTACACCTCTCCGTAGCGCGACAGATGGCCCTCGCGCCGACGGATGAAGCCAATCTCCATGTACTCGTCGACCTCCAGCGGGCGGGCGATGATGTTCTCCCCGTTCAGCTCGTGCGAGATCACGCCCGAGCACACCGTGTAGCCGTCCAAGCCGATCAGCAGGTTGAACAGGGTCGCGCGGTCGCGCACCCGAATGTTCTTGCTGCGGTCGAGCGTGGAGAGGATTTCTTCGGAGAAGTAGAAGGAGTTGTATGCCCCCTGCTCGTAGGACAGGTACGGATAGCCCTCCAGGTCGTCCAGGGTGACGCGCTCGCGGGCGGCCAGCGGATGGGAGGCGCACAGAAACACATGCGGATTCGCCCGGAACAGCGCCGTGAAGGTGAGGTTGCTCGCCCGCAGCAGCTTGCCGATCACCTCACGGTTGCGAGCGCTCAGGTACAGCACGCCCAACTCGCTGCGGGCACGGGCCACATCCTCGATGATCTGGTGCGTCTCCTCCTCGCGCAGGGTGAAATCGTAGCGCGGCGCGTCGAAAGCGCGGATGGTGTCCACGAAGGCGTCGACCGCGAACGAATAGTGCTGGCAGGACACCGCAAAGCGCGGCGCGCGCTCCTGCGAGGGACCCTTGTAGCGACTCTCGAGCAGGTCGGCCTGCTCAAGCACCTGACGTGCGTAGCCCAGGAAGGTCTCGCCATCCTCGGTGAGGCTCACCCCACGGCCGCCGCGCTCGAAGATCTCGATGCCCATCTCGCGCTCCAGCTCATGCAGGCTGGCGGTGACGCTCGGCTGGGAGACAAACAGGCGGCGCGCGGCCTCGCTGATGCTGCCGCATTCGGCGATGGCCACCGCGTACCGCAACTGCTGGAGCTTCATGCGCGTGCCTCCTTCGGGGCGGCGGGGGAAGCAGGCACGGTGGCGGGGGCCGCAGGCGAGGAGGATACGGCCACGGCGACAGGCCGCTCCGACACCACGCGTCCGGCGGCAGGCCGCTCTTCCACGGCGGGCTCGTCCGCCCCCGCAGGACCCAGATACGCCTCGAGGGCTGCGACCTGCGCCGCCGCGTCACGACAACCCACCTGGTAGATACGCTCCAGCACCTCCGGATCGCGAACCATCACCGGGGCCGCCACCGTCTCGCTCGGGCGCACCACGAAAATCCGCCCCTCACGCTCGAGCCGCTCGATGGCGTCCAGGGTCTCGTTGTAGCGCAGATGGCGATCGGCCAGGCGCGCCAGCAGCTTCGGGTAGCGATGCAGGCCCGCGCGCAGCAGCGGCATGAGGCGGTTCGGCTCCTTGCGGTAGCCGCGCGGCTGGGTAAGCACCACCACGGTCCGGCGGTACCCCTGCCCGAGCATCCAGCGCACGGGGATCGAGTCGGCGATGCCGCCGTCCAGCAGCTTGCGACCAGCCAGCTCGACGGGGCGGGCCAGCAGCGGAATCGAGGCGGACGCGCGAATCCAGTCGAGGTCCTCAACATCCCCGCGGCGCACGTCGCGGTAGACGGCCTCACCCGTGTCGATGTCGGTGGCCACCACGGTGAAGCGCGCGGGGTTCTCCCGAAAGGTCTTGGTATCGAAGGGATCGAGCTCGAGGGGCACGGTGCGGTAGGCGAACTCGACGCTGTACAGATCGCCCGTGCGCAGCAGGTTGCCCCAGCCCGCATAGCGCGCATCGGCGCAGAAGCGCTTGTTGTAGCGGATGGCACGGCCCGGCTGCCGCGACTTGACGTTGCAGCCGAAGGCCGCACCCGCCGAGACGCCCACCGTGTGAACAGGCTCGATACCGCGCTCCATGAGCACATCGAGCACGCCGGCGGTGAACAGCCCGCGCATGCCGCCGCCCTCAAGCACCAGTCCCATCGTCACGCCAGCTCGCCCCTTTCGCGCCGCGGCCCGTCGCTTGCCCGGGCCCTCTCATGCGTGCCGGCCATTGTACCGCGCGCGGCGGACACAAAACGCTGCCGGATGCCATCCGCTGCCGAGTGCCGTCGATACCAGCCACGGCGACACCATGTGCGCCACATGCGCCACGCGCCCGCGCCGGCCGCATCGAACCGGCACCGCAGCCCAAGCGGCCGCCACGCCGCAGCACCAGAGCCCGAACGCCGCCCGGCCGAGACCGACGTGCGAGCTCACTTCCGAGCAGAAACGCTCAGCGAGGTGGCACCAGGCAGTCGTAGCGCACCGCCTTGCCCACGATCGCATGGCTCGGTTTGACGCCCGCCAGCTGCGGACCCTTGACGGGCCGCTTGATAACCACCTTGCGCGGACAGGCCGCCAGCGCCGCGCGCACCAGCGCCTCCTCGTCCTCGCAGGGCCGCTCGATCTGATGGATGAGCTGGAACTTCTTCTTCACCGCCGCGCTTTTGCTGCGCGCCGGGAACATCGGGTCGAGAAAGACCACGTCGGGCGAGGTCTTCATCTCGTGCAGATACGCCACGCTATCCCCTTCGAGCGCATGCATGCGGCCCACGGCCTCCGCCAGCTGCGGGACCTCCCGGGCGCGGCGCAGCGTGTCGGCCAGCAGGGCGGCGATCACCGGGTCGCGCTCGATCAAGGTCACCGTGAAGCCGGCGGCGGCGAGCAGCAGGGCATCCTCGCCCAGGCCGGCCGTGGCATCCACGCAGCTCGGCCGCTCGACCCCGCGCACGCGGGCCGCGCGGACCAGCAGCTCGCGGGCCAGCGAGGCGGAGCGCAGCCGCGGCAGCAGGCGGCTGAAATCGCCGCGCACCGTCAGGGACTCCCCCACCAGCGCCAACCCCTCGGCATCCTGGCGCAGTTCAAGCGCACTGCCCGAGGCCGCCAGGGCCTCGCGCGCACGGTCGATGTCGCCCGCGGGCATGCAGGACATGTGCGCCCCCTTACGCCCGGCGCTTCTTGCCCGCAAGCGAACGCGGGCGCAGGGCGCGCATGGGCGCCTCGACGTTGACGCCGAGCACCAGCTTTGCCGCCCAGAACAGCAGCACCAGCACGAGCAGCGGAATCACGCACGAGGTCACGATGAGGACGGCAAGCGCCTCGATGAAATCGTTCACCATGTTCTTCGCGCCGTCGAGCGCGCTGGTGACACCGCTCGTCACCTTTTCGGGCAAGCTCTGGATGAAGCCCCACAGTCCGCCATCGTCGCTTTCCTCCTCCGCAGCGTCCGCGGCATCCGAAGCCCCGTCGGCAGCCTTCTCGGCCGCCTCGATCGTGGCGTTCACGGAGGTTTGGTAGGTGTCCTCGATCGCCTGGGTCACCATCACGCTCGCCGGCACCGCCACCACCAGCACGATGCCGAACAGCAGGGCCTTGCCGGCCAGGCGCACCAGGGCGGCGCTCGACCGCAGGCGGCCCCACGTGCCCACCGCGAACGCCATGAGCAGGAAGGCGGCCGGGAACAGCAGGGCAAACGAGGTGAAGCCGAACATCGTGAGCAGATACGTTTCCAGATAGATCGCCGCGAGCACGATCATGAAATCGGCGCTGAGGTCCATGAGCTTTTCGGCCACCGGCGTCCCGGCGTCGCCCGGGATGGCCGAGATGCCCGCCGACAGCCCCGCCGAGGCAGCGGACAGCGCCAGCACCGTGCCCTTCTTCTCGTCCAGGGTCTGGATGATGGGGGCGTAGGTTTCAGGATCGGAGAACGTAGCGCGCAGCGGCCAGGCCGAGATGACCGTGAGCACAAGCAGGACCGCCGCCGTCACGATGCGATGGCGCGCGAGCAGGTCCATAAGGCCGGGGGCCTCGGGCGCGGGCTCGAGCACCGCGGCCTGTGCGGACGCCACGGCAGCCGGTACCGCGGCAGCCAAAGGCGCCGGCGCCTGGGCGACGGTGGTTGCCGCCGCGGGCGCATCGTATGCCACGGCGTCCTCAGCACGGGCGCTGGCCCCGCCTGCCTCCGCGCCCGTCATCGCCGGAGTGGTCCCGCTCGGCGCGCCTTCCTGCTCCGCCGGGCGTCGGCCGGCGTCCTCGCGGCCGTCACCGTGCTCATAGGTATCCTGCATGCGACCCATTGCCGCCTCCATTCGTCTCGCGCGTGCATGCGCACGCGGCTCCCAGTCTAGTGGGAGAGGGCCGCAACTGTCCAACGGACGGGTGGCAGAGGCGGCCAGCGCCGCCTATCGACGCGGCGGCAGGCACGCGCGGAGGCGAAGCGCCTGGCAGCCGAGCTCGATGCCCGCACCCGGGAGGCGGCGCGGTCGTGCTCATGAGTCACGATACGGCGTTCCTGGCTGCATGTACGAGCATCTCCTGGCATGTCGAGAAGGGCCGACTGCGTGTGGACGCGGCGGACTGACCGGTCCCGACGGGTCGGCCCGCGCAAAAACGGGCGGCGCCGCGAACCTTCCGCGACGCCGCCCCAACGTTACGGCACCATGGTGAGCGAGATCTTCTGGCGCGCCTTGTCGACGCCGGCGACCCATACGGTCACGGTGTCGCCCACGGCCACTACCTCGCTGGGATGCTTCACATAGCGCTTCGCCAGCTTGGAGATGTGCACCAGGCCGTCCTGATGCACGCCGATGTCCACGAACGCGCCGAAATCGACCACGTTGCGCACCGTCCCGGTGAGCTCCATGCCCACCTCGAGGTCCTCCAAGCTGCGGGCCGCCTGGGAGAACACCACCTCGGGCGCGTCGTCGCGCGGGTCGCGGCCGGGCTTCTCCAGCTCCGCCACGATGTCGCGCAGCGTGGGCACGCCGCAGCCCAGCTCGGCGGCAACCTCGCCCAGCTGCCCAATCCGGGCCCCGATGCCCGGGATGCCGCCCACCGCCAGCGCCGCGGGCTCCACACCCGCGCGCCGCAGCAGCTCGGAAGCGATCTGATAGCTCTCCGGATGCACGCTCGTGGCGTCGAGCGGGTTGGCGCCGCCGGTGACGCGCAGAAAGCCCGCGCAGTTGAGGTAGGCCACCGGACCGAGCTTGGGCACCTGCTTGAGCTGCGCGCGGTCGGTGAACGCGCCATGGGCCTCACGGAAGGCCACGATGTTTTTCGCCACGGTGGGCGTGATGCCGCTCACATACCCCAGCAGGCTCGCGCTCGCGGTGTTCGCGTCCACGCCCACGCGGTTCACCACGTCCTCCACCACGTGCCCCAAGGCGCGGCCCAGCTCGGCCTGGTCCAGGTCGTGCTGGTACTGCCCCACGCCGATGGACTGCGGCGGGATCTTCACCAGCTCGGCCAGCGGGTCCTGTAGGCGGCGGCCCAGGCTCATCGCGCCGCGCGTGGTGACATCGAGCTCGGGGTACTCCTCGCTCGCCAGCTTGGAAGCCGAATACACCGAGGCGCCCGCCTCGTTCACGATCGTATAGCGCAGATCCGGCGCCGACTCGGCGATGAACTGGGAGACGACCTCTTCCGTCTCGCGGCTCGCCGTGCCATTGCCCACCACGATGGTGTTGATGCGGTGCTTGCGCGTGAGGCGCGCGAGCTCGCGCTTGGTGCCGGCGACGTCGCGGCGGGGCGGCGTGGGATACAAGATCGTGTGGTCAAGCAGCTTGCCGTACTCGTCGAGCACCGCCACCTTGCAGCCGGCGCGGAACCCCGGGTCGAGCGCGATGATGCGCGCGCCGCGCACCGGGCGCTGTTGCAGCAGGCTCTCGGTGTTTTTCGCGAACACCTTGATGGCGTCGGCTTGCGCGCGCATGGTGAGGTCCACGCGCAGCTCGCGCTCGAGCGAGGGGGCCATGAGGCGCCGGTAGCCGTCGGCGATGGCCTCGGCGAGCACGGGCGCGAACGGCCCGCGGCGCCGGGGGTAGCGCGCCAGCAGGCGCTCGGCGGCCGCCTCGGCATCCACCTGCACGCGCACGCGGAGCTTGCCCTCGCGCTCGCCGCGGTCGATGGCCAGGATGCGGTGGTTGGGGATGGAGCGCGCCGCCTCGGAGAACTCGTAGTAGGCCTCGTACGGCGTTTTCTCCTGAGCGTCGACCGCCTCGGTTTGGATCGCACCGCTGCGCTGGGTGAAGGCGCGCAGGTCGGCCGTGTTCTCGGCATCCTCGGCCACCACCTCCGCCACGATGTCGCGCGCACCGCCCAAGGCACGCGCCGGCGTGTCGAAGCCCGCCTCGGGGTTGAGGTAGCCCTGCGCCACCGCGAGCGGATCGTCGCTGCGGGGCGGCTGCATGAGGATGATGTTCGCCAGGGGCTCCAGGCCGGCGTCGCGCGCCTTCGAGGCCCGCGTGGCGCGCTTCTTGCGGAAGGGCTTGTAGAGGTCCTCCACGCGCTGCAGCACCGTGGCCGCCTCGATCTCGGCCTGCAGCTCGGGCGTGAGCTTGCCCTGCAGGTCGATGAGGGTGAGCACGATGTTCTTGCGCTCCTCGAGGCTGCGCAGGTAGGACAGGCGGTCGTCCAGGGTGCGCAGGGCGACATCGTCCATGCCGCCGGTGGCCTCCTTGCGGTAGCGGGCGATGAACGGGATCGTGGCGCCCTCCTCGATGAGGGCCACGACCGCCTCCACGCGCGCCGGAGCCAGCGTGAGCTCGGCGGCGAGCGCCGAGACGATCCGGGCGCGGACCTCCTCAGCGGCCGGAGCGGTATAGGTGGCGGCGGGGGCGGGCGAGACCGGCTGCTGGGCTGCGGAAGTGGAAGCTGCCGTCGGCTTCGAAGGGCGCGCCTCAGAGGCTGCCGAAGCTGCGGCGCCAGGCGCGGCGCTCGCGGTGCCCCGCGCTGCGGCGGCAGAGCTCGGCACCTTCGAGGCGGGCGCTGCCGCGGAGGCGGGCTCGGCGGAAGTGGGAGCCACCGTCGGCAGCGGCGCAGATGCGGGGTGCGCCGCAGCGGGGGCGGTGGCGGGGCGCGCCGGGTGCCCGGCGTTCTCGGTATCGGATTGCTGCCCCGACGAGGCGGCGGGCGCCAAGCCCAACGCAGCGACCATCGACATGACGGCGGCGGCGTCGACATTGCGGGTATCGGCCATGATCGGTTCTCCTATCGGCGACTCGGCGACCAGAAGTATCCCATCCTACCCCTCATGGACGTCGCGCGCATCTGCACGGCTCGCGCTGCCATCAAACTCCTCACGTGCCAGGTCGATGAACACCTGCATGTGCGGGGCGATCCACTTGTTCCGATGGCGGAGCAGCTGCAGCTCCATCTCTACAGGCGGCAAGCCCACGGCGAGCTCGCGCAGCGTGCCGGTCGCCAACGGGGCCGCCGCCGCAAAACGGGGCACGAACGCCACGCCCACACCGAGCTCGGCCATATGCACGAGCGTCTCGGTGTTGCCCGCCTCCACCACCGGGTCGAGACGCAGGCCCGCCGCTGCCAGCGTCCGGTCGAGCTCCAGCCGATAGCTCTCCCCGCGCTCGGTGAGCACAAACGGCAGGCGGACGAGCACCGCGGGGTCGAGCGGACCTGCGGGCACGCTACCGGCATCGGCCGGGAGCGCCGCTGCACGCGCGCCGCAGCGTTCAAGCAGCGCCGGCGCAGCCACGAAGCACACCGCCTCGCGGCGCAACCCCTGCGTCACCAAACCTGACAGGCACAGGCGGTGCTCGAAGGTGAGCAGCATGTCGAGCGCGTTGCCGCGCAGCCCATCCACCATCCGCTCGCGGCGCTCGGTTGCCACCACCACCTGCACGCCGGGACAGCGCGCGCCGAACCGCGCCAGCAGCCCCGGCAGCAGCGCTGTCGACACCGACTCCACCGCACCCAGCCGCAAGGTCCCCGTGAGCTCGCGCGCGCCTCCCGGACGCGCGCTCACCGAGGCCCGCGCCGCAGCGGCCGCCCCCAGCAGCTCGCGCGCATGGAACACGAAGGCGCGCCCCTGCTCGGTGAGTGCCACGCCGCGGGGCAGCCGGTCGAACAGGCGCACGCCCAGCTCGCGCTCCAGGCGCGCCACCTGCACCGTCACCGCCGACTGCGAGTATCCCAGCCGCTCGGCGGCGCGCGAGAACGTCCCGTGCTCCACCACCGCCAGAAAGGTCTCGACCGACCGCAGCTCCATGATGCCGCTCCTCTCTCTTCGCATCGGCGGGCGACCCGGCCGCCTATGGTGACCCGCCCGCTGGGTCCTTATCCCGCATGCCGATGACGCCCCGCTTGCCGGGAGCCCCGCTCGCAGATGACGCCGCACCGGGCCCCATCTCGCCT
The DNA here is from genome assembly GCA_902470695.1 of uncultured Collinsella sp. GTDB lineage: Bacteria > Actinomycetota > Coriobacteriia > Coriobacteriales > Coriobacteriaceae > Collinsella. The sequence goes on from CABRHH010000006.1 coordinate 66,688, forward strand.
GCCGGACCCCTGCCCGGCCGATGGTGAGCCGCCTGCCGGGCGCTCCCGCCCCATCCGCCGGACCCGCTCCACCCGCCGCGACAAACGGTCTTCCCTCCACCGGGATTCACCCCTGCCAAACAGGAGCTATTCCAAAACATAATATCATGTTGCAAGAGATTCATTTCACACATAGCTCTCGCTCTGACACGATGGAGTGCACCCATCAGCCCCATACGCCGCGTGCGCCCCGCCGAACGCGCAAGCGGGGCGCACGCGGCCACCCGTCCCCGCCGGCGGCGCCGCGCCGGCACGCCAACGGCATCGAGAAAGGAATCCACCCATGCACACCAACCGAGCAGCCCAGGAGCAAGATGTCGAGCTCGCCGCCATCCGTTTCGTCTGCGATCTGTTCGGGCGCAACCGCCACCTCTCCGAGGGTCCGGTCATCACACCGATCGACAGCGATGACCTCGCCGCCATCGCACGCGAGGGTATCCCCGCCCGCGGCCGGGCGCTCGACGAGGTGATGCGTGAGATGCAGGAAACCGTGGTGGGTTGCGGCTCCAACCTCGATCACGCCCGCTTCATGGGCTTCGTCCCCGGGCCCGTCACGGCGCTGTCCTGGCTCGGCGACCTCATCGTGTCGGGCTACAACCGCCACGCCGGCGGGTTCGCCAACTACCCCGGCGGCTGCATGGCCGAGCACAGCCTGCTGCGCTGGCTCTGCGACCAGGCGGGCTTTCCGCCCGAGGCGGGCGGGACCTTCGTCTCGGGCGGCTCGATGGCGAACATGACGGCAGCCGTGGCGGCCCGCGACGCCCTGCTCGAGCCCAGCGGTTGGCACACGGGCGTGGCCTACCTGTCCGACCAGGCGCACAGCTCGGTGGCCAAGGGGCTGCACATCGCCGGCATCGCCCCCAACCGCATCCGCATCCTGCCCTGCCGTGATGACTTCACCCTGGACACGCACGCCCTGCGCCGTGCGATCGAGGCCGACCGCGCGGCCGGGCTGCAGCCCTTCTTCGTGGCCGCCACGGCCGGCACCACCAACACCGGCACCATCGACCCGATCGATAAGGTCGCCGCGGTGGCGCATGAGCACGGACTGTGGCTGCACGTCGACGGCGCCATCGGTGCGTCGGCGCTGCTCACCTCGAAGCGGCACCTGCTCGCCGGCATCGAGCAGGCCGACTCGCTGAGCTGGGACGCCCACAAATGGCTCTTCCAAACCTACTCCTGCGCCATGCTGCTCGTGCGCAACGAGGGCACACTCGCCCGCAGCCTCAGCGTGAACCCGGAATACCTCAAAGACCTGGAAGCCGTGGCGCAGCTCACGAACCCCTCGAACCTGAGCCCCGAGCTCACCCGCCCGGCGCGCGGCCTCAAGCTGTGGTTCACCCTGCAGACGATGGGCTCCGATGCGCTCGCCGCGGCGGTGGAGCACGGGTTCGACCTGGCGCGCTGGGCCCAAGACGAACTCGAGCGCAATCCGCAGGTCGAGATCGTCTCACCGGCGCAGCTCGCCATGGTGTGCTTCCGCTACCGCCCGGACGGCTGCAGCCCCGAGCAGCTCGATGAGCTGAACGCCCGCATCTCGCGCCGCATGCTGGACAGCGGGTACGCCGCCATCTACACCACCGAGCTCAAGGGCATGAAGGTGCTGCGCATCTGCGCGATCCACCCCGAAACCCGCGAGGAGGAGATGCGCGAAACGGTGCGGCGCCTGGACGCCCTGTGCACCGAGGAACTGGCGAAGCTGTAGGAGAACATCGCATCGGCAAGCGCAGGTGCTGAGGACCCTGCGGCGGGCGCGATGGGCGCGTGCTCGCGAAACCGGGCTCGGCCCCGCATCCGCCCTCGCGCTCCCGCGCCGATGCCCGATGCGAGGGCCGAGCCGCTCAGCGGTGCGTGGAGGCGCGCCGCAGGATGCGGCCGGGCACCTCGATGCGCACGGCCTCGACCCGCGCCGCCTCCCCCACCGCCGTCGCCGCGCGGTGACGGCGCAGCTCGAGGCGCTCAAGAACCGCCGCCGCGATCGCCTCGGTGTCCTGCGCCGCCGTGGTGACGCCGCCGAACAGCACGTGGTTCCAGGGATAATCGTCGAACGTGGCCACGCGCAGTCCCTGCGGCAGCGCCGGGCCGAACGCCGCCAGGGCCTCGACCAGACGCAGGAACACCAGGCCGTTGGCGGCCACCAACCCCAGCTTGCCGCCAGCCGTGCGCACCATGCAGCCGTCGAGCTGCGCGGCGCGCTTGGCCTCATCCTCGTCGAGCACCACCGTCTCGCCCGCCACCCGCGCGGCGCGTACGGCCTGCTCGAAGGCGCGCGCACGCTCCCGGCGGGGTGAACTCACATCGACGCGCTCCGTGAGCAGCGCCAGATGGGTGCAGCCGGCAGCTGCCAGATCGGCCACCAGACCGCGCATCAGCTCACCGTTGTTCGACGTGACCACATCCACCCCGCCGGGCTCCGCCTCGCGATCGAGCAGGACGAGCGGCACCCGGGCGGCCAGGCGGACCAGCGCCTCGTCGTTACCGCCGCAGGCGTTGACGACCAGCCCGTCTACACCTGCATCGACCAGGCGCTCGATCGCCTCGCTCTCGCGCGCGGCGTCCCCGCCCGAAAACGCCGTCATGAGCGCGCATCCGGCAGCCGCGGCCTGGGCCGAGAGCTGCTCGAGCATCGCGCTCGAATAGGGGTTCTGCACGTCGGCCATGATCACGCCCAGCAGGCCCGAGCGCTCGCGGCGCAGGTTGCGCGCGGCGGTGCGGGGCCTGTATCCCGTGCGCTCGATCACCTCGGCGATGCGGGCGCGCGTTTGCTCGGTCATCTGGCCGGGCGTGTTGTTGAGATAGCGCGAGACGGTGGCGGGGCTCACCCCGGCCTGCTCGGCTATGTCGCGAATGCGCATGCGCGCCATCGGCAACCCCTTCCTTCGCGCTCGCGCGCTCGCCTCCCGCCTGCGGGCCCAGCCAAACGGCAGCAGCCCCGCCAAACGGCAGCGGCGGCGCTGCAACCAGGCTGGCCATCTTGCGCGCAGCCCCGCCGGACAGCGTGAATCGGATCGCTTGGCCCCGCAAGCCCGCCCGCATCCGATCATATCCGCCGGTCCGGCAACGCCGTCGCACAGCCCGCCGTCGTGCGGCCCGCGTTCGGCCTCCGCGTGCGATTTTTTGAAAAACGCGTGACAAATCCTGTGCAAGCACTATACTACAACTCGATTACGAAACCGATTTCGTAAAGGATACATGCGGTATCGTTAACCAAGGAGGAACGTATCGTGAACAGCCAGTCAACCGTTTTGACCTTCGGCGAGATCATGATGAGGCTCTCGCCCAAAGACCACCTGCGCATCGAGCAGGCGGGCGAATTCGACGTGCGCTACGGCGGCGCGGAGGCCAACGCGGCCCTGTCCGTAGCCTACCAGGGCGGCAGCGCGGCCTACGTCTCCGTGGTGCCCAGCAACCGTCTCGGCGCGTGCGCGCTGCGCTCGATCGGCGCCTACGGCGTGGACACCTCGCGCGTAGTGCGCGCCGGCGACCGCCTGGGCAGCTACGTGTTCGAGGTCGGCGCCTCGATGCGCGGCAACGGCTGCGTGTACGACCGCAAGTACTCGGCCATCAACCTGGCCTCGCATACGGTATTCGACTGGGACCAGATCCTTTCTGGCGTCGAGCTCTTCTACTTCTCCGGCGTCACCCCCGCCATCTCCGAGGAGATGGCTATCGCCTGCCGCGAGGCGCTCGAGGCCTGCCGCACGCGCGGCATCGTAACCGCCTGCGACGTGAACTACCGCGGCAAGATGTGGAGCCCCGAGGCGTCCCAGCGCTCCATGCGCGAGCTGCTGCCGCTCGTTGACATCGTGATCGCCAACGACGAGGACGCGCCGGCGGGCCTCGGCGTCACCTGCGTGTCGGGCTCGCTCGAGCACGGCATCGAGGAGCGCGAGGACTACGTGGAGATGGCCCGCCAGATCTGCGCCGAGTTCGGCTGCAAGCAGGTGCTGTCGGTCATCCGCAACATAGCGTCGGTCGAGGAGTCCGACTGGATGGGCATGCTCTACAGCGCCGCGAACGACGATCTGCTCGCTGGCGCCGACGGCCAGGAGCGCCATTGGTTCTCCCCCGTCCACCACGTGCACGTGCTTGAGGGCGTGGCCGCCGGCGATGCGTTCTCCGGCGCCTACCTGCACGCGCTCACCTTCGGCTTCGAGGGCCAGCAGGCCATCGACTACGCCATCGCCGGCTCGGTGCTGAAACTCACCGTCCGCGGCGACTCCAACCTCGTGACCGCCGACGAAATCGCCGCCATCGCAGCGCACGGCGGCGGCACGCGCGTCGCCCGCTAAGGCGCGGCGCGACTTTGGCCGCCGTCCTGCGCGTCATGCCACGCAATGCCGCGAGCCTGGGCAAACGCATCTCGCGCCGCGGCGTCGGCACGCTGCCGGCAGCCGCCCCAATCTTTGCTCCCTCCTTTTTCCTCACGGTGCCGGCACCCTGCCGTGCCGGCACCATCTCCCTCCCATTCGCGTCCCGGAAAGGACCTGCCATGTTCGAATCGTTCTACGAGAAGCTCGAATCCCTGCTCATCGTCCCCGTCGTGGTGCTCGACCGCGTTGAAGACGCAGCCCCGCTCGCCCACGCCCTTATGGCCGCGGGCATGACCTCGGCCGAGGTCACCTTCCGCACGCCGTGCGCAGCGGCGTGCATCCGCGCCATGGCCGCCGCCGAGCCCGAGATGTGCGTGGGCGCCGGCACGGTGCTCAACCTCGCCCAGCTCGACGAGGCCCAGGCGGCGGGCGCTCAGTTCATCGTGAGCCCGGGTTTCTCCGCCGAGGTCGTGCGCGCCTGCATCGAGCGCGAGGTCCCCGTCCTGCCCGGCACCGTGACGCCCACCGAGGTCACCGCCGCGCGCGCCCTGGGGCTTGAGGTTACCAAGTTCTTCCCGGCGGCCCAGTACGGCGGCTTGAACACCATCAAGGCACTTGCCGCTCCGTTCGTGGGGCACCGCTTCATGCCCACCGGCGGCGTGAGCACCGGTAACGTGGCCGACTACCTGAGCTGCCCCTCCATCATCGCCTGCGGTGGCACCTGGATGGTCAAGCCCGAGCTGTTCGCCGACGGGAGCTTCTCCCAGGTCCAGAAGGTCGCTGCCGAGGCCATGGATCTCGCCCGCGCCGCCCGCGCGTAGGGAGCGCGGCACGCATCAAGGCATGCTCGCGCCGCGCGGCTGCACATGCATCCGCACTTCCAAGCCCTGCAACGAGCCTGAACGGCTTTTCACACGGCACCTGGCGTCATGGCGCGTCGGGTGCCGTCCGCATTTAGATGCAGCGACTTCTCAACCAACCCAGCATCTTCGATACGCAATCGGCAAGCGCCGAGCAAGAGCCCGTCACTACCCCATTCGCAAGGCCTGCGCCCCCGCCGTTATCGAAATCTCCTATCAGCTCGTCTACCTCGCATTTTACACTTTTATGAGCGAGTTTTTCTCTCTACAGCACACTTTTATGAGCGAGTTCAACCCGCAGAGCGCGCCGCATCCGGCTGCGGTGCGCCCGACCGCGCACCCGGCGCACCAGCTGCCCGCCGGCCCGCATGCCCGCATCGCCGTCGACGGCAAGTGCCATAGCTGCCATGGCCGCCAGCACGCACAAGCTGCGTTGCCGGCACGCGGGCATCGACACCTCATCAACCCAGAGCGCTCGATGGCCGAACGCAGCGCTGCTTTGCCGACAGCCGAACATCGGCACCTCACCCGATGCACACGAACCCCAAACCTGCAACGCGCATGCATGATAAACTGGTTTACGTTCCATCACACATACACAAGAGGGTTCGCCATGGCCACATCCAAACCAAGCGCGAAGAAGCGCATCACCATCAGCGACATCGCCGCCATGGCGAATACCTCGAAAACAACCGTCTCGTTTTTCCTGAACGGCAAAACCGAGCGCATGTCGCAGGAAACCCAGGACCGCATCAAGCGGGCCATCAAGAACACCGGCTACGAGCCCAGCCCGCTCGCGCGCGGCATGAACGCCAAGCAAAGCAACCTGATCGGGGTCATCATCGGCGACATCACCAACACGTTCGCCAACCAGATCGTGAAGGGCATCGACCGCGTGGCGAGCGCAGCCGGCTACCGCCTGCTTGTATGCAGCTCCAACTTCAACCGCGCCGACGAGCTCGCCTACATCGACCGGCTCCTGGCCCTGGGCGTCGACGGCTTCATCGTGCAGCCCACCGCGCAGTTCAAGGAGCTTTCCGCCTCGATCTCCGAGGCGGGCAAGCAGCTTGTGTTCATCGACTCCAAGCTCTATGACTTCACGTCGAACTGGGTGAAAACCGATAACTACGAGGCGTCCTATCAGGCGGTCGAGGCGTGCATCAACAAGGGCTACGAGCGGTTCTTGGTGGTCACGGCCACGCCGGGGCTCATCTCCAGCCGCATCGAGCGCTTCAGCGGCTTTGTGGATGCGCTTGAGGCGCACAGCCTGGGCTTCACGCAGTTTTTGATCGACGACAGCCATGTTGACCGCGAGCGCGTGCGCACCTTCCTGCACGAAAACGTCGACGGCACCACGCCGACGCTCGTATTCGCCCCCAACTGCTGGGCGCTGCCCGACATCTACATGGCGTGCCGGGACCTCTACCCGCTCATGCCCGATCGCCTGGGGCTGCTCGGGTTCGACAACACCGAGTGGGCGGGCGTGGCGAGCCCTTCGGTATCGGTGGTGGTGCAGCCATCCGAGGCCGAGGGCGAGCAGGCCGCGCGCATCCTGCTCGATCAGATCTCCGGCGAAGGCCAGATCGACCCGCACCAGGTGCTCGGCTGCAGCGTGCAGTGGGGGTCCTCGACGCTGTAGGGATGCCGCAAGCTACAAGCCGGCGGCATCGATCGCCAGGCTGTATGCCCCGGCGATCGTTTCCAGCAGCGTCGCCATCGACGGGCCGACGATACCAATCTGCTTGAGATTCAGCGAACTTCCCGAACAGTCAGAAAGAAACAACCTCATATCCTGAGCAATCTCATCGGGGAGAACGATGTTTTCGCGCCCCGTTAGAAGCTGAGCCAGACGGAACACATCGTTTTTATGCTTCTTGACCTTACGTGAATCGACGTCGCCCAAGCGATTCCTTCGGTCGCTCAATTCCAAGTACGCCTTGACCTTAAAGGGGATGATGGCAGTCACATCAAGTACTGAGACTCCCGAAATCGTCCGAATGCCCTTCAGCAACAGGTCATAATAATCGTCATCGAGCAGGATGGCAGAAAGACTACTCACTTCATCATCAATATGAAGAGGGGCGGTTTCTAGCCCCTCCGCATCTGGCAAGAAGTCCGGGCCTTTGCTGAATAGCTCAATCATTGATGGAAAGCCCTCGGTTCGAGGGGCGGTAAATCGATAGAAACACGCCTTGTCCCCACTCCCTCGTCCACACTGATACTCGCCATCGCGAACCATCTTCCAAATTGCGCGTGCAACCTCCGGAAGTCCTCCGTCCGCAACAAGAACGATATCCAAATCATGCGTTGCACGAAACGGCAAGTCAGCTTCGGAAAGCAGGACATCGCATGCTGTCCCACCTATTACCGCATAAGAACCCTCCAGCCCCGTCATGTAGGCTCGGAACATATCGAGTCCAGTTACCGCGCTGCTCCCCATTGGTACCCCCTGCCAAACAGTGTGTCGAGCTCGCTCTGCACCCGCTCATCGCTTTGATGGGCGAGCGAAAGGGCGAGCGAAATCGAGTCGATTTCCTTATGCCCGGAATAGAGGGGTTGGTAACGCCAGATTTGCACATAAGCCATCTGGTCATCTGGAATCTCCCCCTCAGCAACCACATAGCCGTGCAACTCAGAAGCAATCGAGCGCGGAGCCGCCTTCTCCTTGATGCGAGGGGCGTTGAGTGCGCTCCGCATCGCCAGCGCTGTCTCGCCGGCGTCAGGAAGCGCGTCTACACACGGCACCCTACGGACGAACATTGTACGAACAACAGGCGAGGCAAGCTCCCCCACATGCTCGCGCAACAGCCCATCCGCCCCCATCGGCATCACATGTAGCGTTTTGCCTCGCTTGGTGCGTTCAACCAGACCGCGCGCGGCGAGTTCAGCCACCACCTTACTCGCAGCCGCTGCGCTTATACCCGTTGCCTCTCGAAGGTCGTGCAACGTATAAGGCCCCTGTTTTAGCGCGCCCCAAATCGCTGCCTGCTGTGCGCGAAATGGCAGAATGCCGGAAGGCACCCGGAGGCCTTCTCGTCCCCATTCTTTGCTCTCCATACCAAGGAAAGGAAGGAACACCTGCTTATATGGACAAATGAAGGGCACTTTTTGCACTGCGAGCGCCCGGCGCTGCCGAGCGTCAACCGAGGGAACGCACATGGCAACAGGCGCATCCACTCGAGTCTGCAGCTGACGGTACGCACGTTTAATCGACGGAAGGTCGCTCGCCTGAGGGCGCATGAGCAAGAACGCACCGCCTTCCGTTTCGACAAGCCCGATCGGGCCCGATTCGCGCAAGTAGAGCGGGAGGTTGGCTGTGCCGTCCCACGCCACCACCTCTCCGTTAACCCCCAGGCTTGTCTTTAGATACTCGAGTGCTTCATCCATGATTTCTCCGAAATTGTATAATTTCATTGCTTTTGAAATTATACAATTTTTTTGAAATCATTGGGGTTAGAAGGGGAAACGCGGTACTTGCATGCAATTCGAAGCATCACCACGCCATGTCCAGGCAGACAGCCTGGCTGTTGATCCAGTCGGAAAAGAAGCACGGTAAGAACGCCTGCTCATCTGCGCCTTCGGTGACACTCGTCTCAAATCCGGAATCGATTCCGGATTTGAGACGATTACACGTGAACACGTAGTGCGGCAAGCAAATTGAAGTACCGGGCGGTGCGCAAAGTCACCATTCGAATGCAGCCCGGATCATCTTACGCGTCAGCCAAACATAGGTCAGCCTTTCTTAATTCCCGCTCGAATGGCAATGGCGCCAACCAGACCGAACATAATTGCAGCAACCGTCATCGCCGCGCCGGAATCAAAGGTCGCAGGCAATTTCCCAGAAGATGCACCGCCGGGGTCTCCAGCTTGCGCACCCCCTTCCCCTTTGTCGGTCGGAAGATCGCTCGTAACCCACTCGAGCCCATCAATTGCACTTTTCAACTCGTTTGCAGCTTTATCAACTTCAACCTGGTCGGCCTTGGCGTCACGAGCGTTATCCAGCACGTCGTAAGCGCTGACGAGAGCACTCTGCAAGTGCGTGAATGAGTCCTCAGTATACAAACCATCTTCGTTTGAAACCGCCTCGGCCCGTTCGATGAGTTCCTCAAGCTCGGTCGTGTCGGCCAGCTCGACACCAGAAAGGGCCGTATCCCTTGTAGCGTAAATGGCTTCAAATCGAAACTCATTTGTGATTTCAGTTGTTGTCTTAGGAATCAAAGTGCTAAGAACCATCCGCAGAGTGGCATCCGCCGGGTTGTCAGCAGAACCCTCAACAATCGTTTTGATTGTACGGCCTGCATATTCGCTACCAACAGCTTGGAGATAATAATAGCCAGCGCCCATGCTCTTGAACATGAATTTCTCGCATTCACCGACCTCATCGGCAGCAAATGCAACGACCAAATCACCCTGGTCACCATACCGCTCGCCCGTCACGCTTAGGTATTTCCCCGTCGACACGCAGCGCAAGGCATACGAACCATCCTCAAGCGTTTCAAGCTGATAAAACGGCGCATTCGCTCGTCGTGCAGAATTGATCGGAGAGCCCACTTCGTCGGGAGCATAGTAGGAATTCAATGTCTCGGCAACCGTTTTATTCTCAGAGCTACCGTACTGCTCAACCGTATTCCACGTACGCTGATACCATGGCTCGAGCCTCGTACGCATCTGAAAATACGGCTCTGCAGGTCCATCCTCAATAGGACCGTTATATGTGGTGAGCGTGCCGAAATTCAGGTTGTCGTTATGGACGTAGCCCTGAGGGCGCATCGCCTCAGCTGCTCGGGTCATCCAAGTGACATCAACGCCCTCCACCTGTGAATAATGGGCAAGAGGGGCCTCGTAGACCGAGCGGAGCTCACCGCGATTAATCGTTTGCTCGTCAAGGGTCTTCCATTGTGTGCGACCAAAAAGATCGGCAATGGGCTCAACACGGAACGAAGGATCATCCTGATTGCCGTATAGGTTGTACTGAGCAGCCCAATTAAACGCCTTAGCGAGGCGGTTGTCGTACAGACTCCACAAATCATCGCCCTGATGTTCGGCAATCATGCAAACATCTGCCATGTATCCGACGCCAAGCTGAGCATGCGCCTGATCGCGCATTGCCTCAACGGACTGGCCCCAGTCTGAAATGTAGTTAACGATCGACCCGTTCACATACGGGCTCTGATACATCGTAATCGCGCGGTCATAAATCTCTTCGTTGTCGCAGACAACACCTATGCCGATCAGCGTGATAAGCGCTCCGGTATCCCAGTTGCCGTTTGCGTACATGGGGGCACCGAGATCCTCAATCACTGGGTATAGCACGTTGAGACACATGTCTTGGAACATAGCGAAGTCGGCATCGCTATAGCCCGAATATCCGCCATGGTAATAGCGAATAATCTCGGCTGCGTTGATATACCGGTAGCCGTTAATTCCAGCTCCGAGAATGCGATCGCGCCCATCGACAATCTGGAGCTCGCTTGCCCATGCGTTCAGTGTTCGCACGGCGGCTTCGGCATAAGCGTCATCACCCGTAATGACCCATTGGAGAGCGTTGAAATATGCCGCATTTCCCCCTTGCTCAAACGTAGCGATCTCATGGCCGGCCGGCGTGTTTTCACCTCGGCCAGTCGCAGCCAAAGGCTGCGGCTCGTAGTCCGAGCCGGCCATATTATTGGGGACCGTGTTTTTCAGGCGCAAGTAGTCGGACATCCAAGGCTCTTCACCCTGTTCAATATGCCCTTTCATGGCATCAAGCTGCGCTTCAGATTGAAAAATACCGGGATGGTTAAATATGCGGATCTCAACCTGGTCGTTCTGTCGAGCGCCAGATGCGGAATACGTCACCGTAAGCTCATGTAAACCTGTAGAAAGGCCCTCGACCGTCGCCGTCATCACGCCGTCGTCGCCAACCGAAACACTCGACCCCTCCGCAGAGTAATGCGCCGGATCGACGTCCCCGTTGACGGCAAACCAGGCCAATATCGCCGAAGTGCCCGAAACCGTTGCACGAACCTCGAGTTCGTCCGCCCCGTTGACCTCTTCAAATACGAACTTGGTCGCCGTGCCCGTCTCCGAACAGGCTAGCGTCTCATCAAGAAATAGAGGGTAGTCGTGATAGCCAAGGTTGTCTCGATACACGTTCAAATGGCTGGCGATTTCGTAAACATCGCTTTCTGGATAGTACACAAGTCCGAAGCGCTCGTTCCAGTTTATCCAAGGAGCGTCCGCACGAATGGTGTATGTTCCGTTCTCTTCGTTATAGTAAGGCTTTCCGTCCTCGTCATAGTTTTGTATGGTGAGAAATTTCCCGGTTACAACATCCTTGAACGAGCAGAAGTCCTTTGCCCACTCAAGATCGCTTGAATCATTTCCCGTATATGAATCGAAATGCGTCATGTACAACGCGAACACAGACGCATCGCGCGCATCATTCGTAGTGGCCACGCCGCCCTGTGCATTCGTCTTCAGGTACGTCCCGTCCGTAGAGCGAATTTTAACGTAACGCTGGACCACTGCTGCATCGTCGTTGTAGGAGCCCGTAAGGCTGCGAACCTGTTCAACCGCAACGGGCTCCTCCTCGTTGCCCGTCTTGATAACAAGCTTCGGATTGCGCTTGTACTCAACTGCGGCTGTTTTATTATCATCAACCGCAACGGTCGTCAGATGGATGCAAACTTCGGTCTTCCCCTTCGAGACCGTCTCCTTCACCAGGCTTGTCACATCTACGACAAGGGAAGCATCGGCCTTTTGCGTCGAGCTCCAGCCGCCCACAACGTCAAGAGGGCGATTCGCCCATGTAAGGTTGCCTTGCGTCCAGCGTTCCTGCGTTTCGACGCCATTATCGGTAAGAACCTCGCCCGCCTCGCACATGACCAGCTGATTCTTCGTCTCGCCTTTGCTGTAGGTAAATTCAAGTGCTGCGCTCTCAATCTGAGAGGGCAACCCGTCCAGGCTTATGCGGATATAGCTATGGCGGGCCTTGCCTAGAATTAAAACGGTTTTGTCGTCATAGTTTTTGCTCGCCTCGTCGCTCTTAACAAAAACGTTATCTGAGACGGCAGGAACTGCCGCCTGGGCTCGCATAGAACAAAAGGGTCCAACGACCAGAGCAGCAAACAAAACAATAACTAACTTAACCTGCCTACACATCGATACAGAATTCATGCTCTCTCCTTCCAATCCGCTGATAGGCTTTCTTTCTTGCGTTGTGCAAGGTGCGCACACCCCTATCGCGTGGCAGAATTCACTCAACCAGCCTTCATGTTGGCTTCCGGTTCAGTCCACCCATGGGGATGCAATAGCGAGCTGCCAAAATGAGAGTTTTCTCATACAGCCGATTGCGCAACTGTCTCTAAAATGACTCGTGTGAGTATGTCCTGCTGGCACTAAAGCTTCTGCAACACCTCGGCAACGACCTCGTGTGCCTCGACCGTGCGCGGGCCGCTGAGCGGCTCACCGGTAGCGCAACTGTAGGAGCTCTCATTGAACTGCAGATGGGCGCCGTCCCCAAGCTGCACAAACGGCTTGTCGGCCGACTCCGCATCCGGTGCGTACTCCACCGCGCAACGCGTGAACTCCAGCAGGCCGGACACCGCAGCGCTCCCCTTGAAAAACGAGGTCATGCTCGCACCGTGCACCGCGCAGTCGACGAAATGCACGTCGACCAGCGGACGCGCGATCATATAGCCGCGCTCGGAACCGAAGTCGTAGTTGACCAGCCTGCCGGGGTTCTCAAACGTGCACTCATGCAGACGCCAGCCGCAGGCATCTCCGCGATACGTATCCCCCTCCGGCGCATAGTACTTCACCGCCGCATGCATATGGTGCTTGCCATCGAGGATATGCGGATATTCGCCCGGACCGACGAATCGGCAACGCCGCACCAGCAGGTTCACGCAACCCAGGCGGATGGCGTTGCACGCGGTGTTCAGCAGGCAGTCCTCAACGGTCACGTTCTGCGCATCGAATCCCGCCACGCAGTCATCGCCTGTCTTGATATCGCAGCGCGTGATATGCACGTTGGTGCAATGATGCACGTTGAAGCCATCATGGCCGCCCAGAATCGTCACCCCGTCGATGAAGACGTTCTCGCACGAGTCCATCTGGTGGCTCCAGTTCGCGGCGCGCTCGAAGGTGTAACCCCGCAGCGTCACGTTGCGGCACCGGCAGATGCGGATGCCCATGGCACCTCGGAACCCCTCCTCACCCGCCGGATCGGTGCAGTCGACACCGTCAAACGAGCTGCCGGCCTCGCCGGCAATCGAGACGTTGTCGGCATCGGCGATCGTGAGCAGCGCCTTGGTGTAGTGAGCCGGGATGCTCTGGATGCGCACGATCTCGGGGTCGAGCGTGTAGGCGAGCGTCGTGGGGATGTCCCAATCGGTGTAGTCAGCGATCTCATCCGAGCCCTGGATATGCGCACCGGCCTCCAGGTAGAGCTCCGTGTCCCCGTACATACGCACCGACCCGATGCGGTAGGTGCCAGCCGGAATCACCACGCGCGCACCGACCGCATCGCGCGCCGCATCGAGCAGCTGCTGCAGCTCCTCGGTAACGAGCCTGTCGAGCCCCGCCAAGGAGGCGTCCAAGGTCAGCTGGGTTCGTGCCATCATGTTCCTTCCTATTACATGCCCATGCGAGCGGAATACAGCATCAATTTGGCGAATAGGTCTTCCAGAATGAACCTGGTATCCACGGCGTCGTATACGCGGACAGTCCGCGCGCCAACACCCTCGGCAGGCGCGCCATAGCGACAGTCATCCCTCAGCGACGGCGCAGGTATATTTCGATAGCAGCCTTTCATCTCGGCCAGCAGGACGCCCACCGCCGCCTGATCTCCGAGCACCCACGACTCGGGCATGATCCAGCGCTTGCTATCCATGGCGTCGGCCGCGAACCGCTTCATATGCCCAAGCAGCATTGCTCCGAGCGGACCTGCGGCGGACAACCTGAGCTCCAGCTCGGCAACGGATACCACCAGCTGCTTGTAGGCACCCGACGGAATCTGCCACAGCTCGACGGGGCTGGCGAACACCTCGCGCGCCGCCGTGAGATCCCGTGCAAGGTTCGCCTCGTGGCTTCCCTGCGGATACCGGCCGCCGCCGACCCAAACCACCGTCATGCGAGACGCGATCGCCGGCTCGACACGCAGCGCGCAGGCAACGTCCGTCAAAGAGCCGAGTGCCAGCACATACAGCGGGCGTCCGTCGTCAGCCAAGGCCTCCTCGATAAGTCGGCGCACCGTAACGGTCTCGGCAGCGCTTCCGCCGACAAGGCCGTCGAGCGGGACGGGACACCCCTCCATCACCGGCACAGATACCCCCGGCATAGATCGCAGCAAGTCATGAGCCAACTCGGCCGAGCGAGCGGACGATCCCGCCTCCCCATAGTGCGCCGCAATGATTCCACGCACATCGAACGCGGGAGTCAGAAGCGCATGGGCGATTGCGAACGGGTCATCTGCCTCGTTCGCCACATCGCTCGAAATGATCACACGCATCGAGCCGGCAGCACGCGCCGCTTCGAACCACGGCGGCAACGGACAGTTACCCATGGAGGGCCTCCTTCGTCGCACCCATGACCATCAGCTGGGAGATCGCCGCATAGCCTGCAGGGTCGTCCTTCCCATACGGGCGCACTTCGATCCAACTCGCCGTGCGCCCCTGCAGATCGAAGCGCTGCGCCCCAGCGGTTTGGCACAGGGCGATATCGAGTGGCTCACCCTGGGAAAAGCACACGTGCGCACGATGCCACCAGGTGTCGTGCGGATAATCGGCCCGCAGGTACAGCCTCAGCTCGTCCATGCGCACGGACTCGCCGAACTCGACGCGAAGCCACGGTTCATCGCTGCCGGTGGTACCCCAGCTCTCATGCGGCCAGCTGCCATGCCCGCGTGCCTCAAAGACCCCATCGATGGCGTTTTTCGCATAGAACTGCGAATTGGCGCCGGCCACGTTCGTACTCGCATGGGGAAACGCGCATGGCGACACCCCACCGGGCAACGGCCGATCATAGGCGTTGTGCGCCACATTCCTCCAGGCAGCACATTCGCGCGAATCGGGAACGCGGACATAGCACCAGTGCCGCTCGCCTGCGAACGCCACACCGCGCGCATAGTCGCGATGCGTCTCGTCAACCGGCACGGGAAACTCAAATACCCCACCTTTGAGCAGCACCAAGCTCTCGGGAAGCGCAGCATCGAGCTTGAGGGCAACGCGGGCCGCATCGCGGTCGCATGTCACCACGATGCGGTCACCCTCGTGAAACGCCCCGCGCCAGGAGAGTACCACCTCTTCGAAGCCCTCGAAGCGGCAACGCTCGTTGCCCTGCCGATCAACTACGCCAAGCGACAGCTTTACCGCACGCATGTCCATACACCCCCATGGTCTCCATCACCGTACTCGAACGCGCGCATGCGAGCCGACGCCGTCTTGTCCCACATGTCCACGCAGGTCACGCCAATCATCTGGCCGGTATAGGCCCAACCGTCGATGCGCTCGTCGCTCATGACGGATGCATCCCACGCAAGCGGGGTACCCGAGGCGTCGAGCAGCGGCTGCAGCGGCTCGCCCTCCCATGCGGCATAGAACCGCATGGCAGCCCCGTCTGCCGCCACACCCAGACGCACCCAAGCGACCTCCGCAGGAACGCGCAGGCGGCCGGCTGCGCCGAGAAGCGCCTGGAACTCCCCGTTCGCGCAGGTCAGCACATCCACAACCCGGCAACCCTCAGCCTCATCGAGGCCAAGATGCACATAGGCGAACGCCCGCGCATCGTATTCGCAGATCAGGCCGGCGCTCTGGTTGTAGTGCACCGGCTCCAGAGCGCACGACACGCTTGCGTACCACGCATGGCTGAGCACCCGGCGGGACAGACAGCTACGGTCGAACCACGAGGACGGGGAATCGCCGCCCGCCAACATCAGCATGCCATCCGCCACCTGCAGGGCTTCCTTGTCGATATGGCGCGGAACCATCCAGCCATCGCGCCACAGGCAATCGACGGACGAGAACTCCGCACGGTACTGGAACCCCGGCTCGCCAGCCGACGGCACATTATCGCAGGCGCACTCGCTCGCCCCCGAAATCTCAACGTACTCATACGGCGCGATGCCGCCGTCCGCCAAGCGCGGCCACCCATCTCGCCAGACCACACGCTGCAGCGCCGTCTCGCGACCCAGCGGGCTGACGCCGGCCTCGTGCTCACCGAACGCCCCGCGGCGCTCGCCTTCATCGAGATACCGGGAGCACAGGTGGCACACGTACCAGGCGCCATCATCAGCCTGCAGCAGGTTGCCGTGGCCGGCGCGGCGCAACGGAACATCCTGGCACCATGAAGTCACCAACGGATCGGCGTCCATCTCATACGGGCCCCATAGACTGCGAGAGCGCGCCATGCGGATGCGGTGCCGTCGGCCGGTCCCTCCCTCGGCGCACGCGATGTAGTACCAGCCATTGCGCTTCATGATGTGCGGGCCCTCGCGCAACCAGTTGACCGCATCGCTGTTGCCCAGCACCAACTGAGCTTCACCCACCAGGCCGTCTCCAAGCGTAAACTCCTGCATAACCAAGCCATTGAACCGATGATGGCCCGGCAGCGACCGCGGGTCCCACTGGGGATTCAGCACGTAATGACGCCCATCCTCGTGGAACATCCCCGGATCGAACCCCGATGCGTTCACGAACATCGGCTCGCTCCACGGCCCTTCGATGTTCTCGGCGCAGATCGCGTAGTTCTCAACGTCCTTGAAGATGCCATCGATTTGCTTGCACACCGTATAGACGAGCCAGAACCGCGTGCCGTCGAAGGTGAGGTCGGGAGCCCAGATGCCTGCGGAATCAGGCACACCGCGTAGGTCGATTCCCGTCAATGCGCCGCCGAGGCAACGCCAGTGTGCGAGATCATCGCTGGCATAGATCGACACGCCGGGCACCCACTGGAACGTCGAGGTCGCCATATAGTAGACTCCGCGTGCACAGCACAAGCACGGATCGGGGTTGAACCCCCGCAGCACCGGGTTATGTACCAGCATGTATTCTCACCTCCTGCTATGCGTCATCGCAGGCGCCCAAGAGCCACGCGATCGCCTCGGCAACGCCGTCCTCGACGTTGCTCGCCACCATGACATCGGCGGCCGCGCGGGCATCGGGGCACGCGTTGGCGGGCACGATGCCGATGCCAGCCGTCCTCAGCGCCGCCACGTCGTTCTCATCGTCACCCATAACTGCAACGGCATCCTTGCCAAGGCCCAGCGCCTGTGTAATCGCCGCGATGCCCACCGCCTTCGAACAGCCGGCGGCGGTAACGTCGACCCACCGTATATCCGAGCGCGCCGTCTCGATGCCGTCCAGCTCATCCAACGCAGCACGCAGCTGCAGGTACTCCTCATCGGTCTCCGTATGAAGCGCCACCTTGAGCGCGGCCCCCTCGCAGGAACGGAAGCGAACACGCAGGTCCGCATACGTGGGCACCTGCTCGTACCGACGCACGAACGCCGGCGGCTCCCCCGGGCCGCGATCGATGAAGCCACAGGTGAGGTTAAAACCTGCGCCGGAAATCGCGATATAGGCGCCCTGCCGCTCCGCGCAGCCGATTAGGCTCTCGAGGACCGCTCCATCCAGCGGGCAGGCGTGCACGCAGACATCCCCGAGCACCGCGTATGCGCCCGACAGACACACTGCGCAGGCCGGAATCCCCAGGTCCTCGGTAACCTGCTCGACGCTAAAGGGATGACGCCCGCTCGCGATCGCCACGGCGATACCCGCACGGCGGGCACGTGCAATGGCGGCACGGTTGGCATCCGAGATATTCTTCTCGTCATCAAGCAGCGTTCCGTCCAGATCGAGGCACAGCAGGCGAATGCGCGTCGCAGCCAAGACCGCCTGCGCATCTTCACGAAGCAGCGTTACCACAGCAGCGCATCCTTCCCCGCCAGGCGCAGCACGGCCTCAAGGAAGTAGTAATCCGCGTACACCATGGGCACATGGCGATCGTGCTCCGAGTGATACGCACCCGAGCACATCGTAACCACGCCATCGTGCTCGATGTCCCAATCGCAGAAGCGCTTGTCCGTGGCGCGCAGGATGCGCAGCGCCCAGGCAACCCAGCCCTCGCGCTCAGAACCCGTGCAGGCGCGCGCGATTTCCAACAACCCGCACGCCGCAATGCAACCTGCCAGCGCATCCCAGAACACCGGCTCGGCCGGCTGGCGGAAATCGAGGAGCGCGACATCGCCCGTCTGGGCAACCTGACTGGTGAAGTAGTTCGCCACGCGCTTGGCCGTATCGAGATAGCGATGCTCGCCGGTATGGCGGTACGACAGGGCGAAGCCGTACAGCGCCCAGCTCTGCCCGCGGCTCCAGCTCGAACCAGATGCATAGCCCTGACCGGCCGGCGTCTCCAGAAGCTCGCCGCTGGTGGGATCGAGCACGATGATGTGGTTGCAGGAACCGTCGCCCCGCACCGTCTTGGTCATCACGGTGTCGGCGTGGTCCTGCGCAATATAGGTAAAGCGCGGGTCGCCGAGCACTTCACTGGCCCAATACAGCAGCGGGATGTTCATCATCGAATCCACGATGACCCACCCGGCGCGATCGCGGTTCCACGAGCGGATGAACTTGCCGCGCGGATTGTAGCGCCCGGCCAGCAGATGCGACGCATGCAGGCCGCGGGCCTGGCTGCGCTCGCAGCCCGTGAGCCGGTAATTCGCAACCGACGACAGCAGCCACATGAACCCCACGTCATGATGCAGGCCCGTATAGCGATCGAAGGCACCATCGAGCTTGTCCTCGACACCGGACGCCACGCGCGCAAACACGTCGTCGCCCGTCGCGGCATAGCACTGCCACAGGATGCCCGGCCAGAAGCCGTTCGTCCACCAGATCAGGTCCTCCGGCGCGGCGGAGAGGTCCTTGCGATAGCGACCGTCCTCCGCGATGTAGGGGATCGCCGTACCCACACGATCGCGCTCGGCTGCGAAACGTGAAAGCAGCTTGGCCAGCGTATCGTCCACCCAGCGCGCGTCGGCCTCGGGCACATCAAAACGTTGTGCAGACATGAATGCTCCTATCGATCGTATCGGCGGAAAGCCCCAGCAGGTGCTGCGCCTCCGCGCTCATGGCCGCCGCGCGCTCATCGTGCGCCCGGCCGTATATGCTTGCGAGCAGATATGCGGCGTATCCGCGGCGGCGCCCCGAAAGCGTCGCATATGTGCTCTCAAGCTGCGTTCTGTACCGCTCCCCGCAGCCGAGACAGACCACGTCGGCATGGCGCCGGTAGGCCGCAAGCTGTGCTGCGGTGAAGCCACCTTGCTTCATCTCCTGCAGGATGCGCCGCACATGCGCGCTGTCGCGGCGCGCGGCAAACGCGTGAAACCCATCGCTGAGCGCCTCGGCGCGCTGGGCGTCCTGTAGCTGCAGCTTCATCAGCGCATTGAACGATGCCACGAGGTCTTTGGTGCCGGCCGCGTCCGCGCTTGCGGCGCCGGCAAGCGCCAAGAAGCACAGCCGCTCGCGCGCATATGGCGAGAGCACCGCCCGTGCCCAGAATCCCTCGAGCCGCTCAAGCGCAGCTGCGGCTTCGCCGCGCGCGATCTGGGCAGACAGGCCGCGATACAGGCGCAGACGCAAGAAGAAGCCCCCGACCGTGAACACCAGCGCCATCATGAGTATCATCACGATCGCGATCCAGATATTCATACGGGGGCTCCTTCCAGCATCCGGCACCTTGCCGGCATGAATCAAATACGCAACCTCGGCGTTACTTCACACCGCCGGTCACACCGAGCAGGGTAAACGCGACGCAGCAAACCAAGATGATGGCAAGCAAGATCATCGCGCTGTTCTTCGACTTGCTGCGACGCAGGTAGAAGAACGAGCCCATGGTGACCGCCAGAGGCACCAGGCCGGGCAGGATGGAATCGAGCATGGCCTGCAGGTCGAAGGTGGCGCCGCCCGTGGGGATGACGAGCGTGGTCTTCACGGTTACGAACTGGGCGGTCATGGCACCGACCATGACCATGCCGAGCACCGTGAAACCCTTGGTGAACGCCTGCATCTTGCCCGATGCGAGCGCCTCGGTCACAAATCCCGTGCCGAGCTTCATACCCAGCGAGCCGCACAGCCAGTGAATGATCTGATTGGGGATGTTGTAGATGAGTGCGAACAGAATGGGGCCGAGCCAGGAGCCCTGCTGGGAGAAGCCGATGGCAACGCCGGTGGCGATCACGCGCAGGCAGGAGAGCTGGATGGAGTCACCAATACCGGCGATAGGACCCATGAGGGCAACCTTGACAGCCTCGATGGAAGCGTCGTCGAACTCCTCGCCCGCATCGAGGGCTGCTTTGCGCTCGCACTCCATGGAAATCACGATGGCGTAGATGAACGAGGCGAAGATCGGGGTGGTGTTGAAGAAGTTCTGGTGGCGCTGCAGGGAGCTATAGTACTCGTCGGTGTCCTTTCCGTAGATGTCGGCCAGGAACGGTTCGAGCGTCCATACCGTGGTGGTGCCCTGCTGCTTGGTGTAGGACGTGCAGAACATGAGCCACCATACGCGCGTGAATAGGCGGAAGATGATGTGCTTCTTCTTACCTTCCGTCAGGCCCGCCTTGGAGGCAGCGGTCGTAGCGATGCTAGTCATTGAAGAAATCCTCCTCGTCGTTCGTCGAAGCCGCAACCTTCTGAACCGACGCCTTGTCATCGATGCGGCGCAGCTCGTTGAAGATGGTCACCGCGGCGATCACACCGCCGATCACGGCGATCTCAACAAGCGAAAGCAGCGGGGTGTTCGCCGACGTCAGGGTAATCGCGTCGTCTGCCAGCGTGGCGGCGGTCACGTTGTTGTAACCGAAGAACGCCATCAAGCCGAAACCGAGGAAGTAGAACGGGAACGACTCCTTGGTGTAGAGCTGCTTGAGCAGCAGAGCCAGGCCGAGGGCAGGCAGGGCTGCAGCGGCAACCTTGAGCGAGGCGTTCAGCCAAGCGGGGATTGCGCTCACGAAGGCCTCGACGACCGGCTGGCCGGCCAGGGTACAAGCGACGCCGAGCACGAAGTAGCAGAGCTCGAAGCAGCAGAGCTGGGCAACCCACAGGCGGTTGTATCCCGCATAGTTGTGGTTCTCCAGCAGCTTTTCGAAACGCGGCACCAGCGAGGTCACCACGATCTTCATGCAGGAGTACAGCAGGGTGCCCAGGGCGGACAGGGGAATGGCGAGCGTCATGGCGACCTCGACATCCTGGCCGAGCAGAATCGCGAACGCCGCGCCGAAGATCGCGCCCATCGTCACGTCGGAGGGCATAACGCCGCCCAGGCTCACGTTGCCGATGAACACCAACTCGAGCTGGGCACCGAGGATGATGCCCTCGGTTGGGTGCCCCAGCAGCGCACCCAGAATCGCCACGCAGAAGATGGGGCGCGCAAGCTGCGTCGACGCCCACCAATCCAGGAATTTTGCCCCCATCAGCACGAAGCCGACGATCAGGGCGGAGGTAATGTCCATGCTTCTCCCTTCAATCAAGCGGACATATGCACTCGCCGAATGGCGTGATTGCCTAGATGAGCTCCATAAGGTTCCGGCGCGGATCATCGGGCAGCGGCTGGTGAATGACCTCGCAGCCCAGCGCATTGATCTGCTGCAGCACCTCCTTGTCATGGCCTGTCAGGTAAACGGAATCGGAAATCTTGTCCTTGTCCCCGATCGGCCCGTTGATGCGTCCGTAATTCGCCACATTGAGCACCGGGCGCTCCTCGATGCCCTCGAACACCGCCAGCAGGTCGGCCGGGTCGTTCGAGATGAGCAGGATCCGCATATCGACAGCGCGCGGATCCGCCAGGATACCCTGTGCCTTCGCAATGGGCAGGATGGCCGCCTTGACCCCCGAGGGCGCCGCACCTTTCAGTGCCGCCACCTGCACCGCATTCGACGCGATGCTATCCGACGCCACAATAATCCTCGAAATCTCGAGCTCGCGGCTCCATTTGACGGCTACCTGACCGTGAATAAGACGGTCGTCGATACGAGCCATGCTGATCATATCCATGTCCTTTCCCTCGCACGCCCTGACGGCGCGCGGTGAATACCTGCGCCTTTGCCCTTGCGGCGTCTAGAAGAAGTCGTCTGCCCCGTCGTCCACCGGGTCGTCCGCATGCACGAACGCGACCTCGCGCACGCCCTCGCGGGCATCTGCGATGACCTGGGCGAGCTGAGCCTCATCGAGCGCGCCGGGCACGGCAAGCACACCCAGGGCAAGCGCCATCGACAGCCCCGCGACTAGCTTCACGTTGGGCAGCTCAGCCAGCTGCTGTAGGCACTGGTTGCACACGCTGCCGCCGTAGATATCCGCAAGCACCACGTACTGAACGTCCACATGCGCCGCTGCCTCATCCCGCAGTCCGGCGATGAGCTCCACCACGTTGCCGTCGGGAGCAAGACCATAGGCCTTAAGACCGGCGCTGGCGCCAAACACCATTTGGACGGCATCTGCCACGCCCGCAGCCAAGCGACCGTGCGATACCAGAACCACGTTCTTGTCCACCGCTCGCTCCTTTCTTGTTTACCAGATTTAGTAAACTAGTTTGCTAAACAAGTTGAATTATAGCTTCGACTGAGCGCGGCGCAAGCACTTTTCCAAGAAAGGGGGCTTTTGGCGCGCTCACCGACAAATTCCGACCGTTCACCGATTCTCAATGCGGTCCGACTGGCCAACCACCAGGCACGCCAGACATGAGGTCCCCACCGGAAGCGATGCCTTCAGCACCGGCACTGCGTTCTGCTCGCAGCTATAGATATTGGTATTCGGATTCTGGCGAACCGCCTCGGCAGACCGCTCGGACCATTCATCCCCCAGCTCAGACACAAGACCAGACAACCCCGCCTGGCCAAGGGCGCGCACGATCGCCTCGCGCTCGACTGCGATATCGGCAATGGAGCTCACCTGACGCACACCACATTCGCGAGCGCGCTCATCGGCAAGGAGCAACTCCGCCGAACCCTGTCCGATGTGCGACACGTCGTACTTGGGCGTCCAGCCGAACACAGGGAACCCCCCTTCGTACGTTTTCAGCGGGTAGAGCGCCGACACGCGGTGCACGCGGACGTGCCGTTGCGCGTCGATGGGGACGAGCCAGGTTTCAACCTGGGCGATCCCGCGGTAGCTCCACAGGCTGTAAACATAGCCGTCCTCTACGCGCCCGTCCTCAATGCGAGATCGCCCCGTGAACTGACCGGTACCGAGGATGGATAGCGCAAGCGCGCTGTCCACGGCGAAGTTCGAGATGCCCTCCACGTCGCGCGAAACGTTCCAGCCGAACGCCGTGGAATAGCAGAGCTTGCCGTACTTCGACATGCGCTGCAGCACCGAAGCCGCCGAATACTGTTTGGCGGAAAACGCACACACATGCGACTCGCCGCGCACCAGCAGCATGCTCGGCTGTTCCTGCATCGAGCGCACAGGCGCATCGATTGGTGCCCACTCTTCCAGCCAGAAGGGGTCGTTCTGCGGCAGCGCAAGCGGAACGAACGCCTCGCAGGCCCAGTACGGCGCGCCAGGACCGGTGTAATCCTCGGCTAGATTGTCATTGGGATAGGCGTAGCCGGCATACAGGGGCTCGTCAGCATCCAGCGCGCATGAGCGCCACCACCCGAGCGCACGAACGACCATGCCTCGCAGCTGCCCCGGCGCATATTCCGAACAGCCCACCAGCGCCTCCGCACCCCAAAACCCCAGGTTTGCGATACGGTACGACAAGCTGCGCCCGAACGGCAACGCGCGGCCTTCTGCATCGAACCAGCAAGCATAATCGCGCTCGAACGCCCGCGCACGCTCAACGGTCTGGGCAATGGGATTGCTGCTCGCATAGCGCTCCAGCAGCAGCGAGATGAAATGGAAGGTCGTTGCCACATAGTAATCCCGCTGAAACGGCGTGCCGTCCTCGTACCATCCCTCGCCGGTATACATGCTCTCGATTGCTTTGCTGTCCGCCTGCAGGCGCTGCTCGCTATACGGCAGGCCGCATTCCCTGAGGCCGCAGTTCACCAGCAGTCGCAGTACATACCAGTTGCCCCAGGGAAGCTCAACATCGTTGCACGCATTGAGCCATGTGGCGAGCCGAGCGCGCTCGGCATCATTGAACCACAAGAGAAAACGCGGTCCAGCCGCAAGCAGGCAGAAGCCGAACGGGGCCATCTCGACGACAATCTGGCGCGCAGGCAGCGTCGGCATCGGAAACGCATCCGGTCCGTCCTCGGCAAGACCGTCCTTGATGGCATCGCGATACCGCAGCAGCTCAGGCCCATCGGGCTCGCCGCCCGCGAGCAGCGCACCCACCGCCCACAGGGGGCGCGCCAGCCACTCAAGCTTGCGGACGGGCCACTCGTAGCGCGCACCGATGTTGGCTGGGCAGCGCTTGGGATCGGGCAACATGCGCAACGCCATGCCCCGCATGTCCGCGCGCGTCATATCATTAGGCGCAGCCATGCGGACGCTTCCGTCGCGAACACCTTGCAGCCCCTCCTCCTTGCAGACACGGTGTTGTTTTTCCATTGCAACCTCCGCCTTTTCCCTATCTGGTTATTGTTCTGGCATCGAGCCGGCCCGTGCATCGGAACTCTCCCGGCACGTTCCTCACGTAAGTTTACTATTTGTTTACCAATGTGGTTTAGTTAATGATTGAGACAGCAATGCGCCGGCGCCAGGCGCACGACGTGTGGACTCCATTCTGAAGACACCGCTTCCCCTGCGTTGCAACGAAACTAATAAACCGGTTTATGAAGACCCCTTGAAGCGACTTTCCAACTGTGCAAAACATGGCTATTGTTGTTGACGTGAGATAGAAAACCGGTTTACCTAGTTCTGCATCAGCAAGAGGGAAGCCAAACATACGAAAGGGGTTTTTATGGCAAACATGCTCGACAGCTTCCGCCTGGACGGCAAGGTGGCCC
Organism: uncultured Collinsella sp.; assembly: GCA_902470695.1. Taxonomy (GTDB): domain Bacteria; phylum Actinomycetota; class Coriobacteriia; order Coriobacteriales; family Coriobacteriaceae; genus Collinsella. The sequence continues at coordinate 91,830 of CABRHH010000006.1, forward strand.
TCGTCACTGGCGCCTCCTACGGCATCGGCTTCGCCATCGCCACCGCCCTGGCCGAGGCGGGCGCTCGTATCGCCTTCAACGACCGCGATCAAACCAAGATCGACACCGCGCTCGAGGAGTACGGCAAGCTCGGCATCGAGGCGCGCGGCTACATCGCCGACGTCACCGTCGAGGAGCAGATCGCCGACCTGGTTGCGCACATCGAGGCCGACTTCGGCACCACGCCAGACATTCTGGTGAACAACGCCGGCATCATCAAGCGCACCCCCATGCTCGAGATGAGCGCCGCAGACTTCCGCCAAGTTGTTGATATCGACCTCAACGGCCCGTTCATCGTGTCCAAGGCCGTGCTGCCCGGCATGATCGCCAAGGGCCACGGCAAGATCATCAACATCTGCTCGATGATGAGCGAGCTCGGCCGCGAGACCGTGGCTGGCTACGCCGCGGCCAAAGGCGGCCTCAAGATGCTCACCCGCAACATCTGCTCTGAGTTCGGTGAGGCCAACATTCAGTGCAACGGCATCGGGCCGGGCTACATCGCCACGCCGCAGACCGCGCCGCTGCGTGAGATTCAGCCTGACGGCAGCCGCCACCCGTTCGACCAGTTCATCATCGCCAAGACGCCGGCCGCCCGCTGGGGCACGCCCGAGGACCTCAAGGGCCCGGCGGTGTTTTTGGCCTCCGACGCCTCGAACTTCGTGAACGGTCATGTGCTCTACGTCGACGGCGGTATCCTCGCCTACATCGGCAAGCAGCCGCAGTAAGCAGGCTGGCCATTCGATCGGCCGATCGGGTCAGCCGCTCGAATAGCCTTACCTGCGGCCGGGCACGTGTGGCGTGAGCCCCTTCACGCGTGAAACTTGCGACCGGCCCAACTACCGATTGGTCGCAGGACTCACTGAGGACCGGCCGGCACGCACACCACGTATTGAATCTAACAAGAAAGGACCATCCATGAAGATCGCGCTCATCAACGAGAACTCGCAGAACGCCAAGAACCCCATGATCGAGGCCGCCTTGAAGAAGGTCGTGGAGCCCATGGGTCACGAGGTGCTGAACTTCGGCATGTACGCTGAGGAGGGCTCTGCCCCCCTCACCTACGTGCAGTGCGGCATCCTCGCCGGCCTGCTCCTCAACGCCGGCGCCGCCGACTACGTGGTGACCGGCTGCGGCACCGGCGAGGGCGCCATGCTCGCCTGCAACTCGTTCCCCGGCGTGCTGTGCGGCCACGTTGCCGATCCGCTCGACGCCTACACCTTCGCGCAGGTCAACGACGGCAACGCCGTGGCCATGCCCTTCGCGCTCAAGAACGGCTGGGGCCAGGAGCTCAACCTCGAGTACACCTTTGAGAAGCTCTTCGGATTCGGATCGGGCAACGGCTACCCGGCCGACCGCGTTGAGCCCGAGCAGCGCAACAAGAAGATCCTCGACGGCGTGCGCGCGGTGACGATGCGCCCCATGGCCGAGATTCTCGACGAGCTGGACGCAGACCTCGTGCGCGGCGCGCTTGCCGGCGAGCACTTCTCCGAGCTGTTCTTCGCAAACGCCACCGATGAGGCTCTTATCGCCAAGGTGAAGGAGCTGCTCGAGCGCTAAGCGCCCGCTGACATTCCCATGCCATCTCCCGGTGCGTCAATCTCCCGACGCGCCACACAAGGGGTGCGAGCCTGCATGAACCGCAGCTCGCACCCCTTTTCAGTTTGGGGACGGGGTCGTTTCGTTTCCGTCCGCGGTTTGGGGACGGTGTCGATCCGTTTCGCATAGCCGCCGGCCTCTTTGCTCAATCAAGCATTCGCCAAGGGCCTGGAAGCCAATCGGGGCGGCCTCTCTCACGTTGGCAGTTTTGGCAGTTTGGGGACGGCAGTTTGGGGACGGGGTCGTTTCGTTTCGCATCCGCAGCCCCTTTCGTTTCGACGCCGGCACGTCCCCATGCTCTGCATCGAGGATGGCTTCCCTCGCGTTGGCACCGATCCCCTTTTTGTCCAGCCCGTCGCCAAATAAACAGCCTCAGAAACCCCATGCCACGCAATACGGCTGCGACTTCCAGAGCTTCATGCTGCGAGAAGTGCCCACAGGTTCCGAACCATCTGGCCAAAGGAATCAGCTGCGGTCCCAATCAAAAAGCAATGTTGCATAGTAGCGGATACTACTAATCATTTATCCTCAAATTCTTATCTGATGTTTTCAATGAGGGGTCAGTTAAGAAAAGAGATTGGATTCAGTGGTCGCAAATGGCATTTAATGGGTCTTTCGCTCCGCTCAGCGAAGCCGCGAAAAGCCAAAACGGCTCCCGTTATGGACTCATCAGCCCAAAACGAAGCCGATTCGGCATGAAAAGAGCCTCTCTTGCCGCAAGCAGCCTGCCATGCATACGATTTTTGAAACCTCAAACACCCATTAGACGCTATTTGCGACCATCGAAGAGACCGGTTTTTAATAACAGACACCCTTTTAACGCAACCATGGCTTTTCTCATGAATCGCCGCCCACGACCAAGCGCCGTCATCAAGCATCTCGCCATAAACACCTGCCCCGCCTCCGCTCGCAAAAAGAAAAAAGGCAGCTCACCGATGTGAGCTGCCTTGCAAGGCATGGAACAGATGCCGCCAAGGGGATGTATCGCCGGGTAGCCCGGCACGTAGAATCACACGACACCAAACGCCGAACGGCCGGCACGTGCACCGTACCGCCCGCCACCCAGCATGCGAAACCACATGCCATCAGGCGCCGGAAGGCCGAGGCGCAATACCACGCTCCCGGCACGCACCGTCAGGCGCGCGGCGCCCAGCGGCGCGCGAGCCACCCCTGGCTCGCGCGCTACTTGCGCTGCAGACCGCCGCGCTCGTCGATCGCGCCCCAGAACTCGTCAGCAAAGCGCGGGTCGTTGGCCGCCATCAGCGCGTTCGTGGCAATCCAGCCCGAGGGCGTACCCGTGTCGAACCCGGACAGCGGATCGATGACCACCGCATACATGGCCTCGCGGTCAAGGCTGCGTGCCATGGCGTCGGTGAGCTGAATCTCGTTGCCCTTGCCCGGCTGCTGGTTGGCCAACAGGTCCATCACCAGCGGGCTCAGCAGGTAACGACCCACGATGTAGAGGTTGGACGGCGCCGCCTCCGGCGAGGGCTTCTCAACCAGCCCGCCGATGCGCCACACGGCACCCGGTTCCGTCTCGCCGGCGCCCTCGTAGCCGTCGAGCGTGCCCACGAAGTCGCCCGCGATGACGCCATAGCGGCTCACCTGGGACGGCTCGCACGGGGCGACCGCGATGACGCTCGCGCCGCCGTGCGCCTGGGACACAGCCATCATCTTGTCGCAGATGTCCTTGGCGGGCACCACGTAGTCGCCCAGCAGCACCAGGAAGGGCTCGCCGGCGCACGCATCGGCAGCCGAGCGAATGGCGTGACCGAGGCCGCGGGGCTCGTACTGGTAGCGGAAGTCCACAGGCATGCCGCCCGCATGCGCGATGGCGTCGGCATAGCCCGCCTTGCCGCGCTCGCGCAGCAACGCCTCAAGCGAGCGGTCCGGCTGGAAGTAGGACAGCAGCTCGGGCTTACCGGGGCTCGTCACGATGATCGCGCCGTCCACGCCCTCGGGCTCGAGCGCCTCCTCCACCACATACTGAATCACCGGTTTGTCCAAAACCGGCAGCATTTCCTTGGGGGTGCACTTGGTGGCAGGCAAGAAGCGGGTGCCCAGGCCCGCTGCGGGGATGATCGCCTTCATAGCGCCGATCGCTCCTCTCGTAAGGCGTCTGCGCCCGCATGGGCGCAGACAGGTAACAAATAGCAACAAGATACAGAGTACCGCATTGACCCCGCATACGCACGGCCCGGCCAGCCGAATGCAGGCGGAATGCGTAAACAGCCGCGCATATTCGAGCGAGCGGGCGCGTTCCGGCGAACATGCCGAGAGCAGTCTGCCAAGCGCGGGCTACGCGCGATCAGCTGTCCGCGTTCCGGCGAGCGCGCCGCGGACAGTCCACCGAGCGCGGCCCACACACACCCGGCTACCCGTGCTCCGGTGCGCACGGCGGCGCGCGCAATCCACCACGCGCGGGGTCGGCTGCATGCAGTCGGCACCGCCAGGGGCACCGGGTCGAGCGCGCTATGCCATATAACCGCCTTTGATAGCCGAGACGGCATGCTCGGTGAAGAACTTGAGCGTGCCGGAGGTATAGCGGTTGGGCCGCGGCTTCCATGTGGCACGACGCTGCTCCAGGACCGTCTTGACGTCCTCAGCTGCCAATTCGCGTCCGGCCACGCCCACGATTTCAAGCGAGCGCCCGGGGATGTCGATACGAATCAGGTCGCCTTCCTCCACAAGCGCGATGGGGCCGCCTTCAGCCGCCTCGGGACTCACATGCCCGATGGCCGGGCCCTTCGATGCACCGGAGAAGCGCCCGTCGGTGATGAGCGCGATGCTCGATCCCAGCTCAGCGTCGCTCGCGATGGCCTCGGTGGTGTAGAACATCTCGGGCATGCCGGAACCTTTGGGCCCCTCGTAGCGGATGATCACCGCGTCGCCGGGCTTGACCTGGTGGGTCAGCACGGCATGGATGGCGTCTTCCTCGCAGTCAAACGGGCGCGCGGTAAGCGTGGCCTGGAACATCTCACGCGGCACAACCGTGTGCTTGACCACAGCCCCCTCCGGCGCGAGGTTGCCGTGCAGGATGGCAATCGAGCCATCCGTGCCGATGGCGTCCTCGAACGGGCGGATGATGTCCTCGCGCTTGAGGTTCCATTTCTCCAGGTAGCGGCCGCACTTCTCGTAGTAGCCGCTCGCCTTGAGGTCCTCGAGGTTCTCGCCCAGGGTCTTACCCGTGACGGTCATGACATCCAGGTGGAGCATCGACTTGATCTCCTCCATGATGCGCGGCACGCCGCCCGCGTAGTAGAAGAACTGCGCCGGCCACTCTCCCGCCGGGCGAACGTTCAGCAGGTAGTGGGCACCGCGATGCAGGCGGTCGAAGTCGTCTGCCGAGATCTCGATGCCGAACTCGCGCGCGATGGCGGGGATGTGCAGCAGCGAGTTGGTGGAGCCGGAGATGGCGCCGTGGACCATGATGAGGTTCTCGAACGACTTGCGCGTCACGATGTCGCGCGGGCACAGGTTGTGCTCGGAGAGCCACACGGCCTGACGGCCGGCGGCGCGGGCGAACTCGCGCAGGTCGGTGCTGGTGGCGGGCAGCAACGCGGTGCCGGGCAGCATAAGGCCGAGCGCCTCGGCCGTGACCTGCATGGTGGAGGCGGTCCCCATGAACGAGCAGGCGCCGCAGCTCGGGCAGGCGTTGTGCTTGGCGAAGGTGAGCTCCTCCTCCGAGATCTCACCGCGCTCATAGCGGGCCGAGATGGCACCGAGCTGCTCAAGCGTGAGCAGGTCGGGACCGGCGTCCATCACGCCGCCGGTGACCACGATGGACGGGATGTTGATGCGGCCGAGCGCCATGAGGTTCGCTGGCAGGCCCTTGTCGCAGCTCGCCACGAACACGCCCGCGTCGAACGGCGTCGCCTTGGCGTGGATCTCGATCATGTTGGCGATCATGTCGCGGCTGGGCAGCGAGTAGTTGATGCCGTCGTGGCCCTGCGCCTCACCGTCGCAGATGTCGGTCGTGAAGTAGCGCGCGCCGTGGCCGCCTGCCTCCGCCACACCGGTGCGGACCTCCTCCACGAGCTCAAGCAGCCCCGCACTGCCGGGATGCGAGTCGCCGAACGTGGACTCAATGATGACCTGCGGCTTGTCGAGGTCCTCGACCGTCCATCCCGAGCCCAGGCGCAGCGGGTCCATCTCGGGGCTGATGGTGCGGAACTTGCCCGAACGGGGCTGCAGCTTCGCCAACAAGTCGCGAGCCTCATCGCCGATGCGCGCGACCTGCTCCTTGCTAAGGGAGGCTTCGGTTTCCTTCGTCATGATAGATCCTTTCTATCGAGGCGCCCTGCAAACGATTGCGGGGCGCGGTTATGGAATGCAGATGTTCCTGGGCACGGCACATGCGGTCCGGCGGCGGAAGCGGACGGCTCCAGCGGCTCCACCCGCATGCGGCCATGCATGCTCACGGCCCGGTGCGCACCAACGCACACGCGGTCTGCTGCCGGCTGCGAGCCGGACGCATGCGCAGCCCGGCCTACTCGTAGACAGACCGCGTGCGTCCCTGTATTACGCGAACAGCGAGATGATAGCCGCGCACGCCAGACCGGACAGCCCGATGATGGTTTCCATGACCGTCCAGGATTTGAGGGTGGTCTTCTCGTCGATTTCCAAAAACGACGAGCACATCCAGAACCCGGCGTCGTTCACGTGGCTGAGCGCGGTGGCGCCGCCGCAGATAGCCAGGCAGATGGCCGCACGCATCAGCACGCTCGAAGCGGTTACCGCCGGCATCGTGGCCATGATGCCCGACGCCATCGTCATCGCGACGATCGAGCTGCCCACCGACGCGCGCACCACGGCGGCGATCAGGAAACCCACCAGCACGAGCGGCATCTGGCTGCGCTCGAGTACCGGCCCGATGATCTCGCCCAGACCACAGTCCTGCAGCATCCAGCGAATCACCCCGCCGCAGGCGATAACGAGCAAGATCATGCCCACCGGTTTCAGCGAGCGGTCGAACAGCGCCTTGAGCTGGGTGCCGCCGTAGCCTCGACGCGTACCGAGCACATACATCGCCACGAACGTCGCGAAGGTAAGGGCCACAAAGGGCTTGCCCGTGAAGGCGAGCAGCGAGCGCACCTGCTCGGGCAGCGGCAGATACGCCGATACGGTCCCCAGCAGGATCAGCAGAAGCGGCGTGAGGACGATCGCCATCACCATGCCGAACGAAGGCAGCTCGCACGCGCTGGCAGCGGCTTCCGCCCCCGTGGAGGCGGCGGTTGCAGCAGCTGCGGCGACACCCGGACCGTCCACCCCGTTAGCAGCGGCCCCGTCTGCCGAACGCCCGCCCGCATCACCGGCAGCACCGCCAGCCGCCGCGCCTGCATCGGTGGACCTGCTGTCTGCGGCCGTCCCTTCGGCACCCTCCGCTTCGAGCACATGCTGCGGCACCGGGGTGAACATGCGGCCACCCACCGAGCGGCCCCACCACACGCCGGCAAGCGCCATGGCGATGAAGGCGGTGGGTACGCCGACCGCGATCATGGTGCCCAGGTCCACGCCGAGCGTCCCTGCCACCAGCACCGAACCTGCCGAGGGCGGCACGAACGCATAGCCCGCCGCTAAACCCGCGAGCAGCGCGATCGCGTAGTAGAGCGTCGACTTCTTCGTCTGCATGGCCACGCTAAATGCCAGCGGGATCAACACGACCACACCCGCCTCGAAAAAGACTGTAGTCCCGATCACCAAGCCCGTGATACCCAGCGCCCAGCTCGAATGGCCCTGGCCGAACCGCGCGATAAAGGTCTGAGCAATCTTGCGGGCACCGCCGCTCTCCTCCAAGATTTGGCCGAACATCGAACCGAGCCCGATCAGCAGCGCGATGTTCTTGAGGGTGGTGCCCACGCCCTTTTCTACCGTGGCCGCCACCAGCTCGAGCGGCATGCCCGCCCCAATACCGATGACCAGGGCCGATACCATCATCGATAGGACCGGATGCAGCTTGCCCTTGATGATGAGCACCAGAAGCAGCGCAATGCCTGCGAGCGCTGCCGCAACCAGGCGGGGCGGGTCGGCTAGATACGTTGGTTCCGACATATATCCCTCTCCATTCATCAGACCTATTTTCCTGACGATGGGGAGTATAGCGAGATTTAGCGTATACGAAGTCCAATTATGCTTAATTCATCTGATGATTTTCCGTAAACGGCTGCTTTTGCTCGGCGAACGGTCATTTCTGCATTCGTAGCTATCATATTGGTATGATGTCTTGCAACCTCATCCACCCCGCACCAGGAGACCGCATGCCCGCATCCGACCGCCGCCTTCCCGAACAGCTCGCCAGCTGCATCATCCAGCTCATCTTAGACGAGCACCTGCAGCAGGGCGACCGCCTGCCGAACGAGGCGGAGCTCGTCAGGCGTTTGAAGGCTGGTCGCAGCTCCATCCGCGAGGCGGTCAAACTGCTCGCCTCGCGCAATATCGTCACGGTGCGGCAGGGGTCGGGCACCTACGTGGCATCAAATCCCGGCGTCGTGGACGACCCGCTGGGCTTCACCTTCATCGCTGACAAGGAGCGCTTGGCCCACGACTTGCTCGAGGTGCGCTTCATGGTTGAGCCCCACATCGCACGCATGGCAGCCCAGCACGCCACGACCGACGAAGTCGAGCACATGCGCGCCTGCTGCAGCGCCGTCGAGGATGCCATCGCCGCCGGACGCGACTACGCCGCGCTCGATACCGAGCTGCACTGTGCCATCGCCCAGAGCAGCGGCAACCTCGTAGTGCCGCGCCTGGCCCCCATCCTCAACGAGTCGGTGCCCCTGTTCATCAACGTCACCGAGCGACAGCTCACCGAGGAGACCATCCGCACGCACCGCGCCATCGTCGAGGCCATTGCGCACCACGACCCCATCGCCGCCGGTGATGCCATGTACCTGCACCTGGTCTACAACCGCACCCTCATCGACGGTGCCCGCACAGGCACCGCGTAGGCACACCCCATCCGGGCAGCCCCGCACGCGTGGCCGCCACCCGAGCGAGCCGCCGCACAGGCAAACGCCCGTTCACGCAGCCACTATCTGAGCCTGCCACTCGCGCAGGCGACTGCCAGCCTGCCCGCGTAACCAACCATTGTCCGCCAGCCATCGGCCGCCCGCGCCGTTCCTCGACACAAAAAGCGGGCGCACCCAAAAAGGATGCGCCCGCATGTGCGCGAGGCTCTTGCGCACAGGGCTATTTCACGCCGCGGCCCAAGCGGTCAGCAACGGCGTCCACGCCTTCACAGGCAGGACAGGAGGCCTTCGTCGAGCGCCACCCGAACAGCGCACGCCCGCCCTTGGAACTGCCGCAGCTCGGGCACGAACCCGAACTCGCGCAGTCCCCGCAGGAACCGCGACGGCGCACGCGCACCACCACCGCAACGAATGCCGCTGCCACCAGCAGCAGAATCACCACATCGATCGGAGCCATAATGCCCCCTTTCGTTCATGCACCGAACCCAGGACCGCCTCCAGGCAGCTCAGGCCCGGTGCCTGCGGCCGCGCCCGTGGCAGGCGCAGCCGCGCGTATTATCGGCTAGACCGCCGCAGCAATCGGACCGCAGAGACCACCGTCGCAGCAATCGGACCGCAGGGACCACCGTCGCAGCAATCGGGCCGCGATGCCCACCACCACGCCCCTCAGGCTGCGGCGCTACCGCCGCAGCGATCGGACCGCAGCGCCCCTTAGGCCGCAGCGCCCACCGCCGCGGCGTCGCCGGACACGTCCTCGCCCATTGCGCCCTTCGGCATGGGGCGCAGCAGCTGGAAGAGCATGCCCGCCGCGATCAGGACCGCCACCACGGTCCACACGCTGAACACGCCGTTGGCCGCCAGATAGAACTGGTTGATCATCAGGCCCACGCACCAGGCAAACCCGCACTCGTAGCCCAGCGCGATGGCGGTCCACTTGCCCGAGTTCATCTGGGCGCGGATGGTGCCCATGGCCGCGAAGCACGGCGCGCACAGCAGGTTGAACGCACCGAAGGCCGCGATCGCGCCCGCACTCGGGAACAGCGCCGCGAAGGCGTGCCACAGGCTCGGATCGGTCTCGGTGGCGTCGGCCAGGTGCAGCAGGCTGCTGGCCGTGGCCATGACGTTCTCCTTGGCCACCAGGCCGGTGATGGACATGGCTGTGGCGCGCCAGGTGTCAAAGCCCAGCGGCGCGAAGATCCACGCGATCGCGTTGCCGAGCATCGCCAGCACGGAGTAGTCGGTGAACTCCTCGGGGATGCCGTCCATGGCCGGCAGGAAGCCAAAAGCACCCTCGTAGCTGCCAAAATTGGACAGGAACCACACCACGATGGTGGACGCAAAGATGATCGTGAAGGCCTTCTTGATGTAAGCGCTCACGCGCTCCCATACGTGCAGGGCCCAGGAACGCAGGCTCGGCATGTGGTAAGACGGCAGCTCCATGACAAACGGCGTGGGGCGGCCGGCGAAAATCTTGGTCTTCTTCAGCATGATGCCCGAGGCGATGACCGCGATCACGCCCAGGAAGTAGAACATCGGGGCGATCCAGCGGGACTCAGCATCGCCGATCAGCGCACCCATCACCAGCGCGATCACCGGCAGCTTGGCGCCGCAGGGGATGAACGTGGTGGTCATGACCGTCATGCGGCGGTCCTTCTCGTTCTCGATCGTCTTGGTGGACAGCACGCCCGGCACGCCGCAACCCGTGGACACGAGCATGGGGATGAAGCTCTTGCCCGACAGACCGAAGCGGCGGAACACGCGGTCCATCACGAAGGCGACGCGCGCCATGTAGCCGCAGTCCTCTAGGAAGGACAGCAGCACGAACAGGACGAACATCTGCGGAATGAAGCCGAGCACTGCGCCCACGCCGGCCACGACACCATCGTTCACCAGGCTGATGACCAGATCGCTCGCGCCCATGCCCGCAAGCCAGCCGCCCACCGCGTCGGGCACGCTCGGCATGGCGGCGCCAAACAGCTCCCAGCCGTCGCCAAACAGGTTGTCGTTCACCCAGTCGGTCATGGCAGTGCCGAACGTGGAGATGGCGAGCCAGTACACGCCGAACATGATAAGCACGAAGATCGGCAGGCCCAGGAAGCGGTTGGTGACGATGCGGTCGATCTTCTCGGAGGTGCTCATGTGCTCCGGGGCCTTCTTCAGGCAGGCGTCGATGATATGCGCGATCGCCGCGTAGCGCTCGCCGGTGATGATGGACTCGGCGTCGTCGTCGCAGTCGGCCTCGCAGGCGGCCACGAGCTGCTCGACCTGACGGGCGCGGTCGGCGGCCAGCGTGATGCCGCTCACGGCGCTCTCATCGCGTTCGAACAGCTTCACCGCAAAATAGCGACGCTTCTCGGCGGCCACGCTTTGCGGCAGCAGGGCCTCGATCTGGGTAAGCACGCTCTCGATGGAGGCGTCGAAGGCCTGATGCTTCGGGGCGCGCTTGGCGACGGCAGCGGTGCGGGCCGCCTCGATGAGCTCATCGATGCCGCGGTTCTTGAGTGCCGAGATCAGCACGACCTTGCAGCCGAGCGCGCGCTCAAGCGCCGCCGTGTCGATCTTGTCGCCGCTCTTCTCCACCAGATCAGCCATATTCAGGGCCACCACCGTGGGCAGCCCCGTCTCGATGACCTGCAGCGCCAGGTAGAGGTTGCGCTCGAGGTTGGTGGCGTCCACCACCTGGACGACCACGTCGGGCTCCCCGCCCATGAGGTAGTCGCGCGAGACCTGCTCCTCGGGACTGTAGGGGGACAGCGAGTAGATACCCGGGAGGTCGGTGATGGTCACGCTCTTGTCGCGCATGAGCTTGGCCTGCTTCTTCTCCACCGTCACGCCGGGCCAGTTGCCCACGTAGCCGTTCTGGCCCGTGATCAGGTTGAAAAGCGTCGTCTTGCCGCAGTTGGGGTTGCCCGCCAACGCGATGTGCAATGTGGGAGTCGCCATGCGATCCTTCTTTCTAGGCTTTGAAACGTATTCGTTACCGAGCTAGCCTGCGCAGGGCATACCGTGCTCCCTGCACGCGCGGCCGCGCCCCTGCTCCCGCGAATGGGCGGCCCTATATGTTAGAAATAGCTAACTCTACCTGCAGAAACAACCATCGGCCGAGGTTAGCGCACCTCGACGATGGCCGCCTCCTCCTTGCGCACGGACAGCTCGTAGCCGCGCACGCGGATCTCGACCGGATCGCCGAGCGGGGCCACCTTGACCACCTTGAACTCCGTGCCCTTGATGAGGCCCATATCCATGAGGTGGCGGCGCAGGGCTCCCTCGCCATGCAGTTTCACCACGGTGGCGCTCTGCCCCACCTGCACATCTCCCAGTGTCTTCACGTGCCTCCCCCTTTCCATTCGATTGCTGTGAACAGATTCGCTATGCATATCGCGGCAGACAGCCACGTTTACGCCGTCATGACGTGCTGGGCGACCTTGGCGTCGAGCCCGAAGCGCGCGCCCTTGATCATCACGATGATGTTCGCGCCGCTCGAGGTGACCACGTGGACGTCGGCGCCGTCGACGAAGCCGATCTCCTTGAGATGGCGACGCATCTCCTCGTTACCACGTACGCGGCTGACGGTGACGGTGTCGCCCGCGCGCACCATTGACAGCGGCATGGCCGGAGCCTGAACTGCCATGGCAACCTCCCTTGAGCTGTGGGCCGCGCGTGAGCGTGGCACCCGGGTGAAACATGGCCCTTGCACGCGAAACCGCCTGCCGGACCCGGCAGGACGGTTCGAGCTGGTTCCAAGTTAACCATGTCTATGTTTCATCTAGTAAACTAGCACGCGCGCCGCACTTTGTGAAGGCTTTTTTGAACATGCAACCGAATTGTTCACGATGCCTGTGCAGGCGTATGCGCAGGATGCATGAACGCGCGGCACACCAGCGCCGTGATGGGCACGCACAGCACCACCGCGATACCGCCCACAAAGCTGTGCAGCAGCTCGATGGCCATGTAGTCCGACGACAGCAACTGGTTGAAATCCACGCCGTAGGCCGTCAGCACCAACAGCGAGGACATGCTCGTGCCGGCAAACGCCAGAATAAGCGTTTGGCACATGGTGCCGATCATGTCGCGCCCGATGGCGAAGGCCGAGGCCACCAGCTGCGCGGGACCCAGCTGCGGATCTTGCGCCTGCAGCTCGAACAGGGACGTGGCGATCGACATGCACATATCCATCACCGCCCCCAGCGAGGCGATGAGCACGCCTGCGAACAGAACCTGACCCACGTCAAGGCCCGTGGACCCCGCGATGACGATCAGCTCCTCGGCGCTCTCCTGATTGAAGCCGCTCACCTGGAGCAGAGCCGAGAACAGCAGGTAGACGCCCATGGCGGCGGCAAGGCCCAGCACGGTAGCGCAGATGGCCGCGAACGTCTTGGCGCTCCAGCCGTTGAGCAGCAGCATGGAGAAGACCGTGATCACCGCCGCCGTCGCCAGCGCCGCCGGGATGGCGGGCACCCCGCTGAAGATCGCCGGCAGCAGCACGCCCGCCACCATCACGAGCGCAAACGCCAAGCCAGCCAAGCTGCGCAGGCCTTTCAACCCGCCCACGACCACCATGGACGCCGCGAACACGAGCACGAGCGCCGCCGTACCGGGCAAACGGTCGTAGTTGAACACGGAGTAGAACGGCTCCACCCCCGCCTGCCGCTCGATCTTCAGCACGATTCCGGTGCCTGCGCGGGCAAGCACGTTGTGGGTGGCGGTCAGGTTGTTGCCCACCTGCACCGTCTCGCCTGCATACGGCCCCGACTCGATCGCGACCTCGAGCTCCTGCGCGCCCAGGTAGCGCCCGGTTGCCTCCTCCGGCGTCAGCTGCTCGGACGCCACGCGCTCCACACGGGCGCGCGCATAGCTCACGCCGTCCTGGGTGAACATGCGAAACGCCGTGTCGCGCGTGGCGGCAAACGCCAGCGCTCCTGCCGCCACCAGCAAGGCGAATACCGCGATCGCGGCGGTGCGCAGGCGCGGGGAGATGCGAGATTCCATGACGGTCGTCCTTCTCTTGATACCGATGGGGGCACGCAGGCAAGCAGCGCGCCCCGCAACACGAAGGGCCCCGCGCGGTGCTGTGGCGACGCGCGGGGCCGAAAACGGGTTCATGTGCCGACGGGCGGCCCCCACAGGGCAGCGATGCGGCAGGTGGTCGATCCCGTGGCACGCCCGCCGCCCGGCCGCTGCACGGGGCAGGGCGACAACCGGTACATCTAGGCTGCGCCGGCGCGCTCGTGAGCGCCTGGCCCGCATGCGGTGGGCAGGGAGCCTTACACCCGATGGCGCAGGCGCCAAGCAGCCACGCCGATCAGGGCACCGCCGAGTAGCACCGCAGCCGCCACGGCAGGCAGGCTCAGCACGTCCCCCGTGTGGGGCAGGGTCGACGCCTGCGTGCGGGACGGGGCCTTGGTGCCGGATGCAGGCTTCTTCGTTGCCGACTGGCCAGAGGCGCCGTTCTGTCCGCCGTTGCCGGTGCCGTTCTGGCCGCCGTTGCCGGTGCCGTTCTGGTCGCCCGAGCCGGTGTCGCCCGTACCACCGCTACCGTTCTGGCCGGTGCCGGAGCCGTTCTGCGAGTTTCCGCCCTGGTCGGTGCCGCCCTGGCCGTTGCCGTTGTCCTGGCCGCTGCCGCCTTGGTTGCCGTTGCCGTCCTGGCCACCGTTGTCGGGCGCATCAGGGTCGGTTCCGTTCGTGCGGCGAATGGTGAACGAATCCATCAGCTCGATCTCATCGCTGCTCGTGTAGTAGGTATCGAGCTTCAGCGAGCTGCCGTCCACCGTCACGTTCGTGATGCTCTGACGCGAGCTTTGGTCCTGCGCCGCCACGTAGCCCGGCAGGCCGGCCGCCGCCAGATCGCCATTCAGGCTGTAGTACTTCGAGCCCGATGCGGAGTTCGCCGTGAGGTAGAGCACCTGCCCCGGCTCGGGGTCCACCGCCTCGGTGGGCGCCGGCTCGCCCTTGGAGATGTCATGACCTGCAGGCACCACCGGGTTGCCGTCCTTCATCAGGTACGTGCGGGTGAAGTAGTGGTCGTAGCCCATGAGCACCACGTCGATGCCCAGGTCGGAGAATACCGCGGGCAGCTCGTTGCGGCGCTGGATGATATCGCCGTCGGTGTAGTGGTTCGCCAGGCTGTAGGTCGAATGGTGGAACATCACGATCTTCCACGTGGCCTGCGGGTTCGCCGCGATCGCGTCGGCCATGAACTGGCGGTGCTCGGAGGTGCTCGTGTTGTTGGAGTTCAGGTCCATGAACAGCACGCCGTTGTACATGAACCAGTAGTCGCCGCTTTGCGACCCGGTGTTCTTGGTTGCGCCCAGCTTGCTGACGTTGGGCATGTTGTTGTAATCGGTGTAGCGCAGGCTGCCGTTGTCGTGGTTGCCCACCGTCGTGGCCTGCGGCACCGACTTCAGCGCCTCGGGAGCGTAGTAGCCGTCGTACTGCGCCTCGTCGCCGCGGTTGTTCACCTGGTCGCCGGCCGAGGCCACGAAGCTCGCCCCGCCCAGGCGCGCCAGCGCGCGGTTGAGCGTGTTGGTCCACCCCGCCTCGTCGGCACCGCTGTTGCCGCTCGCGCCAACCTGCGGGTCGCCGGCGAACAGGAAGTTGAAGCTCGTCCCGGACCCTTGGGCAGATGCGGTGAACGTATACGCGTCCGACCAGCATTCCTCGTTGCCCACCCGGTACACGTAGGACACGCCGCCCTGGATGCCGTCGACGGTGGCCTTGTTCGAGCGGTAGCCGGCACGCTGCGCTTCGGCCTGCGTTGCCTTGACGGAGCGTGCGGAGGCCTCCGGGAACGCATCGCCCGCCTGCCAGCCGGCCGGCCGCTCGGCGATCTGCACGTACGAGTCGGCCGCCGAGGTGCCCAGCCAGTTGAAGTTGCGCTGGCCCTCGCTCGCGCCCACGGCGAACTCGACCGCGCGCACATCCGCCGCGGTCCCCGCCGCCGCAGCGAGCGGCTCGGCGTCCACGGCGCTGGCCGGGACCGGTTGCCCCAACAGCGAGGAGGCCGTTGCCAACACGATGGCGAGCACCACGCCCACCATCGCCGCGAGCCGTCGCCGACGGCGGTACGCGCATGCGTTCACATTGCCCATATCAATCCCCTTTGCACTCGAAAACCGGCGCGTCCCGGTGCGGGCGCGCCGGCATCGATGCTACGGCGGGAATATCAGCAGGCGATGTCACGCATGTAAGGGGTACGTCAGGCGCCGGCGCGCTGGAGCTCCACCATACGCGCGAACATACCGCCGCGCGCCATGAGCTCCCTAGGGCCGCCCTGCTCCACCACCTTTCCCTCGGCGAGCACCACCACCTTGTCGGCAGCCTCCACGGTGCGCATCCGGTGCGCGATCACGATCACCGTCTTGCCCGCCAGCAACCGGGACAACGCACCTTGCACCTGCGTCTCGCTCTCCACGTCCAAGCTCGCGGTGGCCTCGTCCAGCAGAACGATGGGCGCACCCTTGAGCAACGCGCGGGCAATCGAGATGCGCTGCCGCTCACCGCCGGAAAGCCGGGAGCCGTTCTCGCCGATCATGGTGTCGTAGCCCTCCGGCAGGCGACGCATGAACTCGTCGCAGTTGGCCGCGCGTGCCGCTGCCCGCACCTCCTCATCGGTGGCATCCCGACGCCCAAGCCGGATATTGCCCATCACGGTGTCGTCGAACAGCAGGACATCTTGAAACACCACGGCGAAATCGCGCAGCAGCACCTCGGGGTCCACATGCGCCACGTCTACGCCGCCCACGGTGATGCGGCCGGCATCGGCATCCCAGAACCGCGCTGCCAGGCGCGTGCAGGTCGACTTGCCTGAACCGCTCGGGCCCACAAGCGCCGTCACCTCGCCCTCTCGCGCCGTAAAGCTCACATCGCGCAGCACCTGCACGCCCGCACGCCCATCCTCGCCTGCGCCGTATCCGAAGGAAACATGCTCGAAGCGCACATCGTGTCCGTGCGGGGAATACTCAGTCGAGCCGCCAGCCACGGGCTCCTCAGTGATCTGGCGCATGCGCCGTGCCGAGTTTCGAGCCGCGAACAGCTCGGCCACCAGCATGAGGCACTGGTCGAAGGGCGCATACAGACGGCTCGCCATAAGCAGGTAGGCGAACAGCACCATGAAGTCGGCCTCCCCCGCCGCGACCTGCGCCGCACCCTCTGCCAGCGTGGTTGCCAAACCCAGGCGCAACACCACAAACGCCAGGTTCACCACCAGCCCGTTTGCCAGCTCCGAGCGCGTCTGCGCCCGCTCGGCGGCATCGATGCGCGCACCGAGCGCGCCCAGGTAGCGCTCCTCTTGGTTGGAGGCCCTGATCTCGCGCACGCAGTCCAAGGTTTCCTGGATGTGCGACGACACGCCGACCGCCTCCGCACGCGCGCGGCGGATGACCGGCTCCAGTGGCCGCCTGGTTGCGAACAGCAGGGCAAACGCCACCGGAACGCTCCAAAAGGCAGCGATCGTCAACCGCGCGTTGAAGGCGAGTGAGCCGACGAACACTACCGCGGTGGACACGACCGCGCCGAACAGCATCCCCAGCACGTGGCTGTAGGCATGCTCCATGATGCGGACGTCGCCCAAAATGGTCTCGGTGAGGTCGGCCAGGTCACGGCGGCCGAAAAACGACAGGGGCAGCCGGCGCAGGCGTTCGGCCAACTCGATCCGCTGCTGCCCGCACTCCCGGTAAAACGCCCGGTAGGTATGGGAATACTGCTGCCAGAACGCCACGAACAGCACGGCGACAAACACCGCGAGCGCCGCCGCATAGGGCGCGAGCGCGGGCAGCGGAGCGACTGAAACAAGGGTGTCCATGAACGCATCCATAGCCAGGAAAAGCGAACCCACGCCGGCCATGATCACCAGGTTCGCCGCCGCCGTCCACAGGGTACCGCGCAGCACATGGCGCACGCCCGCATCGCTTAACGCATAGGTCTTCTTGAATGAGGCGAACATGCTACGCCTCGCCTCCTTTCATCGGGGTCGCCGTAGCGGCACCGGCAGACGCCGCCGTGCCGCGTGGCCCATCCGCATCATCCGACGGCACCGCGCCACCGGCCCGCGTGGCGGCGGCACCGGCATCATCCGCGGGCACCGGCTCTTCCGCACGCGGTGCCCGGGCGATCTTCCACCGGGCGGCCCGCTCGTAGTCGGCCCACATGCGTGCATACAGACCGCCCGCTGCCAACAGCTCCCCATGCGTGCCCTGCTCGACCACGTGCCCCGCATCGAACACGACGATCAGGTCGGCCGAGACCACGGTGGAGAGCCGATGCGCGATCATGATGGTGGTGCGCCCCGCGCACAGGTGCGCGAACGCCCGCTGGATGAGCGCCTCGTTTTCCGGATCGGCAAAGGCGGTGGCTTCGTCCAGCACCACCACCGGCGCATCCTTCAGGATGGCCCGCGCGAGCGCCACGCGCTGCACCTCCCCGCCGGACAGATACGCCCCACCCGGCCCCAGCAGGGTATCGAGCCCCTGCGGCAACTTGGCCACGATGTCGTCGCATTGCGCGGCCGCCAGCGCCCGACGCACGTCCTCATCGCTCGCGTCGGGTCGAGCGGCGCGCACGTTGTCGGCCAGGCTCTGGGCAAAAAGACGATTCGCCTGGAAGACGAAGGCCACCTGGCCCATGAGGTCGTGTGCGTCCATCTGGCGCACGTCCGCGCCGCCCACGCGCACCGCGCCCGTATCGACATCCCAAAACCGCGGCACCAAGCTCGCGCAGGTCGATTTGCCGCCGCCCGAGGGCCCCACGAACGCCACGGTAGAACCTGCCGGCACGGCAATGCTCACGTGCTCGAGCGCCGGCGTCGTCGCCCCCTCATAGGTGAACCCCACGTCCTCGAAGCGCACCTCGGCGCCGCACGCCGGCTGGGGCTCGGCGCTCGCCGGCAACTCGGGCGCATCGAGCACTGCCGAAGCATTCTCCAGGGCATCGGTTGCCACCTGCACCCCCTCGCCCATGAACATCAGTTTCGTCATGGCCGTAGGCACCAGCGCGGAGAACACCGCGTAGAAGGCGAAGTTGGTGGCGAAGCGGACCAGGTCGGTCTCGCCCGGCGCCAGCAGGATGGCCGCCGGCACCAGGAACACCACCAAGCCGTTGAGTGCCGTGAGCTGCAGCGTTTGCGGCCCTTGGCAAAAGTGCACCGCGTAGTCCTCGGCCAGATGGGCGTAGTCGGCAATGGCATCGTGGAAGGCCTTGAACGAGTGAACCGTCTGCTGGAACACCTTCACGACCGGGATGCCGCGCACATACTCGGTGCCCGCTTTGTTCATGCGTGTAAGCGAGGCCTGGTAGCGCCGCATAAACGCCATGCCCTCGCCGGACATCATCTTCGTCAGGCACGCGAACGACACCGCGATCGCCACCGCGCAGGCAAGTCCCAGCCGCCAATCGAAGACGGCAAGCAGCGCGAGCATCCCCGCAACCATCGCCACCGATCCGACCGAATCGGGCAGGTTGTGGGCAATGAGGGTCTCGGTTGCCGCCGCGCACCCGTCGATGCGCCGACGCAGTTCTCCGGTGGCGTGCATGGAGAAGTATCCGAGCGGCACGCGCATCAGATGCGCCGTCGTGGCCTTGCGCATGGTGGATGCGCACCGGAAGGCCGCCAGATGCGTACACATGAGTGCGGCGAAATACAGCGCGATCGACGCAGCCGACGCGCCGACAGCCGCCCAACCGTATGCCGCGATCCCCTCAGCGCGCGACCACTGGGGCGCCACCGCAATCAGGTCGCGCGCAGCAAGCCAGATGCAGATGAACGGAATAAAAGACACCAGCATCGAAATCGCCGACAACCCGCAGCCCACGTAGACGAGCGCCCGACGCGCACCCGCAAACGCCAGAAGCCGCGCGATACCTCCCGCCCGTTGCTCCTTGGCCATATCGTCCTCCTTCAAGTGGAACAGAATTGTTAGACGATATAAACTTATGGCAACCGGACTCTCCGTTGCGGAAGCATCGGGGCTTTCCGGACGAACGCGCATGCCCGCTGGACGATTTCGAAAGGAGGGGCCGATGGCGCCCGATATTCCCCACGAGCTGCAATCGCTGTTCGTCCCCCAGTTCGAGCAGCTCGGTGCGACGCTGCACACCGATGGAGCCTGCTGCACCATGCGGACAGACTCCCCCATAGCCCACGGTCGCGCCTGCGCCGTTGCCGCCGGCCCCTGGTGTTTGGTGATGGACTATGCGTTCATAGCGCGACAGACCATGCGCTTCGTCGAAAGTCCCGTCTGCGCATACGCCGGTTTCTGCATCGCCTCCGAGGCGATGCTGCCGCAGATGGACGCGGCCACGTATCGGCCGATCGGGCAGATACCGCAAGGGCACCTGTTCTCCTTTCGGGAGCATGCCGGTGCGCGGCGCGCCCAGCTGTTCGAGGGCAACCTGTACCGTGCCCGCTGCATCTGCCTGCTCCCCGAATTCTTCGATGATCTTGAGCGGCGCTGGCACGGCGAGTTCGGCGGCCTGTTCGACGCACTCGGCTCGCCCTGCGGTGCGCAGACCGCCCAGGCGGCCCTGCGCATCCTCCCCCGCCTGCAGCCGCAGCCGGGGACAGGAAGCGCGCTCGCCCTGCACGGGTACGCCGAGCTGCTCGCCTCCGAGCTGGCTGCCTGCGCCCACCCGCGCGCAGTGGATGAGGGCAGCGTGGTGGCGTTGGCCGCAGAAGACGCAGCGCCGGCACCGGACAGCAGGGCAGCAGGGCGAGCGGCCGTCGGCGGCCCGGCAGACGCCCGCGCTGCAGGCCCCGATGCTGTCGCGCTCATCGAGCGGCTGGATGCATACGTACGCGCGCATCTGGATGAACCGCTCACCATCGACCGCCTCGCCCAAACGCTGTTTGTCAGCCGCTCGACGCTCTGCGCCGCAGCGCAGGCAGCAGACGGTATGGGTGTGGCGACCCGGATCCGCGCTCTGCGGCTCGCCCGCGCCCGCAGCCTGCTGCGCGACCGGCGACTCACCGTCGAGGAGGTGGCGCGGCGCGTGGGCTATCCGCGCGCCACCTCCTTCACCGCCGCCTTCACCCGTGCCTACGGCCTTCCGCCCAGCGCCTGGCGCCGCAGCGAGTAGGCTACGCCGGCCTCCGACGCACCCAGGCAGCCCAGCTCGCGGCCACCGCCAGAACCGCCATGGCCGCCGCTGCCGCGATGAGCGCGGCGGGCACATGGTCAAAGGCGATGCCGCACACCAGCTGCCCGAGTGGCATAGCCACGTTCGCGCAGCTCATGAACAGGGCGATGACCTTCCCCTGCAGGGTGTGGGGCGTCTCGGCCTGCAAGGCACCCAAGATCATCACCGACACCAGGCTGCAGGCGGCCATCACCACGCCCACCGACGCCACTAGCGCTGTGAACACCGCAGCCGCGGGCAGCGCACCCTGCAACGCAAGCGCCCCGGCAAGCAGCCCGATCGCCGCCGCGGCGCACGCCATGTAGCGCGGGGCACGCGAGGCGGGAAACGCATGCGGCCACACCGCCATCAGCGACCCGCCGATCAGGCCGCCAACCCCCAGAGCCCCCTGCGCAATCGAGGTGTAGGTGCTCCCCATTCCCAACGTGATCGTCACGATGTAGGGGATGCCCGTGACGATGAAGGCGCCGCCGAACAGGTTGATGAACGTGGCCACCGCGATGTAGCCGATGAAGGTGGGACGCGCACGCAGGAACCCCGCCGCCTCCGCCACGTCTGAGCGCACCGTTGCAAGCACCCCTGCCCGCACGTCGCTGCACACGCGGACGGGCTCCTCCAGCCGCATGAACAGCGCCGCGACCCCCGCGGCGCCGGCGAACGCGAGCGCGCAGGCGAGCGCCACGGGAGCAAGGCCCCATGCCCCATACAGCACCGCGCCCGCAACGGGGCCGGCCAGCGTGGTGATCATGCCCACCTGGCTCACCATCGCAACACCGCGCGGCACCTCCTGCGATGGCAGGGCGAACGGCACCGTCGACTGGATCGTGGGCTGGAAGATCGCCTGGGCCATAAAGGACGCCACCACCGCGCCGACGATCGCCGGGACCGAGGACACCGCTTCAGCTGAGACCACGAACAGCGCCATGGCAAGCGCCAGCACGACATCGACCGCCATCACCACGCGGCGCTTGCTGAGCCTGTCCGCCATCACACCGCCCACCGGCGCGAGCAGCGTTGCCGGGATGAATCCGCAAGCAACCGTGATGCCGAACAGCGTGCCCGAGCCCGTTTCCATCAGTAGGTGCAAGGGCAGCACGAACTGCAGCATCTCCTGTCCCAGCAGCGAGCAGAACTGCACCGCAATCACCGCCGCGAACGCGCTTTTGCGGATGGGGTGTGCGGCGGCGGTTGGGCCCGGGTCGGCAATCGATGCGGCGGCGGTTGGGCCCGGGTCGGCAATCGATGCGGCGGCGGACAGGGCTGGATCGGCGATAGGCGCCTCGGCGGTCCGGTCTTCATCGGCGACAGACGCACCTGCGGTCAGGTCGGTGTCGGCGGCCACCACGGCTGCGATCCGGTCCGGGCCTGCAATCGCCGTACCTGCAGACGGGTCCGGGTTGGCGACGGCCGCGTCTGCAGGTGAGTCCAGGTCGGCGGTCATCACACCTTCATCTGGCGCACCGGCGACCGTCACGGCAACACATTCCACCCCTTCGTTCCCCTCTTGTCGTTTCATCGTCTATCCTTTCATACATTCGGTTGGTATGTATCTTGACGCGAGAAAAGGCCGCTCGTCAGCGGCCTCGTCCCGCGGGTGCTTGCTATCGGCCCTTGATCGGCTCCGGCGCAGCACGCCCGCGCTCAGCCTTTTCCGGCTCGACTCATTCCGGCGCAGCACGCCCGCGTTCAGCTTTCTCAAGCTCAGCCTGCTCCGCCTCGGCCTGCCTCAGCTCAGCGCGCCCGTATCTACCCTGCTCCGGCTCAACCTGCCCCGACTCAGTGTGTTCCCGCTCGGCACATCCCAAGCCGCCCGCGTCTCCCGAGCAGCTCTCCTGCTGGGGCACCTCCCCCGCATCGCACGTATCGCATGCCTCGCGCACGTGACACGCCGGATCGGTGAAGTTCACCGCCAGCCCCATACGATGCACGAGCAGCTGCAGGAACTCCGCACGGCGCTGCAGCTCCTCGGGCGTCCCCGGATAGAACAGCGGCGTGCACCACAGGTTGCCCAACAGGCTCACTACCTCGGCGAGCTCGCGCGGATACTCGGTTTGGATGGTGCCGTCGGCCGCACCCTGCACGATGGCGGGCTCCAGGAACCGATGCGCCGACACCGCGAACACGTCGCGGAACTCCATACCGAGCAACCGGGCGTTCTTGATCGGGTCGCACGACGGCTCCGAGCGCCGGAACAGTTCGGTCTGCATGCCGTTGGCTGGCTCGTCGTAGAGGCGCTGAACCTTCTCCAGGCCCGTCAGGCTGCGGTCGGCCATGATGCGCTCAAGCTGGCGCACGCTCGGTTCCAGCATGCGGTCCACGGCCGCTTCGAAGATCTCCTCCTTCGACTTGAAATGGTGGTATACGGCGCCCTTGGTCAGCCCGCCCAGGTTGTCCACGATATCCTGCATGGTCGTGTGGTCGTAGCCGCGCTCCATGAACAGCTCCACCGACACGTCCAAGATCCGCGCCACGGTGTCCTCGGGATGCTTGTTGCGCGCCATGGGAGCCTCCTCGCGTTCAGTCTGAAACATACTTTTGGTATGTATCCTAGCACAGACACGTGCGCCGTGCGACATGCAGCGCGGCATCCGGGCAACACTCCGCGATGGCC
The DNA here is from genome assembly GCA_902470695.1 of uncultured Collinsella sp. Lineage (GTDB taxonomy): Bacteria > Actinomycetota > Coriobacteriia > Coriobacteriales > Coriobacteriaceae > Collinsella. Next base: position 115,173 of record CABRHH010000006.1, read on the forward strand.
GGCAACCAACGAGCGCTGTGCGTAAACGCTGTCCCGCGCGCACTCCCACCACCGGCATTGGGTATAGTGGATGGCATACACGATGCTGAGGAGGCACCTATGCAAGACGGACCCATCCAGGCGCCCGAGACCCGCGAGATCTCGCCCTTCGACCCCGCGCGCGACCACAGCGCGCATCTTTCTCGCCGTACGTACAACCTGCTCATGGGCGCGCTCATCGCCCTCGGCTTCGTGGTGATGGGAGCCTGCGCGGCGCTCGCGACCACCCCCGGGTTCCTGCTTGCGATCTACGAGCATTGGCTGCCCGTCACCATCGGGTCGTTCGCGGCGAGCATCGCCGGCATCTTCGTCATCTCCGCAGGCATGAAACGCGAGGGCTACGGAATGGCGCTTGCCGGATACGGGCTCGTCATCCTGTCCATGGGGTTCACCACCGGCCTCATCCTGCCCGCCTACGACATCCCCAGCATCGCGAACGCCTTCGTGGGCACCGCGATCATCGCTGCGCTGTTCATGCTGCTGGGCGTCACGTACCCGCAGGTGTTCGTGAGCCTGTACGGCGTCGCGGCAGTCGGCCTGGGCGCGGTGCTGCTCATCAGCGTCATCGGCATCTTCATGGGTGCCCCTATGGCCTGGCTCGACTACGTGGTCGTGCTGCTGTTCTGCGGATTCATCGGCTTCGACACCTACCGCGCCCAGCAGTGCGAGCCCACAGTGAAGATGGCCATCTTCAACGCCGTCGAGATCTGGCTGGACCTGCTGAACGTCTTCATCCGCATCCTGTCGATTGTCGGGCGCCGCAACTAACTACCTTGCCCGCACATCCCCGTCGTTCGCTGACGCGCCGTTCGGCCTCCACGCCGAGCGGCGCGTTTTATATGCAATGTTTGTCGGCGCCCTATGAGCCCGCAGATGGAGCGCGGTGCCTATTGCCCGGCATCCGCAGGCGCGCATAGCTCCGCCAGCGAAAACACCCGGTCGAACTGGTCGAGCTCGTCGGCACGGTGCACGGTGCAGAGCACCACTGCATGCGGCAGCCGCTCACGCACCAACCGGTAGAACGCCCGGGAAGAGCCGCGATCAAGGCCGCTGGTGATCTCGTCGCACAGGAGCACATCGGGACGGGAGATGATGCCGCGCGCAATGAGCACCTTCTGCTGCTCCCCGCCGGACAGTTTGTTTTTCATATCCCCCGGCATGAGCCCGTGCAGGTCCTCAACCGTACTCACGATGTGACCCATCCCCAGCTCAGCAAGAATCGAAAGCACATCGTCCTCGCTGACATCCAATCCGGGATAGGCGATATTCTCCCACAGGGAGCGGTTGAACAGCACGCTGCGCTGTGCGAGGTAGACTGGCCGGTGAAGCCCTGACGCCAACTCAATCGAGCCATCATGGGCCTGCAGTAGACCCGCCATGAGCTTTAGCAACGTGCTCTTGCCTGAACCGTTGGGACCAGTGAGCGCATACAGCCCCGGTCTGTCGAAGCGGCAGCTTAGATGCTCGAGCTGCAGGGCGTTGCGCGGATACGCAAAGGACAGGTCATGGATGGCGAGCAGCGGCTGCCCGTTTTTCGCGCCGCTCGCCAACGCGCCGGGGCTTGCCTCCTGCCCGCGTTCGGCTGACGGAGCCCCCTGTGCCTCCCTGCACAAACGCGACGTCTCTCCAAAGAGCTCCTTCAAGCCTGAGACAATCTTTCCCTGCATCTCGGCCAGCTGAAGGACCTGACCGCCGATACCCGACAAGCTGATGATGGAATAGAGCAGAAGCAGCATAGTCGAGATGCCCCAGGCGCCCCGTTCGCCAGCAAATACGAGCATCGCCACGGCTGCCGAAGCCGCGACGATACCGCTCTGCAACATGAGCTCATGACGGTTCGTCACACGCTGTGCATCGGCATAGCTGCGCCGCTCCCGCTCTATCGCATCATCCACACGCGCCCGTTCGTACTCCTGCGCATCGCTTGAGATAATGCTCTCGATTGTGTCGCAATACTCCTGCACCGCCTGCTGAGCGCGCGCACTCGCCTGCAAAGCCCGAGAGATGTTGGGCCGGTTCGCGCCCGCCAACCGCCACGAGAGATACGTGTACGCGAGCGCGGCTGCCACATACACCATGCCGGCGAGCGGCGCGGCAAACGACAGGAGCACGGTGTAGAGCACCGCCATGACCGCGATCTTGATCATGACGGTTGCAAGCAGCGTTTCCACATAGCGGCTTGCGAGGGAGACCTCTTGAAGGTGACTCAGGATTTCGCCAGTTGGGTGCTCCAAGACATAGCTATACGGCCGCCGGGCAACCTCCCGCACGATCAGGCGCTTCGATGCGGAACGGACCCCCTGCAGCAGCCCATTGTTCAGCATGTCCACCACGGGCACGCACAGCACGCTCACCGCAAGAAGCACGAGAGCCTCACCTGCAGGGGTTGCACCATCTACCAGGCTTCCCAGCAGGAGGGGCTGCAGGAAATAGCCCAGATAGCAGCACGCCATAGCAAGGAGCCGGACCGCTATGCGCCATACACCGATTTCTCGGAGAACACTGCACCAGAATGCCTTGGAGCTCATACGGACCCTCCTCCTATATTGATGTTGCCGCTTCTCGCGCAGCGGCCGCGCTTCTTTACCCG
>CABRHH010000007.1 GCA_902470695.1 uncultured Collinsella sp.
CCGGCGGGCGGGCCGCGGGTGCGGCAGGCCGCGGGCGCGCAGGGCGGGCTGCGGGTGCGCTCGCCACGGCGAATCGTCGTGTTCGCGTCGGCGCCGGCGCCGAATCGGCCCGGCCAGATGCACATAAGACACCTGCTGGGGCATAGGCCTGGTCGAACGCGAGACAAATCGCAAGCGCAGGTCAAATCGCTGCATAATTCAGCTGTTGTGAATCGAGACGGCTACTTCGAGCGTCCTGCAGACGATGCCCCGGCTCTTCGAACGGAACCGTGTGAACTACTACTGCCGTCCATAGAGGCACCTCCTTGCAATCGTATCCCTGGCACGCAGGGTGGCTGACCTCAGAGCCACGGGGCACATCCGCCCCCGACGAGCTCCGCAGCGCCGCTGCGCCACGCGATGCCGGCATCGTGCCGAATCGGCCAACCGCCGATGGAGTATACTCCCCCGCCCGCAAAGGTCAACCGCTTTCGCTCAAAAACATAGTGATGCCCTATGCTGGAGCCGCTGCGGGTTCTGGGTTCCAGCTGTCCGCTGCGCTCCGGGTTCGGGCTCCGTCCCTCGGCATGATTCCGGGTGCGGGTTCCGTCCATTCGCGCATCCCGGGTTCGGGCTTCGTCCATTCGCGCATCCCGGGTTCGGGCTTCGTCCATCCAGGGCCCTTTTTCGCCTCTCGACGGATGCGGGGCGAACCCGGGATGCGCCGACAGCCGAAAATCGAACCCAGGATGCGCGGGCAACGGCAAGCAGGGCCCGGGAGCTCATCGGCGAGGGCAAAACCCGAATCTGCGGGCGTCCCGGGCAGGCGACTGCAACTGCCTGAACTGGGTCCCTGGACCGTCGGAGGGCCACCACCCGCAGCATTGACCCCGTCCCCAAATTGTAGTCCCCAAATTGCAGGCAGCATTGACCCCGTCCCCAAATTGCACAGGCGGCATGGGGGTGCAGACGAAAAGATGGACGCTCGGCACCCAAATCGGTGCATCGCGGGTTCGCGCAATGTCCGTCGGCACAACGCGGGTTCGGATTTCTTCCATCGACGCATCGCGGGTTCGGATTCGATCCATCCAGGGCCCTTTTTCGCCTCCAGATGGACATTCGCCGCACCCGGGATTCGCCGACGGCCGAAATGCGAACCCGCGATGCGCCGATACCCGAAAACCGCACCCGGCGGCGCCCAAAACGGCCGAGAGCCGAACCCGGGGCGCACGAGCGGCGGCGAGACGCGGTCGGATGGCCAGGGCCCGAACCCGCAGGCACCCCGGGCAGGCGAGCATAGGGGCTTGAGCCGCGCCCCAAGATCGCCAAACCACCGTAGGGTCATCGCCTGCAGTATCGACCCCGTCCCCAGATTGTCCGACGCGAACAAACGAAACGACCCCGTCCCCAAACTGAAAAACGAATCGACCCCGTCCCCAGATTGTCAAAAACGTATCGACCCCGTCCCCAGATTGTCGGGTCATCGCCTGCAGCATCTCGGGTCGCGCGTTGTCACGCCGCCCATCAGGCACCTCCGCCGGGAGCACGGGTTGCATCCGTCTGATTGGCCGCCGACTGCTTGCGCGTGGCAAAGGTCGGCCCACCGTGATCGAACAGCACACGGTATTGCATCTGCTCAAGATCCCCGCGAGCAGCACGGGCGCCCAGGGCGGCGTCCGTCTCGTCGGGCAAATGCCAGCCGCCGCGCTCATCCGCAAAGCCCGCGACATTGATCGCAGGCAGCTTTTCCCGCATGGACAGGCGCGCTTTCTGGTAATCGGACAGCGGAGCGCCGATTGCCTGGAGCGTCAATGCGCCCACGTAGCCGATGCTCGCATCCACGTGCCGACTCTCCGCCGCCATGCCCGCAACCTCGTAGTTCGCCCACACCACATACGGGGTCTGCCATATCCGTTTGGTGTGCGCAGCGGCATCCTCCCCGGCAAAAACCGCATCGTTAAAACGGTCGGTGAAAAACGGCTGATGATCGCCGTACATCACCACGACCACGGGACGCTCCAGCTCGCGCAGCGAATCCAGAAACGCTGCGAACGCCTCATCGGAGGCATCCACGAGCGCGCAATACTCGTCTGTCCACGCCTTGACCCCTGCATCGACATCCGGGCACGCCAAGTCGAGCCGACGGTCGGCGGGAATGAGCCCCGTGTCGTAGCCGGCATGATTTTGCATGGTCACGTCGTGAATGAAAACGGGCACCTCCGACGTGCGCAGCGCCTCCAGGCACGCATCGTAGGTCGCCGCGTCCGTGACCTTGCGGCAAAGCTCAGGCGCCCCGGCAAAGTCCTCAATCGTGTGGAACTCATCAAAGCCCATGTCGGCGAATACGTTCTCGCGATTCCAGTTCGTTCCATGATTGGGGTGCATGGCAAGCGTACGATAGCCGAGCTGCTTGAACTGACGCGCAAGGTTTTCCACGGGAGCCAAGTTATAGGTCATGTACGGGTACACCCCAGCGCCAAGAAACGCCATGGTCTGACCCGTCAAAAACTCGAACTCGCTATTGCACGTGCCGGCGCCAAACGCGCTCATATAGCTGACGCCACGCAGCAGCGCATCGGGGATGGCGTTGAAACGAGCGGGTCCCGCATAGCCGCTGTGCAGCCCCTCGAACATCGAAAGATCGGCGAAACTCTCGTTCATAATGCATACAATCGAGGGCTTGACCTGTCCAAACTGCTCTTCTGCCTGCATGCGAGACGAGGCAGCGCCCAGCATGGCGTCTTGGTCCCACGCTGCGGCATAGCGCCGAATAAGCTCCTCAGCCGCAGCCCGTTGATAGCGCGCGGGTTTAACCGGCACCATTTTCTGCGCGCTCGAGATGAACGTGGGCAAAAACCCTTGCCGATAATAGCTGTCCAGCGGCGACCATGTATGCAGGCGAATGGCAAGGTCATCGTAGTAGTCGATGAATGGCTGGACCGCCAAGGCAGCCATTGCGGCCAGAGCCGTGCGACGATCGACCGAGAGCGGCAGGCGGCGGCGCGACTTTGCGGCGGAAGGCGGCTGCGCCATCGGTTCGACAGGGGCATCCGCCGCCACGCCCGCCCCTGCACCGACTGCCGGCGCCACGCCCGCCGCAGATGCGCGGTCGTCCTTGCGCCGTCGCTCCTCATGCACCAGGACGGAACGAGGGGCCACCACGCCCAGCGGCGAAGAAAGCGACAGCACCACGATGCCCAGGGAGGCGCAGGCAATGCCATAGACGCAATATGGCGACAGCTCATAGGCATAGCTGCCCGCCACCGCTGCCGCCGTCCCAAGGGCAAACAGGTCACCTGGCTGAATGGGCATGGACTTGAAGCTCACCACAACATATTCGGCGATACCCACAGCCGCAAGCGCCATCACGCACGCTGCGGCAAGTGCCCCATGCCGCCGCGGCAAGAAATACATGAACGCCAAAAGGCAAAAGATGAGCACGAACTCGAGCAGGGCGGGAACCGGGGCCATCGCCCACACCACATGATTGGAGGGGAGCTCGAGCGCCAGCGTTGCGCAAACCGCCGCAACGCCCACGATCGCCAAGGCGCGGCGATACGGATGGCGTGCCGATCCGAAGCGCCGCGCCAAAGCCACGGCGCGCATCTGGGCCGTGGCCCCAGCCGTCAGCACGGCCGCAAGCACCAGCAGCGATACCGGGTCGTCCTCCACCATACCAAACGCAAAAAGCCCGGCCACGAGCACCGCGACCACCCAAAACACCAAAATCCACAGCGCACCCGACCAAGACGCACGCACACCATCGGCCTCGCGCGCGCCACGGACCGCACCGCGAATACCCATGGCCAGCTCGGCCGTCACAACAAGCACCAACGCGACCAAAATCGCCATCGACATCATTTAGACCACTTCCAACCAGCCCTGCGCACCACAGCGCGGGGAGCACGGGATATATGCAAACCTCTGCTGCAAACTCATTCCTCGCCACGTGCCGCAACCCGCAAGCAAGCCGATGGAATGAGCCGCCGCGGCGTCGAACGCCGCGACACGATGATTGGCATGCATGATGAAATTCCTCCTATGATGGGCGCGTAAGCGGTCGAAAAGCCGATGAGCGCCCGCGCGCAATGTCCAACTGCGCAGGAGGTATCAATCGTTCAGTTGAACTTTGAGAAAAACGAGCGTTGTCAGCCGCGCGCGGCGACGAACGGCACCGAGCGCGGCGCATATGAACGGCGACAGCGCAGCAGCAAGGGCAGCAGGGGCAGATGCCAGCGAAAAGCCAGCGCGAGACAGGCGCAGGCCGACGGCAATCTCGGCACAGACGGCGCACCCTTCGCCCGTGCAGTCGTGATGGAGCTCATGGGCGAGCACCACTGCGGAAGTCGCGCAGGTAAACGCCAGCACTACGGCCAACATGATGGAAACGAGCTTGTGCGAAGTCGCGCCACCCGCACTGACGGGGCGCTCGCCGCACGCGGAAGCCCGCCGCTTTTCGCGACGTGCGGACAGGGCAAGAAGCAGCCGGCCGCCGTTCCGACCACCACGCCCGATTGTGCAGCATGCCATCTCGCCCCTCCCCTCGCTTCAAACCGAAGCCAACCCTCGCAGGTGGCCCGACTGACCCGTCGTAGGAAAGAATCCTATATTTAAGGTCGGATTTAGATTCTATTGCATGGATGCGCCCCCGCAAGTTAGCCACAGTTTCCCTATGCCGTTTTCACGCAACACGCAATTTGGGGACGGGGTCGATTCGTACACGGGGACTGCGGGCGCGCAGCCATCTGCAATTTGGGGACGGGGTCGATTCGGGGCTGCGGACGAAAAGCTGGACCGCCGGAACGATCCGAACTGAAGGTCCGCATGCACGGCCCGGATGCCGTCGAGAACGCCCTGCGCGCGATCGGCGCGGGACCGGCATGAGGAATGCTCCGATTCCGCTCGGACCGCATGTCCCAGGCGCTCGGCTGGCTCACACCCGACGAGCGCCACCCTGCGCTGGGCCATACGGTGTAGGTACAAGAAAGCACCCGAAGTCCCCAGGCGTCGCTATCGCCTGCAGCATTGACCCCGTCCCCAAATTGCACGGGCGACATGGGAGTGCAGACGAAAAGATGGACGCTCGGCACCCAAATCGGTGCATCGCGGGTTCGCGCAATGTCCGTCGGCACAACGCGGGTTCGGATTTCTTCCATCGACGCATCGCGGGTTCGGATTCGATCCATCCAGGGCCCTTTTTCGCCTCCAGATGGACATTCGCCGCACCCGGGATTCGCCGACGGCCGAAATGCGAACCCGGGATGTGGGGGTGACAGCAAGCGTGGCCGGGGGGGCTCGCCGGCGAGGGCAAAACCCGATCCCGCAGACGCCCCGGACAGACGGCTGCAACAGCTCGAACTGGGCCGCCAGACCATCAGAGAACCACCACCCGCGGCATTGACCTCGTATACAGCTGCCCGCAGACCCTATCGGATAGCCAAGGGTCGCCATCCCATGCAGCATTGGCCCCGTCCCCAGACCGAAAGCCGAACCCGGGACGCGCGGGCGGCGTCGAACCGGGCCCAGGTGCCCGGGACGGCCAGCACCCGAGCCCGCAGACACCCCGGGCGGGTGCGACAGCCTGGGCCGCGCCCCAGATCGCCAGGAGCAACCATCGCCTGCAGCATTGACCCCATCACCTGCAGCATCAACCCCGTCCCCAAATTGCGTCCAGCATTGACCCCGTCCCCAAATTGAAATCACCCGGCGAGGTTGCGCAGGTAGGCGATCTCGCGCGCGTAGCCGTCCAGGGCGTCGTGGGGCGTCTCGAGGATGAACGGCAGCCCGCGCAGGGCCGGATGGCGCACGATCGCGCGCATGACGCGCTGGCCGCCACCGAGCTCCTCCGCGCCCAGGTAGCCGCCGCCGATCACCTCGTGGCGGTCCTTGTGCGCGCCGCGCGGGTTCTTCGAGTCGTTCAGGTGCACCGCGCGCAGGCGCTCGAGGCCCACCACCCGGTCGAAATCGGCCAGCACACCATCCAGGTCGTTCACGATATCGTAGCCCGCATCCGAAACATGGCAGGTATCCAGGCACACGCCCAACAGCTCAGGCCGCGCCAGCTCGGGAGCGCGCGCAGCCACCCCGTCGATGATCGCGGCCAGCTCCTCGAAGCTGCGTCCCACCTCGGTGCCCTTGCCCGCCATGGTCTCCAGCAGCACGCAGGTGCGCTGCGCGGGCTCCATCACCTGGCACAGCGCGTCGACGATCAGCTCGATGCCGCGCTCGGCTCCCTGCCCCACGTGCGCGCCCGGATGAAAGTTGTAGAAGTGCCCCGGCAGCATCTCGAGTCGGCGCAGGTCCTCGCGCATCGCCTCGAGGGCGAAGGCACGGGTACCTTCCTTGGCCGAACAGGGGTTGTAGGTGTAGGGTGCATGCGCCACCAGCGGGGCGAACGCATGGGCGTCCAGCAACTCGCGCAGCGCCTCGATGTCGGCGGCATCGATAGGCCGGGCTGCGCCGCCGCGCGGGTTACGGGTGAAGAAGGCGAACGTCGTGGCCCCGATCGACAGCGCGGCCTCGCCCATAGCGGCGTACCCCTTGGCGATCGACAGATGGCATCCGATCTGCAGCATGGCGGACCCTCCCCAAGACAGCGTAAACACAGCGACACCGAGCGCCCGCACAAGGGAAGCTCGGCTCGGCATCGTAGCATAGGGGCGTTGCGGCGCGTTACTGCAGCAGGCAGCCCGCTCGTGCGTTACCGCGCGGCCACACGACGCGCGGCTCACTCCTGCCGAATGGTTGATTCCTAGCGAGCGCGGGACGGCATAGGCCGCCCCGCTACCCAGCGCACCAAACCGGCAACCGGTACGCGGCGCGCATCGCGCGCTACCGCGCGGGAACCCGGCGCGCGGTCCGCACAGGCGCGACATGCGGGCAACCTCGCCGCCCCTTACGCGTCGAGCGCGGAAAAGGCCTGCTCCAGGTCCCAGATGATATCCTCAGCGTTCTCGCACCCGATCGACAGGCGGATGGTGGCCGGCGTGATGTGCTGGTCGGCCAGCTCCTCGGCGGTGAGCTGGGAGTGCGTCGTAGTGTAGGGGTGCACCACCAGGCTCTTGACGTCGGCGACGTTGGCCAGCAGGCTGAACACCTGCAGACGGTCGATGAAGGCCCACGCCTCCTTCTGCCCGCCGGCGATCTCGAAGGTGAAGATCGAGGCGCCGCCGCGCGGGAAGTACCGGTTGTAGAGCTCGTGGTCGGGATGGTCAGGCAGGCTCGGGTGGTTCACCGCCGCCACATGCGGGTTCGCGGCCAGGTACTCCACCACGCGCTTGGTGTTCTCCACATGGCGATCCACGCGCAGCGACAGCGTCTCGGTACCCTGCAGCAACAGAAACGCCGCGAACGGGGACAGCGTGGCGCCCTCGTCGCGCAGCAGGATGGCGCGCACGTAGGTGGCAAACGCCGCCGGACCGGCCGCCTCGGTGAAGCTCACTCCGTGGTAGCTGGGGTTGGGAGCCGCGATCGGCGCGTAGGCACCGCTTTGCGCCCAGTCGAACGAGCCGCCGTCCACGATCACGCCTCCCAGCGTGGTGCCGTGCCCGCCGATGAACTTGGTGGCCGAATGCACCACGATGTCGGCGCCGTGCTCGAGCGGGCGGAACAGGTAGGGCGTGCCGAAGGTGTTGTCCACCACCACGGGCAGGCCGTGCGCGTGGGCGAGCGCCGCGATGGCGTCGATGTCGGGGATGTCGGAATTGGGGTTGCCGAGCGTCTCCAGGTACACGAGCTTGGTGTTGTCCTGGATGGCCGCCTCCACCTCCGCCAGGTTATGCGCGTCCACGAAGGTGGTGCTCACGCCGAACTGCGCCAGCGTGTGGGCCAGCAGGTTGTAGGTACCGCCGTAGATGGTCTTCTGCGCCACCACGTGGTCGCCGGCCTGGGCCAGGGCCTGCAACGTGTAGGTGATGGCCGCCGCGCCCGACGCCACGGCCAGCGCCGCCACGCCGCCCTCGAGCGCCGCGATGCGCTCCTCGAACACCGCCTGCGTGCTGTTGGTGAGGCGCCCGTAGATGTTGCCGGCGTCCGCCAGCCCGAAACGGTCCGCGGCGTGCTGCGCGTTGCGGAACACGTAGCTGGCGGTGGCGTAGATAGGCACCGCGCGGGCGTCGGTGGCCGGATCGGGCTGCTCCTGGCCCACATGCAGCTGCAGGGTGTCGAAGCCGAACTGATGCTGGGGGTTGTTGATGAACTGGCTCATGGAATGCTCCTTTGATGCGAAGGTTCGTACGGTTTGTGCTTGCGCCGGGGTGCCGCGCTCGCAGGCACCTCATCGCGCAGCGGCGGCCACATGGGCACACGGCCCGGTTGATGCGACGCCGCCGTCTACTGCCGCCACCTGCGGCATATGCATACGCTCCTACCTGCACGCGGGTCCTGCGACGCACGCGTGTCGGCGCGCGAGGGCAGAGGCGCCTCTAGCAGCCCATCCCCGGTCGTGCGGCCATGCATTGCAGGCAGGAGCCCTGCATTCGCCCGCGCATCCACGCGCGCACATCCATACGCCGCCCGCTTGCACGCGAGCCGTCACGCATCATCCGCATCGCCGCACCTCCTTCGTCATCGCAGCCCACGGCGTGGGCCGTCATCTTCCATTCGCACGGCATCCGAGTCGGCATCATGCCAGGCCGTGCATCCAGACTAGCCCGCAGGACACGATACCCAGGACCGTGCCTGAGGTTCGCGTATATCCCTACGGGTTTTGTCGCTTTGTTATAGTAGAGCATTGCAACCCCCTCGCACGCGAGAATCTGCCATGTTTCGAACGCGTTACGAAAGCGGGCGGGCACGGGCGCGCCCGTGCCGGTCGCGGGTGCGGGCCGGGCGCGATCGTGTCCGCACGGTAGGGCATAATAGGGACAGCGAATCAACCGACGAAAGGATGCCTGTGAAGGTCATCGTCTACACGGACGGCGCCGCGCGCGGCAACCCCGGCCGCGGGGGCTACGGAGCCGTGCTCAACTACACCGCCCCCTCGGGCAAGCAGCACACCTTGGAGCTCTCGCGCGGCTACGAACGCACCACCAACAACCGCATGGAGCTCATGGGGGCCATCGTGGCCCTCGAGGCCCTGCGGCGACCCTGCGAGGTCGAGCTGCACTCGGACTCCCAGTACGTATGCAACGCCTTCAACAAGCACTGGATCGACGGCTGGCAGAAGCGCGGTTGGAAGACGGCCGCCAAAAAGCCGGTCAAGAACATCGACCTGTGGAAGCGCCTGCTGGCCGCCAAAGAACCCCATCAGGTGCGCTTCTGCTGGGTGAAGGGGCACGCCGGCCACCCCCTGAACGAGCGCTGCGACACCCTGGCCACCGGCGCAGCCGACGGCGACGCGCTGGAGCGGGACACGGGCTTCAATCCGGCCGACCTCGACTAGCCCCCCGCGGGTCCGGGCGTTGCTGGGACCGGAGGCTGCCGCGGGCGCCGGGCACCGCCGCCGGCCCCGCCCGGCACCCCATGCGCCCCGCCCGCCTTTCGCCCCATGCGCGCCCCTTACCCCAGACGCGCCTTTGCGGGCAACAACACGCCGCCACTGCGCAAGAAACGGCCACAACGATACAGGAGGATGCCCTATGATTCGAATTGCCACGATCGGAACGAGCGCCATCACCGCGCAGCTGCTCGATGCCCTCCCCCGCTACCCCGAAGCCGCCTTTGTGGGAACGTGCTCGCGCGACGCCGAGCGCGCGGCCGATTTCACGGCAGCCCACGGGGGCACGCATCCGTTCACCTCGGTCGAGGAGCTCGCGGCGAGCCCGGAGGTCGACGCCGTCTATATCGGCAGCCCGAACGCCTGCCACGAGCGCCAGGCGCTCACTTGCATCGCCGGCGGCAAGCACGTGCTGGTGGAGAAGCCCTTCGCCTCAAACGCGCGCGAGGCCCGCGCGGTGTTCCAGGCGGCCGAGGCAGCCGGCGTCGTGGCACTTGAGGCCATGCGCCCGCTGCACGACCCGGCGTTCCTCGAGCTGCGCAGCCTGCTGGGGCGCTTGGGCACCCTGCGCCGCGCCACCCTGCGTTTCGGCAAGTACTCCTCGCGCTACGACCTGGTGCTTGCGGGGAAGCCCGCGAACGTGTTCGACTGCCGCATGGCGGGTGGTGCGCTCATGGACATCGGCATCTACACCGTCGAGCCGCTCGTGGCACTGTTCGGTGCCCCGCAGCAGATCGCCTGCGCCGCAGCCCTGCTGGACCCAGGCACCCGCGCGGTGTGCGGCGGCGCCATCGACGGTGCGGGCACGATCTTAGCCTCATACGACGGCATGGTCGCCAGCCTGCACTACTCCAAGATCACCGACGATTTGGCCACAAGCCAGTTCGAGGGCGAGCTGGGCACGCTCACGGTCGACGCCATCGCCACGCCGCGCCGCGCCCGGCTCGACCTGCGTTGCACGGACGCCCAGCCCCAGCCCGGGGCGTACTCCACGAGCAGCACCGTCGCGCAGGACATCGAGCTGCCCGCGCGCAAGAACTCCATGGTCGGCGAGCTCGCCGATTTCCTCCGCGCCGTCGCCGCCGTGCAGGACGGCTGCGCACCCGCCGAGGCACCGGCAGGCGAGCTGGGATCGCTCAGGGCGTTTTCCGCCATCACCCAAACGAGCCTCGAGCTCATGGATGAGGCGCGCCGGCAGGTCGGCGTGGTGTTTCCCGCCGACGCCGCCGAGGCCGAGGCTGAGGTCGCGGCGCCTGTCGTAGCCAAGGCCAACGCCGGGGGCGATGCCGCTGCAGTCGGGGCCGATGCCGCGACGCCCGCTGCAGCCGAGGCCAAGCCCGCGGCATCGACCGCATCTGCGAACGAGGCGGCAGGCGCAGCGGAACAGGAGGCGCGATGAACCTGATCGACTATCTGAAAGGCCTTGCCCAAACGGGCAGCACGCGGGCCGGTGCCACCTCCGGCACCCCATGCGAGGAGCTCAGCCCCTGCGAGCGGGAACTGCGCCGCAGCCTTGCCGAAACGGCCGAGCACGTGCAGGGTGCCGGGTGCGCTCGCTACGAGCTGCTGTTCAGCGGGGACGTGCAGGGCGTGGGCTTTCGCTGGACCAACCAGGCGCTCGCCCGCGAACGAGGCCTCACCGGCTGGGCGAAGAACCTGGACGACGGCTGCGTCCGCATGCAGCTCCAGGGGCCACCCACCGCGCTCGCCACGCACCTCGCCCGCCTGCATGCCCACTACCAGCGCTTCGGCAACCGCATCTGGCTCGAGGAAGCGCGCAGCAGCGCTGCGGTGGACAACGAGGGCGACTTTGCCGTCAAGCTATAAAACGGATGCGATGCCCGGGGCTGCTCCCCTTCGCGATCGCCGGAGCGCCCTCGATCGGCCAAAGACCGCATGCCCCTCTTGCCGATCGTCCGCCGCGCGCCCAGCACGGTCGCCCTCCGCGCGCTCGGCACGATCGTTCGCCGCGTGCTCGGCACGAACGTCCGCCGCGCGCCCGACCGGCCAGGAGACGAACGCCCACACGAGCCGATCGCCAAGCGCTGGCCGGGCTACGCGCTCACCGCACTGCGCGCCAACCGCACCGCGTGCTCACCCCCGCCGTGTGCACCCCATAGCTGCGGAGAAGCGGTGCGGGGCTTGATTCGCTCCGGCACTTCTGCTGAAATGCTAGTAAATGAGTAACGAAGGAGGGTCCATGGCCGTATCGGAGGCGCCCACACAGCGTCGCAACACCCGCCAGCGCAAGCTGGTGCTCGACGCCGTCTGCGCACGGTGCGACCACCCCACCGCCGACGACATCTACCAGGATGTGCGCGCGCTCGACGCCAAGATCAGCCGCGGCACCGTCTACCGCAACCTCAACCTGCTGGAGGAAACCGGCGCCATCAGCACGGTGAAGATCCCCGGAGCGGTGCGGTTCGACCGTCGATGCGACGGCCATGCGCACGTGGTCTGCCGCGGCTGCGGCGCCGTCATCGACGCCCCGAGCTCCTACGATGCGGAGCTCGACCGCGCGGTGGCAAGCCAGACCGGCTACAAGATCTTCGGCCACAGCACCCTGTTCGAGGGCATCTGTCCCGCTTGCCAGCACGCGAAGCGTTAAGCAGCCACGCGGGAGCGATGACCGGACGCGGGCACGCGATACCGCAACCGATCCGCGCCCACGTCCGCACGCCCGCCTCTACACCAAGCCGAGATGGCGGCACGCGTTCCAGATGCCGTCGTCATCCACACCGGTCGTGACGTAGGTCGCACGCTCCTTCACGGGCTCCCACGCGTTGCCCATGGCCACGCTCGTCCCAACCTCCGCGAACATGGACAGGTCGTTCTCGCCGTCGCCGAACGCGATGGCCTCCTCGGGCGCGATGCCGAACCGCTCGAGCGCAGCGCGCACCCCCAGGTGCTTGCCGCCGCCGCGCGGCACCACGTCGCAGAACAGGTCGGTCCAGCGCGTCACCTCGACACCGTGCGTCCAGTCGAGGAACAGATGCTCGTCGACTGCGTCCACGAAGACGTTGAACTGGTAGACCGGCTCGGAAGCCGCGGCGACGACATCGCCCACGCGGTAGTCGAGATCGACCATCTCGCCCACCTCGCGGATGCGCGGCGTGAGGCGGTTCACCATCGAACGGTCGTGCTGCATGAGCAGGATGTCGTAGAGCCCCTCCTGCGCACCGTCCACGATGGCGCGCACGTCGGCCTCGTCGATGCGCACCTCGCGAAACACACCCTCGCCGTCGTGGCAATACTGGCCGTTCAAGGTGATATAGCAGTCGAAACCCTCGCGCAGCTCCTCCGCGATCTCAACCGGCGAGCGCCCCGTGGCGATCATCACCTTGACGCCCTGGGCGCGCAGGGCGTCGATGGCGCGCCAGGCGCTCGCAGGGACGCGATGGTCCTTGAACCCTACGAGCGTGCCGTCGATGTCGAAAAACGCCGCCTTGAACATATGCGTTCCCTTCACGTGTCCCATCCATTCGCTCCGCGAGCGCCGCTCGTGCCGCGCGCGCCCGGGCATCATGGGCGTCGCGTCCGTCTCGCCGCACCTCAGAGCCCTTCGCCCGAGACGGCGCGCCTAGAAGTCCGCCGCCGCCTCGCTGTCCATCCACGCCTGCTGGAACTCCGCGTAACGACCCTCGATGATGGCCTGGCGGGCGCGACGCATGAGGTCGAGCAGGAAATAGATGTTGTGCTGCGACAGCAGGATGCCGCCGAGCATCTCCTTTTGGGTGACCATGTGGCGAATGAGCGCGCGGGAGTACCCGCCTGTGCACACCGGGCAGCTGCACGCCTCGTCGATGGGGCGCGGGTCCTTCGCGAACTTGGCATTCTTGAGGTTCATGCGGCCCGTGCTGGAAAACGCCGTCCCCATGCGCCCGGTGCGCGTGGGCAGGACGCAGTCGAACATGTCGACGCCGATCCCGACGCCGCGCACGAGCGTGGTGGGATTGCCCACACCCATGAGGTAGCGGGGCTTGGTGCGCGGCATGTGCTCGGACACAAGCGGCGTGAGCGTCTCGAACATGGTCTCGTGGGATTCGCCCACCGAGTAGCCGCCAATACCGTAGCCGGGGAAATCGCCCAGCTCCTCGAGGTGCTTGAGCGAGCGCAGGCGCAAATCCAGGTGCATGCCGCCCTGCACGATGCCGAACAGCGCCTGGTCGTCGCGGGTGTGCGCCTTGTAGCAGCGCTCGGCCCACATGCTGGAGAGCTCCACGGCGCGCTCCACGAACTTGCGCGTAGCCGGATAGCCCGGGCACTGGTCGAGCTGCATGCAGATGTCGGATCCGAGCTTCATGGCGATGTCCATGTTGTCCTCGGGCGTCCAGAACACATGGCTGCCGTCGTAGTCGGTGGCGATGAAGCGCACGCCCTCGTCGGTGAGCTTGACGGCGTCGGAGTGGGAGAAGATCTGGAAGCCGCCGGAGTCGGTGAGGATGGGGCCGTGCCAGTTCATGAACTCGTGCAGGCCGCCCAGCTCGGCGATGGTGTCCGCGCCGGGGCGCATGGCCAGATGGTAGGTGTTGGCGAGCACGATCTGCGCGCCGAGGTCCTTCACCGTCTCGGTGGGGATGCCCTTGACGTTGGCCTTGGTGCCCACCGGCATGAAGATCGGGGTCTCGACGTCGCCGTGCGGCGTGTGCAGGATGCCGGCGCGGGCATGCGTCTTGGGATCCTCGGCCACGACCTCATAGGTGAACAGGGACTGATCCATGGATGACTCCTCAACTTCTTCGGCGCGCGCAGGCACGGGTCCGCAAGCTTGCAGGCCGCGGGCGCCCACGCACGCCGCACACAATCAGTCGCCTATTGTACTATCGCGGCTCGTGGCGGTCGCACCCCTCGCGCAGCGCCGCACAAAAAGAGGGCAGCCGGAGCCGCCCTCGTCGTCCATCTTGACAGGCCCCGTGATGGCAGACCGACGTCTACGCAAACGCCGAGGCGCTCGTGGAAGGGCCCTGCGCAGAACCGACCCGTCGCCAAGCGATTGAGCCGCCTGCAGCAGGCAGGTTGATGCGTGCGGCGGCCGGATACGCGCGAGGTCAGATGAGCTCGCCGGTCACGATGCGCACGCGACCGGATGCGCGCGGCGGCAGGACGCTTGCCATGTGCGAATCGGGCCCGTTCCCGATAGGTGCCCTGCCGGTCGCGGATGTGTGCCGTCTACCGGCGCATATACGAAACGACCCCGTCCCCAAACCGTGGGGCAGCTGTTAGCGGGCGATGAAGGTCCAGGCGAGCATCAGCACCAGCACCACGACCACGCTCGCCACTGCCACCATGAAGCGGATGCGCGAGCTGCGGGTGCGCTCGCGCACCTCCTGCTCGGCCTGCGCCAGGCGCTCGACCTCCTCGGCATGCGCCGTGCGCTCGGAGCGGCTCTGCGCAAGGCTGGTGGCCAGCGTGGCGGTCGTCTCCGGGTGCGCATGGATGTCCTCGGCCTCGTCGAGCGCCGCCTGGGCATCGGAGGCGCGCTGCTGCTGGTCCTCGGCGGTGCGACGGAGCTCCTTGGCCTCCTTCTCCTGCTCGGAGATCTGACGGCGCAGCTCCTTCTGGCGCGCCTCGGCATCCTGGCGGGCCTCATCGTAGGCGTCGCGCGCCCGATCGGCAGCGGCAACCACCTCGTCGAAGGCCGCCTTAGCCGCGGCGATCGGCTTTTCCGCCTCGGTGACGAGCCGCTTGGCCTCCTCGATGGCGGAGGCTGTCTCGGCCTCGATGCGCGGCAGGTCGGCCTGCGCGGTGCGCAGCGCCTCGGCGGCATCCGAAATCTGGCCCTCCAGCTCGCGGGTGCGCACGGTGTACTCGGCCGGATTCGCCGACGGATTGCGCTGCACCTCGGCAAACTCCGCCTTCAAGGTCTCCAGGTGGCTGCGGGCCCCCTCGATCGCACGGCGCGCGGCCGAGGTGCCCTCCTCGCGCTCCTGTTGAGCACGCTCCAGGTTGCGGCGCGCATCATCGACCCGGCGCTGCAGGCGGCTGCCCGACTCGCGCGCCGAGGCCTCCTTGGACTCGGCGGCATCGAGCGCCGACTTCAAGCGCTTCTCGGCGGTGGCGTCGGCCTCCTTCATGCGGTCGAGATCGCCCTTCAGGGCTCCCGCGCGCTCCTCGCGCCCGGCGGCATCCTGCTCGGCCGTGCGGGCGGCCGCCTCGGCCTGCTGGCGGGCGGCCGTCTGCTCGCGGACGATCTCGTCGTAGCGGGCCGCGATGTCCTCGCGATGCGCCAGCTCCGCCTCGCGCTCGGCGATGGAGCGGTCGAGGTCCTCGAGCGCCGAGCGGGCGGAGGTGAGCGCGCGGTGCGCGGCGTTCATGGCCTTCACGCTCTCGACGCCCTCGGAAAGAAACGACCCGATGGCCCGAGCCGGGTTGGAAGGCGCGCCAGCGGTGTCCTGCGCCGCGGCATCCTCGGCATCCGACGCCACCTGCCCCAGCTCCGCATCCGACGCCGGGGCCACATCATCGGCACCCGGCGCGCTCCCGCTCGGTGCCATCTCCGGCGCCGAAGCGCCCTCGGCATCCGCTGCTGCCTGCGGCAACGCGCCGTTCTTCCCCTTGTCGCTCACGTCTTGCTCCTGCGCCCGATCCTCGAGGTCGCCCACGTAGCCTCCCTGCAATCGCGTGCGGGCACCATGCACCCGCGTGTTTTTCTGCTCACCATCATAGAACATGCGGCGCGAAAGGCAGCTGCCGGGCAGGCGGTGCAGGCGACAAACATAGATGCGGGGCGCCGCGCACGTGACGGCGTCCCGCATCTGCAAAACCTTGATTGTCGGTATCCCGCCCAGCGCGGCCACCGCGATCAACCTGCGCGCACAGTGTCGCTAGAACAGACGCCCAAGGCCGTCGGGAGCCTCACGCGGATCTACGCGTCGTTGACGCGACGGCCCCTATGCGCCGCAGCCCATCGCTACACGAACGGGAACTCCTCACGATAACACGCGCGGGCAAGCTCGGTGTAGCGCTCGGGTGTGAACGCCCGGGAGGACACCTGCGCGACCGCCTCGCGAATCCGCTCGTCATCCGGCTCATCGCCAAAGGCGCGCCAGGTAAGCGGTGCGCCACCGGCGCGGGCGATATCGAGCATGAGCTCGTAGGCGTCACGGGCGAGTGCGGCGGTGTCCTTGGTCGCATCCAGGCCGTAGCCCTCTGTGAACAGCGTGCGCATCTCGACAGGATGCTCGCGCGCGGCGAACGCCAGCCAGCGCGGCAGGGCCACCGCCTGCCCATCGCGATACATCACCGCGTGCAGCAGGCGTCCCAACCGGCCCGCAGAGTAGATGCTCCAGCGCCAGTTGGCCTTGGTGCCCAAGCCGAGCTGACCGCTCGTCGACAGGTAGCTCGCCCACATGATGGCCCCGCGCGCGTCCAGATCGCCAGGGTCGCTTCGCAAGGTGCGTTCGGCCGCGATCGCCGCACGCAGCGCCGCTGTACCCAACGCACGGGAAAACGGGTTCTCATCACCCACTACCGAGGCTGTGACCTGCGTAAGGGTCACCAGAGCCGACAGCGCCGTATTGCGCGCGTCAAGCGACACGGTCAGGCGCGGGCAGATGAGCGAGGCAGTGGGCCACACGCCCTCGATGCCGCCGAAGGGCCCCACGATGTCGCCCACCGGATCGGCTTCGGAGCCTGTCGACGGATAGGTAGGTACCTCGATCACGGCAAGATGCCCCTCATCGGCGGCAAGCGACGTGCCCGCCATGAAGCGCTCGCGCCAGTCGTCGTGTAGCGCGCCCACGGCCACGCCCTTAGCCAGGTCCATGCACATGGCGCCGCCCAAGCCCACCACGACCTGCGCAGCCTCGGTGCGAGCATGATCGATGCCCGCCTTGAGCGAATCCATATCGCAGATCGTCACGCCACCGTGTTCGATCGGCTCGGCCCCGGCGCCGCGCAAGATGCCCAGCACCTCATCGAGCGTGCCCGTGGCGCGCGCCGAAGCGCCGCCGAACACGACCATCGCGCGCTTCCCCGCGCACAACTCCCCCAGCAGCGCGAGCTTATCGTCACCGAACTCGACGCGGATGGGGTTGTAATACGAAAAGCCGTTCATGCTGCTTCCTTCCGGCAGGATCAATCGGTTGAATGGGGCCAGCGGCGGGCAGGACACCGGGCGAATGTCGGAGCGCGCGACAGACTCCGGGCCGAATGGCATGAAAGACGCTGAAGTAGCTATCGAGAGGAAACGCCGGGGGCGCGCCGAGTCGACTACTGCATCGGATGCCGAGGTGGATGCCAAGCAAGGTGCCGAACCGGGTTCCGGATCGGGTATCGATTCAGTTGCCGGGGCGGACACCGAGATCCGTCCGCCGGCGGGTGACGCCGCCAGAGCGTTACGGTACCCAAATGGCGACGAAATACCCCTGGTGCCGACGAGCAGGAACGCTACCGCGTCGTGCCGGCAAGCGCCCTCTCACCCGGACGGGCGGACGGCCCCACCAGCTCGTGGGCCACGTAGGGCTCCTCGAGGTAGGCAACCTCCTCGTCCGTGAGGTGCACGGCGAGGGCCGCCACCGCGTCGTCCACGCGCTCGGGCCGCGAGCATCCCACGATCGGTGCCTCCACGCCGCGCGCCCAGTGCCAGGCGAGCGCCACCTGCGCCATCGGCACGCCGTGGCGCTCGGCGACCTCGGCCACGCGCGCCACGATCGGCATGTCGCGCTCGCGGTCGGCGTCGTACTTGTTGCGCATGGTCGAATCGGTCGTGGAGCGCTTGGAATCCGAGTCCCAGGTCGGGCGCGTGAGGTGCCCCGAGGCCAGCGGGCTGTACGGGGTGATCGCCATGTCGTACTGGCGGCACACCGGAATCATCTCGCGCTCGTCCTCGCGGTAGAGCAGGTTGTAGTGGCACTGCATGCTCGTGAACTTCGTCCAGCCGTTGCGTTCGGCCGCAACCTGCATGTTGTGCAGCTGGTAGGCGTACATGGCGCTCGCGCCCAGCGCGCGGACCTTACCGGCGCGCACGAGTTTGTCGAGCGCCTCCATCGTCTCCTCGATCGGCGTCGTGTAGTCGAAGCGATGGATGATGTAGAGGTCCAGGTAGTCGGTGCCGAGGCGGGAGAGCGTGCCGTCGATCTCGCGCTCGATGGCGGCGGCGGAGAGCTTGCCGTCGTTGAAATAGACCTTGCTCGCCAACACCACGTCCTCACGGCGCACGCCCAGCTCGCGCAGGGCTGCGCCGATGTACTCCTCACTCGTGCCGTGGGAGTAAACGTTGGCGGTGTCGATGAAGGTGATGCCGAGGTCGAGCGCACGTTTGATGACGGCGCGGGTGTCGTCGGGGCCGATGGTCCACTGGTGGAAGTCGGCCGACGGCTTGCCGAAGCTCATGCCGCCCAGGCATAGACGGGAGACCTCGATGCCGGAATGGCCGAGCGTGGTGTAGGTCATGGGTTCCATTGGTTCGTCCTTTCTCTCTGCGCACGGGGCGGCCGGGACCGTCCCGCGCATCGCCTCTTCTCAAGACGAATCCTAGGTCTTTGAGTCGACTCCAAGTCACGCGTCGCAGCACCCAATTCGCAAAACATCCTCATTTGCAATTTGGGTGCAATTTGGGGACGGGGTCGTTTCGTACGTGAAATCTGGGGGCGAGGTCGATTCGTTCGCGCTCAGTTCGCACTCAGTTTGGGGACGGGGTCGATTCGTACGCGCGAAAACGCAGGGAGCCTTCGCCATGCGATCGCGGAAGAGGCACAGCCGGCCGCAATCTGGGGACGGGGTCGTTTCGTATGGAGAACACGGGGCCGCCTCCACGAGACGACGGCGACGCCAAACCGATTAAACGAAACGACCCCGTCCCCAAACTGCATCCCCAGCCGGCGGGTCCTAGTACAGCTTCGCGCCGGCGAGCTGCTGCTGGGCCACCAGGTCCTCCAGCAGCCAGCGCACGGTGCCCACATCGTAGTGGTCGAAGATCGGCTTGAAGGAGGGGTCGTCGAGCGCGACGAAGGCGGCCATGTCGTCCGCATCCAGCGCGAAGTCGAACACGCCGAAGTTCTCCTCCATGCGCGCACGGTGCACCGTCTTGGGAATCACCGTGACATCCTGCTGAATCAGCGCCCGCAAGATCACCTGACCGACCGTCTTGCCGTGCTTGGACGCCAGCCGCGCGAGCACCGGATGCCCAAAGATGCCACCTTTGGCCTCGGCGAACGGCGCCCAGGCCTCGTGCACCACCCCGAGTTCGGCCATAAGCGCGTGCGCGGCGGCCTGCTGACGAAACGGATGGGTCTCAACCTGGTTCACCATCGGGGCGATCTGGGCCAGGGCGCATACGTCCACCAGACGCTCCGGGTAGAAGTTCGACACGCCGATGGCGCGCAGCTTACCGGCGCGGTAGGCGTCCTCCATGGCACGGTAGGCTCCGGGGTAGTCGCCCATGGCCTGATGCAGCAACATGAGGTCGATATGGTCGGTGCCGAGCTTCTTGAGGCTCTCGTCGATCGAGGCGGCGGCACGCTCGTAGTTCATGTTCGATACCCAGATCTTGCTCGTGATGAAGATCTCGTCGCGGTCGATGCCGCTTGTGGCCACGGCGGCACCCACGCCCTCCTCGTTGTTATAGGCCTGCGCGGTGTCGATGAGCCGATAGCCCACCGCGAGCGCCTCGGACACGCAGCGCTCGGTCTCGGCGGGCGGCGTTTGGAACACGCCGAAGCCGAGCTGGGGCATCTTCACGCCGTTGCTAAGGGTTGTGTACTCCATGGTTCCTCCTAGATGTCAATTTGCAATTTGGGTGCAATTTGGGGACGGGGTCGATTCGTATTCGCAGTTTGGGGACGGGGTCGATTCTGCAGCTTGGGGACGGAGTCAGCTGGTACGGAGGAAAACCGCCGGCTGCCTCAGCGGCGCGGTTGCGAAAGGAGCGCGCAGTCGGTCGATTCGCATGGGCGCTGACGGGCCGCCCATCAGGCACGGAGCGTCCGGCATTTCGTCCACAGCCCCAAACGACCCCGTCCCCAACCCACAATCTGGGGACGGGGGCGATTCGTATCACACGGTCTGGGCACACGGTCTGGGCACACGGTCTGGGAACGGGGTCAGCTCGTATGGGGGAATCAGAGTCTCCCCATACCGCGACAGCAGCGGAGGCGCCAACCGGTCGAACGGCACGGGAAGTGCGACTCCCCTTCTCCGTACGAAACGACCCCGTCCCCGAACTGCGAAACGACCCCGTCCCCAAACTGCACGTACGAAACGACCCCGTCCCCAAACTGCAAGCTGCGCGCGGCTAGGCCTGGTTGCGGTAATCGTTTTCCGCAAGCACAAAGGCCGGCGGCTCCTCGGGCACGGTGTAGTAGGCGCGCTGCGGCAACGCGTTGATCGCGGCGATCTCTTCCTCGGCCAACTCGAAGTCGAAGATGTCGAGGTTCTCGGCCATGTGCTGCGCGCTCAGCGTCTTCGGCAGCGCCACGTTGCCCTCCTGCACCTGCCAGCGCAAGATGACCTGCGCCGGCATTTTACCGTGCGCCGCGGCCACACGCGCAAGCACCGGCTCAGCCAGCAGCTGCGCGTCGCCATGCCCGAGCGGATACCAGCCCTCCAGCACCACGTCGCCCAGCCCCATGGCGGCGAGCTCGTCTTTCAGCGCATGCTGATTCCAGTAGGGATTGATCTCCACCTGCAGGACCGCCGGGCGGATGCGGGCGACCTCCATGATCTCGCGGATCTTGTGCACGGGAAAGTTGGACAGGCCAATGGAGCGCACCTTGCCGGCGTCCACCGCCTCCTCCATCGCGCGCCAGCCCTCCACATACGCACCGTAGGGCTGATGGAAAAGCATCAGGTCGAGATAGTCGAAGCCCAGGCGCTCGAGCGTGGCATCGATATCGGCCCCGCAGCGTGCATGCGGGTAGCTCTGGGGGAAGAGCTTGCTCGTGACGAACAGGTCCTCGCGGCGTGCGCCGCTCGCCTTGATGGCCCGACCCACCGCCACCTCGTTAAAATAGGCGTTCGCGGTATCGATATGAGTGTAGCCGGCCGCGATGGCCTCGGGCAGGTGCCGTTCAACCTGCTCGGAGCTCATCTGGAACACGCCGTAGCCCTGGGCGGGGATAGTCCGTCCGTTGTTCAGCTGCATGGATGTCATGAAATCCTCCTTGCACACGCACCGTTCGTTTCACGCATAAGTCTGCACGCAGAATTGCACGGTGTAAAATGCCGTTTGAGCAATTTCATATGCACATGACGCATATAATGAGGAGAAGGCCGAGAACGAGAGGACAGGGCAGATGGAACTTGAGCAGATGCGCCAGCTCGACGCCATCGAGCGCGGCGGAACCCTGTCGGCAGCGGCGCGCGAGCTCCATCTGTCGCAACCCGCGCTCAGTCGCTCGGTCCAACGGCTCGAGGCGGAACTCGGCTACCCTCTTTTCCTACGTGAAGGCAGGCGCATCGAGCTGAATGAGGCCGGCAGGGTCGCGGTGGACTGGGCCCGGCAGATACTGCGCGATGAGCGCCTCATGCGCGAGGCGGTCGACGCAGCGGTGCGGCGTGCGCGGGCCTTGCGCGTGGGCACGGTAGCACCGGCGCCGCTGTGGCTGCTCACCAGCATCATGCTCGAGCGGTTCCCGCACGAGACGCTCACAACCGAGACCTGCTCGGCCGAGGAGGCCGAACGCGGGGTCACCTCCGGCGCGCTCGACGTCGGCATCGTGGCCGAAGCCCCCGCGAGTCCGCTGCTGCGCTCCTGCGTGCTCATGCGCGAGCAGCTCTCGGTGGTGCTGCCGCCCAACCACCCGCTCGCCGCCCGCACGAGCGTCACCATGGCCGACCTGGACGGCAATTCGTTTCTGCTGTTCTCCGACATCGGGTTCTGGCGCGAGCGCGTGGATGCCGCCCTGCCGCACGCCACCTTCGTCGAGCAGCACGACCGCATGGTATTCTCGCAGCTCATCCGCTCAACGCCGCATTGCTTCTTCACGAGCAACTCGCCGTTCCAAGGCGGCCTGCCGCCCGCGCGCATCACGGTTCCCATCGACGACGGCGCGGCGCGCGCCACCTTCTACCTCATCGTGCGCACCGATGCCAGCCCGGTTGCCGCCCAGACCTTCGCCTGGGCCCAGACCCGCACCGCCCTCTAACCGCAGTTTGCAATTTGCAGTTTGGGGACGGGGTCGATTCGTATGGAGAAAACGCGGGCCATCTCCACAATACGAAACGACCCCGTCCCCAAACCGGCAGGCCCCGTCCCCAAACCGGCAGGCCCCGTTCACAACCTTAGCAGTCCCCTTCCGATCGCATGCAAAGCTCAAATCAGCACCGTTCACAAATCGCACATACGAATTGACCCCGTCCCCAAATTGAAACTTAGCGGAACAGGTCTTCGAGGATCGCGGCGAACTCCTCTACAAGCGCGCCGCCACGGGCCTTGGGCCAAAACGCGTAGTACTCGCGGCGACAGCGCGCGCCCGACCCGTCGACCAGGGGAATCCGCCGCAGCACCGTACCCGAGCCCGCCTCCTTCGTCCGTGACTCGACCGGCAGCACCCCGCGGTTGCCAGCCACCATCATGCGCGCCTGCTCGAGCGACGGCGCGAACAAAAACTCGCAGTCGTAGTTGAGCACGTCACGGAAATAGGAGCGCTCCGCAGCACGCTGCTCGGCGTCGGACACCAGGATGCACGCCTGGCCGCGCAGCTGGGATACCCGCAGCTCATCGCAGACGGCAAGCGCGTTCGCCTCGGAAACCTCAACCATCTCGTAGCTGCGAAACAGCAGGCGATTCTCAAAGGTATCGGACAGCTCGCGCCGCCGATCACTCACCAGGATGTCGAGCGCGCCCGCACGCGCCCCCTCGTAGAGCCCCTCGTGGCTCATGCCCTCGGCCGCAATCTCCACGTGCGGATGCCGACGTGCGAAGGCCGCCACCGCCGCCTGCACCTCCCAGCCGTCATACCTGCTCAGATACCCCACGCGCAACGCTCTCGGCGCGCCGGACGCGATGTCGAGCACCTCCAGCTTGAGCTCCTCGACATCGGCCAGAATCTCCCGCGCACGTCGGTGAAATGCCTCGCCCGCCGGGGTGAGCGTGAAACCGCGCCCCGCGCGGACGAGCAATGTGCAGCCGAGCTCCGCTTCCAAGGCCTTGACCTGCTGCGATATGGCCGACTGCGACACATAGCACGCCTCGGCGGCGCGGGTGAACCCGCCGTGGTCGACCACGGCGCAGAAATACGTCATCTGGCGAAACAGCATCTGAGCTCCATCCGCTCCACGATACATAAGTACTTCTTATCATTGTAATCTCTATATTGAATTGTTCATCTACGAATCTGATTCTACGATGTCATCGGCTTGAAACCACGTCGAAAGGACCATCCGATGGCATCTACACCCCAGATTACCGACCGGGCTCGCGCCTACCACGAGCGCATGTTTCCCGGCTACGTAAGCGCCTTTTTGCGCACCGATCCCGAGTTCATCGAGCGTTTCGACAACTTCGCCTTCGACGAGGTGGTGAACGAGGCGGCAGGTGGGGCGGATCTGCCCGAACGCACGCGGTTCATCGCCATCCTGGCGGTGCTCGCCGGCAGCCAAGCTGTCGAGGAGTTCGGCGCCATGGTCCCGGCCGCGCTCAACTTCGGCGTCAGCCCCACCGAGGTCAAGGAGCTTATCTACCAGGCCAGCGCCTATCTGGGCATCGGGCGCGCCTTCCCCTTCCTGAACACCGTAAACGATGCGCTGCGCGCACGCGGCATCGAGCTGCCCCTCCCCGATCAGGCCACCACCACGCCCGAGACCCGCAGCAGCGCGGGTACCGAGGCGCAGGTCGCGATTTTCGGCGAGCGCATGCGCGGCTTTCGCGAGAGTGGCACCGGTCGGGGTGCGCACATCAACCGCTGGCTCACCGACCACTGCTTCGGCGACTGGTACACGCGCGGCGGGCTGAGCCTCGCCGACCGCGAGCTCATCACATTCTGCCTGCTCTACGCGCAAGGCGGCTGCGAACCCCAGCTGCGATCGCACATCGCGGCGAACATCCGCCTCGGCACGGACGCCGACCGGCTCGGCAAAGTCGTGTCGCAATGCGTCCCCTTCATCGGCTACCCGCGCAGCCTCAACGCTCTCGCCTGCATCGAGCAGGTCGAGCAGGAGAGCCAAACCGCGCAGGCGTAAACCGGCAGCCGAAGCGCCGGACGCCTACCAGCCGCAATCCATCGCTATCCCTCACATTCCGTCACCCGCGGCATGGTGCCGCAGCAACTATGGAAAGGACCTCCCATGAACAACGCAACCACCTATCTGATCACCGGCGTCTCGTCCGGCTTCGGCCGCGAGATGGCTGGGCAGCTGCTCGCCGCAGGCGCCACCGTCGTGGGCACCGTGCGCAGCACCGCAAAGGTCGCCGACCTCATCGAGCGCTACCCCGACACCTTCGACTGCCAGCTCCTCGACGTCACCGACGTGCCCGCAATCCACGCCGTGGTCGAGAACGCCTGGGAGCGACACGGGCGCATCGACGTCGTGGTGAGCAACGCCGGCTATGGCCTGTTCGGCTGCGCCGAGGAGCTGACCGACGCCCAGATCGACCACATCGTGGCCACCAACCTGGTCGGGTCGATCCAGGTCATCAAAAGCGCGCTGCCGCACCTGCGCGCCCAGGGCGGCGGGCGCATCATCCAGATGTCGACCTACGGCGGCCAGGTGGCCTATGCGGCCAACAGCATGTACCACGCCACCAAGTTCGGCATCGAGGGATTCTGCGAGGCGGTCGCCCAGGAGGTGGCGCAGTTCAACATCGGCGTCACCATCGTGGAACCGGGCGGCGCCCGCACCGAGTTCCGGTACGGCTCGGCGCAGGTAGCCGAGCTCATGCCCGAGTACGCGAGCTGCCACGGGTTCCTCGACATGCTCGACGCCGAGAAGGGGCTCGCCCCCGGCGACCCGGCACGCATGGCCGCACGCATCATCGAGAGCGTTGCGGTCGAGCCCGCGCCGCTGCGCATGGTGCTGGGCAAGCGCGCGCTGTCCGAGACCCTGCGCGTAACCCGGGAGCGCCTTGCCGCCTTCGAAGGCATGGAGCAGCTCGCCGCCTCCGCCGACTTCCCCGCCGGAGCGTAGCCGCACCCGATCGCGCAATCTGGGGACGGGGTCGATTTGAACTGCCTCCCATTTCTTGGACAGGGAAACAGCGATGTCCGGGAGATGGGAGGCGCTCCATGTCGATCGACGTGCGGCGCGGGCACGGCCGGAGGGCCAGGGAGCTCGCCGCCGACCTGTTCGAGAGGGGCCGCGGCCACGAGTCCGCCGCGAGGGGGCTCGGCATACCGGCCGGGGCCGTGAGAAAATGGATGTGCACGTACCGGTCCGTGGGAAGGGAGGGCCTGCCGGCGATGGGGAGGGAGCGCCCGAGATACGGGCTCGAGACGAAGCTGGCCGCGGCGAGGGCCGTGGTCGAGGACGGGATGCCGAGGGCGGCCGCGATGGAGCGCCACGGCGTCGCCAGCGCCAGCTCGCTGGACCGGTGGCGCCGCACGCACCGCGAGGGCGGCGAGGGGGTACCGAGGCCGCAGCCGAAGGGGTCGGGCGCGAAGCCGCGCCGCCGACGCGCGAGGAGGAGCTCGGGCGCGAGGTCGGGAGGCTCGAGGCGCATGTGACGTGCCTAGAAGAATCGACAGCCCTGGGGGCGGAGCCGCACCCCCGAGCCGGGAGAGGGCCCTGGCGGTCGCCGAGCCTTCAGGGCTGGGCCGCGACCTCGCCGATCTGCTCGGGACCGCCGGGCCCGCCGGGCCCACGTACTGCTACGCGCTCGCGCACCCGAGGGCGCCGAGCTGGCCGGAGCTGCGCGCGAGGGTCGCCGAGATCTTCCGCAGGCTCCCCGACGTCGTGGGCCGCAGGCAGGTGGCGATGGGACTGAGGGCCGTCGACGGGGCCCGCGCCGGGGGCTTCTTCGGCCTGCTCAAGAGCGGGTTCTTCCACGGGGGGGACCGGACAGGCGTGAGCGCCCGGGAGTTCATCCCGATGCTGGACGAGTGGATACGGTGGTTCCGCTCGGGCAGGGCATCGCCGAAGCTGAAGAAGCGGTAGCGCGCCTAAACAAACTCTTCCAAGCGGCATTCGATGTTGAACACGAAGCTATTTCCCGTCATCAAATCCGTCCCAAGCGCTCCGACCGTTCCGCCATACACCCATGAATCGGGGTCGTAATCGACCATTTCCCAACCAGGCTCGACGCGCACGCGCTCCCCATTACATGAGTCCTGCAGCGTTACCCCTCTTTGTGACATGGCCCACCAGGCATTGGAGAAAACAGCTAGCGGAGTCTTTTGAGCCAAGTGGAACTCACCGGATAGAATCTGCACCTTTTTTGACTATCGTCCCAGTTCACTCCAAGCTTTATTTCAAGGACGAACTCGAACTCCTCCTCATCAGTCTTGATGATTTCCACATATCCGTTCTTTCCCTCTCTTGGAAGGGAGATTCCGACCAGCACGGGATCGAGCACGCCCTGGTTGTTTGGCGATGTACAAAGCGATCCGATCGTCTCGCCGTCAAGCTCGCACGCAGGTGCAGCCGTCAGCCCAACATGAGTCCCAACCCCCATTGCCATCGTAGACCTCACGCCTAGCAAACAGAAAGGGGCATCAGCACGCGTTTTGAAAGGGGTCTGGCCCTACATCGAGAAGCCATGGAACCCCAAAAGCCCAACAGCTGCAAACTGCATCAAACCTCTGCGTGTAATCGAACCGTCATTTTTCAACACGTTTCTCTCCAATCGCGCCGGCATATGGACTAAGCGTCACAGCCATAATCGTGTTTTCTCGCCCAGGCTTATCTTGAGGAAAGTAGCCCGCCACAACCTCATCCCCTATGCTGAGCGTTCCGTATTTAACTTCATATGAATGCAGGGTAGAGTCCTCCACATACACTTTCAACGCGGGTCCATCTCCCCCTTCGGGTTCGAGTGTAATGGAATCTACCTCCAAATCGATTACTTTCCCACTGACCCGTTCCGGAACGTTCCCTGGCCCGATAAGCGGGTCAATATCCTTCCTGAACGTGGCGACGAAATACACGGCAGTCAGGACGGCAACAAGAACGATAACCAATAGAACGATCTTGACTTTCTTAAGGGGCTGCACAAAAAAACTCCCTCATAGCTAGAATACGGATTGAGCAAGCTGGGGACGGGGTCGTTTGGAACTGCGGACGTTTTCTCGTACCCGGACATCATAGCCCAGCGCTGTCAGCCGTGCACGACTGTCAGCTGTGTCAGAAGTCATGCATCTTTTTCATTCA
Source organism: uncultured Collinsella sp. (assembly GCA_902470695.1). GTDB lineage: Bacteria > Actinomycetota > Coriobacteriia > Coriobacteriales > Coriobacteriaceae > Collinsella. Next base: position 27,659 of record CABRHH010000007.1, read on the forward strand.
CGATTGGGAAGAGGTGCAGGTAGAAGCACCGACAAGGAGAAGCTAATGAATACGCTTCCGCTGATAGCGCTGCCAAACCGTACACAGCTGACAATCGTGCACAGCTGACAGCGCTCCAGTCCCGCGCCCCGAACGAAAGCCCCGGTTCAGCCGGCGCGCGACACCGTAGCCTGCCGCACTCGGCTTTTGAGGCACGATCCGCAGCGAGGCACAACGGAGAGCAGAGCCAACGGGGACTTTGGACGTGCCCGACAGGAGCCGCGGCCGGGAAAGCGTATGGGACGTGGCTGGGGGCAAAGTTAATCTGGACGCAACTGGAGACGGAGCCGATTCGCATACGAAACGACCCCGTCCCCAAACTGCAGTTGTTAGCGAATCAGCATCGCGTCACCGAAGCTGAAGAAGCGGTAGCGCTCCTGAACGGCTTGCTCGTAGGCGTCGAGGATCTGCTCGCGCGTGGCGAGCGCGGACACGAGCATCATGAGCGTCGAGCGCGGCACGTGGAAGTTGGTGATCAGCGCGTCCACCACGTGATAGGTCGAGCCGGGCATGAGGTAGAGGTTGGTGGAGGCGTCCTCGCGCACCACGATATCGCCCGTGCCGCACACGCCGGCGGCGTCGGCGCGATCTTCGAACCCGCGGGCGGCAACCGGGGATGCCGCTGCCGGCGCGGCCGCATCCCAGGCGCTCTCCAGCGAGCGAACCGCGGTGGTGCCCACCGCGATCACCCGATGGCCGGCTGCCTTGGTGGCGTGCACGGCCTCAACGACCTCGGCGGGAACGTGGTAGCGCTCCGTGTGCATCACGTGCTCGGTGGGGTCGTCCTCCTCCACCAGGCGGAAGGTGTCGATGCCCACCTCGAGCTCGACGGTTGCCCAGCCGCAGCCCTTGTCCTTGATGCGCTGGATGAGCTCGGGCGTGAAGTGCAGGCCCGCGGTGGGCGCCGCGGCGGAATGTTCCTCGCTCATGGCATAGACGGTCTGGTACTTCTCCGGATCGCCCGCGTAGTCGGAGATGTAGGGCGGTAGCGGCACATGACCGGCGGCATGAATCGCCTCGTCGAGCGTGCGCGGCGCCCCGGCAGCCGTAGTACCCTGCGGATCGAAGCGCACCAAGCGCCCGCCCTTCGAGTCGTCCACGAAGTCAACGATCTCGCCCGTGAGGACCACCTCGGCGTCGACCGGTGCATGCGCTCCGCCCGCGCGGTACTCGACCACGTTGCCGGGCTTCAGGCGCTTGCCGGGATTGACCAGGCACTCCCATACGTGCCCGAGCGGATCGATGTCCTCGCGGCGCCGCAGCAGCAGCGTCTCGGCCACCGCACCCGTGGGCTTTCTGCCGATCAGGCGCGCGGGCATGACACGCGTCTTGTTCGCCACCAGCAAATCGCCCGGCTCCAGGTAGTCGATGATGTCGTAGAAATGGCGATGCTCCACCGAGCCGCCGTGCGCCAGCGGCACCGCATCGGAAGACGGCTCGGCCAGGCCCGCGCGGTTGAGCACGAGCAGGCGGCAGGAATCACGCGGCTCGGCGGGAGCCTGGGCAATCAGCTCATCGGGTAGGTTGTAGTCGAAATCATCTGTGCGCATGGCGCGCTCCTCACATCGTTGTGTATGCAGCCGTCCATGATACCGCGCAGGCGCAAGCTGCCGACCCCAGAAGGGCGTTTGCGCCGGCGCAGGCGAACAGGAAGCGCAAAGCCGCCGCGATGCAGTACGGCTGCGGCGCCAACTGCCACGGCACCGCCTCGGCGCAAAACCGCCACGGCACCGCACGGCGGCAGCGTGCCGCAACGCTCGCGGCAGCAAGCCCCAGAGGCCGCCCAACGTCCCACCCGCTCAGCGACCCCGCGCGCGGCGTTCGTCGCGCTGGCGGGCGCGGTCGAGGGCCGCCTCGGCCGCCGAGAACCGGCAGCCGCAGTAGTTTTGCCGATACATCCCCAGCTCGCGCGAGCGCTGCGTGGCCTGCGGGTACCAGGGGCGGAAGTCGCGGATGACGGGCGTGAGCCCCCGTGCGCGCGCCAGGCGCTCCAGCACCTCGTTGCAGGTATCGAACAGCTGGTAGGGCGAGACGGCGAGCGTGGTGGCCACGTGCGTGAACCCCTCCTGTTCGGCCACGCGGCAGGCCTCGGCCAGGCGCAGGGCATAGCAGGCGCGGCACCGCCGCTGCCGGTCGACCGCACCGATGCAAGCCACGCCGGCGTCCCACCGCGCACGGTCGTCGCCCGCGCAAATCAGCGGGATGTCGCAGGCGTCCGCCCAGCGACGCAGCTCCTCGAGCCTGCGGTCGTGCTCGGCGCGCGGCTGGATGTTCGGGTTCGTCCAGCAGATCGTGGGCGCGAAGCCCTCTTCCATAAGCAGGCGCACCGGCTCCAGCGAGCACGGCGCGCAGCAGGCATGCAGCAGCAGGCGCGTCATGGGCGCGACCCCCTTCCTCCCTCGACCACCGAAAACGCCACGGCGTCCGCCGGCTTCGACGGCCCCACGGGAGCCGAGTCAGAGGCAGCATCGCCATCAACCCTGGCGCCCGCGGCGTCCTCCGGCTCCGACGGCGCCCCAACAGCGGAACCCGACTCGATATCGGCCGCGTAGAAGGCCACGCCCCAGGCGGTATCCTCGCACCAGGCGATGGAAGGGTCGCGCCGAAGCGCGCGCGGACCCCCAGTCACCGGTGCAGCCGGACAGATGCACCGTGGCAACCAGGATGGTCCACAGCGGCCATTTGAGCCCCGTGCCCACCGCCAGAACGGCCAGCGTCACCGCCACGCTCGGCGCCAGCGCAATCACCAGGTAGTGCCGGCGCGTATACACGATGCCCTCGGCGCTCGCGTAGATCATGCCCAGCCGCCAGTTCGCCCCGAACCGCACACGCGCACCCGGCGGGGCGTATGCGCGGAAGAAGGCAGCGTGGACGAGCTCGTGCGCCACCAGCGACACCGCGATGGCCGCCGCCAGCGACAACCACCACACCGGATCGATGCCGCCGTGGGCGCCGTCCGCGCCCATCAGCCATGCGCCGAGCCCGCCCAAGGGCCGCGCCAGCTCCAGGGGCACCACCGGCACGCCGGCCAAGCGCCCCAGCGCCGTGAAGCCGGCGCACCACAGCACCACCGCCGCGGCCCCGCCGAACAGCACCGCCGCCGACGCCCGGACCGCCCAGCGCAGGAACGCCTGGTCCTCAAAGGTGTGTATGTCACCGATTTTCCTCATGCACGCAAGTGTAGCACCCCGCTCGGACAGCTATGCGATAATGGGGCATCACGCAACCACGACAACCGCCCGCCCGCGCACGCCTCTGCGCGCGCCACACGGCGGCGCATATACCGTATTCGTCGAAGGAGTCACCATGGCATCTACGTTCACCCGTGCCGACCGCCCCCGCTGGCCGAAGCGCGCCGTCGTCACCGCCGGCATGCCCTACGGCAACAAGGGCCTGCACTTCGGCCATGTGGGCGGCGTCTTCGTGCCCGCCGACTTCTACGCCCGCTTCCTGCGCGACCTGCTGGGCCGCGAGAACGTGATCTTTGTCTCGGGCACCGACTGCTACGGCTCCCCCATCATGGAGGGCTTCCGCAAGAAGCGCGAGGGCGAAGGGTACGACGGCAGCATCTCCGACTACGTGCGCGCCAACCACGACAGCCAGGAGGCCGACCTCGCGAGCTTCGAGGTGTCCTGCGACCTGTACGCCGGCAGCGCGCTTGAGCCCGCCGCCCGCATCCATGAGCGCATGACCGCCGAGGTCGTGCGCCGCCTGCACGAGCAGGGCAAGCTCACCAAGCTCTCCACCAAGCAGTTCTACGACCCGGTAGCCGGCCAGTTCCTGAACGGCCGTCAGGTCATGGGCCGCTGCCCCATCCAGGGCTGCAAGTCCGAGAAGGCCTACGCCGACGAATGCGACCTGGGCCATCAGTTCGAGCCCGAGGAGCTCATCGCCCCCAAAAGCGCCCTGTCCGGCGAGACGCCCGAGCTCGTGCCGGTCGACAACCTCTATTTCGACCTGCCCTCCTACACCGAGTTCATCCGCGCGCACACCGAGCACCTTGCCGCCGATCCCACCGTGCGCCCCGTGGTCTCCAAGACCATGCAGGAATGGCTCGACGCCCCGCGCCTGTTCATCCAGGTCAAGTTCCGCGATGCGTTCGAGGCCGTGCGGGCAGAGCTGCCGCACCACGAGGTCGTGGAGGCCGAGGGCAACAAGGGCTCCTTCACGGTGATATTCCCCACCTGGCGTGAACGCGATGCGGCCCACGAGGTGCTCAACCGCGCCGGCGTGCGCTTCCGTTCCGGCAAGGCGCTCGTGCCGTTCCGCATCTCGGGCAACGTCGCGTGGGGCGTGCCGCTACCCGAGGTCGAGGGATGCCGCGACCTCACCTGCTGGGTGTGGCCCGAGAGCCTGTGGGCGCCCATCAGCTTCACGCGCACCGTGCTGGCGCGCGACGCCGCCGCGCTCGAGGCCGCGGGCGCAGCCGGCACCGGCACCGGCACCGACACCGCCGGCGCCACCGTGGCCGAGACTGCCGCGGCCGACGCCGCACTCGCGGGCGAGGCACCGGCACCGATCATGGAGCAGCCCCGCTACACGCACGCGAGCCTGGACTGGCGCGACTGGTGGGCCAGTAAGGACGCCCGCGCCTACCAGTTCATCGGCCAGGACAACATCTACTTCTACAGCATCGCGCAGACCGGCCTGTGGGAGGCGCTCGGATGGGGCATGCGGCAGTCCTGCGTGGCCGCCAACTACCACATCCTCTACATGGGCAAAAAGGCAAGCTCAAGCTCCCAGACCCCGCCGCCACTCGCGCATGAGCTGCTCGAGCATTACACGCCCGAGCAGCTGCGCGCCCACTGGCTGTCGCTCGGCCTGGGCGAAAAGCCGGTGAGCTTCAGCCCCAAGGCCTTCGACACGCGCCCCACCGGCAAGGACAAGGACGGCAACCAGGTCCTCGCCTGCAACGACAAGCGCGTCATCGACCCGGCTCTCAAGGAGGGTGCGCTGCTCACCGGCGTGTTCAACCGCCTGGCGCGCTCGTGCTTCTACGGCGTGGCCGCAAAAGAGGGCGATGAGGCGAGCTACCGGCACGGCTGCATCCCCGCCGGCACCCCGGCAGATAAGGTGCGCGCCGAGACCGAGGCGGCCGTCCTCGCCTTCGAGCGGGCGATGCACACCTTCGAGCTGCACCACGCGCTCAGCGTGTGCGACGAGTTCCTGCGTGGCGCGAACAAGCGCTGGAGCGACGCCTCCAAAGCCGCCAAGAACCTTGCGGGCGCCGAGGGCGAGGCAGCCATGACGCAGGCACTTGTGGACGCCTTCCACGAGCTGCGGGTGGCCACCGTGCTCATGCACGGCATCGTGCCGGCCGGGTGCGAGAAGATCTGCGAGCACTTCGCCATCGCGCCGGAGGTGTTCTTCAGCTGGGAGCACATCTTCGACACCTGCGACGAGCTGGTGGCCGAGCTGGGCGAACAGCCCGGCACGCACGCCATCAAGGAGCTGCCGCCCCGCTTCGACTTCTTCGAGAAGCACCCGAGCCAGTACTGAGGCGGCATCGAACTTTTCTGCTCAAAAGCGTGAACGCGGCAACATCTTGAAACGGATCACCCTATGCACCTCATCATTCGCCCCACAACCGAAGCCGACGTCGCTGCTGCCGAGCAGTGCCTCACCGACGGCAAGGCCGCTCTCGCGGCACTCGGCGTGCCCCAGTGGCAGGGCGACTACCCCAACCGCGTCGACATCGAGGAGGACATGAGCCGCGGCGCCTCCTTCGTCGCCGTCAACGGAGCGGGCGCCGTCCTGGCCGTCATGGCGCTCTCCTTCGATGGCGAAGAGACCTACGACGAGATCGACGGGGCCTGGCTCACCGATTCTACATCGTCCGCCCCACGCTACGCTGTGATCCACCGCTGCGCCGTCAGCGCCCAGGCGTCGCGTCGCGGCGTCATGTCGCAGATGTTTCTCGAGGGCGAGCGTCTCGCACGGACGCACGGCTGCGAGAGCATGCGCATCGACACGCACGCGCGCAACGTGGGTCTCCAGGGCCTCGCGGAGAAGCTCGGCTACACCCGCTGCGGCACCATCACCCTCCCCCACCAGGGAGAAAGCGACCCGCTGCGTATCGCGTTCGAGAAGCCCCTGTAACCATAGGTAACCGAAGCGCCGCCCTCACTGCTTGCTATGCCCGTTGCGCCAGATCTCGCGGCCCAGGCCGAGGGCCAGCAGCAACGCGGCGGCATACCCCAAAAAGCCAATCACCGGGATGCCGAAGATCACCGGCTCGATCTTGGCGTAGTAGACCACCGACGAGCCGATGAACAGGCCGGCGATCACGATGGCCATCGACAGGCGGTCCACGATGCCGCCCACATGTCGCAGCACCTGCTCGCTGCCGAGCACCTGCGTGTTGACCTTCAGCTGGCCGCGCGTGAGCATGCGCGAGGCCAGGCCCATCTGCTCGGAAAACTCCAGCTGCCCCTTGAGCGCCCGCACCGAGGCGCCCGCCAGCTCGGAGGCCGCCTCCTCCATCCGCTGGTAGGTGCTCTTCTCGTGCTTGATATGGGCCGAGATGATCTCGATCATGTTCACGTCGGGCATGTACTCGGACAGCAGCCCCTCGAGCGTCACCATACCGCGTGCGAACATGGTCACCACGCTCGGCAACTCCACGTCGTTTTTGCGCGCCAGGTTCAGAAGCGAGGTGAGGAACTCGCCGATGTCGAGGTCCTTGAGGTCCAGACCGGCGAAATCGGCCACGATGAAATCGAGATCGGTGAGAAACGTCGAATGGTCGAGCTCGGCCGAATCGCCGCGCGTCACCGCGAAGCGCATGAGCGAGTCCTTGAGCTTGGGCACGTCACCCTCGGCTACCGCGTAGATCATATCCTTCACGATACCGCGATCATGGCTGGACATGCGCCCCACCATGCCCAGATCGATGAAGTGGACGACCCCGTCTTTCAAGATGATGTTGCCCGCATGCGGGTCGGCGTGGAAGAAGCCGTCGTCGAGCACCTGGCTGGCGTAGTCGTCCACGATCGCGGCGCCGATCTTCTTTAGGTTGTAGCCCGCCGCGACGATCTCGGCCGGCTTGGCGATCGAGATGCCGTCGACGTAGTCCATCACCACGATATGCTCGGTGCAGTACTCCATATAGGACTTCGGGCAGGTGATGCCCTGCACGCCCGCGTGGAACCGATGGAAGTCATCAAGGTTGCGCGCCTCCATCAGGAAGTTCGTCTCCTCGCGAAACGACTGCCAGAGTTCCTCGACCACGCCCTTCAGGTCGACGAACTCGTCGGTTTTGACGAAATGCGAGATGTGGCGCACGATCGAGCGCATGATGTCGATGTCCTGCGCCATGACCTGCTGGGCGCCGGGCCGCTGCACCTTGATGGCCACGTCCTCGCCGCTCAGCAGGCGCGCCCGATGGACCTGCGCCAGCGAGGCGCTGCCCAGCGGCTTGCGGTCGATATGCGCGAAGATCTCGGTCAGCGGGCGGCCGTACTCGGCCATGAGGCAGTCGTGTACCACCGCGAACGGCACCGGCTCCACATCCATCTGCAGATGTCGCAGCTCGTCGCAATACGCCTGGGGCAAGATCTCGGACCGATTGGCCATGATCTGCCCCATCTTGACGAACATGGGGCCGAGCTCCTCCAGCAGGCGACGCAGGCGGGCAGGCGTCAGATCGTGCCAGACCTCATATTTGCGCGCCAGGCGGAAGATCTCGGCGATGCGGCCTCGACGGCCGGCGGAGGTGAGCTTGTACTGCTCCGAGGGCGCCATGGATTCTGGCTCCACGGGAAACGCATCGCTTGCGCGCGGACGGCGCCAGGGGCCGTGCAGCAGCTCTGCCTCGAGATCGTCCAAAACCACGGTGTCTTCGGGCGAAAGGTTCCGTGCGCGCCCCTCCCCGTTCGCGTCTGCCGTCATATGCGTGCGCTACGCTCCCTGCGTATCATCCGCCTCGTCGGCAGGCTCAACCGACTCGACCTCAACCGTGACGGTCTCGCTCTCGACCGCCTCCACCAGATCGCGCACATGCGCCACGAACGCCGCGCGCTCCGGCGCGGAGAGCTGGCGGACGCGCGCCACGATCAGCTCGTCGAGCACGCGCTCGGCCGCCGTGGAACCCTTGGCGCCCAAACGCTCCGTGACCTCGCTGAACGTACCGCCCGCGCGCTCGAAGATATCGGACATGGACCGGGCGAAATCGGGAGTCGTGCGGTCCCGGCGCACCTGCTCGCCCTTGGAACCAAGGTCGTCGAGCACCTCCTGGGTCTTCTCCACCGCTGTGGCGGCGACGCCGAACCCGACGTTCACCATGCCGTTCATCAGGTCTTCGAATTTCGTGGCCATAGTAGCTCCTTTGCACGAAGGCCGCCGCGCGGGCTCGCGGCGGCGTCAGTTGAACCTGTTGTACCCCTACGGCTCCAGGCGTATGCCCGCGCGCACGAACGCTTTTGTCACATTCGCGCACGCAGGATGCATGAAGCCGATGGATGCCGGGTGCCGGGCCGGGGATGCACATCTGCGCACGGGACCCAGTCCGGGCAGAACGAGAACCGAGCCCGCAGGGAGCCTGCGCCCTCTCGGCAGCCCGGGAAGGCGCAGGCAACGATGCCGCCTACCGCTCGTTATCCGACATCGCGAACCCGTTTTTCATACCGCAACTCGTGGTGTAGAGCACGCGGGAAAGCAGGCCTTCCGTCTCGTGCTTGACAAGCTCTGCCATCTCGCGGTTCGCCGCCGCCAGCGCAGCGGGCACCTCCGCGGCCGGCAGCTGGGCCACCGCTCGGTCGGTCCTGTGCAGCAGGGCGTGACCGGCAGCACCGATCTTCTGCTGGTAGGATTCGATCGCCGCCGCGTTGTCATGGAAGCGCGCGTCGGCGAGCGCCGCGATCACGCGATTGGCCCAATAGAAGTTCTCGGTGGTCACGCGCTCGGTCGTGCTCGACAGGTACTCCGGCATCTCGTCGACGTTGCCGTAGAGGGCCACCAGCGCATTGAACGGATTGGAACCGAAGGCCATCCACTGAACCGCACGGCAGGCTTCAGGTGCGTCAGCGCGCAGCTGCAGCACGGCGAGCTGCCCGTTGCGGTTGATGCCGATAGGCCGGTAGGCGCCGCGCGAGGCGGGCGTCCCCATGCTGCCGTAGCAATCGTACGGCGTCCCCTGGTAATGGGCTGACAGCACGTACTTCACGTCCTCTACGGTGAGCAGGCGCTCGGGGCGACGACTCCAGGGAATGCGATCGGATTCGGGGGTATAGGCGGCATCCGCCCCGTCCCAGGAATCGGACGGGTTCAGGCAGCGCTGCATGTACCAAGCGCGCGGCGTGTTGTACACGTGGTCGCTGTCGCTGTGGGAGCCGAAGGCCTCGCGCGGGTTGAAGATGTCGCCCGCCTCGACCCCCTCACGGATATCGGCGATCATGTCCAGCACGGCGGGATCGAGCTCGTCGCAGGCATCCTGGTCGTCGTCCGCCATGAACAGGTCATCGATATCGAAGGCGTCACGCGGCGTGAGGTTGAGATGGTGCTCGTCCATCCAGGTGCGCAGATCCGCGCTTGCCATATGCTCCACCTGGTCGCCTTCGGCATCCGCCAGGTCGAAGTAATCGATACCGAGCTGGTTGGGCATCGTAACGTAAGCGTCATCGGGCACGCGCTTGGCGATCCAGTGGTGCCCGCCGATCGTCTCGAGCCACCAGATCTCATCGGCGTCCGAAAACGCGATGCCGTTCATCTCGTAGGTGCCGTAGCGTTCGAGCAGCGCGCCCAGGCGCTGGACGCCCTCGCGCGCCGAACGGATATAGGGCAGCACGACGGTGACGAAATCCTCCTCGCCCAGGCCGCCGGCGACCTCGGGCTCATAGCCCTCCTCGCCCTCCGAGCCGCGCGCCAGTTTGAGCTCCACCAGCGGGTCGGCGCCCAGCACGCGCTCGTTGGAGGTGATGGTCTCGGTTGCCGACATGCCCACGTTCGCCTCGTTGAAACCGGCTGCAGCCCAGATGCCGTGACCGGGCACCGCATCGGGCACGCTCGTGTAGCGCATCGGGTCATCCGGCAGTTCGAAGCTCACGTGCGACAGCACGCTACGGTAGGTGCGCGGCTGCGCGGTCGGCTGCACCACCTCCATGCGCTTGGGCTCGAACTGCCCGTTGGGTGAATCCTCGTTGCGGGCGACGATCGTGGAGCCATCGTAGCTCGCGCGCTTACCCACCAGAATTGTTGTGCAGGCCATACGGTCCTCCTTGCCGGTCGATGCAATGCCACAAGTGTACCCGTGCGCGCGGACATTTGCGTCTTTCGCGTACGAACGCGCATGCTTTTTCAGCGAAGGAAAATCTCCGGTAAACCTTTCATTACGGGTTTGGGTTTCTGAGCGGGCGCGCGCGGGCAATGGAGTACGATTAGCCCAGCGTTCGCATCCGCGCAACGCATGCGTTGCCCGCAAGGGCACAGAAAGAAAGGTTCAGCATGGCAACCGGTACGCTCAAGAAATCGTTCTTCCGCGAAAAGGGCTTCGGCTTCATCACTCCCGATGACGCGCCCGAGAACAGCCGATCCGACGTGTTCGTGCACTTCAGCGCCATCCAGATGGACGGCTTCAAGTCGCTCGACGAGGGCGACCGCGTGGAGTACGAGGTGGGTCCCGGCAAGAAGCCGGGCGAGACCCAGGCCATCAACGTGCGCAAGATCGGCTAGCATTCGCTCCGGTATACGCAAAGGCGCCCCGTTGAGGGCGCCTTTTTCATGCCGATTGAGCGCAAGAGCGAGCCACGCTCAGCGCAGCGAACCGAAGCGGGACCGGCGGCGCGGACGGACGCGCGGCCGAAACGCATCAACAGCCCGTTGACACTCGGCGCTTGTAACGCTCGGCGCTTACAGCAAACCGTGCTGGAGCTTCGCCGCCATGACGACGTTGCTCATGAGCATCGCGCGCGTCATCGGCCCCACGCCGCCCGGAACCGGCGTGATCGCACCCGCCACGAGCTCGGCAGACGCGAAGTCGACATCGCCGCAGAGCTTGCCGTCCTCGTCGCGGTCCATCCCCACGTCGATGACGGTGGCACCCGGGCGCAGCCAAGGGCCCTTGATCATCTTGGCGGTGCCGCAGGCCGCCACCAGGATGTCGGCACTCTGGCAGATGCGGGCGAGCTCGCGTGGATCGGTGTGCGAATGCGCCACCGAGATGGTGGCGTTGCGCGCAAGCAGCATCAGCGACATCGGCTTGCCCACGATCGAAGAGCGACCCACGATCACGGCGTTCTTGCCCGCCGGGTCGATCTCGTAGGCATCCAGCATCTCCATGATGCCGGCAGGCGTGCAGGGACGCAGCCCCGGCAGCCCGCGCACGAGGCGGCCCAGGTTCAGCGGATGGAACCCGTCCACGTCCTTGGCAGGATCGATGGCAGCCACCACCGCCTCGGCATCCAGATGCGCCGGCAGCGGCATCTGCACGAGGATACCCGCCACCGCAGGGTCGGCGTTCAGGCGCCGTACGAGTTCCTCGAGCTCGTCTTGAGCCGTGGAGGCAGGCAGCTTGTAGTCGAACGAGGGAATCCCGCACTGCTCGCAGTCGCGCAGTTTGGCGCGCACATAGGTTGCCGAGCCCTGGTCGTCGCCCACCAGCACGACTGCCAAACCGCAGGCGATCCCACGCTCCGTGAGGGCGCCCACCTCCTCGGCCGCGCGGGCGCGCACGCGTGCCGCCAGCGCCTTTCCATCGATAATCGTCGCCATAGAGCCTCATTTCTCTCACATATAGCGGGGCCGCGAGCGCGGTGCCCACGGCCCCGGGAAGGGCGTCATCCGCACCGAAGGGCGGCGCGAACGCTAGAACAGACCGGTGATGGTGCCGTCATCATCCACATCGATGCCCTCGGCCGCCGGCACCTTGGGAAGACCCGGCATAGTGAGCACATTGCCGGTGAGCGCCACCACGAAGTGGGCGCCGGCAGACACCTTCAGCTCGCGCACCGTGATGCGGAAGCCCTCGGGTGCACCGAGCTTGCCCGCCTGATCGGTGAAGGAGTACTGGGTCTTGGCGATGCACACCGGCAGGTTGCCGAAACCGCAGGCACGCAGCTCGGCGAGCTGGCGCTTGGCCGCGGGCGCGAAGTCCACGCCGTCGGCGCGGTAGACCTTGGTTGCCACCGCCTCGATCGCGCTGGCGATATCGGCGCCGTCCTCATAGGCGAACGCGAGCTCGTGGGGCTGCTCCACCAGACGCAGCACCTCGTCGGCAAGCTCGAGCGCGCCCTCGCCGCCTTTCGCCCATACCTCGGAGAGGCACACGTTCACCCCGAGCTTCTTGCACTCGTCGGCGATCAGCGCAAGCTCGGCGTCGGTATCGGAGGGGAAGCGGTTGATAGCCACCACGCAGGGCAGGCCGAACACCGTCTGGATGTTGTCCACATGCCGCAGCAGGTTGGGCATGCCGGCGCGCAGGGCGTCGAGGTTCTCCTCGTTGAGGTCGGCCTTGGCCACACCGCCGTTGTACTTGAGCGCGCGGGCGGTTGCCACCACCACGACCGCGCTCGGGCGCACACCCGTCATGCGGCACTTGATGTCGATGAACTTCTCGGCGCCCAGGTCGGCGCCGAAGCCCGCCTCGGTGATCGCGATGTCTCCGAAGCGCATGGCCATACGGGTGGCCATGATGGAGTTGCAGCCGTGGGCGATGTTGGCGAACGGACCGCCGTGCACGAACGCCGGCGTGTGCTCAAGCGTCTGCACCAGATTGGGCTTGATGGCGTCCTTGAGCAGTGCCGCCATCGCGCCGGCGGCCTTGAGCTGTGCGGCGCGCACGGGCTCGCCGGCATAGGTGTAGCCCACCACGATCTCGCCCAGGCGGGCTTTAAGGTCGGGGATGGAGGTTGCCAGGCACAGAATCGCCATGACCTCGGAGGCAACCGTGATGTCGAAGCCGTCCTCGCGCGGCACGCCCTGCGCCTTGCCGCCGATACCGTCGATGACGTGGCGCAGCTGCCGGTCGTTCATGTCCACCGCGCGCTTCCAGGTGATGCGCTTCACGTCGATGCCGAGCTCGTTGCCCTGCTGGATGTGGTTGTCGACCATGGCGGCCAACAGGTTGTTTGCGGCGCCGATCGCGTGGAAGTCACCGGTGAAGTGCAGGTTGATATCCTCCATCGGCACCACCTGTGCCCAACCGCCGCCGGCCGCCCCGCCTTTGACGCCGAACACCGGCCCCAGCGAGGGCTCGCGCAGCGCCACCGCGCTTTTCACCCCGCGGCGACGCAAGGCATCGGCCAGCCCGATGGTCGTCGTGGTCTTGCCCTCGCCCGCCGGCGTAGGGTTGACCGCCGTCACGAGCACGAGCTTGGACACGTGGTCGGTGGGCACGGCGAGCAGCTTGGGGTCGACCTTGGCCTTGTCGTACCCGTACGGAATCAGATACTGCTCATCGACACCGGCCGCGCGCGCGACCTCGGCGATAGGAAGCGGTGTGACGGAATGAGCGATTTCGATATCGGTGGGCATGAACGCATCCTTTCTCACAGGACGAACGACAGCTGCATCAGCATACCATGAGCCGATGGGGGCTCCGGCAGCGCGGCGCCGCAGGAGCGAAGCGCGGACGCCTACGCGCCGGCAGGCGGCGCGATGCCTAAGTGCTCGAACGCAGCGGGGGTGGCCACGCGGCCCTGGGGCGTGCGCACCATCAGCCCACACTGCAGCAGGTAGGGCTCGTAGACGTCCTCGAGCGTGGAGGCGTCCTCGCCGGTGGCGCTCGCCAGGGTCGACAGCCCCACCGCGCGCCCCCGAAACGTCTTGGTAAGCGTTTCCAGGATGCGGATATCCATCCAGTCCAGGCCCAGCTCATCGATCTCGAAAAACCGCAGGGCCTCCTGCGCGGTCGCCACATCGATGCGCCCGCCGCCGCGCACCTGCGCGTAGTCGCGCACACGCTTGAGCAGGCGATTCGCCAAACGAGGCGTACCGCGGGAGCGCGAGGCGATCTCGCATGCCGAGGCGAGGTCGATCTCCACGCCCAGAATCGAGGCGGACCTGCTCACGATCTCGGCAAGATCGCTCACCGAGTAGTAGTCGAGGCGAAACGAGATGCCGAAACGGTCGCGCAGCGGGCCGGTCAACATGCCGGAGCGCGTCGTGGCACCCACCAGCGTGAAGTGCGGGATGTCCAGGCGGATGGAGCGCGCGGCGGGTCCCTTGCCGATGACGATATCCAGGAAGAAGTCCTCCATCGCCGGGTAGAGGATCTCCTCCACCTGGCGGTTCAGGCGATGGATCTCGTCGATGAACAGCACGTCACCGGGCTGCAGGTTCGTCAGGATCGCCGCCAGATCTCCCGTGCGGGCGATCGCCGGGCCGGAGGTCGTTTTGATCTGCGCGCCCATCTCGTTGGCGAGCACCGTGGCCAGCGTGGTTTTACCCAGACCCGGAGGACCCGAGAAGATCACATGGTCCAGGCATTCGCCGCGGGTTTTGGCCGCTTCGATCAGGATGCGCAGGCTCTGCTTGATATGGCCCTGTCCGCAGTAATCGACCAAGGTCTGCGGGCGCAGGCTGCGCTCCACATCCAGGTCGTCGGAGGTCAGCTCGCCGGTCACGATGCGCTCGGGATGGGATGCCGCCCCCGGCGCGTCCGCCCACAGATCGGTGGCGTCATCGGCTTCCCACATCATGCCTCCATCCCCAATCGCTTCAGAGCGCCGGCCAGCAGGTCCTCAACGCGCGCCGCCTCATCGGCCCCGTCAAGCGCCACGTCGACCTCGGCGGGCGTGAACCCCATGGATAGCAGCGCGGAGCGGGCGTCGTCCAGCGCGCGGGGAGCTGCGGCGGCGCGGGGCGCCAAGGGCATCTCGGGAGAGATGCCGGCAAGCTCCCGGTCCTTGGCGAATACGCCCTTGAGTTCCAAGATCAAGCGCTGAGCGGTTTTCTTGCCCACGCCGGGCACGCGAGCCATCCCGGCCGCGTCCTCGGCCAGCACGAGCGCCACCAGCTGGGCGGCCGTGAAGGTGGACAGCACGGCGAGCGCGAGCTTGGCGCCGACGCCCGAGACCGCCACCAGCTTGTCGAACAGCGCGCGCTCCTCGGTTGTGGCGAACCCGAACAGCGTCAGGGCGTCCTCGCGCACCTGCAGGCGCGTGAAGAGCCGCACCTCGGCACCGGGGGCGGGCAGCGCGGCGGCGGTGGTACCGGATACACCGAGCTCGAACCCCACGCCCCCCACATCGAGCAGGGCGCGCGAGGCGGTGGCTTCCAGCAACGTTCCGTGCAGCAAAGCGATCATGCGTAGGGGTTTCCCTTCTCCTGGATATAGGCGCCCGCGGTACGCGCGTAGGTGCGGCGCAGGTTCGCGTGGCAGATGGCACACGACAGCGCGTCAGCCGCGTGATCGGGCTTGGGGTCGTGATCGAGATGGAGCAGGATGCGGGCCATATAGGTCACCTGTTGCTTGTCGGCAGCCCCCGTACCCACCACCGCCTGCTTGATCTGCATGGGCGTGTACTCCCCCACCTCGACCCCGCACAGCGAGCACGCCACCAGGGCGGCTCCGCGCGCATGCGCGGTGGGGATGGCGGAACGCACGTTGGCGCCGAAGTAGATGCTCTCCACGGCAGCTTCCTGCGGCCGATAGCGCTCCACCACGCCCGTCAGCTCGTCGGCTATGCGGCGTAAGCGGGCAGCCAGGTCACAGGAGGTATCCGTTTGGATGCAGCCGTAGGCGCGACAGCGGACCTCGCCGACGCGCTCCTCGACGATTCCCCAGCCGGTGTTCGCCAGCCCCGGATCGATCCCCAAGATAACCATATGCCCCCTCTCGGCCATAGCTCGAACGTCTGTTCTACTATACCACGAGCGGGGGCACCGGGCGCCCTCATTTTAGTTGAGCGAGAAAAACGGGACCGACCCGGGCATCCCCGGCGCGCCTCCGGAGGAGCCATGCGCCTGCGACATGCGGGCGATGGCCTCGCGCACCTGCGACTCAAGATCCTGCAAGCTCTCCTGCAGGCGCTTTTGACCCTCCTCGCTCGCCAGCTCAGCCTGCTGCTCCGAGCTCAGGCCGAACATCGCGCCGAGCATGCCCAGCACCTCGCCGCGCGCCAGCTCGCCGCGCTTGGCGCCGCGCTGCTCGAGACGCTGGAACTCGGCATCAGCGAAATCGGCGGCATGGAGGGACTTCTCGTCCGACGTGCCCAAATCCGACCACGCCAGCGACTCGGGCCACGCGCGCTCGGCAAACGAGCGGGCCGACACGATGGGATAGGCCGGCATGCGGCGACGCGCCCGCTCGGCGCGGCGCACGAGCATGAGCAGCAGACCGGCGGCCTCGGGGGATACGTCCGCAAGATCGAGGTCGGCGAACGTCACGTTGCGGTCAACGTGCGCCTCGAGCGTGCGATCGACCTCGAAGGGGAGCAGGTCCCGCAACGTCTGCCGCGCACGCGCCGCCAGCGCCTCATCGCCGTCCAGGCTGCGGGCGGCGCGCTCCAAGATCTCCCTCATCCGCTCGGTCACCGCGGCGGGCCCCGTTACCGGCGCCGGTAGCACGCCCGACGCGCGCCCGCGCACGCGGGCGAGGAACTCCAGCGCGCTCAGGTACACGTCGCCGAAGGGGGCTACGAAGTCGGCGGCGGCACCCGGGGCTCCCGCAAGCGCCGCGTCGGTCTTGGTGAGGGCGCTCAAGGGCAGCGCCTGCTGCGCGCGGGCAACCGCCGCCACCAGCAGCTCGTCGGTGGCCTCGCGCCACCAGGCGCGCTCCGCATCGGACGGACGCTCGCCCGCCTGCGCGCAAGGCATCATCTCCTCGAGCTCCACCACCCGGATCCCCAGGCGGTCTGCAAGCTCGCGGGCGTCTTCGAGCCGATCGCGCGCACGCGCGCGCTGCACCGCGCCCGCGCTGCCGGCATGATCGAGCACCACGCCCACCACGTTGCGCGGACCGAGCGCATCGACGGCGAGCACTGCCAGAAGCGAGGTCGGCAGATCGCCGGCAAGCGGCACCGCAACGCGGCTCAGCCCCACGGCCTCAACGGTATCGCGCAGATGGAGCCGCAGGGCCTCCCACAGCCACGCCTCGCGCGAGAAGGACGGCAGCTCGTGGTCTTCCACCGCCGGCATGCGCGTGCCGCGCGCAACCTCCTGCACAAGCAGCGACTCCTCGAAGGGAGGCGCGGCGGCCACCACGCGCCCGGTGTCGTCCATCACAAACGAGCCGCCCGTGTACACCGCCGCATCGAAGGCGCCGACCGGTGCCATGCACGCCAGCCAGACGCTCGCCTGCGCCACCTCGCCGCGAAACGCCCCGCCCGGCACCGCCGCCACCGCGGTGGTAACGGCGTCGGCAGCATCGAAGCCGTCCACCTGGAAGTAGACCACCACGTCGCAACCGGCGGGCAGCTCGGTGATATCGCGCTCGAAGTCGAAGGTGACCGCCACGCGCGAGCCGGCGATCTCGAACACCGGCGGCGTCCAGGGCGTGCAGCCGAGCTCGGCGTAATGGCGCGCCACCGTGAGGCGCGTGGGCACCACCCGGCCGCGCCGCAGCATATAGACCTCGAACAGCTGGGAGCCGTCGATGCCCACGACCGCCGGCACCAGCACGGTGAGCGCGCGCACGGCAGGGGTCTGCGCCACCACCGCAAGCGCGCTCAGCACATCGTGCTCGAAGGCGGGGTAATCCACCAGCGATCCCGGCAGGACCCCGGTGAGCAGCGGGGCGGGAAGCGCCAGCAGGTCGGCCCCCGCCTCGAGCGCCAGCGCCGCCTGCTGTTCCAGGCGCGCGCAGATTCCCTCAATGTCTCCCAAACGCATATCGATCTGGGCAAGCGCGATCTTCATGCGAACCTCCCGACGCACTCCCGTGTCCGATTAAGAGCAACAGGGCCGCCCACCGCAAAGGGCAGGCGACCCCGCAAAGGGCTGCAAGACCGCCTTGCGGCCCCAGCCCCGCCGACTGCGGCGGATAGACCCTAGAACGCAGCCTTCCACAGGCCGTGCAGGTTGCAGTAGGCGTACACAATGCCCGACTTGGCACCGCCGGCGAAGAACGTGGTGGGCGTCTGACCGGGCTTCAGGTAGTGGACCTCCAGACGGCCCTCGGCCTCGAGCGCGATCCAGCCGATGTGGTGCTCGTCGGTCATGGGGTGCGCCACCTCGCCAACCGACACGTTGATGACGTGCCCGTCGCGCTGGAGCTCGACGACCGGCACGTGCTTCTCGGTTGCCGCGTCGGTGCTGTTGGCCTCCACGACCGCATAGCCGGCCGGAGCCGCCATGTCGGCGTCGACCGCCGCGAGGAACTTGCCCGTCTCCTCAGACTTGAAAAACGTTGCCATAGCAATCAATCCCTTCAGATATCGCTGCGAGTACAGCTCCCATCAGTATGCCCCAAACACGGCATCCTTAACCCGCCAGCATGCCGCGCGGACACGCCACCTAGATGACGCTCACGCGCCCCTTGTTGCCCACGATGCCTTTGACCTCGGCAATCAGCGGAATGGACCGGGCGTTGACGCGCGTGGGTATCTCGGCACGCATCGTCTGGCCATCGGCCTGCTCCACGAACAGCTCAACGCGGTCACCCCCGGGGTTGGTGGTGAGCACCGTGGCCAGGCGCGCCATGTTGCCCTGGGAGAACCGCGAACTGGGCACCATGATCTCGAAGACCTTCGGGCGGTTGCTCTCCTCGTTGAGCTCCAGCGGCAAGATCTCCTGCGCGATGATCTGGTCGCCACGGTCGCTGCGCTCCAGCTTGCCCTTCACGCGGATGAAGGCGTCCGAGAGCACCGCGCCGGTTTCCGGGTCGGTCTCGCCGTAGAGGAAGTTCTCGGCCGCCTTGTAGGTCTTGGGAAAGACCACCACCGTGGCCTCGCCCTCCATGTCCTCCAGCTGCACGATGGCCATGGGGTCGCCGTTTTTGGTCACGCGCTTGCCCACGCTCGACACCATGCCGGCCCACCAGAACGCCTTGCCCTCGGGGATCTCCTGGTTCACCGTGCCGCCGCCGGTGGGATTCATGATCTCGAAGCCCGTGTCGATCTGGGACAGCGTGTACTCGCGCGCCTTGCCCAGCGCGTACTCGAACGGGCGCAGCGGGTGGTCGGACACGTAGATGCCCAGCACGTCGCGCTCAAAGGACAGCTTCATGTGGCGGTCCCACTCCTGGCCGTCGGGCTCGGGCACCGTGACCTCGAAGCCGGAGCCCTCCACGTCGCCGAACACGTCGAACAGCGAGGTCTGGCCGGCGGCTCGGTCCTTCTGGCGCTTGACGGCGGCGTCGATGATGTTCTCGGGGTTCTCCTTGTCCACGAAGTGCATGAGCTGGCGGCGCGGATAGCCGGTGGCGTCGAAGGCGCCGGCCTTGATGAGGGCCTCGATCACGCGGCGGTTCGCCTGGCTGGAGTCCACGCGGTCCACGAAATCGTGCAGGTTCTTGAAGGGGCCGTTCTGCTCGCGCTCGGCGATGATCGCCTGGGTGACGCCCTCGCCCACGCCGCGGATGCCGGCCAGGCCGAAGCGCACGCCGTCGGCGGTAGCCGTGAACTCGGTGCCGCTCTCGTTGACGTCGGGCGGCAGCACCGCGATGCCGTCGTGGCGGCAGGCCGAGACGTAGTGCACGATCTTCTCGGTCTTGCCCGTGTAGGAGGTCAGCACGGCGGCCATGTACTCGTTGGGGTAATGGGCCTTCAGCCAGGCCGTCTGCATGACCAGGATGGCGTAGCCGGCGGAGTGCGACTTGTTGAACGCATAGGAGGCGAACTCCAGCACGTCGTCCCAGATCTTCTGGGCAACCGAGCGCTTGTAGCCGTTTTTCTCCGCGCCGTTCATCCAGTGGTCGTAGATGGTCTCGTCCTCGCCGTCCGACCACTTGAACACCTGGTCGGTCAGCATCTTGATCTTCTTCTTGGCCACGGGCTTGCGGATGCGCGAGTCACTCTCGCCCTTGGAGAAGCCGCACATCTCAACCGAGATGAGCATAACCTGCTCCTGGTAGACCATGGTGCCGTAGGTCTCGCCCAGGATACCGTCGAGGCGCGGGTCGTACGAGACGGCCGGCTCCTTGCCGTTCATGCGGTTGATGTAGCTCGCCACCATGCCGGCGCCCAGGGGGCCGGGGCGGTACAGGGCGATCAGAGCGACCACGTGCTTGTACTCGGTGGGCTTCATGTTCTTGATGGTGGCCGTCATGCCGGCGGACTCCACCTGGAACACGCCCGCGGTGCGGCCGGAGCTCATGAGCTCGAAGATCTTGGGGTCGTCGAAGGGGATGGCGTCCACGTCGATGTCGATGCCGTGGTTCTTCTTGATGTTGGCCTTGGCCTTCGAGATGACCGTCAGGGTGCGCAGGCCCAGAAAGTCCATCTTGAGCAGGCCCATGTCGGCCACCGTGTGGCCTTCGTACTGGGTGATCTCCACGCCGCCTTTGGTGTCGAGCTTGGTGGGCACGTGCTCGTTCACGGCGTCGCGGCAGATCAGGACGGCGCAGGCGTGCACGCCCTCGCCGCGCGTCAGGCCCTCGATGGACAGGGCGGTGTCGATGATGCGGCGGGCGTCCTCGTCGCGCTGGTAGGCCTCGACGAAATCGGGGTTGTAGAGGTCCTCCTTGCCGGGCTGCTTCTCGAGCACCTGGCGAAGCTTGACGCCCGGGTCGGACGAGACCATCTTGGACAGGCGCTGGCCCACGTAGACGGGGTAGTCGAGCACGCGGGCGGCGTCGTTGATGGCCTGCTTGGCCTTGATGGTGGAGTAGGTGATGACGTGGGTGACCTTCTCGGGGCCGTAGAGCTGGCGGACGTGTTCCACCACCTCCAGGCGCCGCTCATCGTCGAAGTCCATATCGATATCGGGCATCTCGGTGCGCTCGGGCGACAGGAACCTCTCGAACATGAGACCGTTGGAGAGCGGGTCGAAGGTGGTGATGTCCATGGCGTAGGCGACCAGGGCGCCGGCGGCCGAACCGCGGCCGGGACCGACGCCGATGCCGTTTTGCTTGGCCCAACGCACGTACTCGGCCACGATCAGGAAGTAGGCGGCAAAGCCCTTGTCGCAGATGACCTTGTACTCGAACTCGAAGCGCTCGCGGATGTCCACACCGGCGATCTTTTTGCCGTCCCAATCTGGCCCGTAGCGCTTGGCCAGGCCCTCCTCGCATTCGCGGCGGAACTGGCTCTCATGCGTCTCGCCGGGGTCGAGCAGCGGGTAGTTCGGCAGGATGATGCTGTCCCAGTCGAGCTCGACGTTGCACTTCTCGGAGATCTCCAGGGTGTTGTCGCAGGCCTCGGGGCAGTACGGGAACATCGCCCGCATCTCCTCCTCGGTCTTCATGTAGAACTCCGAGCCCTCCATGCGGATGCGGTTGGGATCGTCGACCTTGGAGTTCGTGCCGATGCACATGACGACGTCCTGCACCGGCGCGTCCTCGCGGGTGAGGTAATGGAAGTCGTTGGTGGCGATGACCTTCACACCCACCTGGCGGGCCAGCTCGATCAGCTGGCGGTCGAGCTGCTCGTCGGTCATGCCGGAATCGGTGGTGATGCCGTGCTCCTGGATCTCGATGTAGAAGTTGCCGGGCTCGAAGGTGTCCCGGAAGGTCTCGGCCCACTCGAGGGCCTTGTCCGTCTCCCCACGGTCGATGCACCGGGGGATGATGCCGGAGATGCAGGCGGAGCTGGCGATGAGCCCCTCGCGATGGCGGCGCAGGTTGTCCAACGTCACGCGCGGTTTGTAGTAGAAGCCCTGCACAGCTGCCTCCGAGACCGTCTGCATGAGGTTGACGTAGCCGCGCTCGTTCTGGGCGAACAGGACCATGTGATAGAGCTCGGGCTTGCGGTCGCGCGCCAGGGTGTCATCGGGGGTGAAGTACACCTCGCAGCCGAAGATGGGCTTGATGACCAGTGGGGGCTTGAGCTCGTCGATCGAGCCCTTCTCGTCCCACATGGCCATGTCCTTCATGTGCTGCGCGTAGCCGCGCGGGTCGGCCTCGGGGTCGGGCACCTCCAGCTCATCGCGGCGGCCCTTCTCCAGAAATGACTTGTCATGGCTCCACACCTTGTACTCGGGGGTGCCGTGGTTCACGGCGTCGCAGGCGAGACCGAGCTCGGGCACGCCGTACATGTAGCCGTGATCGGTGATAGCGACGGCGGGCATGCCGAGCTCGACCGCGCGATCGACCATGTCCTTGATGCGCGTGGCTCCATCGAGCATGGAGTAGACGGTGTGGTTGTGCAGGTGAACGAACGCCATGGATGCCTGTCTCCTATCTGATGTGCTAAGAATCTGCTGGTGAGCGCGGTGTGCAGGCAACGGGCGCCAGAAAGGCGCCCGGCGACGCGCCACCGCATGCTCGGTTTCGAACGCTATCGATTCTAACCGAGTGCGCGGACACGGTTTGCGTACACGCGTTCGAACGCGGAAGCATCACAGCCTGTTCGCTCTTGCCGGCCGCAGCGGACAGCGGGCGCGTGCGGGGCGAGGGCTGCGGGCGCGCGGAGCATCGCGGCAGCATGCCCATCACCCCAGCGACGCCCGCGCAGACGGCCTCCTGCGTGGTGCGGGCGCCCCTGCCCCTGCGGTCCATCATCGCCGGCGGGCGGGGCGGGCACGCGGCGGGATGCGCCTTACTTCTCGAACCAGACCACCTGCGGCTGCGCCGGATCGGACGCGTCGGGCTGCTCCACGCGGACGAATGCGATCCGCACCTGCGCATAGCCGGCCCGGTGCAGCACGTCGGCGTACACCGTGGCCTGCAGGTCGTGCTTCTCGCGCAGCTGCTCGGGCGTCTCCTCGGCGCCGCCGCCGGTCTTGTAGTCGATCACGAGCGCCTGCGACCTATCGGCCGGATCGGTGCACAGCAGATCGATCGCACCCTGCGCGAAGGCGCCGAACCGCTCGGTGAGGCACTCGGCCCCACGGCTGAAGAACGGCACCTCCGCGCGCACCTGCGGCCATGCGAGCGCCTGCGCGCGCACCTCCGAGGCCTCCCAGCGCGCAAGCGCCGTCACCAGGCGCTCACGCTGCTCGGACGTGCACCCCCACTGGCGCGACAGCGCATCGATGCGCGCGGCGGGCACCTCGTCGGCGCCCATCTCCACCAGCCACTGAGCCGCCGCATGGAAGGCCGAGCCCAGCGCCACGGGATCGGCATCCGGGCGAGGCGCGGCAGGGACGGAGGCGCGAGACGCCTCGGCGCCGGCTACAGACCCTGCCGACCCTGCATCTTCCGACGGCACCTGCCGCGCGGCGGCTGCATCCTCGCCGGTCGCGCGGGCGCTGGGAGCTTCGGGCGCGATGAACGAATCGACCCCGTCCCCAAAATTGCCGGGCGCGATGAACGAATCGACCCCGTCCCCAAATTCAAGGGCGGCAGCAGGTGTGCCCGCTCGATCATCCGTCTCGGCATGCAGCTGCGCGGCCACCGAGGAGTAGCTGTACGCGTCGCGCGGTGCGGCCGGAGCCACGCGGACGCGCCAGTCGAGCGCATCCGTGTGCACCAGGGTGAAGCGGTCGGGTTCCGGCGAGGCGGGGCCGGGCGCCGATGCCGCTGGGTCGTCCTCCACGGCGGGCACGGTGCGCGTATAGGACATGCCGTCATAGGTGAAGTCGTCGAGCGCCAGCAGCTCGAAATCCCCCGCCTGCGCACCGTCGAAGGCGAGCCGGTCGGCATCAAGCGAGGTGCCCCCTAAGATGAGCTCGAGCACGCGGCCGGTGAGGTCGCGCTCGGCGTTGAACTTCACCTCGTGCGCGCGCGAGCTCGCCGCCCAGGAGGCGTCCATGGCAAGGATCAGTACCTCACGGGCGCGCGTCATGGCCACGTACAGCAGGCGCGCACGCTCCTCCAGGTCCTTGCGCGCCGATTCGTCCCGCGCGCCGACGAAACGCTCGGCGATAGAGCCGGTGGCACACACATCGTCCATGAGCTCCGCCGACAGCCAGGGCTTGGAGCCGCTATACAGATCGCGGAAGCGCTTCCGTACCGCGTCGGCCGTATGGAAGGAGCCGTCCGCGGCGCGCACGGCCGGGAAGCGATCGGGCAGCGCTACCGCGTCGAGCCCTACCTCCGTGCGCTCCATCTGCATCAGGTCGGCATTCGGGCGGGCGCCGAAGCAGTCGGCCACGGCCACGACGGGGAACTCCAGGCCCTTCGACGCATGCACCGTCATGATGCGCACCGCCGACCCCGCCCCCTCGTTCAGGGCGCCGGGAGCCTCCTTGCCGGCCAGAAAATCATCGAACGCCTCGGCCGTCTGGCGCGGCGCGCGCCCGCAGGCACGCTCGGCCGCCTCGAGGGCGTCGAGGGCCTTGAGCACGTTTGCCGCCGCAGCGCGGCCTTCAGCCCCGCGAGCCACCAGACGCACCAGCCAGCCGCTTTCACGCACCACCTCGCGCGCGGTGGCTGCCATGCCGTCCGCGGCCACCCGGTGCCAGGCGAAGCGCAGCACGCGGCGGGCGCACGCCAGCAACGGCAGCTCGCCGAAACCGGGGGCATCGTCGTCGGACCAGATGCCGGCGTCCAGGTTGCGCCGACGCGTCGAGCCGGTTTCCGGGTCCCATGCCGTTGCCACGGCGAGCAGCTCCTGAGCCCCCAGCGCGAACATCGGCGAGGTGAGCAGCGGCAGCAGACCCTCGGAGCCGTCGAGCGGGTTGGCGAGCGCGCGGACGAGCGCGCGAACCGTACGCGCCTCGACCGTTGCCGAGAACACCGAGCCCCCGGCGATCACGCAGTCGAGCCCCTGTGCACGGAAGGCGTCGGCATAGACGTCCGCGTGCACAAGCGTGCCCAGCAACAGCACCATCCCCCCTACCGGCTGGCCGGCATCGGCCAGCGCACGGAACCGCTGGGCGATCGCGGCCGCCTTGACCTCGCGGCAGGCCTGGCTGCCCGCACCGACGGCGAGCACCGCCTGCCTGCGGGAGGCGCCCGGCACCTTGAGGCCGTCGGAGCGCGTGTCGCTCGGTTCGAGGTCGAGGAAATCGGGCATGAGACCGCCGCGTCCCTCGCGGCCGTCGAACACGCGCGCCACGTACGCCAGGATCTCGGCGTGGCTGCGGAAGTTGCGGACCAGCTTCACCAAGCGGCCGGCAGGTGCGGCCTCGGTTTGCCGCACGGCCCCACCGGTGCACGGGACTGCATCGGTGAGCGCGCCGGGCTGCCCCGCAGCGCCCGGCGCCGTCGCAGCCGCCTCCCCCGTGGTCGGCATCCCTGCAGCCGACGCAACAGGCTCCCCGCGCGCGCCCGGAGCCGCAGCCGCCTGCGCCTCGATACGCCGCTGCTGGCGGCGGAACACCTCGACGTCGGCCCCGCGGAACCGATAGATAGACTGCTGGGCATCGCCCACCGTGCACAGCGCGCGGCCTCCCGCGCCGGTGAGGTAGCCGATCAGATCGACCTGCTGCTGATCGGTGTCCTGGAACTCGTCGATCATCACCAGGCTGAACCGACCCTCGAACGCCCGGCGCAGGCTCTCGTGGTCGCGGAATGCCTCGAACGCCAGGCGCAGCAGGTCGTTGTTGTCCAGCAGGCAGCGCTCGGCCTTCAAGCGGCGAAACTCGCGCTCCACCTGATGCGCCAGGTCCATCAGCTCGTCGAGTGCCGGCGCGCCGACCGCCACGGCGGCGTTCAGAAACGCATCGGCGAACTCGGCCTTGAGCAGCGCAACCTGCTCTTTGACCTTGCCCGCCGCGCGCGGGACGCCGCACGACATCATGCAGCGCGCCAGGGCGCGCATGTCGCGCGGACCGTCCTCGAACGCATCGAGTGCCTCCATCGCCGCGCGCGCGATCTCGGCCTGCACGGCGGTGCCCGAAAGCAGCGTGCGGTAGGCGTCGCGCAGCGCCGAGAAATCCACCGCGCCGCGCGCCATATGCACATCGCTCATGCCGCCCGGCAGCGCACAGGCGCGCTCGAGCACCTTGGATACCAGGTCGTGCACGCTGGACGCCCCGCTGGAGCCGAAGCCGCCCGCGTCGGACTGCAGACGGTACCACTCCAGCAGCGCCGCATACGGCCGTGTGCGCGCGCCCGCCTCGTCCAGGCCGGCCGCCGCGCGCGCGAGCACGTGGTCGATCGCCTGCTGGCGCAGCTCGTCGGCCTCGAGCTCGGAGGCGACCGCGAACTCGGGGTCGATCCCGAGCTCGAGGGCGTTGGCGCGCAGGATCCGCGAGCACATGCCGTGGATGGTCGAGATCCAGGCGTCGTCGACCGTCAGGGCCTCCTCATCCATGCCCGCCTCGATCAGCGCCGCGCGCACGCGCTCGCGGATCTCGGCGGCGGCGTCGGTGGTGAAGGTGATGGCGAGGACCTGGTCGAGGTGCTCGATGAAGGGGCCCGACTCGGGCGAGAGCGCCCACAGGATTCGGCGCGTCAGGGTGAAGGTCTTGCCCGAGCCGGCGCCAGCCGAGACGAACAGCGGGCGGTCGAGCGTGGTTGCGACCTCGCGCTGCTGGGGCATGAGGGTGGAAAGGTCGATGGCCATAGAGCAGCTACGCATCCCTTCTGGTGAAGCCGAGCGAATGGTTGAACGAGCAGCGCGAGCGCGGGGTTACGGCGGCGGCGACATCGCCGGCGGCGAGCCGGGCGAGCCGCTCGCCCACACGCGCCTCCACCGTATCGAGCAGCTCCTCGAATAAGCAGGTCCCGCCGCGCTCCTCGTCGGGAAAGCCGCTCTTGAGCCCCGGGACGCGCCCGTCGCCGGGCTCGACCTGGGCAAGCTCCGCCGCCACCGCGCCGCACATGGCTGGAGCGGAGGTCTTGGTGGTGAAGTAAAGGGCGCCGCGCACGTCGAGGCCGAGCGTGCGCCGCAGGGCCTGGGCGTAGATGAGCGTCTGCGTGTGCTCGGGCAGCCAGGCCTCATCGGCAAGCGGGGCGGCGGCATCCTTCTTGGCGGGCACCGTGGGATCGGCCAGGCGGAACTGGCGCGCATCGGCGCGGTGCTTGTAGTCGATCACCACCGCACGACCCTCGGCGTCCACGTCCACGCGGTCGATGCGGCCGCCGAGCGGCCAGCCCGCATAGGTGACACCCAGCCCGTCAAAGGAATACTCAAGGTATTCGGGGGCGAAGGGAGCAAGCGCCGGAGCCTCGTAGCGCACGGCTGCCTCGACCTGCCGGTAGATGTCATCGACCTGGAGCGCCTCGAGCGTGGAGTGGGGCACGAGCGGGGCGGAGGAATCGGTTTTGCCCCGGGCGTGCTCGGCACGGACCTCGTCGAACACCGGACGCAGCAGCTCAAGTGCGCGCTCCAGGTTCTCCTCGGTCACGCGGCGCAGGCCGCACGCGCGCACGCGTTCATGGAAGCGCTCCATGACATCGTGCACGAAATTGCCCTTCTCCATATTCCCGAACCCGGCGTCGAGCGACTGCGGGCGGATGCGCGACGAGACGAACCAGCACAGGGGGCACTCGGCGTAGCTCTCGATCTGGGAGGCTGAGAAGCGCCGGGGGGCGGGGACATCCGCGTGCTCCGGATCGCCCGCGCGCAGGACGAGATGGGCCGCCGCCTCCTCGGACAGCAGCTGCGGAGGCAGGCATGCGACGGTCTCGGTGGCAGGTGCGGGCGCGCCGGGCGTGAAATCCCCCACGATATCGTCCTCGCCCACCTCCATTGCATGCGTGCCCCGCGCCTGCGCTCGCAGTTCGGTCCAGATCGCGGCCGGATAGCGGTCCTTCGCCTGGCGATCATGCGTGACGCGCGCCAAGGTCACCGCGCCGGCCGCGTCCAGGATGCGGCGCATGCGGCAGCGCTGCACGCCCACCGGCTCGAACACCAGCGGCTCGCGGCCCAGGCGGCGCGCAAGCGTGAAGGCCGGCCCCTCCTCGTGGGACAGCGGATAGCTGGCAACATCGACGTCGGTCACCAGCGCCGCTGAGACGCTGCCGGCGGGGCGCGCCGCAGCCGCGTCCATGCTGCAGATGGCAACCGAGGCGCGCGAGGAGCGCGCACCCGCACTGGCCCGCAGGCGCACCGGCACCGACAGCCCGTCGAGCGACGCCATGGCGACGCGCTGGGACGCGTGCACCGCATGCGCGGTTGCCGACACCACCTCGAGGGCGGCGCGCAAGCCGGCGCATTCGACCGATGCGCGGGCCGCCCCGTCATGCGTGCCGAACGCCGCACTCGGCTGCGCCTCGGCGGCGGCGAGCATGGCCTTGAGGGCGGAGACCGGGCGATCCTGCCACAGGAAACGGACCACGTCGGCGCAGACAGCCGGCACCTGCGCCTGCGGATGGGCATCATCGAGCTTGGCGCGGGCGGCCTCCTGGCGGCTCTGCACCCCCTGCAGCGACCGAAGGACCGCCTGCGGATCCAAGGCGCGCGAGGAGCGCAGGCGTTTATCGAACGCACGGGCGGAGGCGGCATCGCCGCCCGAAAGCGGGGAAGCCACCCAGTCGACCAGCTCGGGCGCGGGCCACCACTCGGCCGGTGTTGCCGCGCCGTCCTCGCAGGCGCGCATGCGCCCGATCAGGTCGCCCAGGGCGTTGAGCTGGCGGCTGGCCTGCGTATCCGCAAAGCGCACCGTTGCGGACGCCGTGACCGCGAACCCCTGGTTGGCAAGGACCGGAGCCAGATCCTCGAACGCCTCGATCACCCGCGGCGCCACGACGAGGGCGTCATCTTCGCAGGCGCCGCCGGATTGCGCGGCAGGCGTGGCGGAGACGGCCGCCGGACCTGCGGCCTGCGCGGCTGAAGTCGCCGAGACGCCGGCCGATGCGGGGGCTTCCGCAGCCGCGAGACTATCCCCGTGCGCAGCAGTATCCCTCACCAGGCGCATCAGCTCGCGCATATAGGCGGCCTTGCGAGCCGCGGGGCCCGCCACCTCGAGAAACGAGGGGGATGCGGCGGCAGCGCCTCCGCGCGAGGCGTCAGACGCCGCCAGCTCAGCCCGCTCGCACGCAACGCCCATACCCCCAAACGCCTCTGCGATCGCGGGCGTGAACGCCTCCTGACCGGCACCGAGCAGGACGCCGACCCGACCGCCCGCCTCGGCGATCGCGCCCAGGAGCCGCAGGGTCGAGGCGGGAAGCCGCCAGATGTCGCGCAGCAGCACGCACCGGGCGCAGGCCGGAAGCCCCTCGATGCATCGGTGCGCCACATACTCGGCGGCCTCCGCCTCCTCGACAAGGCCCAGCCGCTCCGTGCGCCGCCGATAGGTTGCCAGCAGCTGCAGCACCGTTTGCTCCACCCGGCTTGCACCCACGGCATCGCAAGCCGCAGGAAGCAGGTCCTGCGCCATGCGCGCCAGCATGCGCGCCGTGCCCGGGGTGCTGCGCAAGCCGGGCAGGCCGGCGCCCTGGGCATCCTCGAGCACCTGCGCCATCAGCAGGCGACGCTCCATGCCGGAAATCAGGCGGCGACCATCCCCCAGCAGCGCCCACAGGCCCGCAACCCAGTGGGAAACCGCCAGCACCTCGGCACCGATGCCCACCCCGGCCTCGGCCAACGTGCGACGGTGCATGCCGCACGCAGATGACGGGGCGAGCAGGATGGCACGCCCGGCGGCGGCCGCCTGTGCCAGCAGCTCGACCTCCGGCTTCTCAAGGGACGCACCGGCTGCGGTGCTATATATGGTCATCGGCATACGCGTTCGCCCTCTCCGTGGCCTGTCTCCGTGTTCTCGCTTGCATCTATCCTACCTGCCCGCGCAGACACGTTTTCCCAGAACGGCGGAGACCGGACGAACACCATGCGGCGGCGCCCCGGTGCCGCAGGTCGCTCGGAACCAAACCATCATCAAATTGTTGCTTTTCGACAGCTTATGCCGCAAAACGGCGAGCACGCGCAAGCCGGCCCACAGGGCAGGACGGCCATCCGCCGCGGGCGTCCGCGCGCGCCGTCGCCCGCTCGCCCCGCCTCTCCGTTAGCGCGACCCCTCGAGCTTCTCCAGAACGCGACGGTATCCGCCGTATTCGCCGTTCAGGGCCTTGGAGACGCGGCTCACCGTGGTGGACGATGCGCCGGTGCGCGCCTGCACCTCAACGTAGGGCTCGCCCTCGTCGAGATAGCGCGCCACCTGCAGGCGCTGGGCAAAATCGCAGATCTCGCGCGGGGTGCACAGGTCGGTGAGGAATGCCCGCACATCATCGGCATCCTCCAGCAACAGACAGGCCTCCACCAGCTGCTCGACATCCGCACGCTCGAACATCTTCTCGATATTCATGTCCATCGCCATCCTATCGCCTCCCCGCCTTGCGGGTCCGTATATGCATTCGAAGCGCCCTCTTGAGCGCTTTGCCGCAGCAGAGTGTAGCACACTGTCGCGCTAAAGTATCTAGGGCCCCATCAGGCGCTTCACCGTTTTGCCATGAACCCATCGGGCGCGGACACACCACCGGCGCCAGGAGCCGAGTGATACAGCTCCGGCCCGGACGCCGAGGCTGCAGCCACTGTCGCCGCACCAGCTGTCCCGCAAGGCGCCCGGCTGCGGTGCCCGTCGGGCAAAACCGGCGGTGACGGCGCATCGACATGCAACGGAGAACGCGGCCCTCGCAGCCGTTTCACGCGCGCGACACCCTGCCCGCAAGCCCCGTGGTCCAGCGCACCGCGCCGGCGCTGTCCACCACCACCGCCTCGACACCCGGCAGCGATTCGACAAACGCCAACGCGCCGGCTGCCCCCATCATAAGCGCGGCGGTTGAGTACCCATCCCCGTCCAGCGAGCGCGCCGCCACGATCGACACGCTCGCAGCATCGGTGCGGACGGGCATGCCGTCGCGCGGATCGAGGATGTGATGGTAGATTCGCCCGCCGCGCGTGAAGCGCCGCTCGTGCAGCCCGCTGGTCACCACCGTACCGTCGACCAACTCGACGACCGCGCAGGTGCGCCGAGGGTCATGCGGGTCCACGATGCCGATCCGCCACGGAGCCGGCACGCCCACGGACGCCCCCGTTGTACGCATCGGCGTTTCAGGCTTGCCTCCGCCCACCAGCACGTTGCCGCCCAGGTTGAGCGCAAAGCGGCTCACGCCATGGCGGCGGCACAGACATGCCAGGTCGTCGGCGATATAGCCCTTCGCGATACCGCCCAAATCGAGCACGCAATCCGGATCATCGATGGCGAGCGTGGGGCGCGCGACGGCCGGTGCGGGCCAACCGTCCACATGCACGTGGTCCATACCCACATGCGCGCAGGCACGGGCGAGCTCCAGGCGGCTGGGGACCCGCCGCCGTTTGAAGTCCCACAGACCCGTGACCCCGCCCATGGTCACGTCGAACCGTCCGCCGCTGCGCGCGCAATAGCCGGCAGCCAGATGCACCAGCTCGGCGGTCTCGGGCTGCACGGCAACGGGCCGTGGCGCGGCCGCATGCGCCCGCGCGATATCCGAGTCAGGGCGCGTGCGGGAGAGATGCCGTTCGAAATACACGCAGCGCTCGGCGCAAGCCAGCAGCGCATCGTCGAGCTGTCGGGGATCACAAGCGGCGCGGACACCCGTCGGCGCCGAGTTCGCCTCGTCGCCCGGACACGCGTCACGCGGGCACGCATCACCCGGGTACGCATGGAGCGCCACCTCCGTATCGAACGCCTCGAAGCGCAGCATGCGGCCGCCAGCGGCATCGTCTGTGACCTGCAGCGTGTGGACACCGGCAACACCGTCCTCGGCCCGCGACATGTCCCCGCTCATCGCCCCGCCCATCGTCGGCATCCCCCGCAGCGCAGATGCCGCCGGGGCGATTCGGGTAAAATGGTGCGACCATGCACCCTGCATGCGCCGCGCGCATCCAGCCGCCGGATGCCAGCGCACGGGCGGTGCGCATAGAAAGGATTCTCCATGCGGTTTCTACTCAACTGGATCGTCACCTCGATCGCGATCGCCATCGCCACGTTCATCGTTCCGGGCATCGAGCCGTTCGGAACCACCGAGGCGTGGATCAGCTTTGCGGGCGTGGGACTGTTCCTGGGCTTGGTGAATTCGGTCGTCAAGCCGCTCATTACCATGATCTCCCTGCCGCTGACCTGCCTGACCCTCGGTGTGTTCCAGCTGGTGGTCAACAGTTTCATGCTGGAGCTGGCGAGCTGGCTATCGGTCAACCTGCTGGGCACCGGCATCGCCATCCACGGCTTCTTCCCGGCCTTCATGGGCGCGATCCTCATCAGCATCCTGTGCTCGATCCTAGGCACCGTCACCCAGGACTAGCCGCGGACATCGGCAGCATGCAGGTGAGCGGTGGACGGGCGGGCGAAAGCCGTTGCTGTCGCGAGCGGGCGCCGGGAGCCTTGCTGCCGCGTTCGGACACCGGGGCCTTGCTGCCACGGGATGCCCAAAGGCCGTTGCTGCCACGGACGAGCACGCGGCGGACGGTCGCCTGAACGCCGTTGCTGCGGCGGCATAGAAGTGCAGCCGCAGCAACGTTGCCGAAAACCACTCGAAAGAAACGCTTCTAAATCACGTAATCGAAATCCGACTCGCGCGGCGCGTTCGCCAAGTCGGCGATGGTGACGCTGTCCAGGTACTCGGCGATGATGCGGTCGAGCTCCATCCACATGCCGATCGTCGAGCACTCCGACGCGCGGCCGCAGCCCTCGCATCCCTTGTCCAGACAGGCGACGGGCGCCAAACTCCCCTCGGTCAGGCGCAGCACATGCCCTACCGTGATCTGGTCCGCATCGCCGTTCAGCCGGTAGCCGCCGCCCTTGCCGCGCATACCCGTCAGCACGCCGTTGCGCACCAGGGTTGCCAGGATGTTCTCGAGGTACTTCTCCGAAATATCCTGGCGGTCGGCGATCTCCTTCAGCGGAATGCGGCCGTTGGCCTGGTGCTCGGCCAGATCAACAAGAACACGCAAGGCGTAGCGCCCTTTCGTTGACACCAACATGGTATCTGCCCCTTTCATACTGCTCTCGGGTTAGAGGATAGCAGATAAACCTCCTGCAAAACGATTTTTCTCAAAATCCTATTGACAAGCTAGGGTTAGATGCCCTAATCTCCAAGGCAACATTTACATATATACCCCTTGTGTTTATATGTAAATGAAAAGCACTGGACAGTCGTGCAGGTATACCCTGTCGCGCGCACAGAAAGGATCGCCATGAGCGCCATCTACACCTCTATCGACCAACTCGTTGGCAATACGCCCCTGCTTGAACTCACCCATATTGAACGCGAGCGCAACCTGCAAGCGCGCGTTCTCGTGAAGCTCGAGTATTTCAACCCCGCGGGGTCCGTCAAGGACCGCGTGGCGCGCAGCATGCTCGACCGCGCCGAGGACGAAGGCGTCATCGCCCCGAACGCCGGCTACACGATCATCGAGCCTACCAGCGGAAACACTGGCGTGGGCCTCGCCTCCATGGCCACGGCACGCGGCTACCGGGTCGTCATCACCATGCCTGAGACCATGAGCATGGAGCGTCGCCTGCTCATGGGCGCCTACGGAGCCGAGCTGGTCCTCACCCCGGGCGCCGAGGGCATGAAGGGTGCCATCGCGCGCGCCCAGCAGCTGGCTGCCGAGACACCCAAGAGCTGGGTGGCCGGCCAGTTCTCGAACCCGGCGAACCCCGCCGCCCACGAGCAGACCACCGGCCCCGAGATCTGGCGCGATACCGACGGCGCCGTCGACATCTTCGTGGCGGGCGTGGGCACCGGTGGGACCGTCACGGGCGTGGGCCACTACCTGAAGAGCAAGAAGTCCGAGGTCCGCGTGGTTGCGGTGGAGCCGGCCGCCTCGCCGGTGCTCTCCGAGGGTCACGCCGGCCCACATAAGATCCAGGGCATCGGCGCCGGCTTCGTCCCCGACGTGCTCGACACCCACGTCTACGACGAGGTCATGACGGTCGCCAACGAGGATGCCTTCTCCACCGGGCGCCTGGTTGGGCACCGCGAGGGCGTGCTGGTGGGTATCTCGTCGGGCGCGGCGGTGTGGGCAGCGCTCGAGCTGGCCGCCAAGCCCGAAAATAAGGGCAAGACCATCGTGGCGCTGCTTGCCGACACCGGTGAGCGCTACCT
This sequence comes from uncultured Collinsella sp., assembly GCA_902470695.1. Taxonomy (GTDB): domain Bacteria; phylum Actinomycetota; class Coriobacteriia; order Coriobacteriales; family Coriobacteriaceae; genus Collinsella. The sequence goes on from CABRHH010000007.1 coordinate 61,587, forward strand.
GTCCACCCCGCTGTTCAGCGAGTAGAATAGACAGCCGCACACAAGGGCGTCCCGCGTTTCGACAGGCGCGGGGCCCTGTCCGCACGGGCGGGGCCGGCAGACGGCTCCGCCCTCGTTCGCATAAGGAGAAGCGGTGGCGAGAAAGCGCGTACTGGTTGCCATGAGCGGCGGCGTCGATTCGAGCGTCACCGCCTACGTGCTCCAACAGCAGGGATACGAATGCATCGGGGCGACCATGCGCCTCACGTGCAGCCGCACCTTCGGCGATGATACCGAGCGTTCCTGCTGCTCGCTAGCCGACCTGGAGGACGCCGAGGCCGTCTGCGCGCGGCTGGGCATCCCCTGGCAGGCCATCGACTTCCGTGAGACGTTCTCGCGTGCGGTCATCGACAAGTTCGTCAGTACCTATGAGCAGGGGCGCACCCCCAACCCCTGCATCGACTGCAACCGCTACCTCAAGTTCGGCGCGCTGCTCGACCGGGCGCGCGAGATGGGCTGCGACTTCGTGGCAACCGGGCACTACGCACGCGTGAGCACCTTGGACCGCGTGCTTGCCGAAACAGCGGAAAGCGGCCGCGGGGGTATCGGCGGGGGCATCGATGCAGACGCCGGCGGGGGCGTCGATACGGCGCGCTCAGTTGCGGGGATTGCGCCATGCGGTGACGCAGCGGGTGCGGCGGCGGGCGGGCCCGCCGATGGCGGACGTCCATCAAGCGGCATGCACCCGCAGGCCCCCGCGCACCCAGCAGACAACCGCGACCGCGCCGCCGAGCGGGCCGTACTGGAGCGCATCGCCGAGCTGGCGGGCGGACCGGTGCGGACGCTTTCGCTCGGAGCGGATCCCGCCAAGGACCAAAGCTACGTGCTCTACGCGCTCACGCAGGAGCGCTTGGCGCACACGCTGCTGCCGCTCGGCGGGCTCGTCAAGGAGCGTGACGTGCGAAAGATCGCCCGCGAACAGGGATTTTCGAATGCCGCGAAACGCGACAGCCAGGGCATCTGCTTCGTACCCGACGGCGATTTCGCCCGCTACATCGAGGAGCGGCGCGGGCACGCACTGCCGGCGGGCGACATCGTGGATGCGCACGGGCGGGTGCTTGGAACGCACCGGGGCGCCATCCGCTACACCGTCGGGCAGCGCAAGGGCCTGGGCGTGGCGTGCGCGCACCCCGTCTACGTCACCGGCATCGATGCGCGGGCAAACACCGTCACCCTGGGCGAAAACGACGAGCTCATGGCATCTACCCTCCTTGCGGATGACTGGATCTGGAGCGCGCCGGCATCTGCCATGGAGGCGTTGCTCGACGAGGTCGGCGACGCGGGCATGCCGGTGAGCGCCAAGATCCGCTACCACCACCCCAGCCATGCGTGCCGCATGTATCGCGCGGAGAACGGGATACGGCTCGTGTTCGCCGCGCCCGAGCGCGCAATCGCGCCGGGCCAGGCGGTGGTGGTCTACGCTCTCGATACGGTTCTGGGCGGCGGCACCGTGCGCGAGGTGCCGCGGGGATAGAGATCGGGTCTGGGCAACCGCACGGGCGCCGAGCCGAGGACGCGCGGAAAGACGCGGCTCGCCCACCGATGTGCGAGCCGCGGCGGCACCGCGCGCGACCTCAGGCGCCTGGGCTGGGGCGTCTCCACGCGCGACCTCAGGCGCATGGGCCGAGGCGCTTCCACGCGCGATGCCCGCAAGAGCTGCCGCGACGATGTCGCGCACACCCCACGCACACACCCCAGGCCTGCGAGCTGGGGCGTTTCAACGCACGTCCCCAAGCGTATGTTCGGGGCGTCGCCCAGTGCGCGACGCCCCGAACATACGAGGCGCGGTCGCCTCGTGCATCGCTTTCCCCGCACACAAACCTCCACGGCGCAGCGCATAGCCCCCACAAGACCTCAAATGCACATAGATTCGCGAAATGGCATATTTCTTATTGAGTACTTGTATATGTACATACAGTTTGAAATGGCCCAAACGTCCATGGTCGCAAATGGCATCTAATGGGTGTTTCGTCGCCGCGAACCCGCATGCATACAGCGCCGTCAGACCCTTCCGGAGGCGAGACGAGCCCCGAAACGCACCGCGAGCGGCCCCAACACGATGAAAATCGGGTAAACGGCGAGTCAAACGACCCCACCGGACGATATCGGTGTCGCTGAAGGCCTACTCAGTCCCACGCAAACACCCATTAGATGCCGTTTGCGACCACACCATACAGGTTCTCTTTATTATCTGACGCCCTCATCTGTTTAATGAATCGGAATATTGAATTTTTTTCTTGTAGAACACATATCTTTGTATTATCGTTTAAAGCAAGAAATCCCCGGCATACACGGCACGGGCACGACGCAAGCCAGAGCCTCATACAGACCCGCGCCGTACCCACTCGGTGCAAGCCGGGTCCCCCCGCAGGCCCGCGCCGCACCAATGCGGTGCGGGCCAGAGGCTCACGCAGACCTACACCAAGCCCATGCGGCGCAGGCCAGGACCCTCGCGCAGGCCCGCGTCGTCTGGATCGCAGGCCGGCGACCACGTGCTGGTGGATGTCGGCGGTGCGCTTGCCGGCGCACGTCGATCCCCTTGGCTGCATGGGCATCGCCCGCCGCGCCCATGCGGCGTCGCCTATTCAGCGCCGCACGCAGCACCTTCCTCGATTACCGTCGGTCGCGCACCCTCGCCCAGCGCCCTGATCTTGCCCGCAACGCGCAGCTCGCCGATCGATCCCCCGCGCTCCACCACCAGGGCATCGGAACCATCGCCCTGCGTCGTGATGTTGCCGCCCACGACCAGCTCGTCGACGCCGCCGCCGTCCTTGACGCTGAACGCCGTGGCGGCAAGCTCCACGTTCACGCCCTTCACCAGCGTGTTTCCCACGCCTCCGGCTGTCTCGATATCGTGAAGGACCTCGATGCGACCCACGTGGCGCGACAGCTGGATGCCCACCGAACCGTCTCCGTAGGTGCGGATGCTGTCGAAGACGCCCTGCCCAAGCTCGCCGTCATACTGGTTGTATCCGCGCGCGCCCAAGCCGTAGGTCTCCAGCGGTGCGCTCGCCTCGAAGCGCCCCACCTGCCCGAAATTCACGAACCCCACTCCAGAGGGCCCGTAGGACACCACGCGCGCCCGCGGCTCCCACACGTCCACTGTGCCCCAAGCGTCGAGCACCATATCGTTTACGCCGTAGGTTGCCGTCATGCCCTCGTGCACCACATGCTTCGCATGCGCGCCGTAGACGATAAACACGGCCGCGGTGATGATGTTCGCGACGCCGAACGGAATCCGACCGGTGGAGTGCACCTCACCGGTCGTGAGTTCCTCGACCTCCACACGTCCGCCCGCGTCGCCGAACCCGGAGATGAACACGCCCGAACCCGTAACCGGGCAGCCAGCCGCGCCCACGCTCACGCCTTGCGCACGCAAGGTGATGCAGGAGCGCTCGTCGGCGTTGAAGTTGTAGACGGTCACCGCGCCTTGCAGCACGTTGACACCGTATTTCTGCGGCTGCTCAAGGCGTGCGCGCGTATCGGCGGCGAACACGTGGATACGGCGGATCGTCACATCGGCGTGCAGCGAGCCCTTGCGCATGATGAAGGAGAACTGGCCGGACAGCGTCAGGTCCTCGAACAGCAGCGAGCCCAGGTTATCCGCCGTGCCCGCGCAAAAGACGGCGCGGCGGCAGGGCAGAGTCTGAATGCTTACGTTTCGCACCACGTTATCGGCGGTGACACCCACGCCATCCGAATCCTGGAACATGAGCACCGGCACGCTGCCGTCCTCCTGCGCCTCACCGTAGAGCTCAACGCCCGCCGGCAGCACAACCGGCCTGCTCACCATGAAGCTCCGCACGACCGTGAGCTGGCGCTCCCCCGCAGCCAACGCCTCGAGCAGCTGCTGTTCATTGTGCATATTCGCCATCGGTTCGTTCCTTTCCCGTCTTGCGTCTGCAACATTGCCGATCCACTGCGCCCCAACGACCCACCCTGCCGCAATCGCAGAATCGCGACAGACCCGACGCGATGTGCCGTGCCCGCACGCCAACAGCACGGAGCACGGCCGAGCGCAGAGGACCATGAATATGCGCCCATCCTAATGCCGCACCCCTCGCATGCGCATGCACGGGTGCAGAAAAATGGCACCCAGCTGGTCAGTCGGCGAGGCGGATGGGCGGTGGCCCATGCACGCAGCCGACATCGAGCGCGCGACGGTGCGGCCGAGCACGCAAGCGCACCGGACATGTGCCGGCGCCTACCCGCGCGCCACCTTGAGCCTGACCGCATACCGCCCGCGCAACGCCCGCGCAACGCCCGCGCGGCACCCACGGGGAGCACGTTCTCCCCCGCCTCGATCGCATGCTGGAACAAACGTGTCATCTCACCCGATCGGACCACAACCAACACCCGGCTTGCTACCATAATGCCCGCTGCACCTCCGCCTGCAAGCACATCCACCCGAGCGCGCATCCGCCGCACATCCACCCGAGCGCGCACACCGCGCATCCACCTGAAAGGACATCATGGCCAACCCGAGCATGCCTGCCGCCGTCATCTTCGACATGGACGGGACCCTGCTGGACACCGAACGCGTCAGCCAAACCGCCTGGCGCCGCGCCGCCGCCGACCTCGGTATCACCATCCCGGAGGAGACGCTGCGCGCGTTCGTGGGGTGCAGTCTGCCCAATGCGCGCGTGATGATCAACGAGCTCTTCGGCGACGAGGACCTTACTGACCGCCTCTTTGCCCACGAGGCCGACGTGTTCTTCCAGATCAGAGATGCCGAGCTCGAGACGAAGCCCGGGGCGCTCGCCTGCGTCCGCAGCCTGGCCGAATCGGGCATCCCCGTCGCGCTCGCCACCTCGACCTCGCGCGAGCATGCGCTGCCGAGCCTGGACCGCTTCGGATTCCGCGAGCATTTCTGCGCCACCGTCTTCGGCGACGAGGTTGCCCGCTCCAAGCCCGAGCCGGACATCTACCTCGAAATCGCACGCCGCCTCGAGGTAGATCCGCGCACCTGCGTGGCCGTGGAGGATTCCTTCAACGGCGTGCGCGCCGGCCATGCCGCCGGTATGCGCGTGGTCATGGTTCCCGATTATGACCAGCCCACGCCCGAGATCCGCACCCTGTGCCACCTCGTGCTTCCCTCTCTGCACGACTTCACGCTCAGCGCGTTCCAGTAATCCAAGAACTCGGACCGGGGTTCGGGCCCATGTGTTGGGGGATCGATGGAGGCAAGCCTATAGCCGCCCCCGCCTGCGCTGCCGCGAACCCGCAGCAGCAGAATGTCCGCTCTGACGGGTGTACCGATATGGTCGGCAACCGTCCGCACCCGTTCGCCGCACCGCGAAACCGCAAGGGTGCAGAAACCCCCTGCCTGACACCCCCCGCCCTGCGCCCGCGCGCCTACCGTGCGCGGGCGCGCTTGGCCTCGCGGTCGTTGAACATGAGGAAGAACGCCCCGAGCAGCAGCAGCGAGCACAGCGCGATCGACGTGAGCCCGAAGCGGTCGAGACACCAGTTGCCCAGCACGGCGCCCGCCACGAAGCACATGATGACGCCGAAGTACAGCAGGCCGTTCTCCAAAAATCCGCGCTTGCGCGTGATCATGTAGTCGTCGACGCTTTGCAGGGCGGAGCGCAGGTTGCCGATGCACATGGTGGTGGCGATGCCGTGGCCGTGAATTTTGCGGAAGCTCTCCACCTGCATTCCGCAGGCCAGCGAGGTCAGGCAGTTGGCAGGAACGTTGAGGTCGGAGCCGATCAGGCTCACGCCCAGCAAGATCACCGCCTCGGCGAACACCGTCACCTGCCGCCAGTGCATCAGGCTGGAGAAGCGCTCGTGCACAAGGTCGCTCGCCATGATGCCCACCGCGAAACACAACACCGGAAACAGAAAGCGCGCCGCCAGGTCGAAGTTTCCTTCGGAGATATGAACCCCCACCAGAAGGATGTTGCCCGTCTGTGCGTTGGCGAACACGCCGCCGCGCCCCATGTAGGAATATACGTCCATGAACCCGCCCACCAGGGCGAGAATGACGCCGACCTCAATCGACTCCGAAACCTGCTTCGCCCGCTTCATACCCTGCGGTCACGCCTCCTCGCGTCCATGGGCCATATCCGCACCATCGTAGCGTATCATAGACAAAAACGCCCCTGCGGCTCGCGGGGGCGAGCACATGTAACAGTCTGCGAGGTGCTCCATGGCGCGCATCACCACCGCCCGCAACCGCACGCAAGCAACCATCGCCATCGTTGGCTGCGTGTTTCTGTTCACCGCGTTCGGCCTCATGGTCTACGGGCGTTTCTGCACGAGCATCGGGATGGCAGGGCTATACAACCGCGCCTCCCTCGGCGTGGCGTTCATCCTGTTCGGCATCTCCCTTGCCCTGTTCACGCCCTGCGTCTTCATGCAGCGGATGCACCGCAAGCGCATCGTCGGCGGCCAGCTCGCCCGCGAGTTCGCCGGGCTCGCCCTCGGCTTCTGCTGCTATGTGGTCCCGTTCTTTTTGGCCATGGGCGCGCTTTCCGCCACCGACCGAATCGGTGTTATGGGCCTTGTCCTCATGGTCGCCTTCGGCGCCATCCCCTTCCTCTACCGGCGCTATCGCAAGAAGCACACGATCCGCTACGAGCACACCGGCTCGGCGGCGCTCGTGCTGTTCTGCGGCGCGCTCGGCCTCGTGTCCCTGGTAGGCGGCTCGTACGCCTGCTCCGAGATGCTCGATGACCTGAACGGCGGCTGGAAGCAGGACACCTTCGCCTTCTACGAGGTCAGCATTGACCGCCCGAGCGGTCGCAGCGCCTGGCTCACCCCCACCACCTACGAGGTGGACCTCTATCGGAATGGCGCGGCGGCCCAGGCGCGACATGCCACGGCGCACCTATCCGTGAATGAATCGGACTGGCCCGCCGTGGCGCTCGTCCTCGAGGAGCCCTTGGCCGAGGTCCGCTGGTACCCGCAGACGCGCACGCTCGTGGGCGCGCGCGACGTCGACAGCGCCCTTGCGGTGGGAGATGCGATCGACTAGGCAGGCAGGGGGCGGAGCGGGTCGGCGGTAGAGGCAGCCCTGATGCGCGAGAAGGACCGCTTTGGGCAGATGAGCTGACGGGATAGCGGCAGCATGCACGGCCGAGCAGGCGGCGCGCTTCGACAAGGGGCCAGCAAGCAACCGGAGGGGTGCTTCGGGTCTGTCGGCGCGGGCCGTGAGCAGCTGCACCGACAGGCACCGCCTCGATGCGAGCCCCTCGCTGCCATCTGCGACAACACGGCAGCCCCGGCTGCCCCGGTGCGCAAACGGGCACCCATGGCGTATCCTTATGTGCATCGAAGCGACCCGAAGGAACAGCCCGTGGCACGACATCCCAAACGCACCAAGCCCCGCACCTCCGCCGCGCACGCGCACGCCGCCGAGCCGACGACGCAGCAACCGAGCGGCCGCCCGCGCCGCGTGGGCGCGCGGCCGCAACCGCCTCGTCCGTCCCGCCCGCCGCGCGAGGCCTTCCTGCCCGTCTCGCGCGCCGACATGGACGCCCGCGACTGGGACGCATGCGACTTCGTCTACATCTGCGGCGACGCCTACGTCGACCACCCCTCCTTCGGCATGGCCATCATCACCCGCGTCCTCGAGGCCCACGGCTACCGCGTGGGTATCATCTGCCAGCCCGACTGGCGCGACCCGGAAAGCATCGCGGCGCTGGGCGAGCCCCGGCTGGGCTTTCTGGTCTCAGCCGGCAACATGGATTCCATGGTGAATCACTACACCGTGAACAAGAAGCGCCGCCACGAGGACGCCTACACGCCGGGCGGCGCGGCGGGCGCGCGGCCCAACCACGCCGTCGTCGTCTACGGCAACCTCATCCGCCGCACGTTCAAACACACGCCCATCCTCATCGGCGGCATCGAGGCGAGCCTGCGCCGCCTGGCCCACTACGACTACTGGTCCGATGCCCTCAAGCGCTCGATCCTGCTCGACTCCGGCGCCGACCTGCTGCTGTACGGCATGGGCGAGCACGCTATCGTGGAGGTGGCCGACGCCCTGGCCGGCGGCCTGCCGCCAAGCCAGATCACCTACGTGAACGGCACCGCCTACCGTACGAGTGGGACAGACGCGCTCGCGCAGGTGTACGACTACGACCTGCTGCCCAGCTGGGACGAGCTGGAGCGCGACCGCCTCGCCTACGCGCGCTCGTTCAACATCCAGCAGCAGAACATGGATCCCATCACCGGCCGTCGCCTGGTGGAGCCCTACCCCAACGGCGTCTACGTTGTGCAGAACCCGCCCGCCTCGCCGCTCACCACGCACGAAATGGACGAGGTGGCCGAACTCCCCTACGCGCGCGCCTGGCACCCCGACTACGACGCCGTCGGCGGCGTACCGGCGTTTTCCGAGGTCAAGTTCTCCATCTCCAGCAACCGCGGCTGCTTCGGCGAGTGCTCCTTCTGCGCGCTCACCTTCCATCAGGGCCGCATGCTGCAGGTGCGCAGCCGCGAGAGCATCGTCCGCGAGGCGCGCGCCCTCACGCGCGACCCCGAGTTCAAGGGCTACATCAACGACGTGGGCGGCCCCACGGCGAACTTCTTCAAGCCCGCCTGCAGCAAGCAGCTCACGCACGGCGTCTGCAAGAACCGCCGCTGCCTGTGGCCGCACGTGTGCCGCAACATGAACGTGGACGAGGACGCCTATGCCGACCTGCTGCGGGAGCTGCGCGAGCTGCCCGGGGTGAAGAAGGTGTTCGTCCGCAGCGGCATCCGCTTCGACTACACCATGGCCGATGCGAGCGACAAATTCCTGCTCGAGCTACTCCAGCACCACGTGAGCGGCCAGCTGCGCCTGGCGCCCGAGCACGTGAGCGATGCGGTGCTGTCGGTGATGGGCAAGCCGAGCCGCGCGGTGTACGACGCGTTCGTCGAGCGCTTCGAGCGGCTCTCGGCGCAATTCGGGCTCAAGCAATATGTGGTGCCGTATCTGATCTCGAGCCATCCGGGGTCCACCATGAAGGAGGCCGTGGAGCTGGCCGAGGCGGTGCGAGACATGGGATACATGCCCGAACAGGTGCAGGATTTCTACCCCACGCCCTCCACCATGAGCACCTGCATGTACTACACCGGCGTGGACCCGCGCACCATGCAGCCCATCTACGTGGCGCGCGACCCCCACGAGAAGGCCATGCAGCGCGCGCTCATCCAGTATCGCAAGCCGGAGAACTACAAGCTGGTGAAGGAGGCCCTGCACAAGGCGGGTCGCGAGGACCTGATCGGCTACGGCGAGCGGTGTCTGATCAGGCCCGTGCCGCCCAAGCCGGGCCGCGGATCCGGTAGCGGTTCGGGGAATGCGGCGCGCGGTGGCCGCGGCAGCAGCCAGGCAACAGGAGGCCGCAAACGGCAGCAAGGGCGTACAGGCGGCAACAGCAGTGCAACGGACAGCAACGGACGGCTGCAAGGACGAGGCAGTGGCACGGGCAAGCCTACCGGGCATGCCGGCGATATGCAGACGGGGCGTGGCGGCAAGAGCATGCGGGCTAGGCAAGGCAGTGGCAAGAAAGAACCGCTCGGCGCGCCCAACAAGGCCGCGAACGCACACGCCCGCAACCGCGCCGCCCAAGGTAGGCAGGGCACCAACCGACATTAGCAGGCAGGCTCTGACGCACAGATACGGAAGCACAAGGCCAGTGCGGCAGCCGGCGCGAGACGTATGCATGCATCGTCCACACGCGAGACCCCCCGCGCTAGGCCGTCAGGACGCGCGCAAACTCGATACTGAGGTACGCAATGCGATCCGAGCTGCAACAAAACGCCAAACCTCCCAGCTTGTACCCATACATAAAGCCCCTGCACGCCAAGGCCAACAGGCAAGCATGCAGGGGCCGACACCATGAACGCAAACCGAACGCGAACGTCATGTTCTATTGCGCGTGGCGAGCGAATGGAAAGCGCAGCACGTTCACTACGAGCACCGTAACAAACAAAGCAACGGAGCACCCCATAAAAGCTGGCGAGGTGTCAATGATAAGCGACAGGTTACCCTCAATCGCCGCAAAGCCAAGTGTAAGCACCACACAAAGGATCGATGCCGATGCGAACCCCATGCTCACCAACGCTACCATCGCGCGGTCGCCCCGCCGCAACACAATCAACGACAGCACGGAGCAAACCCCTAAGATAAGGGCACCATACGTACAGATGTCATCGTACATGATCGACCATCCTTTCCTGGGGGATAGCTTCGGGCAGCAATCCCACAAGCACCGGTTCGTGAGAAAATCAATCTAATTGCACGCAATCGGATTATTTCTCAATGCAAGAATCTTATCTTATTAACAGCTCCCCCTCCGCGGCAACGGGCTGGGTGTGGGTGGCAAACAGGCGGATGCCTCCTGCCAGCAGCGCTGCGGACAGCGCAACCGCCGGCACGATGCCGAAACTGCCCAGCAGCGCCGTGACGGGCTCCACAAAAAACGAGGAGAAGTTGATGACCAGGTGCACCCCGATGCTGGCGCGCACGCTGCCGGTGCGCCAGGCCACCCAGCCGAGCAGCAACCCGATGCCGAAGGCGTAGCACCCTTGGACGATGTTCATATGCAGAATGCCGAACAGCAGCGCCTGGAGCACGTTGGCCATCCAGAAGCAGCGCGACGGCACGGCAATGCGCGGGGCAACCGGCGCATGCGATGCAGCCGGGGCACCCGCCTCCTCGAACGTCTGGCGCCGCGCCTCAGGCACATGCTGCGGGCAGAATGCACGGATGGCGAACTCGAGCATCACGCCGCGGCATGCCAGTTCCTCGGTCACCGGCGCGCCGATCGCCACGACGACCATCGACAGCACCGTCAGCCCGTTGAGCACCGGCGAGTCCATGACCTCGGCATAGTCTGTCTCGAGCGCCGGGAACAGCGGCAGGATGAACGTGAGCGCATAGGCGATCACGAGCTGCATGCCCAAGCCGATCATCGCCACTGCAAGGATACGGACGGCGTGCGAACCCCGAGACCGGCGCGCAGCGAGCGCGGACGTCTCGCGCAGATGCCGCCACCAGGGATAGAACACCGCCAGCGTAACCAGCTGGGCTGCAAGGGCCAAAGGACCCATGAACACATCGGCATCGAACGGATCGTGACCGGTAGCGAGAAACGCGACGACAACCGCGATCGAACCCACGAAAACTGAGCCGAACTGGATACCGAGCACGGAGAAGAACGCACCGACGGCCGCCAGTAGCCAGCGCAGGCGGAAGCCGAATGCACCCGGCTCGGCCGGTGGGGCCGCGGCAGGCTTCGCTGCCTCGACAGGCGGCAGGCCCGCCGCCTCGAACGGAGTGAGCTCACGAGAGCGTTCGGACGTGCGCTCGGTCTGGTCGGCCACCGTGCGCCTCCTTTCTCATGCCGCGCTGCAGACGCCGGACGTAGATCCGCGCGTGCGTGGAGCGCAGCGGGGTTCTCGATATGTTGGCAGAAAGCATACCAGAACAACGAAGGCGGCCGCCGAACGAGCCGATGCCCGTCCTGCGGCCGCCTGCCAGCGGTCTCTCTATGTCCATGCACCGTGACGCATGCAGCAACCGAGGTCGAATCGCCTACCAGCGTCCGCCACGGTCCCCCGGGCGACGCGAGGAGTCATGCGAGCCGCCGGAGCGCCCGCGACCCGAACGCGGCCCGCGGAGCCGATCCTGCGAGCCCCCGCGTCCGCTGCGCCCGCCGCGTCCGCGACGCTCGTTGGGCTCGTCGTAGTTGCGCCATGCCTCGCGGCCGTTGCCGCGGTTGCCCCCGCGACCGTTGCCGCGGCCTGCGCGCTGCCCGCCACGGCCATCGCGCCCGCCGTCGAAGCGGTCGTTATCGAACCGACGTGAGCGACCCTGGCTGCGGCGGTCGTCGCGGTTGCCGTCGAAGCGGTCGTTGCGGTCACGGCGCCCGCCGCGGTCGTCGCGATCCCAACGTCCATCCCGGCCGCCGCGGTCATCGCGATCCCAACGTCCGCCGTCCTCGAAGCGGTCCCGGGCACCGCGGCCGCCGCGGTCGAAATCGCCTTCACGGCGATCCCGTCGGCTCCGGCCGTCCTCAAAATCCCGACGCCCGCCGCGATTGCCGCGGCGATCTCCGCGCCCGTTGTCGAAGCGGTCGTCGGCAAACCGGTCACGACGCGAACCGCCGTCGCGACCTGCGCGCCCGCTGCGGCCGCGGTACCCGTCGCGGTCCTCGCGACCCGCACGTCCGTCGTCCTCGAAGCGGTCCCGGCCACCACGGCTACCGCGCCCGGCGCGCTCATCGCGCTCGAAGCGATCCCGCTTCTCGCCACGACCTCCGCGGCCGCCGCGGTCCTCGCGGTCAAAGCGGTCCCTGCCGCCGTTGCGGTCCCCGCGCTCGAAGCGCTCCTCGCGCACGTCCCCGGACTCGACCGCATCCTCGGCATGCACACGCGTCTTGCCGCCGCGCTTGCGACGGGACGGTTTAGCAGCGGCCTCCTCGCCACGTGCGGTACGCGACGCGCGGTCCTCGCCGTTGCGCTGGCGCGAACGGGCGGCACGAGCGGCGCGTACACGACGGCGCTTCTTCTCCCGCTTGTCGGCCGGCTTGCTCGCCGGCACGCGCTCGGAATCGATCTCGGGCACCGCCTCGCCCAGATCCAGCCCCTCGGCGTCGAACTCGTCCACGGTCTTGCCCATGAGCGCCTCGATATCGAAGAACTCGAACAGGTCTTCCGAGGTCACGAAGGTGAGCGACCAGCCCGCCTCGCCGGCGCGGCCCGTGCGGCCGATGCGGTGGATGTAGTCCACCGGGTCCTCCGGCACGTCGAAGTTGATCACGTAGCGCACGTCGGAGATGTCGATGCCGCGGGCGAGCACGTCGGTGGCCACCAGCACGTCGCACTGGCCGGTGCGGAATGCCTTGAGAGCGCGCTGGCGCTGGGCCTGCGTGCGGTCGCCGTGGATGGCCGCGCAGCTGATGCCGGCGCGCGCCAGGCGGCGGCAGCAGGTCTCGGCGCGGTGCTTGGTGCGGGTGAAGACGATGGCGCGCTCGGTGCCCTCGCGACGCAGCACCTGCTGGAGCAGGTCGTTCTTGGCGTCGAGGGCCACCGGGAGCACGTACTGCTCGACCGTGTCGGCCGTCGAGGTCACCGGGGCGATCTCCACGCGGGCGGGATCGCGCACGAGGTCGGTGATGGAGCCCACGGCCTTCTCGTCCAGCGTGGCCGAGAACAGCAGCGTCTGGCGGTCGACGGGCATGTAGCCCACGATGCGGCGCACAGCAGGCAGAAAGCCCATGTCGAGCATGCGGTCGGCCTCGTCGAGCACCAGGACCTGCACCTGGTCGAGGCTGCAGGCGCCCTGGTCGATGAGGTCCTGCAAGCGACCCGGCGTGGCAATCAACACGTCGCAGCCGCGGCGGAGCGCATCCTTCTGCGGGTTGTAGCTCAGGCCGCCCACAACCGTCACGCTCGTGTGACGCGTGCGGCGGGCAACGGCGCGGCAGACCTTCTCGATCTGCTGGGCGAGCTCGCGGGTGGGCGTGATGACGAGCATGAGCGGGCCCTGGGCCTCGGCGCGGCGACGACCGCGCGTGTGGGGTACATGCCCCAGGCGGTCCATGGTGGGCAGCAGGAAGGCCGCGGTCTTGCCAGTGCCGGTCTGAGCGGCGGCGAGCACATCGCGGCCGGCGAGGGCCTCGGGGATCGCGGCGGCCTGCACGGGCGTGGGATTCTCGTAGCCCATGTCGGCGACGGCGGAGAGGACCGCGTCGGACAGACCGAGGTCGGCGAAGGTCACGGCCTCGGTAGCCTCAGCGGGGTCGAGGTCGGAGGGTGCCACGACTTCGGTAGCCTCGGCGGACTCGGAGGAATCGAGATCAGCAATGGCCACGGCTTCAACAGCCTCGGCAGACTCGAGGTCGGTGCGGTCTTGTTCAGTTGTGTTCATAGATAAAACGCTAGCTTTCTGGTTTTGCGCACGGAGCAGCAGCGATGTACGAGCACCGCCGAAAGAAGATCCGCGCAGGGGTATCGTTGCGTGCGCGGGCCACATCCGCGCGGTGGATTGCGCTTGCACTAGGCACGCCCGATACGAGGGCCGCCGTTGGCGGGCCCGGGCACATGCAAACGCAGGGAGCAGATTCCACGCAGGCAAGTATAGGGGGTCGCGGGGCCAGCTCGGCGTGCGAACGCGCCGTGTGCACGTAAACCCCACGTGTGGAGCGGACGGTGCGAGCAGGAGGCGCTGGCGGGCGGGCTGGGCGGCGTGATGGGCGGCGCGAGCGGGAGGTGCCGGCGGGCGGCGGGCGGTGTAACCGAGCGGCGTGGCGGGCTGCGCGAGTGGGAGGCGCCGGCGGGCGGCGGGACCGGGCGTCGAGCGGACGGTTGCCGGGCGGGCGTCGAGCAGCGGGTGCCGGGCGGACGTCGAGCGGACGGTTGCGGCGCGCGTCTCGTTGGGTGCCGGCGGGCAGCGAGGCAGTCGATGGACTCGAGCTGGGCGGCGAGCAGTTGCGGCGGACGGCGTGGTGGGCAGCGCGGCGGACGACGGACTTGTAGAAGGCGCTGGCGGACCGGTGGTAGCGAATGGCAGACTCGCGGCGCGCATCGGCGCTGGAAACCGGGCTCGCGGCGAGCATCGACACCGGGCATCGCCTGGGCGGCGGGCGTCGAGCTGAGCGGACGGTTGCAGCGGGTTCGTACAGGCGCTGGGAACGGGCGCTGAAGAACGTACAGGCGCTGAGGACGGGCTTCCTTCCGGCACGCATCGTGTTGGGTCTCATGCTGAATAACGGATCGAGCACGGAAAGGGTGCTGTGCGAGCGTCTTCTTCTCGCCAATTTCGTCTGCCGGTTGACATACCTGACTGTCAGCTATGTACGACTGTCAGCTATGTACGGTTTGATAGCGCTATCAAGAGACCTTGATACATTGGAGAATAAACGGCAGACTCTCTACCTGCAGCTACTTTAGTGGCATGTCGAAATACATGGATGCGATTTGACACAGCTGACAATCGTACACAGCTGACAGTGCCACCGCACACAGCTGACAGCGTCATCGCACACAGCTGACAGTCGCACACAGCTGACAGCGTCATCGCACACAGCTGACAGTCGCACACAGCCGACAGCGCCACCGCGCACAGCTGACGGTTCGCCAGGACACAGCCGTCCCGCTCGTGTTTGAAACCCGACCACGACTCACCTGCGCGTGCCGCCCTTCCCTCTCGAATTTCAGGCCCCACTTGACACCCCCCGGGGGTATGGGGGTAGGATAAGCATATCCGGATGATAGGCAGCTCCACGGAACCGGACCGCGAGCGCCCGGCGGCGCGCCGTCAGAGTCGCTGATCGCGGCACGTGAGGCGCACGCGCCCACCAGGCCCTCCGGCTGCGATCAGCAGACGAGCTTCTGGGTTCGGATTTCTGCTATCGGAAGGTTCCGAGTTCGCTTCGTAGACGTTCGGGGACAAAAAACAGCGTTGGATGGACAAGAGGCGAGGTTCCGGGTTCGGATTTCGGCCATCGGATAGATCCGGGTTCGTCTCATGGACGTCCAGGGACGAAAAACGGCGCTGGATGGACAGAAGGCGAACCCTCGTCGCTCGGACGGCCGGGAAACGAACCCTCGTTAATCGGATGGCCGGAGAGCAAGCCCTCGTCGGACGGATGGCCGGAGAGCGAACCCTAAAGGCGCGAAGGCAAGGTCCTCGGCCAACGGCGGCAGCACGGGCAGAGACGACCCCGGCATCCCGTACGCTGCGGTGCGCGCTCGCCCGCTGTGGTACCCATCCAGCCCACGCCGGCTGCCGCAACCCGTCCCGTCCACCCCGTCCGCACCGCCCGTCCCGCCCGCACCGTCCCACGCCCCGCCCGCCGCGGCACTCACCCAGCCCGCGTCGGCTGCCGCAACCCGTCCCGTCCACCCCGTCCGCACCGCCCGCACCGTCCACCACGACCCGCGCCCCGCCCGCTGCGGCATGAACCCTATCAACACCCAACCCGGCGCACACCGAGCGCGCCGGCACAACCAGTAAGGAGCCGTACATGGCACGAGAAACATTCGAGGTGGGAGGCATGACCTGCGCCTCCTGCCAAGCGCACGTCGAGCGGGCCGTCCGCAAGCTCGACGGCGTCCAAGACGTCGCGGTGAACCTGCTCGCCGGATCTATGGCCGTCACCTATGACGACCGCTCCCTCGCCGCCGACGACATCTGCCGCGCCGTCGACCGTGCAGGCTATTCGGCCGCCCCGGCCGGTGCCGCCTCTGCCCCCGCCCCGGCCGGCGACGCCAACACCGGCGCGACCGCGTCCCCCGCCGGCGCGAGACCCGCACGCGCCCGACCGGCCTCCCCCACCAAGAAGCTCGAAGCCGCCGCAGCCTCGATGCGCAGCCGGCTTGCGGTCTCGATCATCTTCCTCATCCCGCTGTTCTACCTGGGCATGGGCCACATGTTCGGCTGGCCGCTGCCGGCGTTTTTCGCCGACCACCGCAACGTCTTGAACCTCGCCCTCACCGAGCTTTTACTGCTTGCCCCCATCCTCTACGTCAATGACAGCTACTTCATCGGCGGCTTCAAGTCGCTCCTGCGCGGCGCGCCCACCATGGACGCCCTCATCGCGATCGGCGCCACGGCAAGCGTGGCGTGGTCGGTCTACAGCATCTACCGCATCGCCGGGGCCCTGGCCGCAGGCGACGCCATGGCAGCCCACGCGATCGCGATGGACAACCTCTACCTGGAGAGCGCCGGCACCATCCTTACCCTGGTCACCGTGGGCAAATACCTCGAGACGCGCAGCAAGTCGAAGACCGGCGGCGCCATCGAGCGCCTGCTCGACCTGGCACCCGCGCGCGCCACCGTCGTGGACGAGGACGGACGCGAGACCACCGTCGATGCGAGCACGCTGCAGCCCGGCCAGATCGTCCGCGTCAAGCCCGGTGAGTCGGTCCCGGTGGACGGCGTGGTGCTCTCCGGCAGCTCTTCGGTGGACGAAAGCGCTCTGACCGGCGAATCGATTCCCGTGGAGAAAACCGTCGGCGACACCGTGATGGCGGCTACCGTCAACCGCACCGGCTCCTTCACCTTCCGCGCCACGCGCACCGGTGCCGACACGAGCCTGGCCAAGATTGTCCAGCTCGTCGAGGACGCCAACGCCACCAAGGCGCCCATCGCGCGCATCGCCGACAAGGTGGCCGGCGTGTTCGTGCCCGCGGTGCTCGCCATCGCGGCGGTCACCTTCGTCGCCTGGCTCGCCGTGGGCGGCAGCATCAACGAGGCGCTCACGGCCTCCGTCGCGGTCGTGGTGATCAGCTGCCCGTGTGCGCTCGGCCTCGCCACACCGGTCGCCATCATGGTGGGGACCGGCCGCGGCGCGGAGATGGGCGTGCTGTTCAAGAGCGCCGAGGGCCTGGAGGCGCTGCAGAAGATCGACACCGTGGTGTTCGACAAAACCGGCACGATCACCCAGGGGAAACCCGCCGTCACCGACATCCTGCCCGCCCGCACGGAAAGCGGCGAGCCGGCCATGACCGAAAAGGCCCTGCTCAAACTGGCGACCGCCCTTGAGGCCTCCAGCGAGCACCCCCTGGCAGAGGCCATCATGGCCGAGGCTGATGCGCGCGGTATCGTGGCGCGGCAGGTCGAGGACTTCCAGGCCATCCCGGGACGGGGCGTGACGGCGCGCGAGGGCGCGAACACCATCGCCGCCGGCAACGCCGCGCTCATGGAGGAGCTCGGTATCCCCCGCGGGGACCTGCAGGTCGAGCACCTCGCCCGCTCGGGCAAAACCGCGCTGTTCTTCGCCAAAAACGGCGCGCTCATGGGCACCATTGCCGTGGCCGACCAACTCAAGGAGACGAGCGCCGCGGCCGTGCGGGCGCTGGACGCGCTCGGGATCGAGAGCGTCATGCTCACCGGAGACCACGAGCTCACCGCGCAGGCGATCGCGGTGCGCGCCGGTATCGACCGCGTGGTGGCCGACGTGCTGCCCGCCGATAAGGAGCAGCAGATTCGTCAGCTCCAGGCCGAGGGACACCGCGTCGCCATGGTCGGCGACGGCATCAACGACTCCCCCGCGCTCGCCCGCGCCGATGTGGGCCTGGCGATCGGGGCCGGGGCCGACGTGGCCAAGGAGGGTGCCGACGTGGTCCTCATGCACAGCGACCCGGTGGACGTGGCACGCGCGGTCGAACTCTCACGGGCCACGATGCGCAACATCAAGCAGGACCTGTTCTGGGCGCTCATCTACAACACGCTGGGGATCCCGCTGGCAGCCGGCGTGTTCTACCCGCTGCTGGGCTGGCAGCTCTCGCCGATGTTCGGCGCGGCGGCCATGAGCCTGTCGAGCGTGTGCGTGGTGACAAACGCCCTGCGCCTACGCCGGTTCAAGCCGCGCGTGGCCGAGCGATAACTCGGCGGGCGGCACGGGACCGCATCGCGGGAGGTACGAGACCGGATCGCGGGCGCGACGGGCTGCATTGCGAACAGAGCGAACCGCTTCCGGGTAACACCCGGTTATATCCGGACGGCACCGGGCTACATCCGGGCGACGCCGGGCCGGATCGCGTTGCGAACGAAGCGGACCGCATCCGAGCTGCGCGGGATCCGCGCCGCAGGCAATCCACCCATGCCGCCGGCCGCATCACTTTGGTACCATCGGGCGCATGCGCCCGTCATCTTCAACAGAAAGGACGAACCATGCAGTATGTGATCAAGACAGAGGGCCTGCACTGCGGGCACTGCGACGCGTCGGTTGAGTCTGCCCTGCTCGCGGTCGCCGGCGTGACGGATGCCGATTCCGACCACGAGACGCAAACCGTGCAGGTGACCTGCGCTGACGAGGTGGAGCCCGCCGCACTTGCCGCCGCTGTGGAGCAGGCGGGCAACTTCAAGGCGCTGTCGGTCGAGCGGGCGTAGCGCAGAAACGTCGCGAGGGGGGCAGCCGACCGAGGGCAGGCCAACTATCGGCCGGCAGACGCGGACAGGAGCTGCTCCACAGGACACTCCCGTCCAAGCCCCAGCCGCACCATGAAGGCAAAAGGGGGCGCGTTGTGCCCGCATGCACGCCGCGCCCCTTCCGGCGCCTCAACCCACCAGCTCACACAGCGCGCCCGCGAGCGGATCGACTCCACCCGCGGGCGCGCTGGGACGAAAGGAGCACCATGCAAGCAGATCGCGCCAAGGTCCTGCGCCTGCTCAAAACCGCACGCGGACAGATGGACGGCATCATCAAGATGGTCGAGGACGACCGCTACTGCATCGACATCTCGAACCAGCTCATGGCAACGCAGTCGCTAATCGGCCGCGTCAACGCCGACGTGCTCAAAGCGCATATCGACGGCTGCGTCCGCCAGGCTGCCAGCTGCGGATCGGAATCCGAGAAGGCCGAGAAGCTCGCCGAGATCGAAGCCGTCATCGACAAACTCGCCCGCTGATTCCCCTACTTCGTAGGCACCGTTTTTGACAGATGCTCGAACAGCATCTCCACGAATGCATGGGAGTCAGCGTTGAGCGCCACTTTGCAGGTAATCGGCGCCTTGCCCTTGAGCGTGTTGTGGACATCCGCCACCATGCGCCCGTCGCAGAGCCCCTGTGAGATATCGATATCGACGTTGCAGTCAACGTACTCGGTCACGACTGCCGGATCGATGCAGTACGCAACCGCCAGGGCATCGTGGATCGGCGCACGGTCGGTATCGTAGCGGTACAGCATGCGCTCGGCAACCGTGCCTGACGTATGACGCAACTCGAAATTATGCTCGCTCACGTCGTTCACCTTCAAGCCTTCGATACGCAGCTTGGCAAGATCGGCGGCGAACCGCGCGGCAGGGGTGCCGATGCGCTCGAGCTCCTTTGCCTCCTCGTAGCTGATGCATGCCTTCCACGTAGCATCGAGCGGCAAGATCACCTTAGGAACGGGCGTGTCCATGACGATCTTGGCCGCCTCGGGATCAGCCCAGAAATTAAACTCCGCTGACGACGAGATATTGCACGCCGCATGCCCGCCGCCCATGGCGACAATCTCCTTGATCTTGCCGGCGATTCTGGGCTCCATGCGCAACGCCATGGCGATATTGGTCAGCGGTCCCACGGTAACCAGCGTGATGTCCCCGTCTGACGCCATGAACGTATCCACGAGCCAATTGACCGCGTGCTGAAGCTCAGCCTGGATGGTCGCCTCGGGCAGCTTGAGGTAGTCGCCATGGCAATCGTTTTTCGTCACACGCGGCAACTCCGGCTTGCGCCCTGGAATCAGATTGCACACCAAGGGCTCCTCGCAACCGCGGAACACGGGCACCGAGCTTCCCAGGAACTGCTTCATGCGCAGGGCGTTCTCCAGGGTTTTGGGCAGAATGCGGTTGCCGTTGACCACCGTGATGCCGAGCACGTCGAGCTTTTCGGAAAACAGCGCCAGCATGATGGCAATGGCATCATCGCTACCGGGGTCGCAATCGAGGATGATCTTCTTCTTTTCCAGCATGGGAACCTTCCTTTCCGCCGGCCGTCGATCGGCCAGCACCTGAATAGACATATCGTTGCCCTGCACGCTGCCGCCAAAACGGCTGGCAGCCACTACAGCACTCCGGTCGTGACGATAGAAACAACCAAGTTGACCAGCATCGCCACGCAGATGGGGACCATGTTGATCTTGATGACCTTCATGAGATCGACCTTCGCATATCCGGACACGGCGATAACCGCTCCCGCAACCGGCGACAGGGAGCGCCCGAGCGCCGTACCGATCTCCATCGGCACCATAATCGCCGTTGCATCGATACCGAGCTTCGCCGCGATACCCGGAACCAGCGGACCGAATGCGTAGAGCGACGCCGCTCCCGAGCCCATGATCATCGCTGCCGCGAAGGTGATGAGCGACATGAGCGCCAACGTCAGAACGGCAGCTCCCTGCAGCGTTGAAATCGCATCGGCGAGAATGGTGACGCCGCCGAGCATCTCGATGCCTTTCGCGAACACCGAGGCGGCCACGATGATGCTTACGATGTTGGCAAAGGCATCCGCCATCGCGCGAAACACCACCACGATGTCCCCCGGCACGCTTGCGCGGTCGGAACGCCGCACCAGCTCGATGCACGCAGTCACGATGATGCTGATGAAGCAGGCTGTGATCACGTCCATGGGGACCACCGGCCAGATCGAGAACACCAGCACGAGAGCAAGCGGGAGGAACGGAAGCAGGATATAGAACGCCGGGCACTCGACATCGTTGACGTCGTCAACCGCAGCGCCCTCGACCTCGTCAAGCCCCTCACGACGGGCGACCCACGCATAGTACAGGGGAATAAGCAGCGCGATGACCACCATGATCGACACAACCACGATCAGCTGGTGCTCGGTGAAAAACTGAACGACCGGAATGCCCGCCGTCTGTGCAGCGAAAATCGTCGACCCGTCATTGGGGCCCCAGTCGATGCAGATGAGGCACATCGTTGAGGCGGCGAGCACCGGATGCACGCCAAGTGCGAGCATCACCGGGAACACGGTACCCAACAGCAACAGGGCAAGCCCCGCTTGCGAGGTGATCACCAGCTTCAAAATCATGCCGACCACATAGATCCCCGCCAGGACAAGATACTTGTTCTTGATCGCGCGCAGCGGACGAACCGCAAGGTAGGCGAGCTTTTTTGAGGCGTTGATGTGATTCATGTAGGCACCGTAGCCCGTTACTGCCATAATAATAGCGCCTACGCCGGAGATGTTCGTTTTGAGCGACGACGTGATGTACGCGAACGCATCGATGACGTAGTTCCCGCTTCCCTCTTCGCCTAGCGCTGACCTGCCCGTCAGGAGGGAAGCAAGGGTGATTATGATGATTCCTGAGATCAGGAACACGAATATCGGGTTGATTTTCTTGAGGACGAGGCGCGCAACAACCACGCACGCAGCCAGCGTCCCGATTACAAAAGCGATTTGCTCCATGAGCAGCTCCCATCTCCCATATGTCGACCTACAACGCATGCACTACATCGCCCATCACCCCCTTCGGCCCGCAGCCGCCAAAGAACCGTCAGGCCCTATAACCGCGTGCATGCAAGAAGGCATCAACCTCGGATGACATCGGTATGCTCGCCGCCGCTCCGGGACGGCCGATCGCGATGCTGGCGGCGGCGCTAGCGCGCGCAAGGACAGAAGCGGCATCGAGATGGCGCATCACGGCCTCAAGGTAATAACCGCAGAACGTATCGCCCGCGCCCGTCGTGTCGATCGCTTCGGCGCCGAATGAAGGGAACGATTCTGCGGCATCCTCCTGCGCCCACATGCAGCCGCGCCCTCCCAGCGTCAGCATGAACGCTGCGCGCGGATAGCGCCGCTGCAGCTTTCTCACCAGCGCTCTTGGCTCTTCGCTCTCAGAGGCTCCAACCATACCGGCAGCCTCGTGCTCGTTGAGAATGAAGATCCCGACACCGCTCAAATCGAGCGCCAGCAGCCCCTCCGTCAAGGGCGAGGGGTTGAGGGCAACCATGAGCCCGCGTTCACGAGCGGCAGCGAGGACATGGGCGACCTGCGATGTCTCGTTTTGCAGCAGGATAATATCGTCGGCGCCGGCGCTATCGAGGCAGCGATCGATGGGCTGTGTGCTCAGCCGACCGTTGGCACCCGGGCAGATGATGATGCTGTTCTCACCCTCGTCCGTCACCTGGATGACCGCATGCCCTGTTGGGCTCTCGACCGTTTCGATACAGCCGGTCTCCACCCCGTTCGCCGCCAGCAAGCGAACCAGCTCGGCACCATCGGCCCCAACAGCACCCACGTGCACCACCGATGCTCCGGCACGCGCAAGGGCAATAGACTGATTCAGCCCCTTGCCTCCACACCGTTCCGCAAAAGACTCCACCTGCATCGTCTCGCCCGGTTGCACGAATGTCGGCACCCGGTACGTCCGGTCGATGTTCAGCGACCCGATATTTACAACCTTCATCGGTCTCCCATCTGTGTAAGAAAATACTTTCGGAAAACTTTTCTTTCCTTGAATTCGAACTTTACGAATGTCGATGAGGCATGACAAGAACTTTTCTGCCCAACGGAAGGTTTTGGCCCGTGAACGGCAAAAGTCGAGTACCATGGCGGTACGTTGGCATCATGCAAAGGAGCCGCAATGACCATCACAGAGATCGCCCGTCTTGCCGGCGTCTCGGTTTCGACTGTCTCGAAGATCGTGAACCACAAGGATGCGAGCATCAGCAGCGAAACGCGCGAGCGCGTCCTGTCGATCGTCAAAGAGCACAACTATCGCCCGTACGCAACCCGCACCGCCGGCGGCCGCACGGGAACGATCGGCGTTCTTGTCCGCGAACACTCCGGCTCCATGCTGCAGGGCATCATCTCCGCCGCGAACAGGCAAGGCTACACCGTCTCGATCCGCCTGTGCGAAGATGCGACTTCGCTCGAGCAGGGCCTTGCCTGCCTGTTGAGCCTGCACGTCGACGGTCTGGTTATCGACAGCTCCATCGATAGCGCCGCGATCGCGGATCGCGCGCACGGCGACACCCCCTGCGTGCTGACCGACGACCCCGCTTCTCCCGCATCGCCGCACATAGACTACGAGCTTCTTGGCTTTCAGGCGACCTGCGCGCTTGTGGAGCGGGGCCACACCGCCATCGCCTGTCTTGCAGGGCCGGGATCGCGTACGGAAGGATTCGTTCGAGGATACCGCGATGCGCTGCTCGACCGCGGCATCACGTTTTCCAACGAGCTGCTCTTCAGCGTGACCGATGAGCTGCCCACAGCGGCGTTCGCC
Source organism: uncultured Collinsella sp. (assembly GCA_902470695.1). Lineage (GTDB taxonomy): Bacteria > Actinomycetota > Coriobacteriia > Coriobacteriales > Coriobacteriaceae > Collinsella. The sequence continues at coordinate 85,292 of CABRHH010000007.1, forward strand.
TCACACGCGTTTAGCGGTATCGTCGTATCCCATTTCCGCGATGCCCTCCGCCTGTACCAGATAGCCGAACAACTGCATTACGAGATCCCCTACGACCTCTCCGTCGTCTCGCTCAAGGGCACCGAAGAGGAGCTGGTGCATCCGCATGTGTCCGTCCTCGAGATCCCGCGGCGCGCCCTGGGAGAGGCCCTGGTCGACCATCTCGTAAGCAGCATCGAGAGCACTCCGCTACCGGCACCGTTCATCACCGAAGGCACACTCGATACATCCGCCTCAATCGATATCCCCTTCCGATCGCGCGCAAAGCGCATCATCGCAGTCGGCTCCATCAACGTCGATACGTACCTGGCCTTCGACCAGCTTCCAAGCGCAGGTGCCGCCGCCATCACCCCATCCTCCGACACCTTCCCAGGTGGAAAATGCCTGAACGAAGCAATCGGCGTTCAAAAGCTCGGGCACGACGTCGTGGCCATCGGACGCGTGGGTAACGACGCCGATGCCGACTACCTGTTCACTGCCCTCCTTGAAAGCAGGGTTGACACTGCGGGTGTCAAACGGACGGCGGGACGCACGACGGGCCAGGCATTCGTATTCGTACCGCGGGACGGCGATTCGATGATCTCGATTGTATCCGGGGCGAACGAGGCGCTGACCGCCGCGGACGTGCGCGCACAGGAACGGCTGTTCACCTCGGGGGATTTCTGCCTCATCAACACGGAGATCCCACTTGAAGCCGTCCGCGAGGCGCTGGTGCTTGCACGGAACAACCGCGTGAGCACCGTTCTGAAACCAAGCGCCGCGAAGCTCATTCCGCCTAGCATGCTGGCGCTTGTCGATTACCTCATCCCCAACCAAGAGGAGCTCGAGACCCTCTGCCCCGAGCAGAGCGATGAGGCATCTCGTGCGCGCTTCCTGCTGTCGGCAGGCGTCGGATGCGTCGTGGTGACGCTGGGCTCTCGCGGGTGCCTGGTATGCACGAGAGAGTCAGCGGTGGAGATCCCCGCCATGGACGTCGTGGCCGTGGACACCACCGGCGCCGGGGATGCGTTCATTGCAGCCTTTGCCACCTATCGGGCCGAGGGTTTTTCCATCGAAGCGTCCGCTCGCATCGCAAACTGCGCCGCTGGCTTCAGCACCACACGGCAGGGGGCGTCAAGCGCCTTGATAGACCGCACGAGCCTGGAAGCGCACCTGCGCAATACGGCACCCGAACTACTCGCCCGCTAAATCCCCAGAACGGAACCCGCCCCGTATTGGGCGCGCATATGCCGCAGCGCGGCTTACCGGCGGACCATGTGATACACCGCAAAAACGCCGACACCCCGTCTTTTTCGCGCGGCAGCCGACGGCCCGTTGCCGAGCATCTCCACATCCCCACCGAGATACGGAGATGCGCCGGTCGTTGGCCTGTCGGCTTTTATAAGCCGCGTGCATCTGGGTACCATCAGCTTCAGGCAACGTACGACAAGGATGGGACCATGCATAATTTCATGAAAGACCGCCACGGAGCAGACGAGCTCACCACCACCCTCGGCCTGGCAGGCATGCTGCTGGCGCTCATCGGCACGCTGGCGCGCTGGCAGCCGCTCTCCTGGATCGCGCTGGCGGTGGTCGTCATCGCGCTGCTGCGCGCGTTCTCCAAAAACACCGCTGCGCGCCAGAAGGAGAACGACAGCTTCATCGCCTTTGCCGGCCGCGTCCCGGGCCTGCGCTCGTTCGTGGCCTCGATGGGCGGCGGTGCTGCGAGCAGCAGCCCGCGCACCGGCAGCGCATCATCCGGCGCTGCATCTCGCGCCAACTTCGAGCGCACCAAGCGCACCGCGCAGAAGATGTGGCGCGAGCGCAAGACCACGCGCTTCCTCAAGTGCCCGAACTGCGGGCAGATGCTGTCGGTCCCCAAGGGCAAGGGCAAGATCCGCGTGACCTGCCCCACGTGTCACGCCAAAATGGAGACCAAGTCCTGACCGGCATCGTCGAACGCCGCGGCCGCTCTGCGCCCCAACGTGTGCCCAAGCGCCGCGTTGGGGCGCTTTGCTTTTGAAATCCCCCGCGAATCGGCAGGCTCCAGGACTGCACACGCGCGACCATAGCCCGAAACGGCCCCGCGCGGGCCGACCGAGCCCGACGTCGCATCCGGTTGCCAGGGCTCCAGAGCCCCCTGCGACACACGGACCCAAGCATCACGTGAGCACGAATCGTTCGTCTCACAAGAAAAGGCGCCGAGGGAATCCTCGGCGCCTTCGTGGCTCATCGCGCTCCGCCATAGGGGCAGCGACGAGGTATGCAGGCTCGCAGCCGTGAGGTACTTACTCCTCGACCGGCTCGAACTGATCGGGACCAACGCCGCACACGGGGCAGACGTAGTCCTCGGGCAGCTCGGGGGTATCAACCTCGACCTCGTAGCCGCAAACCACACACACGAACTTGTACGTCTTCTCTGCCATGGGTACTTCCTTTCACAGGCGATGAATGTACGTTGAAGGATACCCGATTGCATGCCATCCATACCACCGGAATCCAAGAACGAAAAAATGTTACTGAAAATAAATCCTATTAGCAAGTATCGAAGCACCCTCCGCAAGAAGTGCAGATGCCTCCGATGCGCACAACAATTGTGAACACCCCCATCTCGACACCAGCACCAGGAGTCCGGGCAGAAAACTCGAAGGAAGCATCCGCACATCATCCGATTCGCACGAACACCCTGAACCGCACGCCCGAAGCCGAGCGCTCCGGGCCGCATGCCCGCAACCACGCACCCGGGGCCAAAAGCCCCAAAGCGCTACCTGCTACGCTGCTTCAACGCGCGGTCGACCTCGCGCTGCAAATCGCGCTCGGCCATGCTCGCCCGCTTGTCGTAGAGCTTCTTGCCGCGGCCCAAACCCAGCAGCAGCTTCACGCGGCCATTCTCGTCGAAATACAGCTCCAGGGGCACCAGTGCCACGCCGCGCACGCGCAGCTTGGTGTCCAGGTAGGTGATCTGCTTGCGATGTAGCAGCAGCTTGCGGCGCCGATCGGGGTCGCGGTTGAAGATCGAGCCGTTGGAGTACGGATGGATGTGCACGTTGTGCAGCCAGCACTCCCCGCCGCGGATCAGAGCGAACGAATCGGTGATCTGGCAGGCGCGCTCGCGCAGGCTGCGCACCTCGGTGCCCGACAGCACCACGCCGCACTCGAAGGTCTCGTCGATGAAGTACTCATGATGCGCCGAACGGTTCTTCGCGATCGTCTTCTTCGCCTTTTTCTCCCGTTGACCGAATCCCGGCATGCTACTCCCCTTTCACATCCTGCATCTGCGGCTCGCCCGCGCCCGGCTCGTCCGCCTCAGCAGCGGCGTCGCCCGCCGCGCACGTACCACCGGACGCATCCACACCATCGGCCGTGCCCGCGTCGGCGGCGCCTGCCGCACCGGTGGCGGTAGCCTCCGCGCGCTCCTGCGCCAGCTCGGCGTCGGAGGTGCGGATGAGCCGGATGAGGGCCTCGGCCGCCTCGGCGCCGATCAGGTCGCGCGCCCGCAGCGTATAGGTGGTCGCCGCGTTGCGATCGCCCGCCGCCGCGGCATCGGAGGCACACATCAGCAGGCAGATGGCCACCTCGGCACTCGGACTCGTGGCGATACCCTGCTCCTCGACCGCCCCCATCACGCGGCGCTCCTCCTCCTGCGCAAGCTCGGGAAGCTCCTCGCCCATCTGCTCGATGAACGTATCGGCATGGGCGTCGCCCGTGGCCAGGCGCTGCGCCAGGCGACGGCATCCCTCAGCTGCCAGCACGTTGTCGGTCTGCAGGAAGAAGTGGCCGAGGTTGGCGTAGGCGCGGGCCAGGGGCTCGGCATCGGCCGCGCGATCGAGCACCGATGCCGACAGCGCCGCCCACTCCTGCTGGTTGCCCAGCATGCCGAACAGCTCCGCCAGATCCAGGCGATACCGGCAGTTCATGGGGTTCCAGCGCACCGCCTGCATGAGCGCGTCGCGCGCAGGCTCCCACTCCTTGCGGGCGATATGCGCGAACGCGAGCGCGGCGTAGACCCGATCGAAGGGCACCGCCAGCTGCGTGAGCGAGCGCGGGTCGCGCTCCACCCGGCGATAGGCGAGCCGCTCGAAGGTGTCCGCAAACGAGAACCACTGGCGCTCGTCGGTTGCCTGGCACTCCTGCTGCGCGTACGCCTCGACCTGGGCCGCCAGCTCCTGCAGCAGCGGCAGGGCGGCATCGAGCTCGCCGGCGGCCAACAGCGCCTCGGCATGGGAAATATCGCGTGCCTCGATGGGCATGTCCATAGGTTCCTCCTGTCGTGAATCAGGCTATCAGTGTAGCGCAGCCCCCACCTGCACCGCGGTAAGATCGAGCCGCCCGCGCAGCACGTCCACGGAGGCGACCTCAACCGCCAGCCGCTGCCCCACGCCGATCACCGTCCCGTCGCTCGCGCCCACGAACCGCAGACGGCGTTCATCGAGCTCCCACCACTGGTCCCCCAGGCGCGACGGACGGATGAGCCCCTCGGCACCGGTATCGTCGAGCTGGACGAACGCGCCCAGATCGGACACCCACACCACCGTGCCCCGCACGCGCTGGCCGACCCGGTCGGCATAGTACTGGGCGACCTTGACCTTGTGGGAGGCGCGCGCCGCGGCGTCGGCCACGCGCTCCGCCTCGCTGGCCTGGCGGCACACCGACGGGCAGATGGCATCGAGCGCCTGCGACCCGGTGCCCACCAGCTCGCGCGCACGCGCCTGCGCGGCCTTGCGACCCAGCTCGCGCCGGGCGAGGGCGAGCTTGAGGACCCGGTGCACCACCAGGTCGGGATAGCGACGGATGGGGCTGGTGAAGTGGCAGTATGCCCGCGCACCGAGCGCGTAGTGCCCCTCGTTATCCGGCTTGTACACCGCCCGCTGCTGCGCGCGCAGCAGCATCGCGTTCACCAGCGTCTCCACAGGCGTGCCCGCCGCGCGCTCGAGGGCCCGCGCGATGGCATGCGGCTCGCCCACCATGATGCCGGGCGCCAGGTCGCTCTCGAGCGCACCGGCCTCGACGAGTGTGGCGGCCGCCGACGCCAGCGCATCGGGTGCCGGCGTCTCGTGGACGCGGTAGCATGCGGAGATGTCGCGGTCGGAGAGGAACTCGGCCACGCCTTCATTGGCCGCCAGCATCGCCTCCTCCACGAGCTGGGTCGCCGCCGTGGAAACACGCGCCTCCAGGCGCTGCGGGACGCCGCGCTCGTCGAGCAGGGCATGGACCTCCGTGGTGGCGAAGTCGATGGCCCCGCGGCGGCGGCGCAGCTCCCGGCGGGCGCAGGCCAGCTCGTGGGCATCGCGCAGCAGGCGCACGAGGTCGAAGCCCTGCGCCGCGGCCGCCTCGCAGGCCGCACGGGCACGCTCAGCGGCGGGGTGGGACGCGCTGTCGGCAGGCGCCTGTGCACCCGCGTCTGCGCCACCGGCGGGCGGCGCTGCGCCGGCACCCGCACCACCGGTGGACGTCGGTTCGTCCGCATCCTCCATCGACCGTGCCGGGCGCACCCCAGCCTCGCCCGGCGCGGCCTCCGAATCCGCCAGCAGCACCTCGACCGCGGCGTAATCCGTGCGCACCCGCGAGCGCATCACGCTCGGGTACGCCTCATAGGCCTCGATGCGGCCGAGCGCGTCAAAGCGCATGTCGACCGTCATCGCCAGACGGTCCTGCCCCGGCCGCAGCGAGCACACGTCGCAGCTCAGGTGCTCGGGCAGCATGGGCAGGACGCGGTCGGCCAGATACACCGAGGTGGAGCGGCGACGGGCTTCCAGGTCGAGCGTGGAGTCCCAGGGCACGTAGGCGGACACGTCGGCGATGTGGACGCCGAGCAGCCAGCCGCCTCCCGGCGTGCGCTCAAGCGAGAGGGCATCGTCGAAATCGCGCGCATCGACCGGGTCGATCGTGACGGCGATGCGGTCGCGCGCGTCCCGGCGCAGCGGGTCGGCGAGTGCCGCAGGCACATCGACCGTGCAAGCGGCAGCCTCGTCGACCGCCTGCTGCGGGTAGCCCTCAACCAGGCCGAAGCGCGCCATGACGCATTCGACTCCCAGGCTCGGTGCCGCCGCGTCCCCGATGCGCCGCTCGAGCGTGACCACACCGGACTCCAGGCGCGTGGGGTAGCTCACGATCCGCGCGGACACGATGTCGCCCGCCTGGACCCCCAAGCGATCCGGGGATCTGTCTTCAGGCAGGACGAAGAAATCCTGGCGAATGCGGCTGTCGAGCGGGCGCACCGCGCCGAGGGGCCCGGCCGGCTCGAAGATGCCCACAAGAGCGGCGACCGCGCGCTCGACCACCTGCTCGACCACCGCGCGACGCCCGCCACGGGAGACGCGCAGGCTCACGTACACCCTATCGCCCGGCATGGCGCCGGCCAGGCCGCGACTCGAGATGCGGAAGGTGCCCTCCGCCGTCTCGACCTCAGAGCGCCCCTCGAAGGCGCGCACCGTCCCCAGCAGCCCCGGCTGCCGGCGCTGGCGCGCGGCTCCACGCCGGGCACTCCTCGTATGCCGTCCTCTACCTCTGCCCATGCATCCCCTTCATCTCGCGGAACTCGTCACATCTTCGCCTCTTGTACCCAAACCCCAAGGCCGCCCGACGGGGCCTCGGGAGCGCCTGATAGCCGCTGCATCTCCGCATGCCACCTCGCCCGCCGCCCGCGACGCACCTGCATCCCGCCTCACCCGCCGCCCGCAGCGCCCCCGCATGCCACCTCACCCGACAGCGGCGACGGCCGCAGGCGCCGCAACGGCGCATGCGCTTCCCCCACCTGCGCTCAGCGGCGCCCAAGCAAAAAGCCCCCGGGCGCCTCCAGCGCATTCGCACGACGGCCGCCGAGCAGCACTCGACGGCCGGAACGCATGCGCGGAAACACCCGGGGGCTTCCAAAGGATTCGAACGGAGCCAGAAGGCCCTTACACCTTGAGGTAGCGCCTCATGGCAATCATGGAGCCGAACAGGCCGATGATCAGGCCGAGCAGCACCAGCGAACCGTAGGTGATGTAGTAGATCTGCATCGGCACGCTGAAGCTCATGAAGCTGATGCCCGAGGCCACCTGCGGGATGACCAGGTTGCGGATCAGCTCGAGCGAGCCGATGGACAGCAGCGCACCCAGCAGCGCCTGAATCATGCCCTCGATGATGAACGGCCCGCGGATGAAGCCGTTGCTCGCGCCCACCAGGCGCATGATCGCGATCTCGCGACGGCGCGCGGTGATGGACAGGCGGATAGTGTTGTTGATGAAGATGAAGGCTACGAACGTCAGCAGCGCCACCAGCACGACCGCGGCGATGCGGATGTAGTTGGTGAGCTGGAACAGACGGCTGACCTCCTTCTGCCCGTAAATCACGCTCTCGTTGAGGTCGGTCTGCAAATCGTCGGAATCCGGTGAGCTGTCATCCACGATCTTCTGGAAGTCGGGGTCGTCCTTGATCTTGTTCGCCATGGCCTCGACCTGGGAGGGATCCTCCATCTCGATCGAGTAGGAGCGCGGCAGCGGGTTGTTGCCGTCCAGCGCCGCCATGGTGGCGTCGGCGTTGTCCGAGACGTTCTGGCTGTAGTCGGCCAGCGCGTCCTCCTTGGTCTTGAACTCGACCTTCTTGACGTTGTCCCAGCTCTCGAGCTTCTCCATGAAGGCCTTGACGTCGCTGTCGGAGGCCTCGTCGGAGATGAACGCGTTGATGGTGACCTGGTCCTCCACGTTGCCAATCGCGGAGTTCACCAGCACCGAGCCCACGATGAACAGGCCGATGATGAACAGCGACAGGAAGATGGTGACGACGGCGCCGAAGGAGGTCGTCCAGTTGCGGAAGAAGTGCTTGAGGGCATCGCGCACGGAGTACCCCAGATTAGAAGGTGCCATAGTTGCCGTAGCCTCCCCTCTCCTGATCGCGGATGACGCGGCCGCCCTCAAGGGCGATGACGCGACGGTGCATGGAATCGACCATCTCGCGGTCGTGGGTTGCCACGATCACGGTGGTGCCGGTGCGGTTGATGCGCTCCAGCAGCTTCATGATGCCCAGCGAGATCGCCGGGTCGAGGTTGCCCGTGGGCTCGTCGCAGATCAGCAACGGCGGGCGGTTCACCATGGCGCGGGCCACCGAGACGCGCTGCTGCTCGCCACCGGAGAGCTGGTCGGGCAGGGAGTTCATCTGCTCGGCCAGGCCCACCAGGCGCAGCACCTCGGGCACCTGCGCGCGGATCACACCGCGCGGCTTGCCGATGCACTGCAGGGCGAACGCCACGTTCTCGTAGGCCGTGCGGTTGGGCAGCAGCTTGTAGTCCTGGAACACGGCGCCGATCTGGCGGCGCAAAAACGGGATCTTGCGGTTCTTGATGCGCATGAGGTCCTGACCGGCCACCAGCACGCGGCCGCTCGTGGGCTTGACGTTGCGCAGCATGGTGTTGAGCAGCGTGGTCTTGCCGGAGCCGGAATGGCCCACGAGGAAGACGAACTCGCCGGGGTAGATCTCGATGTTGACATCGTCCAGCGCGGGCTTGTTGGGCTGCGCGGGGTAGATCTTGGTGACGTGCTCCATGAGGATCACGGGCTCGACGCCGGCCTCGCGGGCCTGACGGGCCCGGGAATCGTCCACGGGGGCGAACACGGTGGTGAAGTCCGGGTTGGCGAGTGCGGCGTCCACATCGGCCACCTGACGCGCTTGGTCGGCATCACGGGAGGTGCCGGCGTCCCCACCCGAGGTGCGGAAGTTCTCGGGGGTCAGCGCCGGATCGGGGACGGGCACCGAAGCGGGTGCCGGGGCAGCCGGGGCCGGGGCAGCGGCCTGTGCCATGAACGCGCCGGTGTCATCGGGGGCCGGGCGAGCCGGGGCGGCGGGGTCCTCAGGCGAGGGCACGCCGAACAGCGAGGCGGACGTGGCCTGGCCGGGAGCCGTCGACGGGGCCGCAGCGGGCGCCGCATCCGGGCCGGCCTGCGGGACCGCAGCATGGCGCGGGCGCGGGACGGGCTGATCGAACAGCCGATCTTGAGCATCCGAAGAGGGGGCTGCCTCACGCGGGGCGGCACCGGGTGCCGGCGTCTGCGGGGCTGCCTGTTCATCTCCGGGAGTACGGAAGTGGTTACCCACTGGAGCTCCTTAGAGTCGTACATTTCAACTACAAGTACGGCAGGTATTGTACCAACTCGGGCAATCCCCCGCCCAAGGAGCATCGAAGCTGCACACAAACGTAGGTGTCGTGCACCACAAAACCAGTGCCGCATGCGGCCGGGACGCGCGCCGGGGGCATACGGCACCGCGGCATCCGCATCCGTTCGAACGACCGGCAAGCGACGCGCTGTGGCAACTGCGTCCTCAAGGCGACCGAGCGGACGACGCGCCGCCGGCATGTGGCGAAGGCCCGGCTCCCCGCTAAGGGAAACCGGGCCGTTGCACCCGTTGCAGCGTGCCGCAGCCGCCTACCGGCCCAGCACCTCGCGCGCCTTCGCGGCGATCCCGGCGGCGTCAAGCCCATAGTGAGCCAGAAGCTCGGCCGCCGTGCCCGACTGGCCGAAGCCCGTCATGCCCAGACGGCTCACGCGCACCGGCGCGCGCTCGGCCAAAAACTCGGCCACCGCCGAACCCATGCCGCCGTACACGCTGTGCTCCTCGACGGTGAGCACACAGCCGGTCTTGGCAGCCGACGCCGCGACCGTCTCCTCATCGAGCGGCTTTACGCTCATCACGTCGACGACCTCGGCGGAGATGCCCTCCTCGGCCAGGGCCGCGGCCGCCTTAAGCGCGAAGCCCACCTCGACGCCGCACGCCATGATCGAGATGTCCGACCCTTCGCGCAGCACGCGGGCGAAGGCCGGGCGGTCCAGCTCGAAGGGCTCATCGTACACGGAAAGCGGGGTCTCGCGGCCCAAGCGCACGTACACCGGCCCCGGCGTGGCCGCCGCGAAGCGCAGGGCGGCGCGGGCGGCCTCGTAGTCGGCCGGCACCAGCACGCGCATGTGGGGCAGCACGCGCATGAGCGCGATGTCCTCGAGCGCCTGATGCGTCTCGCCGTCCGGGCCCACGGTGATGCCGGCGTGCGTGGGGCACACCTTCACATCGAGGTTCGACACGCACACGGTGTTGCGGATCTGCTCCCAGCAGCGACCGGAGCCGAATACCGCGAACGAGCCGGTGAAGACCGTCTTGCCCGCCAGCGCCAGGCCGGACGCCACGCCGATCATGTTCTGCTCGGCGATGCCCACGTCCACGAAGCGGTCCGGGAATGCCGCGCCGAACTTGCCCAGCGTGGTGGAGCCCGCCAGGTCGGCGTCGACCGCCATGATGTCCTGCCCCTGCTCCACCAGCTCGATCAGCGTCTCGCCGAACGCAGCGCGCGTTGCCTTCGCCATCCTCTACTCCCCCTTCACCGCGGCGGCGAGCCGCTCGCCTGCCGCATCGATCTCGGTCAGCGCCGCCTGTGCCTGCTCATGGCTCGGCGCGTTGCCGTGCCAGCTCGCCTGGTCCTCCATGAACGACACACCCTTACCCTTGACGGTGGCGCAGATGATCGCCGTGGGCGCGCCCGTGTACGCCACGGCGGCCTCGAGGGCCGAGCGCACCGCGGGGACATCGTGGCCGTCGGCGAGCAGCACGTTCCAGCCGAAGGCCTTGAACTTGGCATCGAGCGGCTGCACCGCGTTGACGTCGCTCACATGCCCGTCGATCTGCAGGTTGTTGGAATCGACCAAGACGGTGAAGTTGTCCAGGCCCTGGTGGGCGGCGAACATGAGAGCCTCCCAGTTCTGGCCCTCCTGCAGCTCGCCGTCGCCGGTGAGCGCGAACACGCGCTGCAGGGGCGTGCCGGTGGCCGCAGCTTCACGGCGCAGACCGAGCGCCAGGCCCGACGCGATCGACAGGCCCTGGCCCAGCGAGCCGGTGCAGACCTCCACGCCCGGGCAAAGGTTGGAATCGGGGTGGCCCTGCAGGCGGCTGCCGAACTTCCGCAGCGTGAGCAGCTCCTCGGCGTCCAGGTAGCCCACCTCGTGCAGCACCGCGTAGAGCGCCGGGGCGATATGGCCCTTGGAGAGCACGAAGCGGTCGCGCGCAGGGTTTTTCGGGTCGGCGGGGTCGGTACCCATCACGCCCGAGAAGAAGAGCGTCGCCATGATGTCGGCGGAGGAAAGCGAGCCGCCGGGGTGACCGGTGCCGGCCGCCTCAAGCATGGTGATGATGTTGTGCCGCATGCGGTTCGCGATGAGGGCGATCTCATCGGATTCACGCGCGCACGAGCTCCTGAGCGAATCTGTGCCCATAGCCGTCCTTTCGGGTGCAGACGAATCGGTAACGGGACTCACTATACCAGCGCCACGGCCGCATTCAGCAAAAGATTTCGCAGGTCACAAGCATGATAAAATGATAAAACGCTTCATCTGGAAGAACGGCGGTAGCATCTGCGGGTTGGCATCAACATGCACCCGCCATCGTTGTGCGACGATGCCCCCATACGGACGAGGGGGGTCCAGTGAAAGATCGGAAGAGCG
>CABRHH010000008.1 GCA_902470695.1 uncultured Collinsella sp.
AGGAAGCGGCTCGGCCTGGCCGTCTAGGCCGGTCCAGGAAAACGTCCGCATCCCCTTTTCGGCCCTGGATGGACGAAACACGAACCCGGGATGCACCAAAGGCTCAAACCCGAACCCGGGATTTGCCGATGGCTGGAATCCGAACCCAGGATTTGCCGATGGCTCAAATCCGAACCCGGGATGCTGCCATCGGCCACCGACCGCTGTCCGACGTCCAGCGGCTCCGTCCACCATCCACCGACCGCTGTTCGCCGCCCAGCGACCCCGCCCAGCGGCCGCCGACCGGCATCCGCCGTCCAGCTTCCACCATCCATCGGCCGCTGTCCGCTGGCTGCCGCGACCCGCAGCCCCTTAGGCGAGCGACGGCGCAGCCTCACCACGACCACGCAGGCGCGCCGTAAGACAGGCAAGCAGCTCCTCGCTGCAACCGGCGACCTCGCGCAGATACGCGCGGGCCGACCCGTAGCATTCGTGCAGATGAGCCAGCGTGAGCTCCATCTCCTCGGGAATCGCCTCGAACAGACAGCGCGGCGCCCGACGCCGCAGCAGCACGCTTACCGCGATGCGTTGAGCGCGTAGGCCGCGCCCCAGAAACCGCTGCGTGGCCGCGTAGTCACGTACGATATCCTCGTCCGCCACGCCGGCCAGACCGAGCAGCAGCATGGCGATCACGCCGGTGCGATCCTTGCCCGCACGGCAATGGAACAGCGCGCAGCCCACACCCGGCACCTCCGCGCAGCCCACGCCCGGTGCACCCGGCGTCCCCGCCGAGCCCACAACCGGCCCACCCGACGAACCGGCACCCGGTGCCCCCGCCGAACCGGCACCCGGCACCTCCACCGAACCGCCATCCACAACCCCAGCCAGCGCCTCGAGCACCCGACGGATGCTCGCTCCCTCGTTATCGAGCAGGGACTTGTACACCGTAAACATGCGATCGGGCAGCGCCTCGCGGAACCCGCCGGAATTGAGCTGGTCGAGCATGGGAACATGCGTGTATGCCACCCCGTCGCGACCGCCCGCGTACGGGTCGGGCCAATGGCGAACCTCGAAGTCGCTCCGCAAATCCACTACGCGTCGCAGACCGCCGCAGCCGTAATCGGCCAGGTAGGCAAATCCATCGTGGCGCAGGCTCCGCAGCGAAGGGGCTCGCAGCAAAAAACCGTAGGCGGTGGTTCCCTGTGTGCCGTCCTCGGCCACATAGGCATACCCGCCCAGGTCGCGCACGTTGCGCACGCGCCGCAGCGGAAGCTCGCGCGGATGGTCCCGAGCCGGACCCTCTTGCGCTGCAACGAACGCCTCGGCTGCCGCGGCAGAGGGCGCTTCGGCACACGTCTCAAAACACCGCCCCGTGGACTCAGCAGCAAACACATCGGCACCAACCTCGGCGGGCAGCCCTGCCGCCACAGGCATGCCCGCGCTCGCCGCTGCGGAAGCCTCGGTAGTCGTGGCAGAGGAGCAAGCCGCCTGCATCTTGATGGATTCGTTGGCGGGCGCTCTGTCGAGCATGACAGCAGGCGCTCCCACGGACTCGGCGGTGGATACCCCGGCGTCGAAAACCTCGGCACGCAGCCCCGCAGGTGCAGGCATGCCAGCGCCTGCCTCGGCATCGACCTCGGCACGCGGCCCTGCCGCCGCATGCACGCCCGCGCGCGCCGCAGCGATCGCCTCCGGCTGTACCCGTGCGCCCTTGAACAACGCCTCGTGCTGCATGCTCGCCATCCTTACCAATCAAAAAGCGCCCCGGCATCGCCGAAGCGCTTTCTACACTATAGCCGAACAGGACTTCCCGCATACATCCTGCCCAAAACCTGACGAACTCTTTACTCTTATGGAGTATGTGCAGGGTAGACGAAATGTTTACAAATCTCGGTTCGCATAGATGCGCCGTGCGACACCCGCGCTCACCACCATCAGGGCCGCCGCGACCACCAACGCCCCTCCCGCCGTCAGCATGAGGTTGACCGGCTGCGCCATCCATTCGAACACACCCTGCATATCCGTCAGCACCCCCGAGCCCACAACGTTCGCGAACACAATAGCCCCCGCGAACATCAGCGCGCAGATGACGAACGGCGCATACTGCGTGGCCTTCGTGTTGCCCATCTTGAACGCCAGCGGCAACGTCACGCTCGTCACGATCGCCGCCATGAACGCTGTGAAGCACGCTGAGAGCCCAATACTCACCAACCCGTCACCATCGAGCTCAAGCATTGCGGCGATACCCGCCGGCAGCGCCAGCACCTGCCCCGCCACCCAGAGCACCCCGATGATTGCCATGGCGAGAATAAACGCGCCAACCGTAAAGGTGACGGCCATGAGATAGCGCGCCGTCACCACCGCTCCACGCGAGACCGGCAGGGCAAGGCGCGTCGTCTCCCACGCGTTGTTCTCATCGTAGGCAAACGCGCTCATGGGGCCCATAATGCCATACAGCGAGATGAACACCGCCGGCACCACCGCCAGCCCCTGCGTGCCCATGACGATGAACCCCACCACGATCAGACTGCTGAGAATCCGCTGCTTGAGGTAGTCGGACAGCACCAGTAGATCGAACATATACGCACGCATCATCGCGCATCGCCTCCCTGCGCACGCTCGCCTTTGAGCACGAGCGCCATGTAGTCGTCGATTCCCATGCGGTCACAGGGAATGCCCGGCAGCGCCTGCCGGAACGCAAATCGATCGCTCACCAGCACGTCGATACCGTATTCATGCCTGAGCACGCGCGGGCTCGCCCCCGCCCTGGACGCCCATGCCAGCACCTGCTCCATGTCGGCGGCACGGCAGCGCGCGATACCCATCGTGTCGATCACCTCGTCTTTTGCCACTTCGAACACAATGCGGCCCTCGTCGATGCACACGATGGTGTCTGCGATCTTATCCAGGTCGCTCGTGATGTGGCTACTCATGAAAATGCCGTTTACCGGGTTGCCGTTTTCATCTTCCTCATCCACGAACGCTCGGAGAATATCGAGCACCTCGTCGCGCGCCATGGGGTCGAGCCCGGCCGTGGCCTCGTCGAGGATGAGCAAGCGCGGATGGTGCGCGAGCGCGCAGGCCAGGCTGAGCTTCATGCCCATCCCACGCGAAAGCTCCTTAACCCGCTTCTTCTCGTCCAAACCAAACGTGCGCAGATAGCCGCGATACGCCGCGACATCCCACGTGGTGAAGGCGCGCGCCATGAGCGCACCCACGCGCGCAATCCGCATATGATCGGGCAGGCCGATGGTGTCGAACACCACGCCCACCTGCTCCTTCGCCCGCGCCGCCGCGGTGCGCGACAGCTCGTTGGCATCGACCCCGAGCACGGTGGCCGTACCTCCATCGCGCACGATGAGCCCCAGCAGCGCTTTGATCGTGGTCGACTTGCCCGCGCCGTTCTTGCCGATGAATCCTACGACCTGGCCAGGCTCCACCACCAGATTCACGCCCTGCAGCTCGAAGCCGTCGTAACGCTTGGTGAGACCCCGCACCTCGATCAGCGGCGCGCCGCCCGCCGCGCCTCCGCCCCGTGCCGCCGCGGCAGCTACCATGTCCGTCATTGGACATCCTCCCCTTCCATGAGGGTCGAAAGCATATCGCTGAGCTCGCGATCGGCCAACCCGATGGACCTGCCCGCCTCCACAGCGCGCTGCATCCACCCCTCGATCTCGCGCAGGCGCTCCTCGCGCAGCAGCTCCTTGTTGCCACCGGCCACAAAACTGCCCTTACCCTGCACCGTCTCGATGAACCCTTGGGCTTCGAGGTCGGTGTAGGCGCGCTTGGTGGTGATAACGCTCACCCGCAGGCTGTTCGCCAGCGCCCGGATGGACGGCAGCTTCTCGCCCGCCGCAAGCACCCCGCCGAGAATCTGCCCTTTGATCTGAGACGAGATCTGCTCGTAAATCGGCTTGTCGCTCGAGTTTGCGATGATGATTTCCACGATATCGAAAACCTTTCCGTTCCGGCCCCGCACAGGCGTCCCCGCGCCGGGCGTCGCAGCGGGCACGGCGTCCCGCACCCACCACCTCCGAGTATAGTGTATATACTCGATAAGTACAGTATATACACACGCATGGAGCGGACGCAAGGCCCTGTTGGCGAAAAGCTGCGCCCCATGCCTTTAGCGTGCGCGTGACCCAGCATGCGGTACTGCGGCGGATCCGATGCACCCCCCATCCTCCGGTGCGCCCTCAACCGGCAGAAACTGCCGGATGACAGCTGAAAAGCAGGTCCGCCCGCCATCTGCGCGCCCATGCAAAAGGCCACCAACCTGCGTTGATGGCCTTCGTGCGGCAGCGCCGATTCCTATATCCAGCTGGCATCGGCAGCAAACGGTGGATGTGGCGCGGCACCACCGCGCCTCCCTTACGCCAAGCGCGCGCCCACCTCACGGGCGGCTGCGGGCTTGTCGAAGTTCCCGTTCGTCGCCTTCGTCAGCGCGCCCATCACGCAACCCATGTCCTTCTTGGACGCAGCGCCCGTCTCGGCAATCACCTGCTCGATCAGCGCCACGAGCGCCTCGCCCGACACCTGCTCGGGCAGCAGGCTCTCGAGCACCGCCACCTGCGCGCGCAGATTCTCGGTGCGCTCGGCGTTGTTGCCGGCCTTCTCGGACATCTCCAGCGTCTCGAGCGTCTGCTTGAGCGTGCGCTTGACCTGCGTGGTCACCTCTTCCTCGGTGATGTCGTGCGCAGCCCCGCGCGTGGCCACGTTCTTGAGCTCACCCAGCACCACACGGGTCACGCTCAGGCGCACCTTGTCCTTCGCCTTCATGGCAGCAACCATCTCGGCATGCAGCTCGTCGTAGGTCATGGTCAATCCCCTTTCATCTGCTCGGCCACCGGGCGCGCACAGCGCCTGGCGGCCGCATGGTATACAAAGCGGCCCCTCGCGCACACCTTTGCACGCGAAGGGCCGTCACGTCCGCTTCGAGCGAAGCGCGCCTGCGCGCGCCGGCGGCTACTCCGCGCTCGACCCCGCGGCGGAACCCGAACCGGTATCCCCGGCCGAGACGGTGCTCATGTCAACGTTGTACGGCACGTTGCTGGGCATCTTGTTGATCTTGATGTCGGCCTTGTCGGTGTAGTCGGACAGCCAGGTGCTGTAATCGGCGCTCACCTGCTTGTTCTTGATAGTGCTCACGATGCTCTTCTTCAGATCGCTTGGGATCTGATCGACCGAGGTCACCGAGCCGTCCACGTGGAAGTAGTCCGTGCACTTGATGATGTGGTAGCCGTAGGTGGTCTTCACCAGGCCGCTCACCTGGTCCTTGGACAGCGCGTTCAGGGCATCCTGGTACTCGGTCACGAAGGTGGTGAGCTTGTCCCAACCCACATCGCCGCCATCGTCCTTGGAGGAGTCCTCGGAATACTTCTTGGCCGCGTCCTCGAACGACAGCTCGCCGGAGTTGATCTTGTCGAGGGCCTCCTGCGCGGTGGCCTTCGCCTTGGCGTCGTCCTCCTCGCTGGCGTCGGAGGCAACCTTGATCAAGATGTGCGAGGAGCGGCGGGCGTCGTTGTAGGTGGAGAGGTTCTCGTTGACGTAGGCGAGGACTTCATCGTCGGTGGGCTCCTTCTCGGGCGCCACGGCCTCCTTGAGCTTCTGCTGGGCGAGCTGGCTTTTCAGGCTCTCCTGGTAGGAGCTCTTGTCGTAGCCCATCTGGGACAGCAGCTCCTCGAAAGTCTTCTCGTCGCCGCCATAGCTCGACACGGCGTCGTCCCAGGCCTTCTGCACGTCATCGTTGGTCACGCTGACGTTGTACTCCTTCTCAGCGGCCGTGAGCAGGTACTGGCTCGCGTAGCTGCGAATCACGCTCTCGCGGTAGCTCTCCGGGGTCTGACCCTGATCGGCCAGGTACTGAGCCCAGTCCTTGTCATCGGTCTTGCCGAGCGAGGTGCGCGTGCTCATGATCTGCTCGGTGATGGTGTCCTCTTTGATGTTCACACCGTTCACCGTGGCGGCCACGCCACCGGTGAGCGTGTAGTCGGTCTGGTTCGTGGCCTGGTTCAGCACGCCCGAGCACGCCATGGCGGTCACCGACAGCAGCATGGCAGCAACGCCGAGCACCACCAGGATGATCTTGCCGGTGCGGGAGAACTTGTCCTTCGCCTGCTTTTTGCGCGCGCCCTTCGACGGGGCGGCCTTCTCGGCCTCGGACACGGGGTCGCGCTTGATTTTCGCGCTCTTCCGCGCGGGATGATTCTTGATAGCCATGAACAGAGCCTTTCGGATTCCAACAATGCAGCTTCGTCGTATTCTCCCACATTAAGCGTGCGTCAACATGCACATATGCCGCCTGCGCACAAAACGCCCGGGCACCGCAGGAGTCGCGGCGCCCGGGCGCACAACCAAGTGTTTAGGAGACAGCCACCGTTAGGTTGGGGCGCACGTGCACCCGGCCGTCGGCGAGCAGCTGGATCACCTCGGGATAGAGCACGTGCTCGATGGCGTGGATATGCTCCTCGAGCGCCTCGACGTCCCAGCCCTCCTCCACCGCGAGCGCACGCTGGGCGATGATGGGGCCCATGTCATACACGGCGTTGGCAATGTGCACCGTCACGCCCGTCACCTTGACCCCGCGCTCGAACGCGTCCTGGATGCCGTGAGCGCCGGTGAAGCTCGGCAGCAGCGCCGGATGAATGTTGATCACGCGGTTGGGGAACGTGGCCAGCAGCGGCGCATGAACCTTGCGCATGTAGCCGGCCATGACCACGTAGGCCACGCCCGCGCGGTACAGCTCGCCGGCGATGACCTCGTCGGCCTGGATGGGGTCGGCGTACATCTCCTTGGACAAGGTGAGCGTCTGGATGCCCGCCGCCTCGGCGCGCTTCAGGCCGAAGGCCGAAGGACGGCTCGCCACTACGAGCTTGATCTCGGCGTTGAGCGCACCGGCCTCGATGGCGTCGATGAGCGCCTGGAGGTTGGTGCCCGAACCGGACAGCAGCACGCCGATCGGCAGGGGCGGGCGCTCGCCCGCCGGCAGCAAGGCGCGCTGCTCCTGCAAGTCGTTACTGGTGAGCGGTGCGGCGGCCGCAGCGCCGTTACCCGCCTCGACCTCGCGTTCGGCCGCGCTGCTGAAAAACGCCTCGCTCGGCAGGGCCTCGGGGCCGAGGCCGGCGGCCTCGACCAAGCGGCGGTACTCCTCGTCGGCCTCGGCACGCGCCTGGTCGTTAGCGCTCGTCGGCATAGGTCACCTCGCCGGAACCGGCCACGCAGGTGCCCACGTGGAAGGGCTGCTCGCCGAGCGCCACGAGCGCCTCGGTCACCGCGGCCTCCTGCTCGGCCGGCACGATGATCATGAGGCCGGCGCCCATGTTGAAGGTCTTGCAGGCCTCGGCGGACGTAAGGCCGGCCTGCTCGGCGATGTAGGTGATGACAGGCGGAACGTCCCAGCCCATGCGCGCACCGTCGCGCTCAACCACGGCGTCGACGTCGGCAGCCAGCGCGCGGTTGAGGTTCTCGGTGATGCCGCCACCGGTGATGTGGGCGATGGCGTGGATATGCGCGCCCGCCTCGGAGCGCAGCAGCTCGAGGATGGGTTTCACATAGATGCGGGTGGGCGCGAGCAGCGCATCGGCCAGGCTCAGGCCGGGTGCGACCTCGGCTGCCTCGAGCTCGGCCTTCTTGGCGGCCGCCTCGGGCGTGCCGGGGACGATGCCATCCACGCCGATGACGCGGCGCACGAGCGAGTAGCCGTTGGAGTGCACGCCGGTGCTCGGCAGGCCGATGATGGCGTCACCCGGTCGCACATGCGCCGGATCGAGCATCTTGGGGCGGTCGACGACGCCCACGGTGAAGCCGGCCATATCGTAGTCGTCCGGACGCATGACGCCGGGATGCTCGGCCATCTCGCCGCCCACGAGCGCGCAGCCCGCGAGCTTGCAGCCGTCGGCCACGCCGCGCACGATCTTGGCCATATGCTCGGCCTCGATATGGCCGATGGCCACGTAGTCGAGGAAGAACAGCGGCTCGGCACCGGAGGCGAGGATGTCGTTCACGCACATGGCAACAAGGTCCTGGCCCACCGTCTCGTGGCGATCGAGAATCTGGGCAAGCACGAGCTTGGTGCCCACGCCGTCGGTACCGGAGATGAGGATGGGGTCTTCCATATCCTTGAGCGCGGCGGCGGAGAACAGGCCGCCGAAGCCGCCGATGCCGCCGATGACCTCGGGCCGGTTCGTGGCGGCAACCATCTGCTTGATGGCATCGACCGCGCGGCCGCCCTCGGCGGTATCCACCCCCGCGTCCTCGTAGGTTACATGCTTGGGTGCCTCGCTCATGGGCGATCCTTTCCTCGGTCGTAAGGCTACGCACCCCATGATAGCAGGGCGGCGCTCTTCGGTGCCGACGTTGCGCAACCCGCAGCGCCACCGCGTGCCCAACGCCACGCATACCGCCCGACGCCATCACATAATGGCGCGCTGATTCATCCAAGCGACAACGCGAACCTCATCGCGCTCGCTATCATATCGATAGAACAGGTCAAACGGCCCGATTACCAGCTTGCGAACCTTGCCGCCAAAGCGAGCTCGAATATAGGCCCTGGAATCGACTGCACCGAGCTCAGGGAACTCCCTCAACCCTTCAAGTGCAGCATAGGTTCTTTCTTCAATTCGTTCCGAGTACACCTGTTCCATGTCATCCGCGAAAGAGGCGGCGATGCGCAACGTTGCCACTATGCAACCCTCTCGCGCTTCCGCTGAACTGCCGCCCGAAGCTCCTCGACGCTGTCGAACACGCTGCCCTCATCGATCTCCGCCTCGCCACGCTCGATTGCCGCAAGGCAGGCATGCTCATACAGCGCTTCGTTGACCGCCTCCCTGATGGTGCGATCAAGCACCTCCTCAGAGCAGAACACATATGCAGAGGCCCCGTTTTCCGTGATACGGAGCAGCTTCTCCTTTGCCGCCTCGCGAACTTCGCGCGAGTTTCTCTGCAGCGCGCTCACGGGATACACGGCATTCGATTCAAACACCATCGGTACTCCTCTCGCTATTGTATGAGAATATTGCATCATATTATATGAATTATCTCATCATGCGCTTTTGACGTTGGCGTTTGTTCAATACCGTCACCCAAAATCGAAAAGACATGGCAGCACCTTCTCGCCAATGAAGAGGAGTTATCACTTGAACTTCTCGCCGCTGACGAGAAGTTTTTGCTTGGACTTCTTTCCAACGGTGAGAACAATCAGGGCTGCAGGCAACGGCGAACCGCCACATGCAGCCCCTGCACAACCAGCCCCTATGCCTCGTTGCGCTGCTCCCAGCTCCGGTCGCGCTCCGCCTCTTCGACTGCACGCGCGCCGATCGGACGCGCCGGGGCCTGGAACACCGGCTCATAGCCGTCGAGGAACTTGCCGCGGCTGAAGCTCTCGGGAATGGCCACGGGATACTCGCCCGTGAAACACGCCCGGCAGTACCCACCGGCGGGCACGCACTGCAGCAGGCCCTCAACCGACAGGAATCCCAGAGAATCTGCCCCGATGAACGAGCAGATCTCGTCCACGCTCTTGTTCGCCGAGATCAGCTGCGACTGCACGTCGGTATCGATGCCGTAGAAGCACGGCCACACGACCTCGGGCGAGTTGATGCGCACGTGAATCTCGCGCGCGCCGGCCTGGCGCAGCATGCGGACGAGCTGCACCATGGTCGTGCCGCGCACGATCGAATCGTCGATGACCACAAGGCGCTTGCCGGCGATGTTGTCGCGCAGCGGGTTGAGCTTCATGCGCACGCCCATGGCACGCAGCTCCTGCGTGGGCTCGATGAAGGTGCGCGCCACGTAGCGGTTCTTGATGAGGCCCTCGCCGAACGGAATGCCGCTCTCGTGCGCGTAGCCCTCCGCCGGAGGCAGGCCCGAGTCCGGCACGCCGATCACCATGTCGGCCTCGACGGGGTTCTCCCGCGCCAGCATGCGGCCCATGTCATAGCGGCAGGCATACACCGACTTGCCGCCCATCAGTGAGTCCGGACGGGCAAAGTACACCTGCTCGAACACGCACTGCGCCTCCTGCTCGGCCGCCGGCACGCCCTGCTCGGACACCAGGCCCGCGGCGCTGATGCGCAAGATCTCGCCCGGGCGGATGTCGCGCACGTACTCGGCGCCCACGATGTCGAGCGCGCAGGTCTCCGAGGCAACAACCCAGCCGAACGCCGTCTGCGCCTCGCCGCCCACCGCCGTGGGTGCGGCGGCAGCCAGCGCCTCGGCACTTGCCCCCTCGGAGGGCAGCACCGCGGCGGCGGCCATGGCGTCGGCCCCGGCCAGGCCCTCGCTATCGGTCAGGCGGCCCAGCACCAGCGGACGGATGCCGTGCGGGTCGCGGAAGGCGTAAAGCGCCTCCTCGTTGATCAGCGTCATGGCGTAGCCGCCCTCGAGCAGCTCCATGGTCTTGCGGATGCCCTCGCGCAGATGATGGGTCTCCTGGGTGAAGTAGCCGATCAGCTTGACGGCCACCTCGGAATCGGAATTCGAGAGAAACGGCACACCCAGCTCGATCAGCTGGCGACGCAGGTCGTCGGTGTTGACGAGCGTGCCGTTATGAGCCAGGGCCACGATGACCTCGCCGATCGTGGACAGATGCGGCTGCGCGGCCTCCCAGCTCTTGGCGCCGGCCGTGCCGTAGCGCACGTGCCCCACCGCCAAATCACCCGGCAGGGCTGCCAGATCGGCCCCGGTGAACACGCGATCAATCAGGCCGAGATCCTTGCGGACCATCACCGTGCCGCCGTCGCCCACCGCGATACCCGCGGACTCCTGCCCGCGGTGCTGCAGCGCGCGCAGACCGAAGTACGTCAGCCGCGCGGCATCGCGGCCCGGCGCCCATACGCCGAATACACCGCATTCCTCGTGCAGCTGATCGTCGTCAACCCTCTCCGATGCGCGATTGGAGGCAGTGACCTCAAGAGTCATGGCATTTCCCCTCGATATCTTGTGCGTTGGCGTTGCCTATCCATTATACGCATCCCCCGGCCCGCTCAGAGGCCGCAGTGCAGGCGTGATGGTGTGATGAAGAGGCAGTGCACGGATGGAGGAGCCGGCGCGCGCAGGCGGCCAGCTCCATACAATAGGGGCAAACGAGACGCCACGATGATCGAGGTTTCCTATGGACGAGCGGGAGTACGGGGGCGGCACGAGCCCTCGGCCAGCATACGGCGCTAAGCCGCGCAAGCATATGGGGACCGCCACGAGCGACCCCGAATACCTTCCGCCGACGAACAGCGGCGGCCACATCCCGCCCAACAGCTCTACGCTGCGCGTCCGCCAAAACGAGCATGCGGAGGGCGGCCCCGCGAGCGCTCACGGCCCGCATCGCGGCCGCGACCTGGGCCCCCGGCGGAAGCACGGCGAGATCAAAACGGGGCGCTACCTGTCCACCCCGCATGGCGGCAAGCGCATCTTTACCACCCAGCGCGACCGACAGCAGCGCCGCATGCGCTACGTCTTGGCCGCGCTGATCCTTGCCGCCATCACATTGGCGCTCGTCTGGTTTTTCCTGTTGAGGTAGCGCGTGGACGAGCCCTATATCTACGCCGACAACGCGGCGACCACGCCGCTGTCGCCCACGGCGCTGGCGGCCATGATGCCCTATCTCACCGACGAATTCGGCAATCCGAGCGGCGTGCATCGGCGTGCCCGCAACGCAGCGGCGGCGCTCGAAGCGGCCCGCGAGGCGGTCGCGCGCTCTCTCGGGGCCGCAGATGCGCGCGAGGTCCATTTCACCAGCGGTGGAACCGAGGCGGACAACTGGGCGCTGCGCGGGGCAGCCCAGCGCTTCCGTGCGCGCCATGGGCGCGGGGCCACCGTGCGCATCATCACGAGTGCCATCGAGCACCACGCCGTGCTCAACTGCTGCCGTGCCCTTGAAGCGGAGGGAGCGCACGTTACGTACCTGCCGGTTGATGCCGCAGGCCGCGTGGACGCCGCCGCGCTGGAAGAGGCGCTAGTGGCCAACGAGTGCGCTGCCGCGGGCGAGGCCGGGGCGGGATGGCCAGATGCGGCGGACGCGGATGGGCAAGGCGAGGGCACCGCCGACGTCGATGCGAATGGATCCCCGGCGAGCCGGCCTCTTGCCGCCGCCCCCGCACGAGGCGACTCCGCAGGCTCCCCCATCGCGGCAACGGCCCTGGTCTCCATCATGCTTGCCAATAATGAGGTGGGCACCGTCCAGAACATCGCCGAGCTGGCGCGCATCGCGCATGTGCACGGCGCGCCCTTCCACACCGACGCGGTGCAAGCAGCCGGCCACATCCCTGTCGACGTGGCCACGCTGGGAGTCGATGCGCTCTCGATCTCCGGGCACAAGTTCCACGGCCCCAAAGGCACCGGGGCCCTGTGGATCAAGCACGGAATCGATCTGCCGCCGCTCATCGCCGGTGGCGCGCAGGAGAGCGGCCTGCGCGCCGGCACCGAGAACGTTGCGGGCATCGTCGGCATGGCGGCCGCGCTCACGGAGGCATGCGACGGCCTGGACGCGCGTATGGAGCGCGTAACCCGGGCGCGCGATGCCCTCGTGGCGCACATCCTCGGCACCTGCCCCGATATCCAGCTCACCGGGCCCGTCTGCGGCAGCGCGAACGGTAACATGGGCTCGCCGAGCGGCACCGGTATCGCTCGCACCGTCGGCGGCGCCCGCAACGTCGGTGGCGCCCGCACCTCCAACGTTGCCGACGCCACCCTTCTCGCGCGGCTCCCCTCCATCGCATCGTTTGTCTGCGACGGCGTTGACGGCGACCTGCTCACCGTCCTGCTCGACCGCGCCGGCGTGGCCGCAGCCACCGGATCGGCCTGCTCGTCGGGCTCAACCGAGCCCTCGCACGTCCTGCTCGCACTCGGCATCGACCCCGCGCGCGCCGCCGGAGTCCTGCGCCTCTCGTTGGCCGACAGCATCACGCCCGAGGAGCTCGACCTCCTCAAGGCGCGTGTCCCGGCAGCCATCAGACGCGCCCGCCTGGTGAGCGGCCTCTAGGCGGGGGCGCTACGACAGCAGTTTGCGACCGGCTTCCTCGATCGCGTCCATCAGCGCATCGGCCTCTGCGGCATCGGCGCCCTTGGCGAAGACATACAGCTTGATCTTGGGCTCGGTACCCGAGGGGCGCACAATGGCCTTGTTCCCGCCCGCAAGGTCGAACTCCACCACGTCGGCCGTCGGCAGGCCGTTCACGCCCGCGGCGTAATCCACCACGGCCTCAACCGCAGACCCGGCGATCTCGGCAGGCGGGTTCTCGCGCAGCGTGCGCATGATGCCGGCCATCTTGCCCGCGCCCTCGGCGCCCGGATAGCTCAGTGAAATCGTCCGGTTGTGATAGTACCCATAGCGCTCGTACAGCGCGCGCATGGCCTCGACCAGGTTTTTGCCCTGCAGCTTGTAGTACTGGGCCATCTGGCAGATCAGCAGGCTCGCGTTGACGGCATCCTTGTCGCGCACATGGTCGCCCGAGAGGTACCCGTAGGACTCCTCGAACCCGAAGATGAAGCGGTCGACCTCGCCGGCGTCGGACAAAGAGGTGATGATGTCACCGATGTACTTGAAACCGGTCAGGCAACGGCGCAGCTCAAAGCCGTACTCGGCAGCGAGCGCGTCCACCATCGAGGAGGACACAATCGTGGTGACGGCAACCTTGCTCGCCAGGTCCTCGCCGCGCTCCGCGCGCATCTTGCAGATGTAGTCGAGCAGCAGCACGCCCATCTCGTTGCCCGTGAGCAGCGTGTAGTCGTCGCCATCGGCGCAGGCAACGCCCACGCGGTCGGCGTCCGGGTCGGTTGCGAGCAGCAGGTCGGGGTGCACCTGCTCGCACAGGTCGATGCCCTTCTGCATGGCCTCGCGGATCTCGGGGTTCGGATACGGGCAGGTGGGGAAGTCGCCGTCCGGGTCGCGCTGCTCGGGCACAACCGTCACGTCCGTGATGCCCGCGCGGTCGAGCACGCTCGTCACCGGGATGAGGCCGGTGCCGTTGAGCGGGGTGTACACGAGCTTGAGCGGGGCCGCGGCGATCTCGTCCTCGCTCAGGTTGTTCACCGACTGGGCGAGCACGGCGTCGTAGTAGGCATCCAGGACCGCGTCGTCGATCCACTTCACCAAACCCTGGGCCACCGCCTCATCGAAGTCCATGGACTTGACGTCGGAGAAGGGATCGGTCGCCTCCATGGCGGCCGAGATGGCCGCAGCGGCCTCGCTGGTGATCTGGCAGCCGTCCGGGCCGTAGGCCTTGTAGCCGTTATAGGGCGCGGGGTTGTGGCTGGCCGTCATGCAGATGCCGCCGGAGCAGTTGAGGAAGCGCACCGCCCACGACAGGGTGGGGACCGGCGAGATCCTGGGGTACACGTATGAGGTCACGCCGTTGGCGGCCAGGATCGCCGCCGTGGTCTTCACGAACAGCTCTCCCTTGTTGCGGCTATCGCGCGCGATCGCCACGCACGGATTCTCGAAATGCTTCACCAGGTAGTCGGCAAACCCCTGCGTGGCGCGACCCACAGTGTAGATGTTCATGCGGTTGGTGCCCGCGCCGATGGTGCCGCGCAGGCCGGCGGTGCCGAACGCCAGGTCCTGAAAGAAGGCGTCGGTGATGGCCTCCTCGTCGCCCGCCTCCTTGAGCTGCGTCAGCTCCTGCAGCAGCTCGGGATCATCCACGTGCTCAATCCATGTGTCGAGCAGCTCGTGTACGTTTGCCATGGTGCCAACCTTCTTTCGGTCGTTGTCGCGCACGGGGCGCGCAAAATGCATCGTTACCTGCCATGATACGCCCTTGCGAGCGGGCACGAGCAATTTTGTTGCCAAGCCGAGAGAATTCGGCAACAAATGCGCAGGCCGGAAGCACACGGGGCACGACCGGCTCGCATCGGCGTTGGGGCGCGGGGCGCGGGGCGCGGGGCGCGGGGCGCGGGGCGCGGGGCGCGGAAGCATCGTACCGAAAGCGGCGGCACCAGGGCACGGCCGGCTCGCATCGGCGTTGGGGCCCGAACGACTCGCCTCGCACGCATCGGCACCTCAGCCCGGGCGGCACCTCGGCCCGGGCACCTCGCCACGGACACCGGGCACCTCGCTCCGGGCACCAGCGCCATACCCGAACGCACACCCCGCACGCACCGCCCCCTGGGTCCAAGCGGACCACCCTGCGATTGTTTCAACTTCGTTCGCATTCGGCGCGACCGCATGCACGGGCGCGCAAAAAGCTCTATGCTGGGTGGCGTACGCTGGTCCATAAGTCCGCGGAAAGGAATCATCATGACCAAACTCTATCAGCGTGAAGGCGCATACATCCCGCGCGTGGCGGCCGTGCACGACATGTGCGGCTACGGCAAGTGCTCGCTCGGCGTCGCGATCCCGGTGCTCAGCGCCGCCGGCATCGACGTATGCCCGGTGCCCACGGCCCTGTTCAGCGCCCACACCAAGTTCCCCGTCTTCTATATGCACGACACCACCGAGATCCTCAACGACTACCTCGACGCCTGGCGCGAGGAGCACATCGACCTGGACGGCATCTACTCCGGCTTCCTCGGCTCAGCTGACCAGGTGGCCGTCATCCAGCGCCTGTATCGCGAGTACCCGCATGCGCTGCACATCGTTGACCCGGTGATGGGCGACGGCGGCGTGAAGTACCCCACCTACACCGATGAGCTGTGCGAGGCCATGGCCGGGCTGGTTGACGGCGCCGACGTGCTGACCCCGAACCTCACCGAGGCGTCCATTCTGACCGGCATCCCCTACCAGGGTCAGGATGTGGACGAGCAGTTCGTGCAGAAAAACGCCTCTCAGCTGCTCAAGATGGGCGCGAAGGCCGTGGTCCTCAAGGGCGTGGTACACGAGGGCGAGGCGGTCATTCGCAACTACATCGCCACTGCCGCAGACGGGGGCGCTGTGCGCGAGGTGTCCAGTGAGCTGCTGCCCTACATGCTGCATGGCACCGGCGACCTGTTCGCCAGCGGCCTCACGGCGGCCATCTACGCGGGTCGCGAGCTGGAAGACGCCGTCGCCTTCGCCGGTGAGCTGGTGCGTGACGCGATGAAGGTCACGCGCGAGCAGCCCGATTACGAGGTGCGCGGCGTTTCCTTCGAGCCCACTCTCGGCAGCGTCGCCGCCCTGCTGGCCTAAGGGCGGATTCGCGCCCGGGCGGCGCGCTCGTCGCTGCCCGGGCCCCAACGCCACATCGGCAGCATCATTTCCGGGTTCGCATCCCGTCCATCGACACATTTCGGGTTCGCATCCCGTCCATCGGCACATTTCGGGTTCGTGTTTCATCCATTCAGAGCTGTTTTTTGCCCCTAGATGGACAGAACACGAACCCTCTCTTCACGGATGGCCTAAACCCGAACCCTTTCTGCGTGCACGGACCCGGTGCATGCGCGGGCCAAGCGCGAACTCCTTCTGCACGTGCGACCCGAGCACGAAGCACCACTCACGAACGCCCGTTAAGCAGTCGGCAACCACACGCACCCTTGCCGCGTGCGCGGACAGGATCTCGCAACATCCACTCAGAATCCGACGAATCAGCGCTGGCCGCCCATTGCCTTGCGCCCAAGCACGTAGGTCGCAACGAAGCCGAAAATCGTCGCAAGTGCCATGACGCCCAGCGATATCCACAAGTTTCCGAGCGTTCCATTAGGGCTGATGTAGGCTGCGAACGAAATGAATCCCGGCGTTGAGACCACGTACTGGGTCATGCCGAGCAAACCTGCGACCAAACCCCCGATGCCGCCGCCAATCATAGCGCCGACCAACGGAAAACGCTTGGTGAACAATACCCCGTAAACGCCGGGCTCCGTAATGCCGCACAGCGCCGTGACGCCGGCGCCAACAGCAACCGATCTGTCGTCGGCGGACTTGGCAATCAGGGCTGCAGCCAGGCACGCGCCTCCAACTGCAACATTGGCGGGCGCCATGCCCGTACAGATCAACGGGTCGGACCCGATCTCGGCCATCAGTGCAAACAAGACCGGATACGTTGCGTTGTTCATACCGAAGAACACGAGCCAGGGCGTTGCCGCGCCAACAATACCAACGGCAATCGGCGGAGCAAATCGATAGATAGCGAGCACCCCGTCGGAAAGCCACGTACCGGCCGTATTGCCCATCGGTCCGAGCACCAAGAGCGTAACCGGCACGGTCACGAGCATCGTGATGAGCGGAACGAAAATCGTGCGCGTGAACACCGGCATACGTTGCTGCAAAAACCGATAGACCACGCTCATGAACAGCACGCCTAAAATGATGGGAAACACGGTGGAGTTGTACGCTACGGTCTGCACCGGAATACCAAGGAAGCTCATGGGGTCTTCGCCCGCATTCGCAGTAAAGAACAGCAGGACCGCCCCGAGAAATGCTCCCAGGAACCCATTGGATTTCAATCGCTGAGCAGCCGAGAAGCCGATGAAAACAGGTAGGAAGTAAAACGTTGCCTGATTCAGGAAGAAGAACACCTTATAGGTTCCGTCATCGGGAGAAACGCCGGCAAACGTGGTGAGCAGCGTCAGAACCGCTCCAGTAAGACCACCGGCCACCAGCACCGGAATAACGGGAGAAAACGTACCGCCAATGAACGACAGGACTGCGTCGACGACACCCTTGCCGCTCGCGCCACCATCAGTCTCTGCCGCCTCGGCATCCTCCACCGCCCCCGCCGCATGGATTCCCTCGCAACGCGTGAACTCCTCGTACAGCTGAGCGACATCCTGTCCGATGACGAACTGATACTCGCCGTTTTGCACCACAAGGTTAAGCACACCGGGAATCTGTTTGACGACACTCTGGTCAAGCTTCTCACCATCGCGCAGCTGAACGCGCAGCCGCGTCATGCAGTGGGTCACACTGATGATGTTCCCCTCGCCGCCGCAGGCTTCCACGATCGCCGCACACAGCACGGCGTAATCCTTCTTAGCAGCCATGGATAATCTCCCCTCCCCATTCGCGACCATTCGATGTGATGAGCTTTGAATACCAGTGGAACGAGTCTTTCTTGATGCGTGCGCAAAGCGGCAGCGCACCGGCAGCATGGGCCTCGTTCAACTCATCGTCGGTAGTATCCACATACACCAGGCCGTACCGCTTTTCGATGCCGTTGCCCGTAGACAACAGGTCGGTGAACGACCAGGGGTTGTACGCGATGACATCGCAACCGTCTTCGATGGCAAGCCCGAGCTGATAGATGTTCTCGCGCAGGAAGTCAATGCGGTACTGATCGTGAATCTTGCCCTCAGCATCTTTGTGCTCGTGCGCACCGAAGCCGTTCTCCGTGATCATGAGCGGCAGGCGGTAGTGATCCCACATGTAGCGCATGACGTAACGTAGAGACACCGGATCGATTTCCCAATCCCAATCGGTATATTCGACAAACGGGTTGTACACAAGCTGGTAAGCACCGGGTACCACCGGAAACACCAGCTTGCCCTTCTCGCCGGTCTTGTTCAGCTCGTACGGATGCGCCTCGGCGTCAATCGGAGCCCATTTTGCGGTGTTCGAGCGGTAGCAATTGACCGCAAAGAAGTCGATTTTAGCGGACTTCATAAGCTCCTCATCGCCCGGCTCAATCCCCGGATCGATATCGTTGTCACGCCAGTAGTTCTTGACGAACGTGCTGTACTCCCCAAATGCATATGTGTCGTTCCAGATTTTCTCGGTGAACTCCTCCGCATTCATTGCGGCGATCTGGTCCATGGGCCGGCAGCTTTCGGGATAGATTGGTACCATTCCAGGCACCGGCCCGATCTTGCCACCGGGCACCAACTCATGGCAGAGGTTCACGGCCGTGGCATGGCACAGGTTGATGATGTGGTTGATGCGCCACTGGTCACGGAACCAGTCGCTGCAGCCCTTAGAGACCCCCAGCCAGTCGCCGTATGCGATCTGCATGTTCTGCTCGTTGATGGATAGCCAGTACTTCACGCGGTCGCCAAACGCCTCAAAGCACACGCGTGCATAGTGCTCGAACGCCTTCACGGTCGCACGGCTTTTCCATCCACCGAGCTCCTCTTCCACCCAAAGCGGCATATCGTAGTGGTAGAGCGTGACAATGGGCTCGATATCATGTGCCACAAGCTCATCAATGAGCTCATTGTAGAAAGCGATGCCTTCATCATTCACGCGACCATCGGATGCAGGGATGATGCGCGGCCACGCCAAAGAGAAGCGATAGCTGGAGAACCCGCACTCGGCCATGAGGGCCACATCTTCCTTGACATGGTGATAGTGGTCCGCAGCGATGCTGTTGTCCGCAAAGGGCTTTTTGGTCTTGGAGTTCAGATCGATAGCCGACGGCGTACGGCCCCCTTCTTCGGTGCCGCCTTCAACCTGCCATGCGGCGCTCGATGCGCCCCACATAAAACCCGTCGGAAACTTCGGCTCGTGATCGTAATGCATAGCGATTCCTTCTTGTAGATAATCCTGGGCGCGCCGTCCTCATTCGGACACCCCCACGCTATCAAGAAGGCCCGTGCCGGCGGGGTTCACAGTCTGGACCCCGCCGGCACGGTTCGAATTTCGGTCCCCACCCAAGGCGAAAAAGCAATCGAGTGGCTTTCTACGTATCTCCGAACATCCTCATATAGCATGCATACAAAAGATCGAAGAAATACGCCATGCCGTACTTTGCATACACCGTCCGCTCGCCATACCGGGCTCGATTTGCCAAGGATAGGACGGCATCAAATCGATCGAACAGGCACTCATCACAATGCGCTGTTATGAGCACCTTGCAACCATGCGATTCGGCAAGCTGGCGCTCGGCTGCCCGCGCATAGTTTCCCGATGCAGAAATAACAACGACCAGGTCTTGATCGGTAAGTGCGCGAAGATCGGCGGCATCGCCCGATGAATCCGTCAGAATGTGTACGAGCTTGTGCATCAACAGCATCGACTGCTGGAACTCTCGAATCGCCATGCTCGAGAAGTCAGAGGCCACCAGCCAAACCTCTCCAGCATCGTGAATCAGCGAGGCAAGGCCAGCAATCTCATCAGGGGCGATGCCCTGCTTGATGCAATCCATCATTTCGGAAATCTGCGCGGTCAAGCCCGATCCGTCGCCGACCCGCTCAGCATATCCGCCGTAGAACTCCTTATGCTTCTCCCACTCCCATCCGCAGGACTTCAACTCAGAGAAATTCTCAAAGCCGATCGACTGACAGAACCGTCGAATACCGGAGCGGGACGTAAAGCACGCCTCGGCGACGTCGTAGACATTGAGCTCAGCAAGCTGATCGAAACGCTCGAGAAAATAGCGCGCCAGGACGCTTTCCGAGCTATTGCAGGGAGAGGAATTCACCACCGTCAGCAGCGAGTTCATGAGGCTAAAATGCCGCACCGATAGCCGACTTGGCGGGAATCCCTCAAGCTCAAGCAGGTCACTCTGGCTCATATGCATCCCCTACGACGCGTTGAACACGTACCGGTCCAGGCGCCCGAACGCCTCCTGCAGCCGCGCAAACGGCAACGCGAGGTTCAGCCGAATCGTCCACTCACCGCCGAACGCGCGGCCGTCCTGCCACAGCACGCCCACGCGCACGCCCGCGCGCAACAGGTCGTCCATGCTCATGCGGTGCTCCGCGCACCAGCGCTCGCAATCCAAAAACAGCATGTAGGTTCCCTGCGGACGCGCCACGCTCACCCCGTCAAACCGGCGCTCGATCACATCGCACGCAAAGGACACGTTCGCCTCGATCACCTGCCGCAGCTCATCGACCCACGCCGCCCCCTCGGCGCAATACGCACCCAGCAGGGCATGCATCGACAGCACGTTCATGCTGTTGTAGTGCGATAAGCTCGATTCCTTCTCGATACGCCCACGCAACCAATCGCTGTAAATCACATGGTAGCTGCCCACAAGGCCCGCCAAGTTGAACGTCTTGCTCGGCGCGTAGAGGGCGACCGTACGCATACGTGCATCATCCGACACGCTCTGCGTCGGCACATGCGCAAAGCCGGGCAGCACGATATCCGACCAGATCTCGTCCGAAATCACGAACACATCATGTCGGCGGAAGACATCCATCGCCCGCTCGATCTCCCAGCGCTCCCATACGCGCCCGGTCGGGTTATGCGGCGAGCAGAAAATTGCCGCGTGAATCCCCTCGTGCTCAATCCGGCGTTCCATATCCTCGAAATCCATGCGCCACACGCCCTCGGCGTCCCGCTCAAGCGGGCTGTGCACGATCTCATACCCGTTGTTTTCCAGCGTATGGGTAAATCCAACGTACGTCGGACTGTGCACCAGCACCTTATCGCCGCGGGAGCACAGCACCCCCAACGCTGAAACCACGCCGCCCAGCACGCCGTTCTCGTAGCCGATATGCTCGGGCTTCATACCCTCAACACCGTTGCGCACACGGTGCCAATCGATAATGCTGTCGAAATATGCATCCGTGGGCTGAAAGTACCCGAAGCACGGATGATCGACCCGCTCATGCAGGGCGCGCGTCACCGACGGCGCCGTGGCGTAATTCATGTCCGCCACCCACATAGGGATCACGTCGAACCCCTCATCGATCGCCGCGTCGCGCGGGCCCAGGCTCCCCATCGCAATCGCCGCCTTGGCATCGAGCGCAAGCGCATCGCGGCCCTCTCGATCGATTACATCGGTGAAATTGAACTGCATCGCACACCATCCTCAATCCGCGCACCGAGCAACGCGAAACATCGGCGAGCAGCGGCTCGCACCCCGTTCCGCACCACGCATCAGCTTAACACCGCGCCGCCTGCGCCACGCGCGCCAACACGATGCGCGGGCGATCCGCCAGGTCGCGCACCACATGCACGTCGACCATGCCCGCCGTGCGACACAGTTCTGCCGCCTCGTCCAAATGCCCCTCGAACAGCTCGCAGGCAAGCAACCCCCCGGAGCGCAGCATGGCCGGAGCAGCCCTCACCAAGCGGCGGAATATGTCGAGCCCGTCGTCGCCTCCGTCAAGTGCCAGCGACGGCTCGAAATCCACCACCTCATGCGGAAGCTCCCGCATGACCGCGTGGGGGATGTAGGGCGGGTTCGAAACCAGCACGTCGAAGGTGCCCCACTCCGTCTCGCGGTCGAGCGGCGACACCAGATTGCCCAGGCGGATATCAACCGCCTTCGCGTCGATACCCAGCGCCGCACGGTTCTTCTGCGCGAGCGCCACGGCCCGCGGCTCGATATCGGTCGCCACGCACACAACCTTGCCCGAGCGCTCATGGGCAAGCGACAGCGAGATGCACCCCGTACCGCACCCAACCTCCAGCACACGCGCGCAAGCCCCCGGCGCCATCTCTGCGGGCTCGAATCCATCCGCGCCCGCAACGGTATCCCGATCACCTGCCGCATCGCCACTTCGCGTCTCGCCAACAACAGGGGCATCGCCCGCCATCAACCCGGCATCATCACCGGCGGCATCGTCCGACGCATACCCCGTGGCGCGAGCGACATCGCCATCCGCGTCCGCAGGCCGCGCACAGCCATCGCCCAACCCCCGCGCAGCGTCATCCCGACCAGCGCCAGCCTCGGATTCGATGACGCCATCAGCCGTGTTCCCGGCATTGCCCTCGGCACCGTCACCGCCCCCGGTAGCCCCCTCGCCGCGGCCAGCGCGCGCCGCTTCCTCCGCACGACGGGCGGCCTCCACCTCGCTGTTCCACGGCAGCTCAACGCGCGGACGAGCCGTCGCAGGCGCGCCCAGCACCTCGCCGTCGAGGAACTTCAGCACTTCCTCAACCAGCAGCTCTGTCTCAGGACGAGGGATGAGCACCCCGGGCTCACAGGCCACATCGATCATGCGAAAGCTCGTCTGCCCCACGATATACTGCAGCGGCTCGCCCTTCGCACGCCGCACCACCGCCGCGTGCATGGCAGCCAACTCCTCTTGAGCCAGGGGTTTATCGAAACTCATATACAGTTCGGTGCGCGTCAGCCCGGTCACGTTCGACAGCAGCCACTCAGCCGAAAGCCGCGGGCGCTCATCGCCCTTGTCCCCCAGATATTCACGCGTCCAATCCAGGCAGCGCTTGATGGTCCAGATCTCATTCGACATGGCGGCTCCGTTTCCCGTGTTGCTCGAAAGCGATTCTACGGCACCCGATGCGCGCCTATCTCGACAACGCCGTTTTACGCGCTTTCCGGTCCAAATTAAACGCTCGGTAAACAGCACCGCGCGCAACCTTACCGCCAGCTTGCCGGCGGGCCGGGCCCGCCCCAACAATCAACTTGCCGCGCATCTGGCCCCGCCCCAACATTCGACCTACCGCTCGGTCGCCTCGCTCCAACAGCCAGCTGGTTCCAGACTCGACGCCGCGCTGCACCGCGCTCTATCAAGTCGCCAAATCCTAGACCGTCACCTCTCGCCATTACTCGCACTCCAGCCCACCCGTCGATGCCGCCACAACAACCCCCAAACAGCAAAACCGCGCACCTCGAAACACGAGATGCGCGGTGCTTCAGCGGCTCTTCGAGCGCGAC
Organism: uncultured Collinsella sp.; assembly: GCA_902470695.1. Taxonomy (GTDB): domain Bacteria; phylum Actinomycetota; class Coriobacteriia; order Coriobacteriales; family Coriobacteriaceae; genus Collinsella. The sequence continues at coordinate 23,394 of CABRHH010000008.1, forward strand.
GCCTTGACGACTGGATACGAGCGGCTTCTTCTACAAACCCGCACGCATGTGCGGGGCGAGCGAACCGGCTCCTTCCACAGACCCTCTCGCACGCGCGAGGCAATCAGACCGGCTCCCTACAGGCCTGCGCACACGGGACGGTCAAACTCACACCGTTGCGGCGAGCTTGGCCGCACGGTCGGCGGCGGCGAGCGCGTCGATCACGCTGCTGAGCTGATCGCCCAGAAGCACGCTGTTGTAGGTGGAGTTGAACCCGATACGGTGGTCGGTCACACGGTCCTGCGGCTGGTTGTACGTACGGATCTTCTCCGAGCGGTTGCCGTGCCCGATCTGCGCGGAGCGCTCGGCGCCCAGCTCGGCCTGCTGGCGCTCGAGCTCCATCTCGTACAGGCGCGCACGCAGCATCTGCATGCAGACTTCGCGGTTCTGAATCTGGGAGCGCTGCTCCTGGGACTGCACCACGGTGTTCGTGGGCAGGTGGGTGATGCGCACCGCCGAGTAGGTGGTGTTCACGCACTGGCCGCCGGGGCCCGAAGCGCAGTAGGTGTCGATGCGCAGGTCGGACTGGTTGATCTGGATGTCGATCTCGTCGGCCTCGGGCAGAACGGCCACGGTGGCCGTGGATGTCTGGATGCGGCCCTGGCTTTCGGTTTTGGGCACGCGCTGCACGCGGTGGACGCCCGACTCATATTTCATGACCGAGTAGACCTTGTCTCCCTCGACTTTGAACTCGATGGATTTGAAGCCGCCGGCCTCGGAGGGGCTGGAATCGAGCACCGTCATCTTCCACTTCTTGGACTCGATGAAGCGCTGGTACATCTTGAACAGGTCGCCCGCGAAGATAGCCGCCTCGTCGCCGCCGGCGGCGGAGCGGATCTCCACGATGGTGTTCTTCTCATCCATCGGGTCGCCCGGGATGAGCATGATCTTGATGTCCTCCTCGAGCTGAGGCAGCTTGGCCTCGTTCTCGGAAATGTCCATCTGGAGCATCTCCTTCTCCTCGGGGTCGGAGGTATCGTGCAGCATCTCCTTGGCGGCCTCGATGTCATCGAGGGCGGCGATGTACTCGCGCGCGGCGTTCACCAGGTCGGTCTGGTGCGCGTACTCCTTGTTGAGACGCGTGAATTCCTTGATGTCGCTCGCAACGGAGGGATCCGAGAGCTTCTTCTCGAGCTCCTGATAGGCGATGATGAGTTTTTCCAGCTTGTCGCGCATGGCAATGCTCCTTATTCATGATGCGATAGAGGGGCCGCGGACGCAGGCGCGGCGCGGCATGATGAGAGGGCGCCGGGGCCGCAAGGGCTCGCCGGCGAAAACGGCTATCGTAGCTAGAGCTTATCAAGCGCGATGAACATGGTTCCTCCCTGTTGTGCTGGAAGCTATGATACCCAACCCCGGGGCTGCGGCAAACACCCCGGCAAAACGGACATATCGACAGGCATCTCGGCGAAATGCCGAATAGAAGCGCGGAGGGACGGGGCGGACCGATGTTGGTCGGGAGCCGGAAAGGAGATGCGCCGCTGCTGGCCGGGAGCCGAAAGGAGATGCGCCGGTGCTGGCCGGACTGCCCGGTGGCAAAGCTGCCTGCGGAGCGGGTTGGGGCAGGTCGGGAGATGCGCCGGCGTGGGATGGGGGGATGCGGTGGTGGCGGGATGGGGGGTGTGGCGGCGGGACCGGGCCGGAACGGGCGGCAGCAGGACCGGGTCCGGAACGGGCGGCAGCAGAACGAGGCCGGAACGGGTGGTGGCGGGGCGGAGCCGGAACGGAAGCCGCGAGGCCGAACAGCGCACTGTCAGCTGTGTACGATTGTCAGCTGTGCACGATTGTCAGCTATGTACGATTTGTTAGCGCTGCCATCGAAAGCTGATACATTCCTGAGTTCCATATAGCTAATCTACCTGGTATTTCTACGATATTCATATGCAGAAAGACGTATGTGTTTTGCCATACCTGACAATCGTACACAGCTGACAGTCACCCGTGCACGACAGGCTCGACGCCTGCGGGCGTTAGACCTCAGTGGCACCGTCGGTGCCAGCACCTCCACGCGTATCGGCATCCCCATGCGCACCGCCATCGCCAGCATGTCCGTTGCGGCTGACGCGGGCGACGGCGCCCGAACCGCTGCGCAGGCCATCGCCCCCGTCCGCGCTACCGTCGTCATCACATCGACGCCGCCCTCATCACCTCAAGCGGAGCCGCCAGCGCCCCCGTCGCCATCGCCGCAGGCGGTCTCATCGGGGCAGGCTATCTCCAGGATATTCGTCTCGCTGCCCTGCAGCAGGTAGGTGCGGTCGCTGCCGCAGTGCGGACAGACGCGCCCGTGCTCGACCGTGACGTAGGTCCGTCCGCATGCCTCGCACAACGTCACGGCGTCGACCCGCTCGATCACCAGCTCGGCGCCGCGCATCAGGTCGTTTTTCGCGCATGCCCAGGTCCAGCAGTCGGTGAGGTAGCTGGGGATGATGCCCGACACCTCTCCCAGCTCCAGCGTGACCGACGACACGCGACGCAACCCGTTTTCGGCGGCAACGCGCTCCACGCTACGGATGATATGAAATACAATACCCAGTTCGTGCATACCGTTCCCATCGTCATTCAACAGAGCGCGGCCTCCTGCCGGCGCGAACAGGCAATCGCCCGCACGCCCAGCACCGCATTCGCGCGCCGAGGCGCCTGCCTCGGATGCGAGCAACTGAGGTCGAAGGCGGCCGCTCGCACGGAACGGGGAGACAACCGACCTGCCGCCCGTCGCCTCCCCGCCAAAGGCCAAGGCCAGACGGCCAACGGCCAAGGCCGAAAGCCAAAGGCCGAATACCGAGAACCGAGGGCCAGCCGCCAGGGGCGAGAAGTCCAGCGCCGGCACCGGCACCAGCGCCCAGCGACAAACACCGGGCGCCAGCGGCCAGCAGCCCAAAGCCAAAAGCCGAGACGACCTACTTCGCCCCCTTCTTCCCGAAGCGGATCTTGATCTCGCGCTTGAGCGCGTACTTGGCCAGCATCGGCAGCTTCTTCTCGTACTTCACCATGCGCGAGCACTCCGGATGCTCCCGGTGCAGATGAATCGCGTCGAACGCGCACTTCGTGGTGCACAGGCCGCAGCCGATGCACTTGTTCTCGTCCACCACGCTCGCACCGCACCCCAGGCAGCGCGCGGTCTCGCGGCGCACCTGCTCCTCGCTGAACGTCTCCGCATACTCCGCGAACGGACCACCCGCCTCCTCGCTGCTGCGGTGAGCCGGCGTCTCGCGCCGGGCGGTATCGTAGCTGCCGAACGCCACGGCCTCGCGGTCGATGGCGCGGTAGGAGCGTTGATTGCGCCCGATGGTGAGCGTGGCGCCGCGCACGAAGCGATGCAGCGAGACGGCCGCCTCATGGCCGGCGGCAATCGCGTCGATCGCGAACGACGGCCCGGTGTAGACGTCACCGCCCACAAAGATGTCGGGCTCCGCGGTCTGATAGGTCTGTGCGTCGGCCACCGCGCCGCCGCCCCGCCCAAACGCAACCGCCGTGCCCGCCAGCAGGTTGTCCCACTCGATGCACTGCCCGATGGAGAACACCACGCGGTCGCACGCCACCGTGCGCGTCTGCGCGTCGTCGAACACCGGGGCGAATCTGCCCTCGTCGTCGAACACCCGCAGGCAGCGGCGGAACACGATGCCCGCCACCCGGCCGCCTTCCACAACGACCTCGACAGGCCCCCAGCCGTTGTGGACGCAGGCGCCGTCGGCCTCCGCCTCCTCGATCTCCTCGGCGCTCGCCGGCATCTCCCCGGCGCTCTCCAGGCAGAACATCTCAACGCCGTCCGACCCCAAGCGTGCTGCCGAGCGCGCCGCATCGATGGCGACATTGCCGCCGCCCACCACGACCGTCCGGCCCCGCAGGCCGTCGAAGCCGTCCTCGGCGCAGGTGCGCAGGAAGTCCACCGCCGTGAACACACCCTCGGCATCCTCGCCCGCAATGCCGGGCAAGCGCCCGCCCTGGCAGCCGATCGCCACGTAGAACGCGCTGAATCCCTGCTCGCGCAGCTCGGCGATCGTCACATCGCGCCCCACCTCGACACCGTAGCGGAACTCCGCCCCCATCTGGGCGATGATGTCCACCTCGGCCTCGATCACGCGCTTGTCCAGCTTGTAGCTGGGAATGCCGTAGGTGAGCATGCCGCCCGGGCGCGCGCTCTTCTCGAACACCACGGGCTTGTAGCCGCGCTCGGCCAGGTAGTACGCGCAGGACAGACCCGCCGGACCCGCGCCGATGATGGCGATCTTCTCGTTCATCGCACCGCTGGTGGAGGGCACCACGGGCTCGGGCACGTAGCGATGCTCGGCCACCAGATCCTGCTCGGCGATGAACTTCTTCACCTCGTCGATGGCCACAGCAGCGTCAACCGCGCCGCGCGTGCAGGCATCCTCGCAACGACGGTTGCAGATGCGCCCGCACACCGCCGGCAGCGGGTTTTCGCGCTTGATGAGGGCCAGCGCGTCGCGATAGCGCCCCTGGGCCGCCAGCTTGAGGTAGCCCTGCACCGCCACATGTGCCGGACAGGCCGTCTTGCAGGGCGCGGTGCCGGTGTCGTAGGTCTCGATGCGGTTCTTGTTGCGGTAGTCGGGGCTCCACTTCTCCGGCCCCCACTTCACCGCATCGGGCAGTTCCTGCTTGGAATAGCTGGGGACCTCACCGGTACGCGCGTCGCACAGCTTCTGGCCGAGCTTCACCGCGCCGGCCGGGCACACCTCGACGCAGCGGCCACACGCCACGCAGGCGTCCGCCTCGGTGCGCGCCACGTAGGCCGAGCGCGACAGGTTCGGCGTGTTGAACAGCTGCGAGGTGCGCAGTGCATAGCACACGTTGACGTTGCAGTTACAGATGGCGAAGATCTTGTCCTCGCCGTCGATGTTGGTGATCTGGTGCACGAAGCCGTTGTCCTCGGCGCGATGCAGGATCTCGTAGACCTCCTCGCGCGTGATGTAGCGGCCGCGGTCGGTTTCCACCACGTAGTCGGCCATGTCGCCCACCGCGATGCACCAGTCGGCCGGGTCGTCGCCGCAGCCCTGGCCCAGCACCTCGCGGCTCATGCGGCACGAGCAGGCGCTCGCGGCGTACTTGCCGTCGTATTTGTCCAGCCAGTGCTCGATGTGCTCGATCGACACGGAGCGGTCCTCCATGGAGATGGCCTGCTCCACCGGAATCACGTGCATGCCGATGCCCGCACCTCCCGGCGGCACCATGGGCGTGGCGCGCGCCAGGGCACCCTTGCTGGCCTGCTCGAAGAACTTCGCCAGCACCGGGTGCTCCTGCAGCTGGCTCATACGCATGTTGAGGAACTCGGCCGAACCGGGCACCAGCATGGGCAGGACCCACTGCTTGGTGCGGGTCTCGTTCTCCCAGTTGTACTCGATGAGGCCGATGTAGCTCATCTCGTCCATCAGCTTCTCGAGCGCCACCGGGTCCATGCCGGTGAGCTTGATGAGCTCGGTCAGCGTGTAGGGGCGACGCATCTTCATCTTGAGCAGGACGTCGGCCATTTCGTCGGTGGTGACGGCGGCAAACGACCAGTATTCGAACGGCTTGAGCTCCTTGCGACCGAGCATGCGGTTGGTGCAGTGCTCGCACAGGGCCACGATCTTCTCGCGCGGCTGGGCGGGCAGCTCGGGCACGAACTCCGCGCCGATGTCAGGCTCGGTAAAGGAGATGCCAGGTCCGTTGACGATCATGTGAAGGTTCCTTTCCTCTGAAAGCAGGCGATGTATGAAGTACAGGCGAGGGCCTAGGTGGGCGGGCCGCAGGTGTGGCTCCGGCAGAACGCGGAGGCTGGAGGCCTTTCGCAGCAGGTCCCGGCAGCGCGCCGGGCCTTTCGCAGCAGGTCCCGGCACGCTCCGGGCCTCCCGTAGCCGATCCTGGTCGTCGCCCCTTTAGGCCTTCCAGGCGGCAACGGCCGAGCGCAGCCAGGCGGCCCACTCATCGATGCCCTCGCCGGTCTTGGCGCTGATGGGGATGATGGTGGCGTTCGGATTGCGCGCGAGGATGTTGGCGCGCACGCGCTCCATGCTGAAGGTGTCGAACACCGGTAGCGCGTCGATCTTGTTGATGAGCACCACGTCGCAGATGCTGAACATGAGCGGATACTTGAGCGGCTTGTCGTCGCCCTCCGGCACCGACAGGATCATCGCGTTCGCGCTGGCGCCGGTGTCGAACTCCGCCGGACACACCAGGTTGCCCACGTTCTCCAGGATCGCCAGGTCAACGGCGAGGGCACCCCTCGCCTCGGCATCACCGATTGACCCCGTCCCCGTTTGCAGGTCGTCCTGCGTCAACAGGCCGTTGAGCCCCTGCTCGGTCATATAGGCGTCCAGGTGGCACATGCCACCCGTATGCAGCTGGATGGCGCGCACGCCGGTGTCGGCGATCGTGCGCGCGTCCACGTCGGAATCGATATCCGCCTCCATGACGGCAATCGACAGCTCGTCGCGCAGCGCCTCGATCGTGCGCGTGAGCGTGGTGGTTTTACCCGAGCCCGGACTCGACATCAGATTCAGGAGAAACATCCCCCGTGCGCGCAGGCGATCGCGCAGCTCCTGCGCCTTGCGGTCATTGTCCGCAAAGACGCTCTCCTTGACTTCAAGCACACGCACGTCGGCCATGTGCACCCCTCCCTGTAGCGGCGAACTACTATTGACACTTTGTCAAATTCTATATTGACGAATTGTCAACAATATTCAAGACTGTATTCGTCCAACGGTCGATTCGACGGGAGGAAAGGCATATGGCAAGCCAGCATGAGGCCCATCAGCGCGAACGGCACACGCACGAGGACCGGCGCGCCGAGATCCTCGAGGCGGTGCGCGCCATCTGCGCGGGCGAGGGCATGGGCCGCCTGTCCGTCTCGGGCATCACCGAGCGCGTGGGATGCACGCGTTCGCTGTTCTACCACTACTTCCCCACCAAGGAGGCGGCGCTCGACGCTGCGCTCGAGGACACCATCGATTCGTTCATCGAGCGTCTGAAGGCATGGAACGCCCAGCGCACGCGCGGCGATATCGACGGCGCGCTCACCAGTGCCGCCGAGCTGCTCACATCGCTTATCAGCGAACGCTACGAGCTGTCGCGCTCGCTGGAATGCGGCACCGCAGCCGGCGTGTACACCGCATTTGTGCACCGGATAGCCGAGCGCGTGGCGCGCTACATCTGCGATACCACGGTGGTTGACTTCGCGCGCTACCACGAGGTCTGCATCGACCACGTATACGAGACCATGTACGTGCTGATCACGGGGCTGATCATGTACCTGCGTTCGCACCCGGACGCGCCGGCCGCGACCGTCAAGGACATCATCGCCAGCACCCTGCATCTTGGGCACTTTATCGAGAAGCAGGCGGAGGAGCGCCCCTTGTAGGGAATGTTCCGCTCCGGGGTGAGGGGCGCGGCGCACCAGGCTCTGGCAGCGCCTCCCGTGTGGCGCGCGGACGGCGGGAAGGATGGTGCGGTGCGGGCCGCATGCCCGCGACGGGCCGTGCGCCCGCTGCGACAGCGCCCGCGTCTCAAGCGCGGTCCCACTCCGACAAACCCCGGCGGCCTACGCCCCACCCCGGTTGCCCCGGCGACCCTCGGCGCGCGCCCGGCGGCCCACCCCCCCCCGGCAGCAGCCGCGACGGCCCTGCAGCCCTGGCCGCAACCGGCGGCCCCGGGCAGCGGCCAGTGCCCCATCCCGACGGCCCCGCGCAGCTCCCGGGCAGCGGCCCGCGTCCCATCCCGACGGCCCCGCGCAGCTCCCGGGCAGCGGCCAGCTTTCCATCCCGACGGCCCCGGCGGCCTACGCCCCATCATTGCCGACCATGCGCCCGGGCAATCGAACCCGAGCGCTCCAACGAAAGGAGAACCTGTATGTTATTCGAGGTGTACGGAGAAAACGCCGCGTTCCAGTGGCTCGGGTGGGCCCTGGTGTTCGTGGGCCTCATCGCCGCCAACGAGGTGGCGCGGCGCTCCAAGATCGGCGGCATCGCCTGCTTTCTCGGCCTGCCCACCGTGCTGACCGTCTACTTCATCGCAATCTACGTGGGAGCGGCCGCGGGCGCCGATTGGGCGCTCAACAACCCCACGTACGTCCACATGAACAGCTGGTTCCACTACGCCAAGCTTTACGCCGCCACCGCCGGCTGCATCGGCTTCATGATGCTGAAATACGGCTGGGGCAAGCTCGGACGCAGCGAGGCGTTCAAGGTCTTCCCCTTCGCCATCGTGGCCATCAACATCCTGATCGCCGTGGTGTCCGATTTCGAGAGCGCGGTGCGCGCGTTCGGCACCACCTGGGTGAGCTCCGAGGGCGTCACGCTCATGGGCGGCTGGCACAACGTCCTCAACGGCGTTGCCGGTCTCATCAACATCTTCTGCATGACCGGCTGGTGGGGCATCTACCGCTCCAAGAAACGCGAAGACATGCTGTGGCCGGACATGACGTGGGTCTACATCGTGGCCTATGACCTGTGGAACTTCTGCTACACCTACAACTGCCTGCCCACGCATGCCTGGTACTGCGGCCTGGCGCTGCTGCTGGCGCCCACGGTGGCGAACTTCTTCTGGAACAAGGGCGGCTGGATCCAGAACCGAGCCAACACGCTGGCGCTGTGGTGCATGTTCGCGCAGGTGGTGCCCGCGTTCCAGGATTACTCCGTGTTCAGCACCAACTCTGTGAACAACCCGAACGTGAACTTGGCTGTGTCCGCCGTGGCGCTCGCCGCCAACATCGCAGCGCTTGCCTACATCGTCTACCGCGCCAAGAAGCTCGGCGTGAACCCCTACAAGCACGAGGTCTTCCGCGGCACGCGCGACTTCGAGCAGGCCGTCGCCCGCGCCGAGTAGCGCAGGAAAGACGGGCATCGGGGCGCGGCTGTTGGTGCCGGGGCACAGGCAGAGCGTGGCGCAAGCAGGACGGGCATCGGGGCGCAAGCCGTTGGTGCCGGGGCGCAAGCGGGGCGCCCGAGCGACTCCATAGACAGCGCGGCGGCAAGGCGCGGAAGTGCATGCAGGCGGTCGATGATTGCAAAACGGTGGCCGAGCGGCAGCTGGTGTCGCGGCGGCAAGGCGCGGGAGAGCGCGCATACGGTCGTCCCGCGCCCCGCAAGCAGGCTGCAGCAACAAGCGGTCACCTGTACCAGCGCATCGGCCGCGGCGCGGCCACGTATCCCAACAGGCAAATCGGCCGCGCGCCCCAACGGACACACCAAGGTTCGGGTTTCGGCCATCCGAAGAAATGGGGTTCGGACCGCGTCCGTCCAGGGAAATTGGGTTCGGACCGTGTCCATCTGAGCAAGTAGGGTTCGGCTTGCGTCCGTTTGAGAAAGCAAGGTTCGGCTTCTGTCCGTTTGAAAATGTAGGGTTCGTCTTCTGTCCATCTGAGAAAACAGGGTTCGCCCTGTGTCCGTTTGGGGCAGTTTTTTGCCTCTAGATGGACAAAGTCCGCACCCGGAATCGCCGGATGGACTAATTCCGAACCCGAGATTGTCGGATGGTCGAAGCCCGCACCCGCGATGTGTCGATGGACGAAATCCGAACCCGGACCGCATCGATGGACACAAGCCGCGCCTGGGGATGCACCGATGGACACAAGCCGCGCCCGGAGATGCACCGATGGCTGAAAGCCGAACCCGGAACGGGGCGGGACTGCCCGCTCTCGGACCTCGGACGCGAACTTCATCCATCCACAGAAACAGGGTTCGGGTCTAAGCCATCCACAGAAACAGGGTTCGGGTCTGAGCCATCCACAGAAACAGGGTTCGGGTTTGAGCCATCCGGAAAAACCGGGTTCGCCTTCCGTCCATCTGGAGCCGTTTTTCATCTCTGGATGGACGAAACCCGAACCCGGGATGTGTCGATGGACGAAACCCGAACCCGGAATTGCTGGATGGACGAGCAGCGAACCCGGAATCGCCAGACGGACGGGATACGCACCCGGGTTTGCCGAACGGCCAGGAGATAGACCGGGGCCGTCAAAAGGCTGGAAACCGAGCCGGGAATCGCCAATCGGCCAAAGGGTGAACCCAAATGCACCGGCGCCCCACCAACATGCAAAAGGCCTGCAGGCCGTCGCCATGATGGCGAAGCCTGCAGGCCTTTGTTCATGCGAACGCCATGCAGCGCTCGGCTTGAAATGCAACGGCCCCGGGCGAAACCGGAATTCCGCCCATGCGGGCCATCGCGCTCGCGTGAATTACCACGGCAGCTCGGACCGATCGCGCTCGCGAGCACCGCGCGATCCCTGCTGGGCTGCGGCAACGGGAAACCCAGCCGCAGCCCATCTCATGCGAGCATCGCGCAGTGCACGCCGACGGGGTGCGCACTGCGCAGGCGCGTCGGCAGGGCACGTATCGCGCAGGCACGTCGGCAGGGCACGCATCGACAGGACGCGCACCGGCCAAACGCGTTACCTGCGGCGGCGCTTGGCCACCACGATACCGCCCACGACCAGCACCGCACCGATGGCAACCACCGGGATGATCGCCAGCAGCGCATCGTCGCCCGTCTGGACGAGGTTGCCGCTCGGCTTGTTGCCCGGCTTCTGAGCACCGGCGTTGTTGCCGCCGTTGGCACCGGAACCACCGTTGCCGTTATCGCCGGTCCCGCCGTTGCCGTTGTCGGCCCCGCCGTTGTTACCGCCGGTCCCGCCGTTGCCGTTGTTGTCGCCGGATCCGTTGTCGCCGCCGTTGTCCCCACCGTTGTTGCTACCCGTGGTGGTCAGCTTCTTGCTCACCACATCGGACACGTTGCCGGCCGCGTCGAACGCACGCACGGACACCTCGTAGGCCGTACCGGGCTCAAGCCCCTCGAGCGTATAGCTCGTGGCGTCCGGACCGAGCTTGGCCACGCTCTTACCGTTCACGAACACCTCGTAGCCGGCAACATCGGTGTCGTCGGAGGCGGGCGTCCAGGTCAGCTTCGCGCTGGTGTCGCCCACCTCGCCGATCTCCACGTTGCCGGGGACCGTCGGCTTCTCGGTATCGCCGGCATCGGTGCCGCCGTCCTTGACCGTCACCTTGAGGTTGTCGAGCACGAAGTCGCCCGAACCGATCGCCGTGTTGCCGCTGTTGCCCGCGGAGTACAGGCCGATCCAGGTCAGACCATCGTCTGCGCCGGTGACCTCCATCTTCACGTGCTGGGTGGTCTGCTTGCCGTCGACGTAGGTCACCGGGAGGAACTCGGTGGGAACCGTGTAGCTCTCGATCTTCTCCGTATCGCCGTCGTCCTCGCCATGACCCACGATCATCTGGTACCGAGCCAGCTCGCCGGTCTGGTAGTCGAACTCAACCGTGTAGGTCTTGCCCGGCTCGAAGGCGAGCGTCTGGGGCGTCGTCTGATACAGCAGACCCTTGCGCCCGTCGTGGTACTTGAGCGACCAGTTGCCGTCGATGGCGTCGTCGAGCTGCTTGTTGTGCCAGCCGGTCTGCGTGTAGGGCGCGTGCTTCTCGGAGAGATGCGCCACCGCGTCGCCGCCGTAGGAGGACGGACCGATCACGAACGGGTACAGGCCGGAAACAGCGTTCTCGAAGTCCTGGCTGAAATTGCCCTTGGCATCCTGCACCGGGAACTTCTCGTTCTCCACGTAGCGGATGTTGTCCACATACGTGCTGCCCGCGCCCGCAGCGCGCTTCACCGTGAGCGTGGCGGTGTCGGAGCCGGCCGTGAACTTCACGTAGATGCGCGTCATGTGGGACGCCTGCAGGTTGCTCGTGTGCTTCTCGTCGCTGGCAGTGTAGTTCTGCGCCACCGAGCGGCCCGTGGAGCGCGCGGCCTTGGAGTCGCCCGAAGCAACCTCGATGGTCGCTTTCGCATCGGACTCGTTGTCGATATAGAGCTCGGCCACGTAGGTCTTGCCGGCGGTGAGGCCGGTGAGCTTGGTGGACACCGCCACATCCTTGGCCGGGCTGTTGATGGCCAGGCGCTGGTCGCCGGTGCCGGCGGTCTCGACGCGCACGGAGGCATCCGTCACGTCGCCGCTCCACACCTTGGCGTTGAGCTGCTCATTGTTCTCGTAAGCGTTGAAGCCCGGGTCGGTCACGCCGGTGCCCTCGCCGAAGTCGACGGTGTCAGCCGTCGGGACCTCGGTCTTGGAGCTGGCCTTCACGATCACGTAGGGCACGCCGGCCTCGGCCTTGAAGGTGAAGGCATCGGACGCAGGCAGGTCCTTGACCTTCACGCGGCCCTGGTCGGTGAGCTTGTAGAGCACCAGGTTCTGGCCCTTCCAGCCGTCGAGCAGCGTCCAGGTGGTGGAGTCGCCGTCGACGTTGTAGTGGTAGAGCTTCTCCTCGCCGTTCTCGTCGGTCCACGGCAGCAGGTAGGCGTCGTCGTCGAGGACCTTCACGCCCTTGAGGGTGATCTCGCGCTCGCACACGGCGTCGTTGCGCTGCTGCGCATGACGGGTCACCACGACCTCGTCACCGGCCTCGTTCTTGAGCTTGATCTGCTTCTCGTGGTTGCCCACCGGCGAGACGTCGCCCTCGGCGCCGCTGTAGTTGGTCCAGTCGGTCACCTGGTAGTGCTGCAGGAAGCGGGTGGGCAGGTTCTCCAGGTAGGTGGTCTTCACGTAGGTGTTGAAGTCCTGCTCGTTGCCCCAGCCCTCGAAGCCCTCCAGCGTGTAGCCGGACAGCAGCGGGTTGTTCATCGCCGTCTTGGCGTGGCTTGCGGTGGGACCGGCGTTGTTGGGCGAGATGTCGCGCTGGTCGTTGCGCAGGAAGCGCGCGATGTCGCTGTTGATGCCCTTGGTGCCGGTGCCGCCGTACTGGATCTCGGTGGCCCAGTGGCTCCAGGTGGAGTCGTACTCGCCCTCGTTCGGGAACTCCGTGGAGAAGCGCCAGCCCAGCGAGTTGATCTGCTCGGCGATGCGGCGGGTCTCCCAGGCATCCTGGTACCACACGTCGAGATAGATGAAGTCCATGTTGTTGTCGCGCTTCGCGGCGTCGGCCTTCAGCTCGGCCATCGATGCCGCGGCAGCGCCGGTCTCGGCCGGATCGCCCACGTACTCGCCCTTGCCGAAGTCCTTGTTCGCAAAGTGCGTGCCGTTGATGCGGTCGTAGAGCTGCACGAAGCGGTTCCAGCGCGCGCTGGAGCCCAGGTCCCACAGCTTGTCGATGGCAACGGACTGGTCAAGCCAACCCCAGCCGTTGCCCTGGCCCTTCACCATGCGCTCGTTGAAGGACTTCGACTCCTGGTAGGCCTCCTGCGCGTTCACGTGGATGCCCACCTGGGTGTTGTACTGGTGCGCCACCTTGATGAGGTCCTGGAACCCGGAAACGCCGCCTTCCTTCTCGGAGATGTCGGCGTACTCGGAGTTCGCAGAGTCGTGGCCCTCGTTGCCGTAGCCCTTGAGCAGGAGCGCCTGCGGCAGGCCGTCGGTGATCAGCGAGACCTTCTTCAGGTTGTCGGCCGTCAGCGCGTAGGGGTTGGTGACCTCGGACCCGAAGTTCATGACGATGCGGTAGTTCACCAGGTTCTTGATGTCCTCGGAGCCCTGCGGGGTGTTGAGGATCTTGCGCGTGGCAACCGCGCCGTCGTTCCAGTCGATGTCGCCGTCACCGTTCGCGTCGCCATCGGCGATCGCGACCTTCACCCACGGCAGCTCGCTGGTCGGGTAGCTCTTGACGTCGGCGTTGTTGGCCAGATAGGTCTGGCCGCCCTTATCGCCCTGCTCGTAGTACCACACCGAGCTCGACAGGCCCATGGTATCGGTGCCGTTGTTTAGCGTGATGCGCTCGTCCTTCTCCATCTCGGAGTTGGAGAAGATGCCGGCGGAGAGATCCTTGCTGCTCAGGAAACCATACAGGAAGAAATCCTCGGTGCTGGGGTTGAACTCGCCGTCGAAGGAATAGAAGCGGTCGCCCGTCGCAGCGGCGTTGGTGGACATCTTCGCGCCGGCAAAGCCCGTGCCGCCGTCCACCTGGTCGAGCATGAGCAGGTTCATGCCGGAGATATCGATGGAGGCGATCGCGGCGGAGCCGTCGGCCTTCTTGATGTCGGTGATCTTCCAGGACAGCTCGGTGCCGGACACCTTCACCTCGACGGTCAGGGTCGCATTGACCTTGAGCTTGTCGGTGGGGGCCACGGTGAGCTCGTAGGTGGCGGTATCGCCCTTGATGGCCGCCTTGACCGTCGGGGCCACCTCGACGCCGTTGATCTTCAGCGTCTTGACGTCGGTCTCCTGGGCGCGGAAGAACTTGCCCTTGTTCGCGCCGGAGGTGAGCTCATAGCGGACCACCTGCGGGAACTTGTCGGACACGTAGACCTTCATCGCGTCGGAGGCGATGGTCTGGTACTTGCTCAGGTCAACCTGGGCCTTGGGCTCCAGCTTGAAGTCGACCACGTTCTTGTCGGCGTCGGTGCCGCCCTTGACCGTCACCTTCTGGGAGAGGGCCTGGTAGCCAGGGTAGCTGGCCACGATGGTCTGCTCGCCGGCCTCAACGTCCTCGATCGCGTAGGCGCCCTTGGCGTCCGTGGTGGCCTTGAGGTTGGCCACGCGCACCACGGCGCCCTCGAGCGGCGTGCCGTCCTTGGCGGTGACCGTGCCCTTCACCGGGGCGAGGTTCACGTAGACGGACTCCTGCTGCTGGCCGGTGCGGTTGGCCGCGAACTCCCAGGTGCCCTCCATGAGGTCGTGGGTCTCGGCAGTGTTGGCGACCTTGGCGTCGGCGAACTTGAACTCCGCGCCCGCGCCCTTGGCCATGACGGCCATGTGGCCCTTGCCGGAATTCTTCGCAACGAAGTCGCCCACGGTCTGCAGGCTCGCGCTCTGCTTCTTGCCGTTGACGGACAGCTCGACCTTCTCGTTCTGCACGGTGATGGCCAGCTCGAGCGGCTCGCCGGCAACCGGAGCGGGCAGGTCGCCGCCCATGGAGCCGTAGCTGCCGCTGCCGCACTGCCAGTACCACTTGCTCGACGAGTCATAGCCGATGTAGAACCAGTTGTTCGCATCCACGTAGGTGTAGAAGATGCCGAAGTTGTTGGTGTTCACCGGGTTGAAGGTAAGCGACACGGTGTCGCCCGCCTTCACCGCGGCGTCCTTGCCGATCAGCGTGATCGGGCCCTTCTGGGCAGCGTCGCCGTAAGCATGGCCGCCGCCGTTGTTGTTGCCGGCGGTCACGTGGATCCACTTGCGACCCTCGGGCGTGGCGTACTCCGCCTTGGGCTCCCAGGTCTGGCCGTCGACCTCCTTGTAGGGCTTCCATGCGGAGAAGTCGACCACCGTCTTGTCGCCCATCTTCACGTTCGTGAAGTAGACGTCGGTGTAGTCGGAATTCCACGTTGCGGCGCCGAAGCCGACCTTGCCCTCCTGCTTCATGACGCTCACGAAGTCGGCGTTCTCCACAGACGCGGTGGCGCCGTTGACCGTCACCTTCACGGTGTTGTTCTCGTGCGAAACCGAGATGGCGGCCTTCTGGCCCTTCGGAATCGAAGGCAGGCCGCTGAGCGCCGGGTATCCGGACTTGTCGCCCGCCTTGTACTCGATGAACCAGCTGTTGCTTACGTCGTAGCCGACGTAGGCCCAGTGGGTATCGTCCACGTAGCTCACCACGAAACGCACGCGCGACTTCGCCGGATCGCTGTTCACGATGAAATCGGCCCCGACCGTCTGGTCGCCCACCTTGGTGTCGCTTAGCACGAACGCCTCGGGCTTTGCGCCTCCAAAGTGGTTGTTGCCGTTGTTGGCGCCCGACACGAGATGGCCCATGATGGCGCCATCGGCAAATGCCGGAGCCACGGCGCCGAACGCCATGCCAACAGCCGCAATCACGGCTGCGGTATAGGCGAACAGACGGCGAAGCATGGTAGCTCTTCGCATACGTCCCCTTTCCCTCTCCCCTCATGCGAGGGGTTGCTTACATCCCGGCATCTCCGCCGGAGTCAAACTGGTACGAACCTGATAACCAGTCCGAACTTGCCGCGGATTATAACCGTGTCTTGATCAATCTTGATGCACAGTTTGGTGGGCGGTCGAAGTTTGTCTGTGAGCGTACTCAGGACACCCTGACCACTGGTTCTCTCTAAAGTGGGTTAGAACCACTTGTATGAGGATTTGCATACCAGAGTACTTAGGATACAAGGGGGTTTGATATCTATAATGCGTTGCGGTGCGGTTCTGCGGGGCCCCGCGATGGCGACGTCGCGGTATGGCGGAGTGGCGGTGCGATGGAGGCGTGGCAGCATGGCGGCGCGGTAGCGTGGCGGCGTAGCTGCACGGAGCTTGGAGCTTGGAGCTTGGAGCTTGGAGCTTGGAGCTTGGAGCTTGGAGCTTGGAGGCAGCGTAACCCACTTCGCGGCCGCGCCCTGCTGCAAAATCGAGGTTTTGCGAAATGGCACCGCGTCGGTCACATGTCCCAGGCCGTCCGACATCAGCAAAACCGCAGGTCGCGCTCAGCCGAAAACGGACGCGAAATGGCACCTGGGAAACGCATTTCGCAAAACCTCGATTTTGCAGCAGATAGTCCCGAACTAAAGCGCAGTTGCGAAATCGCACACCACGACGAACGCCCACACGCTTTGCGGTAGCTACCACGCAAGTCGCTGTGACAAGCACATCGGGCAGCCTCCTCATTCCCGCCGAGCTGCTTAGACGCTCTCAATTTCCAGGACACATTTTCATCATCCTAGCTGCAGGGACAGCCTGGACTCACACACACACTTTTTGTCCTATAGCCCGCAAGCCAAGACGCGAGGCAAACTCGCAACAAAGCAAAAACCCGGCCTGCTGAGCAGACCGGGTTTCACAATCAACTGGTGCGGCGTACAGGATTCGAACCTGTGACGTTCTGATTCGTAGTCAGACCCTCTATCCAGCTGAGGTAACGCCGCAACGCAAGAGATATAATCGCATGCACCCCCGAATGCGTCAAGCACTTTTTAAAAATTGCTCCAACTTTTTTTGAACCCGAGAGAACTGCCAGCTCAGAGGTATGACGACATCGAGTGAAGAGGAAACCCCGCCCGACGACAGCTCCTTCGGCACGCAGAAGTGCGTTGACGACCGCGAAACGATAGAGCCTGCACCGGGGCTGGCGCGCCAATCGCTCAACCCAACCGGCCCATCACGGCCCCGTTCGACCCCGGATGCGAACCTCTCCAGAATCGAGGCGCCGCGCCGGCGCCGCGCAAGAACCCCTCCCCAACAACATCGCCGCCCCTGCGCAAGCGCGACAGAGACGGCGATCCGCGAACTGATAAACAAATGCTTTTATGCCACAGGCTCGATCTTCTCGATACCGCCCATGTACGGACGCAGAACCTCGGGCACCGTAATGGAGCCGTCGGCGTTCTGGTAGTTCTCCATGATGGCGGCCATGGTGCGCCCGGTGGGCAAGCCAGAGCCGTTGAGCGTGTGCACGAAGCGCGTGCCCTTGAAATTCTCGGAGTCGCGATACTTGATGTTCGCGCGACGGGCCTGAAAATCGCCGCAGTTCGAGCAGGAGGAAATCTCCTTGTACGCGTTGTAGCTCGGCAGCCACACCTCGATATCGTAGGTCTGGCGGGCAGAGAAGCCCAAATCACCGGTGCACAGGCTGATCACGCGATACGGCAGGCCGAGCTGCTGCAGAATGAACTCGGCCTCGGCCACCATGCTCTCCAGCTCCTCATCGGACTGCTCGGGCGTGGCGAACTTGACCATCTCCACCTTGGTGAACTGATGCTGGCGAATGATGCCGCGCGTATCGCGACCGGCTGAACCCGCCTCCTCGCGGAAACACGACGTGCCGGCGGTGTAGCGCAGCGACAGCTGGGAGGCGTCGAGCACCTCGCCGGCGTGCAGGTTCGTAAGTGCCACCTCGGCGGTGGGGATCAGGAACTGGTCCTCGCCGGTATGATAGGCGTCGTCCTCGAACTTGGGCAGCTGGCCCGTGCCGTACATGATCTCACGGTTGACGATCACCGGCGGGATGAACTCGGTGAAGCCGCGCGCGATGTGGGTGTTCAGGAAGAAGTTTTGCAGCGCGCGATCGAGCGTGGCACCGGCGCCGGAAAGCACAGTGAAGCGGGCACCGGAGAGCTTGGAGCCACGATCGAAGTCCAGGATACCGGTCTCGGTACCGAGGTCCCAGTGGGCCTTGGGCTCAAAGCCCTCGGCGGCAAAATCGCGCGGCTCGCCCACCCGGCGGCGCTCGGGATTCTCGTTCTCATCCTTGCCCACGGGCGTGGCCTCGTAGGGCAGGTTGGGCAGGTGCGCCATGAAATCGTGCAGCTCGTCCTCGAGCTCGGAACGGCGGCTGGCCAGGCTCTCGATGCGCTCGTTCACCTCGCGCACAGCGTTTTTCGCCGCATCGGCCTCGTCGCGCCTGCCCTCCTTCATGAGCACGCCGATCTTCTTCGACTCGGCGTTGCGCGTGGCCTGGAGCTCCTCAACCTCGGCGATCACGGAACGACGGGCCTCGTCGATCTCGAAGAATTTGCTGCGATCCCACGAGGTCTGGCGATTCGCCATCGCGGCGTCGACCGCGTCGGGGTTCTCGCGAACGAACTTGATATCGAGCATGGTGCCTCCGTGTTCCTTGCGTACGTTTGTGCAGTGCAAGTATATACTGGTACCACTAAATTGTGGCATGCCAGCTATGGCGATGAAAGCGAGACGCAGGATGGACACGTTTTTTGATTTTCTGTTCAACACGCGCGGCGGCGTTGCCGTGCTGTTCGTTGCCGGAATCATCATCTTTGCGTTCGTAGCGTTCCTGCTGGAAAAGCGCACGCAGAAGATCTACGTTGACCGCGGTGAGCCCGACGACGGTGACAGCTGGTTTTAATGGCACGTAGGCCGAATGTGAGCAACCTGTTGGTGCACAACAGACCGCTCAAAACGAAATCGGCTTTGCAGGGCAATAACCGTAATTCGGCCTTCCGTTTCCACAGCTCCTTTCAGATGCGGGCCGCCAGAAAGCTCTATCTGATGTAACTTCCGGTGCCTTGCGATTAGAAATTCACTGTTACGCATTTAAGTATCTATGTATCCGCAAGATTGCATCTGTTTTTACAGAGCCATTTTACCCTGGTCGCAAACCTCATCTAATGGGTGTTTCACCTGCGAAATATCGTATGCATGACGCGCCCGCCGGGCTCCCGCGAGCAAAATACCGGCCAAAAGCGCCAAAGATGCCTCAATATCGACGATATCCGGCTTCATGGCGTCGATTCGCACCGTGCAAACACCCATTAGATGGCATTTGCGACCACTGTTCATCAACCCTTTTATTATATGACCCACTGCGTATTTACTATGATTTGGCATCATGGATAGAAGCGCGCAATTATTAAGATTATTAGATTGCAGGCCGCAACCCGCACAACAGCCTGCACACACCAAGAGCCCGGCCCCGGAGAGATTCCGGAACCGGGCTCATCAGGATGCCGGGATTCGGCCACTATGCTGGACTGCCCCCTGGGAGCGCAGCGCCTAATGCCAAACCTCGCGCTCCTTCTTCACGTTGCGCGCGAACACGAACGCACCCGCGACCTCGGCGACCCCCAGCACCAGCAGCACGGCGTCGGCAACATCGATGTTCGAGAAGCCCTGCCAAGCCCAAAACGCCACGTTCACCGCCGCAAGCACGATGCTGCCATATACCATGGCGCACGTTGTATTGATCTTGGACGGCACATTGGCCGACTGCATCCCCGACAAGCCAGTCAGCAGAAAGACCGCGCACGTCACCGCGGAAACGGCCGCGTAGGGCATCGCCGCATCAGTGCCGGAAATCGGCGCGGCGCTGATGAGGCCAAACCCCGCTATCAACACCCCGCATACCAAAAAGCCAATGCTTGTCAGCACCATCAACATCGAGACGATCTTCAGGAACTTACGCGACGCGCTCATGCGCTCTCCCTTCATTGCGCGAAGGGGCGCTCGCACGCCCCCTCAAACATCGTTGCAGCTCTTTCGTTATAGTACCCCATGCATCAGTCCAGCCGATCAACGCGGGGCAGCAATAATGCACGCGCCCTGCGGCAGCACCGACCAGCGACGCCGGCGCAGGGCGGCAACAGGCACAACCCCGTAGTAGCATCGGCCAGCGATACCAGCGCGGGGGTGCGTCCGCCGCGGACCAATTATGGCTCGAATACCTACTCCCGCACGGGGCGCCGACACGCGGGTCAACGTATTCGAGCGCTCGCCGCGCGGCGGCCGGCACGCACTTCGGCATGCGCCTCGGCATGCACAAACGCCGGCGCAGCGGCACGCGGGCCCGCCCATGCACCACGCCTCGCAAGCACGGTCAGCCCGTTACCGCACGGTGTCCGCTGCCAGCCAAGCCAAGCCAAGCCAGGCTCGGGAGCCTAATCCTGCACCGGAATCGGCGCAGCAGCCGCTGCGTCGCTCGCCTGCTCGGCCGTCAGCATCTGCTCGAACATCGACGAAGTCTGCTTGAAATCGCTCGGCAGTACCACCGCGGCGCTCTTGCCCGTCTTGGCAAACTCGCCCATCATCTCGGCCCACTGCGTGAACATGAACAGCTGGTTGGCCTCCTCATTGCTCACGCCGGTTTCCTGAATCGTCTCCAGCGAGTCCTTGATACCGATAGCGATGGCCTTGCGCTGGTTGGCGATGCCCTCGCCGGCCTTCTCCATTGCCTCTGCCTCGGCGCGCGCCTCGGTAACACGGCGAATGCGGTCGGCCTCGGCCAGATCCTGTGCGGCGGCCTTCGTGCGCTGCGCGGCGTTGATCTGGTTCATGGAGTCCTCGACCTCGGCAGGCAGCGCAATCTTGGTGATCAGCGTGGATACCAGCGTAAAGCCGTAGGCGTCCATCTGCTCGGATACGGTAGCGTTCACGTCCTTGGCGATGTCGTCCTTCTTGGCGAAGACCTCATCGAGCGTGTAGACGGGGATGGACGAGCGCAGCGCGTCGGTGATGAAGTCGCGCATCTGCGCCACGGGTTGCTGCAGCATGTAGTAGCTCTTGTACACGCCCGACTCGGTGGGGCCCGAGCCCATCTCATAGCTCACGTGGTACTGGGCCGACACCTCGAGACCGATCGTGACGTTGTCCTCGGTCTTGACGTCGATATCGAAGCCGTTTTTCATGGTGCGCAGCGAAACTGTGGCCGCCTTGCGGTCGACGAACGGAATTTTCACGTGGAAGCCGGCACCCACGATGGTGTGGAACTTACCCAGGCGCTCGATGATCACCGCATGTTGCTGCTGGACGACGAAAAACAGGTTGCCCGTGAGCAGGCCGATGATGGCGATAAGCACCACCAAGCCGATAATCCCCTGGAAGAGTTCAACGATCATGTACATAGTTGGTCCTTAGAACGGAGGAACACTGTTCTCAGGATACCTGTTCGGAGGGTTGAAGTATCGGCGATTCCCGCACAGACCGGTGAATGGCCGGTTTGGACCGGTATATGCATGGGACGGTCCATATATAAGGAGTGCGCCACACATCCCGCAAGGGGCTGGCCCGACATATGTGGCCCATCCCGTGAAGCTAAGTCGGCGAAGACGAAAGACACGCGATCAGAACCATACGAACCTCGTCGAATGCTGCGAGCAGGGCTGCTGGACCCACTCGGCGACGATTCGCATGTCGAGCTTGGAAGCCGCCTCGAACAGGGCGCACGAAAAAAGCTCCCCGAAGGGAGCTTTCAGTTCAGATGGTGCGGGCGAAAGGACTTGAACCTTCACGGGGTTGCCCCCATATGGACCTGAACCATACGCGTCTGCCAATTCCGCCACGCCCGCATGGAGCTATATAGTACCCAAACACCCTCAGCCGTTCAAGAGAAATTTCCAATCTTTTTTTCGAGAATCACAGCACATCCCAGCACGCTCGCGCCCCATCTAACAACCGCCCCGCGCCTCGCCGCGTGGTACACTTCTCCCCATGCAAGGGGGCGTGGCGGAATTGGCATACGCAGGAGACTTAAAATCTTCAGCCTTCGGGATTGTGGGTTCGAGTCCCACCGCCCCTACCATGCAAGAAATCGTGCGGACCAGACCGGGCCCGCTTTTCCGTGCACCGCGCACGGACTCGAACCCGGGAGGGCGCGGAGCCGAGGGAACGCGGAAGCGTTACCCGGCGCAGCGCGCGAGACGCCGGGAGGCGTCGAAGCGGGGCGCGGGCGGCGCCAGCCGCACGCGGAGTCCCACCAACGCTCGCTGCCCCGGTAGCCCCTGCTGCGTCGAGCCCCGCAGTAAACCCAGACGCCGCATCGAACTCGGTCGCCGCAGCAGGACCGACCACCATACCAGCCTCAGCTACCGAACCGGGCTCAGCTCCGGCGTCCATCCGATCGTCGGCGCACGGCCATCAAGCACCTCGCCCATGGTTGCCGTCGCGCCCGCCAATAGGCTGTTCTCGCTCACCGTCAGGCTCTCGTACCCGCCGGCGCGCATCGCCACGCGAATCACCAGCGCTCCGGCCAGCATCACGGGCGCACGCTTGGGCTGAATGCCCGGAAGCGCCGCGGCGCCCGCAGCATCCAGGCAGCGCAGCCGCTCGATGCTCGCCTCGACCTCAGCCAGCGAAAGCTCATGCAGGTGCACGAAATGAGAATCATAGGTCACCAAGCCGTGCACCATCGCCACCAGCGAGGTGACCGTTCCGCCAACCGCCACCAGCCGGTCGGGGCGCTCATCAAGCGCATCCCAAAACGCCTCGAACTGCGGCTGCACCCATGCGCAGGCGCGTTCAAGCTCCCCGGCAGCAGGCGGCAGGGAGGAGAAAAACCGCTCCGTCACCCGACGGCACCCGATGTCCAGCGAGCGCACGCGCTCAAGCGTCAACGGCTCGCCCGGCGCATACGCCCCGATAGCGAACTCCGTTGAGCCGCCGCCCGAATCGGCCACGGCGATACGCTGCCCCGAAAAATCATGCGCCACGCCGAAAAACGTCAGCCGCGCCTCCACCTCGCCAGGAATCACCTGCGGACGCAGCCCCAGCTCGGCCAAACCCGCCAGCAGGTCGGCCCCGTTTTCCGCATCGCGGGCAGCGCTCGTAAGCGTGGTGCACACAAACTCGACCTCGCGCGACGCCGCCTCATGCAAAAACCCACGGCACGCATCGAGCACGCGCCGCTGCGCCGCCTCGGTAAAGCGGCCCGTGGCATCGACACCCTCGCCCAGATCGGTGATCTGCGTGCATCTGAACAACTGCTGCGGCCGCCCATCACGCAGCTCCGCGCACAGCAGACGCGTGGACACGGTTCCGATGTCGATCGCCGCGATACGCCGCGGGCGAGGGCGTGCGCCCGAAGCCGTCACGACGCATCGCCGGTGGAAACCACCGCCATGCCGTTCGCGCCGTCGAAGAAAAACACCTTGTCGAGCACCTTCCAATACCAGGCAGAATTCTCATAAACCGCACGCTCGGCCGCCTCCACCTCGGCGGAGGTCGACGGGTCCTTGCCCGACGTGGCGGCATCGGTATTGGACCCCGTCTTGCTGGCATCGGCCGCATCGGAGCCCTTGAGCGTTCCGCCCGAAGCATCAGACGAATCGCTGCCCGAATCCGCGCTGGAGCCGCCATCCGAGCTCGCATCCGTCTTGGCATCGCCCGAGGCATCCGTCCCATCGGCGTTCCCGGACGCATCCTGCGACCCGGCCGAGGCATCTTGGCCCGACGAGGAATCGGACGAGCCGCCGCTCGAGGAGTCCGTCCCCTCGGTCACCGGATTGCCATTTTCGTCCAGTCCCTCCACCGTGATGGTCTGCTCACCCGGCATCACCATGCCGAGCTTCTTGCGGGCGGCGTCCTCGATTCCCTCCTGGGACAGGTACGAATCGACCTCGTCGGTAAGGGCCTCGTTGTACTTCTTGCGGATGGCCACCTGCTGCTCCAGGATATCCTGCGTGCGATACGCCACGTAGAAGTCGCGTATGGGCAGGTAGAGCCCCACGCCCACCAGCGCCATCACCAGCAGGTAGAACACGAAGCGGCGCGGCCCGGTGGTGAGTGCGTAGAAGAACCGGATGAAGCGGTTATCGCTTGCATACTTCATGAAGTCGGTCTGCTGTGCCGCGCTTTTGCCGGCGGCGGCACGGTTCGCGCTTCGTTTGGTGAACAGCGAAGCCAGCGCCACAAAGGGGGCTACCGCAATCGAGGCGAGCTTGGGCACCTTGTGTTCGGTCACGGGGCGCGGACCGCGCACGGAGGCACCCGTGCGCCCGGGATGCGCCGTGCGCGCCGGAAAGACAACCGGCCCCTGCGCGTCCACGTGCTCCCGGTCCCGTGCGCCCGACACGCCCGGATTGCCAGCGCGGCCCGACCGGCCAGCAGCAGAGCCGGCACCTCCGCTCCAACGACCCGCACGCGAGGAGCCGAACGAACGCCCGCGCGAGGCGTGCGACGACGCAGCGCCCGGTGCTCCGGCAACCCCCTGCGAACCATCCGCACCCCGGGCGCCCATATCCCACGCGCTATCGCGACCCGTACGCGCACCGGCGCGCGACGCTGACCCGGCCGATGCCGACCGCCGCGAAGCCAGCGAGAGGTCCCCGGTCTTGTTGGGGTCGAGCGCTCGCCGCGGCGTGCGGACGAGAGCGGCCGTCCCGGTGGACGGCGATGCGGAACCGTTGTCGTTGAAGTGTGTTGCCATGGGCGCCTTGTGTGTTTGAAGTGCGTGTGCGCTTGGTGTATGTCGTGTAGTTAGTTATACCACGCGCCCGCAAACCAGATGTGCAGGCTTTGCGCCGCCCGCCGCGCAAATCGGCAGCCGGACCCGCGCGACGCCCTACGCCCCGGGCGTCTGCGCACCATACAATGCCAGCTCAAGCACGTCGAGCACAATCGCCTGCGAAGCCTCGCCGCGGCGCAGGCTGTCGAGCATCGACGACCAGATGAACGCGGCAAGCGCCTCTTCATCCAGCCGCGCACGAGCGCGCGCCAAGATCCTGTCATCCGCCTCAATCACCTGCTGGATGCTTGCCTGGATCGACCGAAAGCAAGCCGCCTCGGCATCGCGCGTGCGCTCGCGGGTCCGCCCGTCCAGCGCCGGCATGTCCCGCAGCCAATACTCCCGAAAGCCGGCGAGCGACGACCCCAGCGCCTCGAGCAGCCGACGGCAGTAGCACAGCGTGCTGCCCTCGCCCGCCCTGCATGCCGCCCGGTTCGCCCGCTCAAGGGCCTCGAGCCAAAAGCGCTGGATCACCTCGGTGCGCAAGGCGGCCATGTCGGGAAAATAGTTGTAGATGGTCCCCACGGCGACCCCGCACTCCCGCGCGATGGAGCGGGTGTCGAGCGCCGAGATGCCCTCGGCGCAGGCCCGGTCATAGGCCTTCTGCAGAATCTCGTCGCGCGTAATCGTTTGCTTGCTGCCCATCCGGCCCTCCTATCGTCTCGTTGCGGGTGCCGTCCATCTTACGGGCAGCCGGGGCATAACGCAAAAAACGCGCGGGCCGTGCGGCAGCAGCCGCAAGACCCGCGCGCTCAGATACCGCGACGAGCGCGATTAGCGCAGGTTGTAGAAGGCGCCGTTGCCTGCGTAGGAGGCGCTGTCCTCCAGCTGGTCCTCGATGCGCACCAGCTGATTGTACTTGGCAACGCGGTCCGAACGGCAGGGCGCGCCGCTCTTGATCTGGCCGGCGTTGGTGGCCACCACCAGGTCGGCGATGGTGGAGTCCTCGGTCTCGCCCGAGCGGTGCGAGACGATGCAGGCGTACCCGGCGCGCTTGGCCATCTCGATGGCCTCGAGCGACTCGGTGAGCGTGCCGATCTGGTTCACCTTGATGAGGATGGCGTTAGCCGCGCCCAGCTCGATGCCGCGCGCCAGGCGGTCGGTGTTGGTGACGAACAGGTCGTCGCCCACGAGCTGCACCTTGTTGCCGATGCGCTCGGTCAGCTTGACCCAGCCGTCCCAATCCTCCTCGTCCAGGCCGTCCTCGATGGAGATGATGGGGTAGCGCTCCACCAGGTCGGCCCAATAGTCGACCATCTCGTCGCTCGTCAGCGAGCGGCCCTCGCCCTTGAGCTCGTAGGTACCCGTCTCCTTGTTGTAGAACTCGGAGGCCGCCGGGTCCATGGCGTACATGAAGTCGACGCCCGGCTTGAAACCGGCCTGCTCGACCGCGCGCGTGATGTACTCGAACGGCTCGGCGTTGGTCTTGAGGTTGGGGGCGAAACCGCCCTCGTCGCCCACGCCGCCGCCCAGGCCGGCCTCGTGCAGCACGCCCTTGAGCGTGTGGTACACCTCGGTGCACCAGCGCAGGCCCTCGGTGAAGGAGGGGGCGCCCACGGGCATGATCATGAACTCCTGGAAGTCCACGTTGTTGTCGGCATGCACGCCACCGTTCAGGATGTTCATCATCGGCGTGGGCAGGGTGTGGGCGTTCACACCGCCCAGGTACTGGTAGAGCTCCATGCCGGCGGCCTGTGCAGCGGCGCGGGCAACGGCCAGCGAGCAGCCCAGGATGGCGTTGGCGCCGAGGTTGGTCTTGTTGGGGGTGCCGTCTGCGGCCAGCAGGGCGGCGTCGACGGCGCGCTGGTCGAAGGCATCCATGCCCACCAGGGCGTCGGCGCACTCGCGATTCACGTGCTCAACGGCCTTGGACACGCCCTTGCCCAGGTAACGGCCCTTGTCGCCATCGCGCAGCTCGCAGGCCTCGAACTCGCCGGTCGAAGCGCCCGAGGGCACCATCGCGCGGCCAAAGGACCCGTCGGCCAGCACGACCTCCACCTCGACGGTGGGGTTGCCGCGGGAATCGAGAACCTCGCGCCCGTATACGTCCATAATCTCGCTCATAGTCCGTTCCTTTCCGTTGAGGCCCGGTGCCTCAACAAGGGTTAACCATATCGAACTTATGACAGTATGCCCGTAATTTCAAGCATCAAGCGAACGGGACGCAGAGCACACGGGGAATTCGCATGCGGCGGGGCGGGAGGGCCGCCCTAGTGCCGGCGCGCCAGCTCAAGCACGGCATCCACCACACCCTGCAGCGGCAGCTTCTCGCGACGGGCGATCGCCTCACAATCCTCGTGCTCGGGCGAGACGCGCTCATCGGCACCCGGCACCTGCACGATCTTCACGCGCACCGGTCCCCAGGGGGTTTCGACCTCCTCCAGGCGGCGCGGCAGCACCACGCGCTCCATCACCTGACGGCGCAGGCCCGTCGTGGTGGTCTCGCGCAGCACGACCTCCTGCAGGCGCGCCTCGTCCTCCGGCGCGCAGATTACCTGCAGCTGCCAGGCCGGACGGCCCTTCTTCGTATAGAGGGGCAGCCAGTGCACCTCGCGGGCGCCCGCCTCGCGCAGCAGGTCGGCCGCATAGGCGAGCTGCTCGCCCGCGCAATCGTCGATGTCGCACTCCAGCTTGACCACCGTGGTGGGCGGGTCGATCTCGGCAGACAGCGAGGTGGACGCAACGCCTTCCGGCCGGCCCGACGGCGCCTCCAGCAGCGCGGCGCGCAGCACCGAGGGGATCTCGTAGGTGCGCTTGCCCGCGCCCAAGCCCACCGCAAGCTCCCGGGCATGCTCGGGCAGCTCGGTCCAGGGCTCCAACGCCGCCACGAGCGCCGCGCCCGTGGGCGTCACCAGCTCGCCCTCCGCGTGGCCCGGAGACAGCGGCAGCCCGTGCGACAGGCAGATACTCAATGTAGCCGGCACCGGAACCGGAATGATGCCGTGCTGGCAACGGATCGTCCCGCAGCC
This sequence comes from uncultured Collinsella sp., assembly GCA_902470695.1. GTDB lineage: Bacteria > Actinomycetota > Coriobacteriia > Coriobacteriales > Coriobacteriaceae > Collinsella. The sequence continues at coordinate 51,001 of CABRHH010000008.1, forward strand.
GTCGATCAGCAGCGGCACCACCGCCCGGTCGATATGCAGGCTGTCGAGCAACACGGCGGCAGCCACGATATCCACGATCGAGTCGACGGCGCCCACCTCGTGGAACGCCACCTCATCAACCGACACCTCGTGGGCGTCGGCCTCAGCCTCGGCCAGGATGCGGAAGGTGCGCCGCGCCAGCACGCGCGCGCCCTCGGTCATATCCGCCGCGTCGATAAGCGACAGGATATCGGCCAGGCCGCGGTGCTCGTGGGCATGGCCGTGCGCGGCGGCCTCCGCATGCCCCGCCGCCACCGCGCCGGCAGCGGCGGCAGGGCCGGCCTCGCTCGTACCCTCGCCCGTCACCCGTCCCGCATCCTCGCCGTGGAGGTAGGCCATGTCGTGATCGTGATTCTCGTGCGCCTCGTCCAAGACCACGTCGAAGTCGCAGCAATCCTGCCCCGCCTTCTCCGCGCGGCTCACGCGCACCTCGAACCCGCCGACCGGCAGGCTCGCCAGCGCCCGATCCATGGCCGCACGGTCGGCGCCCACATCGAGCAGGGCTCCTACCAGCATGTCGCCCGCGATGCCCGCCGAGCAATCCAGCCACAGCACGCGCTCGGCGGCTGCAGCGCCAGCGCACCTGTTCTCGTTTTCCATCGCTATACCGCCTTTCCGGGCAGATGGTTGATGAGCGACGCCTGGAACCCGGCGCCGAACCCGTTGTCGATATTGACCACCGAAACGCCGCTTGCGCAGCTGTTGAGCATGGCGAGCAGCGCCGTCACGCCGCCCAGGCTCGCCCCGTACCCAACGCTCGTGGGCACCGCGATCACCGGACAGGACGCCAGCCCCGCGATCACGCTCGCGAGCGCCCCCTCCATGCCGGCCACCGCCACGATCACGCGCGCCTGCCTGATCTCGTCCACATGGGCGAGCAGGCGGTGGATGCCCGCCACCCCCACGTCGCACAAGCGCTGCACGCGGTTGCCCAAGAACTCCGCGGTCTGCGCGGCCTCCTCGGCCACCGCCAGATCGCTGGTGCCGGCGCAGGCAACCAACACGGTTCCCGCACCGTCGGGCTCGGGCGGCTCACCCACCGTACCCAGATGCGAGACTTCGTCGTACGCCAGCTCGATCCCGCGGGCGCGCACCGCGGCGGCCTTGGAGGCATCCAAGCGCGTCACCAGCACACGCCGCTGGCCGGAGCGTTGCATCGCGGCGGCGATCCCCGCGATCTGCTCGGCGGTCTTGCCGGCGCCGTAGATCACCTCGGCCACGCCGGTGCGGGCGGCGCGATCGGTGTCCACCAGCGCATAGCCCACGTCGACCATCGACGCGGCGCGCACGCGATCGACCAGGTCCTGCGGTGCAAGCTCACCGGCAGCCACACGTGCGGCCAGCAAACGCACCTCGTGTTCGTCCATCCTCGCCGTCCCTCCTCATACCGTCGCGCATCGATGATATGCCTGGACCTTACTCCAAGCGCAAGCTGCGCGGACATGCCGCGCAGCGCATCCAACACCGCGCGCACCGCAGTCCAACCCACGGTGTCAATCGCTTGCACGATGTGCCTAGGCTACCACGTAACGCTCGAGCTGAGCGGGCTCGAGTATGGTAATCTCGCAGTCTTTCCGACCGGTGCGGATCACGCCCTGCTCTCTGAACCCCCTCAGGATACGATTCACGCTGTTACGCGACGAGATGCCGCAGAACCCGGCGATATCCTCATTCGTTACGCATAAACCAATCCGCACACCATCTTCAACAGAAACACCGAAATCCCGCGCGACCTCGTACAGGAACGCGCCCACCGCACCGGTCTTACCGTTCATGGTGAAGCAGCGGGTGCGGTGCATGGCGCGCTCGAGATTCAGGCGGTAGTAGTCCTTCACATAGGACAGCAGGCGCGCATCGCTGTTCACGCAGTTCCAGAACGTGACGCGCGGCACGCTGAGATACGTGGCGCGCTCGGATTCCACGCGCACGTTGAACGGTGCGTCGGTGAGGTTCGACTCCTCGTCGCGCAGCAGCGACACCGGGTTGGGCCCTTTGATGTAGGAGATGTTGTACTCGCGACCCTCGCGCATGATCACGCTCGCCTTGACCACGCCGTCGAGCAGCACGTAGGTGTTCGACTGACCCAAGCCGTAGTAGGAGAGGTATTCCCCGTGGCTTTTGGCTGAAATCGGAACGCCCCGCGCCTTGAGCTGCTCCACCAGATATGCGTGATCGAGCTCCATCTGCACCTCGTTTTCGCCCGTCTACCTGCCCACTTATGCTGTGGGTAGCGCGTTTTTACGCGCAGCAGCCTACCGCTCGGACACATCAGGTACAGTACCATTTGTTACATACATTTGTGTGCGAAGAGAACACCGGCGAGTTCCATAGTGCTGCCGAACCAACAACACCCTTATGAGAAAGGCCTCCCGATGTTCGAAATCGACGTCCCCTTCGACCACGGCACCAAGCGCGTGGCGCTTAACGAGCGCAACCTCGCCGGCGTGCTCACCGGTCACCAGAACAGCTTCCATACCGACAAGACCCAGCAGGAGCTGGTTGAGGACGCGCTCGACGCCCCCATTGGCTCGGAGTCGCTCGAGCAGCTCGCTCGCGGCAAACGCGACATCGTCATCATCAGCTCCGATCACACGCGCCCCGTGCCCTCGCGTGTGACCATGCCGATCCTGCTGCGTCGCATCCACGCCGCCGCGCCTGAGGCGCGCGTGCGCATCCTGGTGGCCACCGGCATGCATCGCCCCTCCACCCACGAGGAACTCGTGAACAAGTACGGCGAGCAGATCGTGGCCGACGAGGAGATCGTCATGCACGTCGCCACCGACGACGCGGCGATGACCCGCATCGGCACCCTGCCTTCCGGCGGCGAGTGCATCATCAACTCCGTGGCCGCAGGCGCCGATCTGCTCATTGCCGAGGGCTTCATCGAGCCGCACTTCTTTGCGGGCTTCTCAGGCAGCCGCAAGTCCGTGCTGCCGGGTGTGGCCTCGTATAAAACCATCATGTACAACCACAACGGTGAGTTCGTGAACGACAAGAACTCGCGCGCCGGCAACCTGTCACACAACCGCGTGAACGAGGACATGTTCGCCGCCGCCGAGATGGCGCACCTGGCCTTCGTGCTCAACGTGGTGCTCAACGGCTCGCACGAGGTCATCGGCGCGTTCGCCGGCGACCTGCACGCCGCCCACGAGACCGGCTGCGACTTCGTGCGCGAGCTGGCAGGCGTGAAGGCCGTGGACTGCGACATCGCCATCACCACCAACGGCGGCTACCCGCTCGACCAAAACATCTACCAGGCCGTGAAGGGCATGTGCGCCGCCGAGGCCACGCTGCCCGAGGGCGGCGTCATCATCTCGGTGGCCGGCTGCGCCGACGGCCACGGCGGCGAGGGCTTCTACCGCAACATCGCCGACAGCGCGCCGGCGGCCTTCGAGCGCGCCTGCATCGACCGGCCCAAGGACCAGACACTGCCCGACCAGTGGACCAGCCAGATCTTCGCCCGCATCCTGGCGCATCACCCCGTGATCCTGGTAAGCGACCTGGTGGACCATCAGATGGTTCACGACATGCACATGACGCCGGTCAACACCGTTGAGGAGGCGCTCCAGCTTGCCTTCAGCCTCAAGGGCGAGGACGCGAAGGTGGCCGTGATCCCCGACGGCCTGGGCGTCGTGGTGAGCCGGTAGGCCTTCGGGGCTCTTCGCGCAGCGGGGCGTGGGCACGCGCGGCGGGGCGAGGCCCGATGGCTCGGGGCCTGGGTGCGCGCAGCGGAGTGTGTGAGGCGAGGCGCGTTGGACGGCGGCGCTTGCGGGCGGGCGCGGGCCGGCGCGGAGCTGTTCGCCCGGCCGTGCGCGGTCAAGCGCCGCACCGAGCACCTAACCGTGTGTAGTCAGGCCCGCCTCCCCCTGCCGCATCTCCACCTCGCCATGCCTCTGCCGCCTTCCATCCCCGCCGCCCCTCTCTATCCCCGCCGTCCCCTGTCTTCACCCCTCTTCTACCATTCATCCCTTCCTTTCCTATTCAACCCTTTCTCTCTATAAGGAGCTTTTCGTGCCGTACAACATCTTTGCCGAGTTCGCCGCCACTGCCCTCATGATCGTTTTCGGCGTGGGCGTCCACTGCGACGAGGTCCTCAAAGGCAGCAAGTACCGTGGGTCGGGCCACATGTTCGCCATCACCACCTGGTCGTTCGGCATCTCCGTGTGCCTGTTCATCTTCGGCGGCAGCGTGTGCATGAACCCCGCCATGGCGCTTGCGCAGGCCATCATCGGCCTCATCCCGTGGTCGAGCTTCGTGCCGTACGTGATTGCCGAGATGCTCGGCGGCATCTGCGGCGCCGTGATCGCCTGGTTCCTGTACGCCGACGACTTCAAGGCGTCGGCCGACTGCGTTGACCCGGTGGCGGTGCGCAATATCTTCTCCACCAACCCCACCCAGGAGTCCTACGACCTGCCGCGCAACTTCTTCGTTGAGGCGTTCGATACGTTCGTGTTCCTGACCGGCATCCTGTGCATTGCCTCGCGCGGCGGGGAGAACGTGCTGTTCGTGGCCGTGTGCGTGGGCCTGCTCGTGTGGGCCGTTGGCATGGGCCTGGGCGGCGTGACCGGCTTCGCCATGAATCAGGCGCGCGACCTCGGTCCGCGCATCGCCTACCAGCTGCTGCCCATTTCGAACAAATGCGACAACAACTGGAAGTACGGCCTGCTCGTTCCCGGCATCGCGCCGTTCGTGGGCGCCGTGTGCTCGGCGCTGTTCGTGACCTTCGTGCTGGGGATTACGTTCTAGAGGCGGGCGGCGGAGGGCAGCGCGCTGCGGGCCGCGGCGAATCGCGGTGGCCGACGGGCTGCAGGTCGCGGCGGGTTTCAGGCCGCGGACATCGGCGGGATTCAACGGGCTGTGGCGATCCCGAGCTGTCAACCGACTTCCGGGTTCGCTTTCCGGCCATCGGCTTGTTTCCAAGCTCACCCGGCGCCCATCGACGCATCTCGGGTTCGAATTTCGGACATCGATGCAACTAGGGTTCGCCTACTGGACATCTGGAGGCTGAAAACGGCTCTGGATGGCCACAACCCGAACCCTCGTTGCACGGACGGGTCGAATCCGAACCCGATTTTCGCGAGCGAAGACGGACCGCGGCACAAAACCCTCCGACCCGCCCGGGCGAGACCGCAAAAGCGGTCTCGCCCGTTCTCGTATTTGCGCACGGCACGCAGACCCGCATCCCAGATGCTGCCCCCGACCGACGACGAGCTTTCGGGTTCGAATTTCGGACATCGACGGGATCCAGGGTTCGCCTCCCTGCCATCGACAAACCCGGGCTCGCCTTCCGGCCATCGATGAACCCCGGACTCATCTCCTGGCCGTCAACCAACTTCCGGGTTCGCGTCCCAGCCGTCGGTCGACTTCCAGTTTCGCCCCATATCCATCGGTGCAACTAGGGTCCGCTTTCGCCCATCGACGGGTATACGGGTTCGCTCGGCATCCATCGGCGCATCCCTGGTTCGGATTTCGGCCATCGACGCAATGTGGGTTCGCCTCCTGGACTTTCAAGGGCCGAAAACGGCTTCAGATGGACAAAGCCCGAACCCGGTTTGCGTGGAGAGCTCGAATCCGAACCCTCGTTGACCGGACGGACAAGACCCGAACCCTGGATGCGCCGATGGACACGTCCCGAACCCCCGGCTGACCGAGCGGACACAACACGGCCGCCGTCACGCCAACAGGCAAGCCTTAGCCGCGCCAACAGGCGAAAGCAGACCGGCAGCATCCCAATCCCGTCACAAAAACGGCCAAAGCCCAAACCCTCACTGCGCAAACGGACACAACACGGACCCTGCACCTACGAACGAATCAGGCCCGGACCTTCGAACACTCAAATAGCGCTAGCATTCCCCATCCATCGCAACGTTTCCAACATGTGCAGGATAGTCAGAGAACATGAAATGACGCGCCGGCTCATCCTCCTCGACAGACGGTATTCGGTCCTGTGGCTCCTTGAATCGATTGTCCGTGTTGTCATCATTGGTCGTTGAGACCTCAAACAGCATGACATCCCCGGTCCCGGGAACCCCCTGCCACTGATGATACTGATAAGGCATCAGCGTGATGCTCTGACCCGGATGCAGCACAACGCTCCCTCCCGCAGGAACAACTACGCGCTTCCCGTCAATCGAAACGACCACGTCCGCGTCGGTAAAATCCTCCTTCTCTGGACGAGACTGCCAAAGCGTTATTTCCAGATCTCCGCCACCGCGATTGATGATGTCTTCTATCTTCTGCCAATGGAAATGGAAAGGTAGGATCTGCCCGTCGCGCACAAACAGCAGTTTCTCGCAATACGGCTTCCTGTAGACATCCTTATGGTAGAAATTGCCATTGCGGAATACAAAAACCGTGAGACCGTATGCAAGAAAATCCCCGGTGCCGAAGTCGGTCACATCCCATCCCAGCATGTTGTCGACCTGCTCGCGCTCGGAATCGTCCACGGCCCGCCAGGCATCCGGTGTGCGAAACGCCATGGGCGGCAACGGCAACTTAAACTCCTCACACGCCTTCATCACGTACTCGATTGCTCGATTGATTTCCGATCGCTTCATAACATGCATCCTCTCTTTTCCGATGGCGACCCTGGCATATCCCAAGAGAGCCTAAAACCCGTTCTCCTCCTTGTAGCGAGCAACGTCCTCTTGCGAACCAAGCACGCCCACCTCAATCGATACACGCTTGGTCGCCCGTGCCGGCAGGACCTCCAGCCCCCGCTGAGAACGCTCCTCCCTCCTGCCACTCACAAACGCATTGCCAGGCTCGATGCCCGCCACATAGTTCCCTTGACCCAAGAATTTCCACTGCGTAAAGCAGGGCAGCTGACGACTATCGAACTTTAAAAACACTCCAAGCCCAACTCGATCATTCACGATCGCCACCGTTGACATGCCGCCCCTTGCAGCGTTAAGACGATGGTAGTAAACGACATCCTTGTAGCCGGGGGTTGGGCCAACATACCTGTCATGCGGCTCCGCCTGCTCGCTCGCAACGTCATCCCGCGGGACAACGCTGTCCGAATGCGCGAGAAGCCTTGAACCTTCATCAATAACAGGGTGCCCAATGTTGAAGTGGTACAGAAGCATGATTTCCTGGTCAGTAAACCCCTGGTTTTCGATTTCATCTTCAATTTGAATACTAGTACCGCCCTGCCTCGCCTTGATGCTTCTGTGCAAAACCAAATTGTGGGCAAGCGCCTTACTTTCGCGCACGTCTCCACACACCTCGTAGACCACCGAACCGTCGTCGCCAACGATCTCACGCACACAGACCGAAGAGGCGGGAATACTGGAAATGCGCCCGTGCATGGGAAGCGACTCGCCGCCATCGACACAGGGCGCTCCCGTATTCCGCAGCCCGCCCATCACCAGCAAGCCGCCGCCATAATTCTGAAGCCAGCCATCGGCCGCCTGGTCGCAGTACGCCGGATGGCACTCGCATCCGTAAGCGGGATAGGCCATGGGGATTCCTTTGAATGAAAACCGCCCGATATCCATTCCGCGCGACTCATTCACCTCAAACTCAAGACCCGAGCCAGTACGCACCTGCGTAAGGCGCACACCGCGAGAACGACCTTCCACCAGCTCAAACCGACGAATGCCGGCAATGCAAGAAGAATCCCCGTAGAACTCGTCCAGATCGCGTTTTTCGTACGCCCTTCCAAGCATCTCAATCATTGACCGCACCGCCCACAAGAGGAAACACGTGCCTTAGTGCCGGATACAGAGATTCAAACGCGCGATAGCGCTCATCGTATCGCATTGCCGCGGACGCATCCGGCGCAACCAGCTTCGTCGGCCCCGGCACACACGACTGCGCCGCCACCTTCACATCCGGATACAGCCCGCATCCAACCATAGAAAGGAGGCAGGCGCCATATCCTGGTCCGCCGCTCGAGTCGAGCACGCGCACCGGCATATTGAATACGTCTGCCACGATCTGGCACCATGCATCGTTTTGAGCACCGCCGCCGCAAAGGGTAAGGTCGTCAACGCGCACCCCGGCGTCCACAGCCACATTGAACGACTGGCGGAGCGCAAAGGTCACGCCCTCAATCACCGCCTGCACCATATCTGTGCGAGTCGTATCCATATCCATGCCGACAAATGCGGCGCGAGCGCCCGCATCATTGATAGGCGATCGCTCCCCCATCAAGTACGGAAGGAAAAATGTCCGGTTGCGGCCAAAAGAACTGGGAACGATTTTACCGATTTCCTGCGAAAAGCCTGAAGCAAGTATATTCTTGACCCACCATCCGTTGGCAGAAGCGGCCGAAAGGATACATCCGAGGAGATGGTACGAACCCGTAGCATCAGCGAACGCGTGCAGCCCATCCCCAGCCAGCTCGGGCATCGTCTGCGCAGGAATGAACACCGTTCCGCTCGTTCCCAGGGAAATGTTGCACTGCCCCTCGCGCACGCATCCCATACCAACCGCTGACGCCGCATTATCCCCAGCCCCAACAGAAACCCGAACGCCTTGCGGCAAGCCGCAATCCATCGCGGCAGACGCGCTGAGCTTCCCCACAACTTCCCAGCTTTCGCGCACCGATGGCAGCTGCCGCATATCAACACCAACAAGATCGACCATGAAACGAGACCAGACGCGATTTCGAACGTCAAATAGAAGCGTTCCGCTCGCATCCGAAACATCGGTGCAGAACATCCCGGTCATACGGTAAACGAGGTAGTCCTTAGGAAGCATCAGCTTGTCAATGCGCTTGAAAAGCTCAGGCTCATGCGCTCGCATCCACAGCAGCTTTGGCGCCGTAAACCCCGGAAATGCAATATTGCCGCAATGGTCTATAAGGTGTTGCTTCCCAATAGTCCCATTGAAATATGAACACTCTTCAACGCTTCGACCGTCATTCCAGAGTACGGCGGGCCGGATAACCCTATCGTTCTTGTCGAGCACCACCAGCCCGTGCATCTGCCCCGCAAACGAGATGCCCTCCACAGCCGCGGGACCGCTTCCCGACTGCACGACCACCTCACGCACGGCAGACACCGCAGCGTCATACCAGTCCTCTGGGTTTTGCTCGGACCACCCGGGCCGAGGGTGGCTGCACGGATACGAACGGGAGGCCGTTCCAATTACGTTGCCCCGCTTATCGGCAAGCGTTGCCTTGACGGAAGAGGTTCCGATGTCGACTCCGATAAACATGGCAGCCTCCATCAGCGACCGCGCGCAGCACGATAGATCGCAACCATATCGGATTCGCGAAGCTTCTTGGCAGAGCCCGCCACGCCTCCCGTAGCAAGGCTGCAGCTATGGGCCATCTCGGCAATCTGCTCGTCGGTCACATCGACACCGAGCTCCGCGAAATTCGTAGGCATACCGATCTTCCGGTAGAAATCCTCCTGGGCCTCGATTCCGGCCAATGCCGTCGCGCCGTCATTCCCCGCATCGACAATGCCCCAAACATTCATGGCAAACTTCTTAAACCGTGGCAGACAGTCGCGATACACATAGCGCGCCCAACTCCCCCAAATGGCAGCAAGCCCCGCACCATGGGCGACATCGAACATGCCTCCCATCTCATGCTCGAGCATGTGGCTGGCGAAGTCTCCACCATCGTTTCCGCAGCCCGTGAGGCCATTGTGCGCCAAAGAGCCCTCCCACATCACCTCGGCCCGCGCGTCATAGTTCGTGGGATCGTCCCGCAGAACGAGCGCCTGCTCGGCAACGGTCCGCAGCAGCGCCTCGGCTAAGGCGTCAGTTATTTCCATATTGCCGCCCTGCGTAAAATAGCGTTCCATGGTGTGCATCATGATGTCCGTACACCCGCAGGCAGTCTGATACGGAGGCAGCGTCATGGTCAGCTCGGGATTCATGACGGCAAAGCGCGGGCGCGCAAGGTCGTCGTCATACGGACGCTTGGCGCCGCCGTCGTCCTTCGTAATAACGCACGAATTGCTCATCTCCGAACCAGCCGCCGCAATGGTGAGCACGCACCCAACTGGCAAGCACGCGCTGGCACGCCGTTTGCCCTCGAAGAAGTCCCACACATCACCCTCATTGGCAGCTCCGTATGCAATCGCCTTGGCAGAATCGATGACGCTACCGCCACCTAGAGCCAAGAGAAAATCAACGCCTTCGCTGCACACCACATCAATACCTTTGTACACCAGTGAAAGATGCGGGTTGGGGACCACCCCGTCTAGCTCAACGCAGTCGATTCCGTCGGCAGCCAGCGCGACGCGGGCCTTCTCCACAAGAGGACGCACATATTCGCCGCGACCAAAATGCAGGAGCACTTTCGTTCCGCCAGCCGCCTTTACCAGGTGTCCCACCTGAGATTCAGCGTCTTTTCCAAACAGCACTTTGGTAGGCGCATAGTACTCAAAATCAAACATCGTCTTCCTTTCACGGCCAAAAGCCAGCCACGCCCCGGCAAGCGGCGCGTGGCGGGCGCGCCCTACGAACCCAAACCCTATGAAGGAGCGGAGGGCCTGTTAGCTGATTCGCATGTCGGCGAAATCAACATCGGCCTCGTCCTCGGCGTTCAGCTCGTGGACATCGTCAACGCTGCGAGGAGCTCGAAGAATGAAGAACAGCACGCCGGTAATAACCGATCCGATGATGAGCGCCAGAAGCCACATCAAGCCGTTTGTCATCGCTGGAATCGCGAAAAGACCTCCGTGCGGAACCGGGGAACCGCAATCCCACATCATTGAGAGAGCTCCTCCCACGCCTGCGCCAACAGCCGTGCAAAGCATCGATTTCAACAGGTCTTGGAAAATAATGGGGTAGGTCCCCTCGGTGATCATGCACACGCCCATGGGAAAAGCAGTCTTGAGCGTGTCCACGTCTTCATGGGTGTAAATGTTCTTTTTAAACGGCTTCTGCAGGAAGTAGGCGAACGTGAATCCGAATGGCGTCACGATGGATGCGAGCATCAGCACCGCCATCGGATCGTTGATTCCTTCCGCTTGTAGCGACAGCAGGAATGCAAAGACAACCTTGTTGATGGGGCCGCCGTAGTCGATGCCTGAAAGCACACCGATGATTGCACCGAACATCAGCGCCTGCGTCATATCGAGGCCGCGTACAAATGTATCGATTGCGGACACGAGCCACGAAATTGGCAGGCCGACGACGTACACGAACAGGGCGCCGCACACGATCCCGGCAATAAGCGGAATGAGCAACATGGGCTTTAGGCCCTCCGCCCACACGGGAACAGGCATGTGCTTTGCCAGGAACAGCGCAACGTACCCGGTGAGGTAGCCGCCCAGGAAGCCTCCCAAAAAGCCGCAGTTCATATTGGTTGCAATAAGTCCAATAAGAACGCCGGGAGCGATACCGGGTTTGTCGGCAATGGAAAACGAAATACCCGTCGCGATGACCACAGGAAGCAGGCCCAGAACCAACGCTCCCATGGTGTAGAGGGCATCAAAGAAGTTCGGCGTTCCCACAAAACTGTTGTTCTCAAGGGCCGTACCCCCGGCGATGGAGCCGATCGCAAGCATGAAGCCGCCACCGACCACAACCGGAATCAGGTATGAGATTGCCGTAAGGGCATGACCCTTCAGCATGTTCCACGTGCTTCCCTTTGACGTAATTTCAGCCATGTCTACCTCCTAGAGCAAACAAATCGAAGCTGCCTACTTGCTGTTTGCCACGACTTCTTCAACCTTCTTGATGAATTTGTTTGGGCTCTTGATGACCATCTCGGTGGGAATTTCGATAGTCTTGATGCCGCGGAACCTCTCACGACCGGAAACTTTGACATCTGCTGCGATGATGCAAACATCAGCTTCTGCAATCTCCTCCTCTGTGAGAGCATCTTCCGTACCGATAGTGCCCTGGGTCTCTATATGAATGCGATGTCCGGCGTCCCTTGCGGCGTTAACCAGTTTCTCCTTGGCAATGTACGTATGCGCGATGCCGGCCGTACATGCCGCGATACCTACAATGTTCATGCTGAACCTTTCTCTGTTGCGCCCCTCTGTGTCCTAGCTGAACGAAGCGACAATTTCCTGAACGGTCTGCGCAGCGAGCAAATCCTCAATCACCCGGTCGTTGCCAAGCTTGCCAGCAAGCTTGGCCAGCATACGAAGATGCTCGTTGCCGCCGTTTTCCCCTGCCTGCACGGAAAAGAGGAAGACCACGTGCACTCCGTTGCCGTCAAGGCTCTCCCAGGGTATTTCCTTTGTAAACTTGCCAACGGCGATACCGTTTTTCACAACGCACGAGCTCTGCCCGTGCGGAATAGCAACGTAGTTCCCAATTCCCGTTTGCCCGAGGGTCTCACGGTAATAGATATCTTTTTCAAACCCATCGATCTCGGTGATGTACCCAGCATCGAGCAGCATTTGAGCGAGCGTATCGATCGCTTCTGCTTTTGTGCCGCCCGGAAGATCGACAGCGATGACCCTCGTATCAAGGATGTCTTTGATTTCCACAGCTTCGTCCCTTCGCACGTTCATGAGGATGCAGGCGGAGCCGTCTGAATCGTTGAGACGGCTCCGCCCCACGGCCATCCGCTACGCAATGCTCTCGAAAAAGAGCTTCTTGGTCCCCGCTGTCTTGAAGAGCCTGATTTTGTCCATTGCAGTTTGCTTGCATGCCTCCATCGGTTCAGGGAACAACACATTCGGCTCGCGAATTTCCGACCCTCCATTCTCAAGTACCTCGCGCAGCTTCTCCGTAAAGGAAATCTTGATATCGGAGGAGATGTTGATCTTGGCGATGCCGAGCTCGACAGCACGGGATATCTCTTCATCCGGATTGCTGGAACCCCCGTGGAGCACCAGAGGAACATCTACGACCTTGGTGATTGCCTCGAGGATGTCCATGCGGAGCTTTGGCTTCACGTTCTTGGGATACAGACCATGAGCCGTACCGATTGCAACCGCCAGCGAGTCAATGCCCGTGCGCTCAACAAACTCCGCAGCCTGGTCGGGATCGGTATACGTGACCTCGGTCACACCTCCCTCGATGCTGTTGCCGGTGTCGCCGATAGTGCCCAGCTCCGCCTCAACTGACACACCGACCGCATGAGCAACCTTCACGACCTCCTGAGCTGTTTTGACATTCTCTTCGAAGGGAAGGTGAGATGAATCAATCATGACCGATGTAAACCCAAGCTGGATAGCGTGATACACCTGCTCGATATTGGCCCCGTGATCGAGGTGGATGGCGACCGGCAGGTCTGTGGCGTTGATTTCGTCCTTCACCTGGCCAAGGAATGAATCGCGCAGGAAGCTCAGCTCGTCGGGGTGGATCGCCATAATGAACGGCGCCTGCGACTCCTTGCAAACGTCCATGACAGCTGGGAGAAGCTGTCCGCTGCCCGCGTTGAAAGCGGGCAGCGCGAAATGGTTCTCCTGAGCGCACTTCAACAACGATTTGCCAGAAACGAGCATACTGGTACCTCTTTCTTCGAGAAGCCTCCGATAAAGAATCAGAAAAGAAAGAGCTTTTTTCTTTTTCCTTATCTTTATCTTTCTTTAGCGGTTACTATACTACTTATTCCATTATTTTTCTTTTCAGTTTCCTTATTTCGTGTGAACGGTTTCTTTTTTGCCGTGAACGGTCTCTGTTCATCTTTCCTTCAATTAAGATGCTGGTTTAAGCTGGGAGAAGCATCGCGCTGTATTCCGATGTGAGATGCTTCTGTTTGGAACGTGCAAAGTTAGGGGACGAGCCTCACCATGATTGACACCGACCGCCTTGCAGCCATTTCATCAATGGTCTATAAGCGGCAAACCGTAAAAACAGCTGAAATTACCAAGGAGCTCGGCATCACTAGCCCCACGGCCAGAAAGTACCTTGACCATCTTGCATCTACGGACAGGCGCATCCAGCGCATCCATGGGGGAGCCTCGCTCGCTCCAGCACGATACTCTTCAGGCGAAACCGAACTCTTTCAAGAGCGCGCGAACACCCATCAAGCTGAAAAGGCCGAGATTGCCCGCAAGGCGCTGGCCCAAGTAAGCGAAAGGGACACCATTGCTCTTGACTCCAGCACGACTTGCTTCGAACTCGCTCGCCTACTCGCAGAAACGGACAAGCAGCTCACGATCATTACCAACGGAATCCGCACCGCTCAGCTGCTCTCCGAGAACGAACGGCTAACCGTTATCGTAAGCTCGGGCGTACTGTGCCACCAGTCCAACACCATTCTCGATGAGTTCGATTGCCCGATTTACGATCGGTTCAATATCGACATCTACTTTTTTTCCGCATCCTGTGTCTCGATAGATTGCGGGTTTTCTGAATACAACCTGCGCGAGATCGACAAGAAGCGCAAGTGCATCCGTCTTGCCTCGAAAAGCATTGCGCTCATTGACAGCTCGAAGCTTGAACAGAGCACCAGTTCGACATTCGCCCAGCTGGACGATGTTGACATGCTCATTACCGATGACCGGGCCGAAGATCTTGTAAAGCAGCAGTATCGTCAGGTTGTCGACGTGCGGTAGCCGCTGCGTCTGGCGGGTAGCCGTTATCCGCTGCGCAGCTCGAAACCCCACAGTTGGCGGGGCATTGGAAACCCAACTGTCGAAGGCTGCTCACAGGAAAACAGCGCACTGCCCCCGCCTTTGATGCACCTGAGATCGAGTTCGGCCCGCTGCGCATCCGGGCTCAGATTCTGGATGTCGGCACGCCCTGGCACCGTCCCCGCCCATCCACGTATCCCGGGTTCGTCTCCCGCACGTCGACGGGGTCCCGAGTTCGCTTTCCGGCCATCGATGAGCCTCTGGGTTTGCTCGGCGTCCATCGGCGTGATCCCGGGTTCGGGTTTCGGACATCGACGGGATCTCGGGTTCGCTTTCCGGCCATCGGCGGGATCCAGGGTCCGCTTTCCGGCCATCAATACATCCAGGGTTCGTCTCCTGGGCATCGGCAGACTTCCGGGTTCGCTTTTCGGCCATCGACGCAATGTGGGTTCGCCTCCTGGACATTCAAGGGCCGAAAACGCCCCTGGATGACCACAACCCGAACCCTTGTTGCACGAATGGACAAAGCCCGAACCCTCGTTGCACGGAGAGATCGAATCCGAACCCTCGTTGACCGTATGGCCACGACCCGAACCCGATTTGCGCGGACAGACGAGGCGCGAACCCTCGTTGCACAGACGGCAGCCCGAACCCCGGTTGACCGGATGGCCACAACACGGCCGCCGTCACGCCAGCAGGCAAGATCCCCGCCGCGCCAACAGGCGAAAGCCGGCTGACGACAGTCGAACTCCGTCACAAAACGGCCAAAGCCCGAATCAACGCTGCGCAAACGGACACAACCCACGTCATCATCGCGCAAGCAGACACAACCCGAATCCGTCTTGCGTAAATGACCGGGAGCCCTATCGCAACAACCAGGCGCACAAAACAACCAGCTCAGACACCATGCCAAGCATATTTTACGGAAGCAGTCGGCACTCTGCGGGCCGATGTAGCGCCCTTTTGATGGTACGATTCCGCTCGCCGTGAGAGAGTCTGTCTCGACAGGGGCCACACCGAAGACGAAAGGAGGCAGCGGGCATGGAAGTCGGACATCGCATCCGCGAGCAACGGACGGCCATCGGGATGTCGCAAGACGACCTGGCGGCGCGCGTGTACGTGAGCCGCCAGACCATCAGCTCATGGGAAAACGACAAAACCTATCCCGACCTGCAGAGCCTGCTGCTTCTCTCCGAAATCTTCGGCGTGGCCATAGACACCCTTATCAAAGGAGATGTGGAGACCATGACTACCGCCATGCGCAACGATGCCCGTCTGCTGAGGAACCTGAGCTGGGCGATACTCGGATGCCTCGCCCTCATCATCGCCTCGATGACCTGGTGGCTCGTCCAAAACCTCGCCTGGAACTGGGCCTTCGAGCAAACCATTCCAACCCTCGTGCTGGCCTTTGCATTCTGGGCTGCCTCCATGGGTCTCGCCGCCTGGGCCGACCACCTCAAGCACACCAACGACCTCGCAACCTACCGCGAGATCTCCGACTTCCTCGAGGGTCTCCCGGTTGATCGTGATACCGAGAAGGGCCGCCGGGCTCGCAAGCGTCGTTCGCTGCCCGCATGGGTGAAAGCCGCGTGCGTGGTCGGTGCCGCTGCCGTCGGATTCGTCATCGGTCTCTTCATCGCCCATATCGCCGGCCCGGCCGTGGGCGCGCTGTAGCGCGGCGCCGATAGGAATGCACCGGGCGGTGCGGTTGGCTACGGTCGACCGCACCGCCCTGTAGCGATGCCGCTCCATGTCAACGGTCATGCCGCAGCAGCCCGGGTATGAGTGCAACCCGTCTGCCAACCCAACGACTCGGGTGCCACAGCAGCCCGGTCCTGCATGCAATTCGTTCACCAACCCAGCGCCTCGGCCGCCATAACAGCTCGGGCTGCGCGCAACTCGTCTAGCCTGCGTGCGGCCCGCCCACCAACCAAGGGTTCGGCCTGCATCTATCCGCCCATCAACCAAGAGTTCGGATTTCATCCATCCGTGCAACAAGGGTTCGGTCTGTGTCCGTCCGGTCAAAAAGGGTTCGGGTTGCAGCCGTTTATGCAACGAGGGTTCGCACCTTGTCCGTCCGGTCAACAAGGGTTCGGGTTCCATCCGTTTGGGGGCATTTTTCCCTCTCAGACGGACGGGACCCGAACCCGAAATACATCAATGGCTGAAAGACGATCCCAAAATGCGTTAGCGAACAGGACGCAAGCACGGAAATCGTCGACGGGCAAGGCATAGGCCCCCAAAGCTTGCTGACAGACGGAGCGGAAGCCCGGGCCGCGAGGACGCTAGCAGACAGAATGGAAACCCGAACCTCGAGCCCGCTGGCAGGCAGAACGGGAACCCGGGCCGTGAGGATGCTGGCAAGCAGGGCGGAAACCCGAGTCTCGAGACCGCCGGCAAGCAGAGAGAAAATCCGAACCCCGAGAATGCTGGCCAGCTGAGCGGAAGCCGGGCTTGACAAGCAGAAAGAAAACCCAGGCCGCGAGGATTACCGCGCAGAACAGCAGGATCCCGTCAGCCCCACCCGAAGCGAATCGGCCCCGCCAACCTCTAATCGGGACAGAATCAGGACAAAATCAGGACATGTCCTGAAAGAATCGGGACATGTCCTGATTCTGTCCTACAATTGTCTTGAATACAGGAGATTGGAAGGGTGCAATGGTCAGTATGCGGCAAATTCCTGAGCGCGAATCGCTTACTGAAGAGTTCAAAAGCGATCAAAAAAGACTACCCGACAGCGAGATTATCGACACCGTCGTTGCGCTCAGCAACACGGACGGAGGCCGCCTTTTTCTCGGTGTTGAAGACGATGGCGTCGTGACCGGCGTGCACAAACAGCATGCAGACCCAACACAACTCGCAGCTTTCATCGCGAATAAAACTGTCCCGCCCGTCTCAGCACGGGTATCGTCTCTCACATTGACCCATGATGGATTCCCGAGCGATTCGGGCGCTTCCGTGATTGTGGTTGAAGTTTCCCGCTCCACAGCAATTGTATCCAGTGCAAGCGGAAAGATTATGCGCCGCCGCCTCAAAGCAGATGGAACACCAGAAAGCGTGGCGCTCTACCCATATGAGATTATCACCAGGCTTTCCTCGCTCGGACAGCTTGACTACTCTTCGTTCCCGATTCCCGATTCGACCATCGACGACTTTGACTCCATCGAGCTCCAGCGCCTCCGGAACATCCTTACCCGCAATAAAGGTGTTGATCAGTCTCTCCTCGAATTGTCAGACGATGAATTGCTTGGCGCCTTGCGCATGACCGTATCGGTCGACGGCGTTTTAACACCGACCATAACGGGCATCCTTCTTGCCGGCAAAGCCGAGGCAATCAGGCGCTCTGTCCCCACTCATGGAGCAACATTCCAAGTGCTCAGAGGCACCGAGGTACGCATCAACCAGGACTTCGATCAGCCGCTTCTCTATACAATCGAGAAGCTGGGAAACCTGTTCGAGGCGTGGAATCCAGAGCGCGAATTCGAAGACGGGCTCTTCAGGACTCCGGCACCGGAGTTCGACCAGAGGGCATTCCGCGAAGCGGTTGTCAACGCGTTCGGCCATAGGGATTACGCCGCCATGGGACGCGTTCGCGTGCTTATCGATGATGAGGGCCTTACGGTTTCGAATCCCGGCGGCTTCATCGAGGGCATCAACGTCCGCAATCTGCTGACAGCAGAGCCGCGGGGCCGCAACGAATGTCTCATGGGTGCCCTAAAGCGCATCGGGCTGGCCGAGCGAACAGGCCGAGGCATCGACAGAATTTACGAAGGGTCGCTTGTTTTCGGACGCCCTCTGCCCGACTATTCCGCCAGCACGCCCACCACAGTTCGGGTATTCATCGCTCGAACCGCACCAGACCCGCTCTTCATGAAGATGATTGCAGAAGAGGCCGCACGCACCGGCAGGCCCCTCTCACTCCGCTCTCTCCTTATCCTGAATGCCCTAAAGGATCAGCGAAGGCTATCCGCATCAGAACTTGTCAGCCAGCTGCCCTTCTCTGACACGATGACTCGATCAACCCTTGGCAACCTTGTCGAGGCAGGCCTGGTCGAAGCATGGGGCCAGGGAGGAAGCAGAGCATATACGCTCAGCAAAAGCGCGTACGCCGAATCGGGCGAAGAAATCGGCTACGTTAGGCAAGCCGATATCGACAGGATGCGTTATGAGGAGCTTATTCTACAGCTCGCCAAGCAGCGCTGCGACGGGATTGCGACCCGCGATGTGGAACAGCTGCTCCGCATCAGCCGCAAACAAGCATACCGAGAGGTCACCAAGCTCGTTCAGAAGGGCCGGCTGCAGAAATGTGGAAGTGGAAGGGCAACAAAGTATCGCGCCGTCTCGCGGTGACATATTCCAAGCTTTGTTGCGAGGTCAATAATGCCCTTACGCACGTGCAGCTCCAGCAGGAGACGCGAGGCAGCGCACAGCCGATCGGGACAGAATATAGACAGAATCAGGACATGTCCTGAAAGAATCGGGACATGTCCTGATTCTGTCCCGTTGATGTCCTGATTCCATGTGACGGGCCGCCGTCCGATAGCAAGGCGCCGAAATCCACCCCAGCTCCGCATGACAAGCCGCCACCCAATGGAAAAGCACCGCATTCCGCCCCGGCCCGCCTGGACACCAAGCGCCTACCGGGCCGACTTGGCCGCATCCCAGAGCTCGTTGAGGCGCGCGGTGTCCAGGTCCTCGACCTGCACGCCCTCTTTGAAGGCCGCCTGCTCCACCGCCGCCCACCGCTCGCGAAACTTCATCGTGCTCGCCCGCAGGGCCGCCTCGGCATCGATGCCTTCCCAGCGCGCGACGTTCACCAGCGAGAACAGCAGGTCGCCGAACTCCATCGTGCGCGCATCGCTGCCGACCTCCTCCGCCGCGAATTCGGCACGTTCCTCGGACACCTGCTCCCACACGGCTTCAACGTTCTCCCATTCGAAGCCCGCCTTCGCGGCCTTGCGCGACACCTTCTGCGCCTGCATGAGCGCCGGCAAACCACGCGGAACGCTCTCGAGCAAGCCCTCGGGACACCCGGCTTCCTCGCTGCGGTCAGCCCGCTCGCCGCGCTTCACGTCGTCCCAAATGCCCAGGACATCAGCGGCGTCGGCAGCCCGAACGTCTCCGAACACATGCGGATGCCGACGGATGAGCTTCTCGTTCACGTCGCGCGCCACGTCCGCAAAGGTAAACTGCCCGGCATCCGCCGCGATCTGCGCATGCAAAACCACCTGCATGAGCACATCGCCCAGCTCCTCACGCAAATGGGCGGCGTCACCCGCCTCGATGCAATCGACGGCCTCATAGGCTTCCTCGATCATGTTGCCGGCGATGCTCTCATGCGTCTGCTCGCGATCCCACGGGCACCCATCGGGCTGGCGCAGGCGCCAAATGGTTTCCACCAGCGCCTGAGCATCCTCGCGCGCATCCACCAACGTCGAGGTGTCGCGCGTGATGCTCGCCAAGCTCGACGCGCCCGTTTCGGTCCATTCCGCCATGTTCGTCCTCAGCCTTTCTGTCAGGGTTGCTCAACTCAACGCGGGCGCAGGCCCCGCTCGCAGCAGCCTCCTACGCCTCGTCCAGCACCACGTGGGAGAACGCCTGCTCAATCGGCCGCTCGGAGTCGTACAGGCCAACGCTGTGCGTGCCGTCCTTGGGGATGGACACGCTGCCGGGATTGAACAGCCACAGACCCGGGTGCGCGGCGCTCTCCTCGTTCACCTTGATGTGCGTGTGGCCGTATACCAGCGCCGAGCCCTGCGGCAACGTCGGCACGTGGTCGACGCTATTGTGCATTCCGGCACCGAACACGTGCCCGTGCGTGCAAAACAGCTCGCGGCCGGACGGGTCGAGCACGCTGGCGCTCGCCGCCATGCAGGGAAACTCCAGAACCATCTGGTCGACCTCCGCCTCGCAGTTGCCCCGCACCGCCATCACGCGGCCCGAAGCCGCCAGCTCGTTCAACAGGGGGATAACCCGCTTGGGCGCATAATCGCGCGGCAGGTCGTTGCGCGGCCCGTGGTAGAGCAGGTCGCCCAGCAAGATGATGCGGTCGGGCTGCTCCGCCTCGATCGCGCCCATAAGGCGCTCGGCCCAAAAAGCCGACCCGTGAATATCGGATGCAATGAGGAACTTCATGCGATGCCGCCCTTTCCGCCGCCGGGGCACACCCCGAACCGTCCATGCGCCTCAAGTGTACTCACCCGAAGGCCTCGCAGGCGGCCTGCAGACGCCCGGCGCCGCGACCGCTCAAAAACCTCCACACCCATCCGCTATCCTGTGGTCCTCAGCAACAACGATGCGGAGCCGCACCCAGCGGCGCCGCCCACCGATAGGATTCTCATGGCAGCACCGCACACGCACGAGCACTCCCGCCCCGTCTCTTCCGACGCCCCGCGAAGCAAACGGTCAGGAGAAGGAGGCGACGGCCTGTCCATCGCCTCGGCGGTGCTGGGAGCCGTAGGCCTCATCTGCGCCTTCAAGGTGAGCTGGCACGTTGGCGTGATCGCGGGCATCATCGCCATCGTGCTGGGCGTGCTGGCGCATCGCCGCAGCGCGGGCAAGCTCGGCCTGGCGAAGGCGGGCATCGCCCTGGGAATCGCCAGCATCGTGCTGCTGGTCGGGCTGGTCATCGCCTTCGCCGTGCAGCTGGCGCAGGTTGGTCTGCTGTAAGAGAGGCGAAATCGAGCGCTGCGAAGGCGGCGCGGTTCGGTGGCAGACTCTACAGCAACGCTTCGGCCCACGCTTCATCGCGGAATCCCACGAGAATCGCATCGTCGGCAACCACCAGCGGGCGCTTGATCAGCATGCCGTCACTCGCCAGTAAGGCGTAGGCCTCCTCGTTCGACATACCGGCGTCGAGCTTGGCCTTGATTCCCAGCTCGCGGTACTTCATGCCGCTTGTGTTGAAGAACCGGCGCAGCGGCAGACCCGAGCGCTCGTGCCAAGCGGCAAGTTCCTCGGCGGTTGGGGTCTCCTCGACAATATGGCGATCGGTGTAGGAAATACCGTGCTCATCCAGCCATTTTTTCGCTCGCTTACAGGTGCTGCAGCGGGGATATTCGATAAACAGAACGGACATGGGCGCTCCTTCTCGCGCGGTTATCGGGTAACCGCAGCATACCCAGCCCGGCACGCTGTCAACGCGCCGCGCCCCCTCCCTTCGCCGGGCAGCACCGGGCCCCACCTCCCTTTCGCCGCGCCAGGCCTCTTCCACCGGGCCGGGTCCTCCAACCCCACCCTCCAAAGCGTCACCAACGCGCCGCGCCGAGCTCTCACTTCCGTCGGGCCGGGCCCCACCCGCCAACGCGCCAGGTCCCGTCGTCCCCACCGCCGCGCCCCTCCCTTCCGCCACGCCTCATCCTCCAATTGAAGCGGTACAATGTTCATCCAGGCAATCAACGGAGGCAGCATGTCCCGCTCTAACACCATCACCATCAGCGATGTCGCCCGGGAGGCAGGCGTTGCCCTCGGCACGGTTTCGAATGCGTTCAACCGACCCGAGAAGGTCAAGCCCGAGACGCTCAAGCGCGTTACCGAAGTTGCCAGCCGACTCGGCTATGCGCCCAACCAGAGCGCGCGCATGCTCGCCGGCGGCCAGAACCAGTCCTTCGGCCTCGTGCTGCCAAGCATGGAGCACGGTATCTCGCTGCAGATCGCCAACGGCGCCAACGCCGGCGCGCGCAAGCACGGCTACGGCCTGCTCATCGCCAACGCCGACAATGACGACATCCTCTCCGCGCGCTACCTGCGCTATTTCATGGGCACGCAAATGGCCGGCATCCTGGTGCAGCCCATGAGCGTCTACGGCTGGAGACCACCGCTCGCCACGCCATCCACCCCCACGGTCTACCTCGATTTCCACAGCAAGGACCCGGGGTATTTCGTGGGTGCGGATAATCGCGCACAGGGGCGCCTAGTGGCGCAACACGCCATCGACCAGGGTGCGCACCGCGTGGTGGTATTCGGCAAAGATGAGTTCGAGAAGCTCGGTGCACGCATCAAAGGCGTCAAGGACATCATGCATGCCATGCCCGACGTGACGTTCGAATTTATCGACGAAGGCTCGTGGAACCTGGCACGCGACGGCTATTCCATCGGCTATCGTCTGGCCAAGCGCCCGTGCGCCGAGCGGCCCGATTTCGTGATCGCCCTGTCCGACGTGCTCGCCACTGGAGCGGTGGCAGGCATCATCGCGGCGGGCTTGAGCGTTCCCGGTGACATCAAGGTGTCGGGCAGCGACGGCAACCCGCTGGCGTGGAGCGGCAGCGTTCCGCTCACCACCATCGCACCTCCCGGCTATGAGATCGGCCGCAAGGGCATCCAATACCTCATTGCGCAGATCGAAGAGAAGCGTCGGCTGGGCAGCGCGCTGCCCACGGAAAACCATCAGGCCCTCGTGCGCCCGTTCCTCCTCGCGCGCGCCAGCTCCGGGGAAAACAACGTCACCGACTTCGCCGACCCGGATGTGGACATCAGCGGGTACCTGTAGACGGCATGCGGCGAGGAGGGCTATATAGCGCCCACACCCCTATCCGAGATGGCCGCCCCCGCTTAGGGAAGCACCCGGCAGCACCTCCGAACCACATGGCAGAGCGATTCTTCGGAACATCCCAACCAGCCCTCTCAGATCCCGCTCTTCTGCCGCCATGCGGCTCGCCTCATCGTTCTCCGCCCCTGTGACGCAGCGCCAGTCCAGGTCGTACCCGGCGTTGCGACAGACAATTGACCAGAACAGCCGCTGCGTCCTGCCGTTTCCCTCGCGGAACGGATGGACGAAGTTGTAGTTGTCGTAGTGGTAGGCCAAACGCTCGCAGAACTCTCCAACGCCTAAGCCGCACAGCATGCCGTCCCTCGCCAGCTCCTCCTGCGACCATGCGATGCCGGTTAAGATGTTGATGGACGGCAGAAAGAACTCCGCGCCCTCGGCATTCTTTCTGATCTCGATTGTCCTGAACTCGCCAGCCCAGTCGGAGACATCTTGGAACAATGCCCGATGGATCAGCCGGAAGTCCTCTGACGATCCCGTCATGCGGTGCCTCGGCCCCTCGAAGAACTCGCTGACTCGATTGGGGACGAGCTCGCCCTCCGCATTCGCGAGCTCGTCATACGAAGTTGCCCCCACCAGATTCCTGAGGACACCGGTCTCGGAATCGATGTAGGGGTCGACGAACCCCTCAGGCATGCTCGGACTTCTTCCGCTTGGGGTCCCAGCGGCGCTTGGTACGCCTCATCAGCTCCTCAATGGGGATGTCACCGCGCACATACTCGTCCGCATCGCGGCGAAACTCCGCCGACACATAGGCTCCCTCCATCTCCCCGGAATGGATGGCCTCCTCCATCACGCGCGCTCGGTCCATAAGGCAAGCCTCCCCGCATCCGCTGCATCGTCTTTGCTCAATTCTACCGCGACCACAACGGCTGACAGGCGCCCCCAGCCCGGTTCCAGCCCATCGGCATACGCCCTGAGCGCGGCGAGAATGAGGGACAAGCGCACGAGAGAGCGCGGCACCTCAGCGTGCGCCGTCTAACGACGTTTTAGCGTCGTTAGAGCGCAACGTTTCCTTCTAACGACTTTTTAAGGCGATAAAAAGTCGTTAGAGCATGTGAGTTCGCGCTAACGACGCTAACCTGTTGTTAGAGCGGCTCGGCACCGCCTCGAAGAATGTCGAGATACGCATCGAATGTATAGACGCGGTAGCGCTGCCGCCCGTCATCGCGAATGCTTAGAATGCCAAGCTCGCAGAAATCCTTAACGAGCGACGTGACGCCTGAACGGGAAAGCGAAAGCTCTTCCACAGCGAAGGGGATATCCAAAATCGGATGCCGCTCAATCAACTCAAGCAGCCTCAGCGCATTGGGCACGCCACGCCCCATGCGCTCGCGAATACGCCGCTCCGCATCGGCATGCACCTCAACTAAACGCCCCATCGATTCGATGGCGTCTTCCGTGCTTTCCAGCAAACAGGTGCAGAAGAAGTCGACCCACGCCTCATAGGCCCCCCGCTCTCGCACATCGGTAAGGCGTTGATAGTACTCGCTGCGACGCGCTTTGAGCTGGTACGAGGGATACAAGATCGCGTTGGGAAGAACACCGTCGTTGATGAGCGATAGCGTGATCAGAAGGCGCCCGAGACGCCCGTTTCCATCAAGAAACGGATGGATGGTCTCGAACTGATAGTGAACGAGCGCCGCTTTCACGATGGGCTCGAGATTCTCCTGGTAATTGATGAACTTATCCAAGTCCGACAGCGCATCCCTCATATCCTCAACATTCGGAGGAATATAGGGGGCCTCTTGCAGCGTGCATCCAGCCGGCCCGATCCAGTTTTGCGATACGCGCATCTCACCAGGCGACTTCGAGTCGCCGCGCGTATTGGCGAGCAGGACCTTGTGAACCTCGCGGAGCAGGCGCGTGCAAAGCGGGAACTCCTTCATGCGCTCCACAGCGCACGACATAGCATTGATGTAGCTGACGACCTCGGAAACTTCTCGATGGACGGCATCTTGATTCTGGGGGTTCAGCACATCGTCGAACGTGCACTGCGTACCTTCGATTTGGGCGGAGAGCAGGGCTTCCTTTCGAACGTACATGGTCAGATACATGTCGGCGTTCGGAATAAACCGCGACATGCCCACAAGCTCGCCCAGCTTTCGGTTGCAAGCAGATATGCACGCGCCCGTCTCGTCGGAAAGCTCGAGCGGGAGAATGCTGTCCAACGGTGCGGGACGAAACGAACGGTAGGCCATGTGCCCATCGAGTTTCTTGACGAGCGAACCTTGGCGCGTTCCCTGAATCTGCATGCAAACCCCCTTCGCTTTGATGGCTATGGACGTTCTAACGACGGTTTAGCGTCGTTAGACGACACGAAACGATTCTAACAACTTTTTAAGGCCATAAAAAGTCGTTAGAAGGAAACGCCGCGCGCTAACGACACGAAACCGTCGTTAGCGCACGGCCATCTCAACCCGCCAATGCGGCATGTGGCTGAACCGCTAAACGCGCAGCACCGAGCGCAAGCTCCGCTCAGTCTCTCATGCCTACCCCACGAACGCCTCGTTGATCTGCACGCCGAAGTCGCGGCAGGTGTCCCGCAGGCCCTGATCGGAGATGCGGTTGAGGAACGCATCGGAACCGCCGTTGGCAGCGCGGGCCGCCAGGTAGATCTCGGCCGCCTTCTCGATCGTATGGGCCAGGCCAAACGTCGTATCGAAGTCCGGACCCGCCGCGAACAGGCCGTGATGCGCCCACACGATTGCATCGTAGTGCTTCATCAGCGCGCAGGAAGCCTCGGCGATGTCGGACTTGCCGGGCACCATCCACGGCACCACGCCCACACCTCCGGGGAACACCACCACGCACTCGGTCATCATCTGCCACAGGATGCGGGAGAACGCCCGGTCCTCCAGCGGCACCACGAAGCTCATCTCAATCACACCCGGCGTGTGCGCGTGGTAGATCACGCGATTCGCGCCGCCAGTCCGCGCGGCGGTCACGCAGTGATTCATGTAATGGCTCTCGAACTCGCTCGTGGGCCTCGCCCCGTCAAGCAGGCCCCATACGATCCGGAAGGCATCGCCCGCCTCGTTCACCTCGACGATGCCGATATTGTGCGCCGGGTCCTCGGCCACGTTGCGCATGAACTTGCCCGAACCCGTGCTCAGGAAAAACGACCCGCCCAGGTTCTCCCCGCGCACGCCCATCTCGACCCACGGACGCGGCTCCGCATCGAACTGCGGGCGCGCCGTGGCGAGCTCCTCCTCGCTCAGGCAATACGTCAGGTTGCCGCCGTTGCGCTCGTGCCACCCCTGACGGAACCCGTCGTCGCACATGCGCGTGAACCCCTGCACGAACTCCAAATCGACCATTGCCATCCTGTTCATCCTTTCTGTTGCACAACCAATCGACACCCGCGCGGGGCGCCTTCGCCGCCGGCACCTCACCCAGCGTAAGCGCGTGCGCCTAGCGGCACACCACGTCCACCGGCACGTTGAGAATCTTCGCCACCTTCAAAATCGTGTCGATATGGCGCCCCACCGCAGCCGCCATGTGGTGCGTCGGCCCCGTCTCGTTCCAACGATTCATGAACGCGCGCGCCCCGATGGAGAACTTGGTGCGCATGTTCGTATCGCCGAACGTGAAGATCGGCCCCGGCTGGTTCACGCCCTCGGCCACCACGAACTTGAAGTTGCCGTCGGCATCCTGCGTGAGCGCCAGATAGGTCACGTCACCCACCGGCGGATAGAACTGCGTGAGGTAGCCGCCGCCCGCCTTGCCGTGGAACACGGGGACGATCTTCATCGTGGGCTTGCGCGCCTGGCTGATGTCGGCGTCGCCCGAACCGGAATGCCCGATGATGACCACGTCCTCGGGAAAGTCGATCGAGTACATCTCGGACAGCTGGCCGGTCCCGGCGATGGTCTTCAAGATACTCATGGCGATGGCCACCTTGATGTCGCCCTCGACCGCGCACGCCGTCCCCTGCTTGATGAGCATGGAGAATGCCGGAATCAGCATGGAGTCGAGCACGCCGGCGCGCCCCTGCGCGTAGCCGTCGTAGTGGCTCGCCACAAGGCCGAGCTCCTCCTCAGCCACCCAGCGCTCGAACGCCAGCACGTAGGCGGCCATCTGCTGGATGGGCTCATCGGAAACCTCGGCGCCGCCCTCGATGTCGAAGGTGCCGATGATCTCGCGCGCCTTGGCGTCGATGGCCGCTTGGTCATCGATATCGTCGGCGATGGCCCACATCTTTTCCCAGTCGAACTGCTTGGTATAGAGCCCGAGGCGGTTGTAGAGGTTCGTCTCGTCGATGTAGAGATCCATCATGCCCGGATACGGGCGGCCAATCTGGGCGATGTTCGTGCGACGCAGCCGACGGCGCACCTGGGCGGCGCGACACCACTCGTCAAGCTCACGGGCCACTTCGGCGTCACCGCCCTCTACCACACCGGTCACCACGGCGTGCCGCTTGCCGGCACGGTTGAGGTCGGCCACCACCTCGCCGGGCGCGCCGCAGGCGTACAGCTCGCCCAGCCAGGTGGGGATGTCCGTACGGTCGTAATCGGGCTGGGCTTTCTTCTGGACGTTCACCACCACCACGGGCACGTCCAAATCGCGCACGGCGGGCAGCACGTTGTAGGACGTGGCGTAGGTGAGCATCTGAAGAATGACGAGGTCGACGTCGGCGGCGCGGAACAGGTCGCCGGCCTGCTGCGCGGCCTCCTTGGTGGTCACCATCCCGCCGTCAACAAGCTCCACGCTGGTGGGCAGCGTGGCCTTGAACGCGGCGTACTGCTGCTCGAACTCAGGTACGAGCTGCGGGAATTGCGGCAGATATGCACCGAGCGCAATCGAGAACACACCCACCTTGGCTTTGGTTTCTACAAGCATGATTCCTCCTCAGGAGTCGTAGATATAGGCTGGAGTCTTAGGTGTACGTAAAACGGGCGCAGCAGCCGCGCGGAGCGCAGTCCGCCGCGCCCTTCGCCTTACGCAACGAGGGGCATTACTCCCTGCCCTCGAACGCGTTGTAGCGCTTGCCGTGGAAGGCCCAGACGGCGGCAGCGAAGCCCATGAGGCACAGTGCCGACAGGACCAGGAAGGCAGCCTTGTAGCCGGCAACGGCGATGAACGTCGCAGTGAAGGAACCGGCTACCGCGCATAGGAAGCGCGACGAAAAAACGATGGCTCCGTTGGCCGTAGTGCGCAGCAGCGTGGGGAAGCACTCCTGCATCCAAACCTTCAGAATGCCCTCGAAGGCGAATGCGGCACCGACGCAGTAGAGCAGCTGCGTTGCCACGTACGTTGCCGTGGATGCCCCGAAGATCGGGAGCGCCAGGAAGCCGAGCAGGTACAACGCGGCGCCCATGTAGAACAGCGGCATGCGCTTGTCGGTATCGACGAACTTCATGAACACGATGTCGAGCAGGGCGCGGATGGGATAGCAGACAAGACCGATAGTGGACACCACGGATATGGGCAGATCTACAACGTTCGCGCCGATCCACGTGGAGAACTGGCCGAGCGAATTCGCCGGGATGTTCGTGCCGATGTAGAAGATGGCCAGAGCGATGAACGGCTTGGCATACGGACTCTTGAACAGCTCGGAGATCTTGCCCTGCGCCTCGGCGCTCACCTTACCGGCCAAGCGGTCCTCGTACGCCTGAATCCATACCGGAGACTCCGGAATAGTTTGACGGGCGATAAGCACGATCGTGGAGACGACGGCGAGCTGGGCGAACATGATTTGGCCACCCGCATAGCCCCAATCGCCCACCAGGGCACCGATGCCCTGGGCAACAACGATGCCAACGACCCACAGGATATCGGAGAACAGCAGCATCTTTCCGCGTTTGTCGTCGGGAGCCTCCTCCGCGATGGTGGCTAGCGACACGGGCAGATCGGCACCGACGCCGATGCCCATGAGGATCTCGCCTGCCAGCAGCACCGGGAACGTAGTGGCGAATACCATGATGACTGCTCCCAGAATGAGCATGGCCATGGTGACTGAGAACACCGGCTTGCGACCGAAGCGGTCGCCCATGCTGCCGCCCAAGATGGAACCGATGGCAATGCAGAACGTAAGCGCCGCAGAGATCAGGCCGAACTCGGTGTTGCTGAGACCGAAGGTGGTCTGATAGATGACGAGCGCCGTACCTGAGGATATGATGGCGCACGAATCGATGTAGGAGGCCATGCCCGAAACAACGGCCACCCACCACGGATTCACGTGGCGCTCTCGCGTGGTTTTCATATCTGCTCCTTTACTATTGAAGTGCAGCTGTGCTGAGCACAGCCCTGTTTGACGGCCCCGCAAGCTCCCCAGCATCCCGGGGCCGTCGCGCGTACAACATCCGGACGCCTGCCTAACGTCGAACCGACAAGCCGCCCTACTCGCGCGGGGCGGCGGGCGTAAACTCCTGCACGTCAAAACTGCGGGCCACGCAGGCGCGTGCCTCGGCGAGCGATGCGAACGTGCCGCCGGCAATCATCTGGACAATCAGGTTGCCGATGCTCGTCCCCTCGATGGGCCCCGCGTGCACGGGCAGGCCGCAGGCATCGGCGGTCACCTGGTTGAGGTAGTAGTCCTGGCATCCGCCGCCCACGATGTTCACCGAGGTATAGGTCTTGCCGGTCAGCTCCTGCAGCCCTTCCACCGCCTGCGCGTAACAGCGGCCCATGCTCACATAGATCGTCCGCATGACCTCGCCGATGGTTTGCGGTACGGGCTGTCCCGCTTCCGCACACGCCGCACGGATCTCGTCGATCATGGAATCCGGCGCCAGGAATCGCGCGTCCTGCACGTCGATGTAAGACGCAAACGGTTCCGCCTCGCGACACAGCCCACGCAGCTCATCGAAGTCGACCTGGTGGTCGAGCAGTGCGCGGTGCGCCGTTTTGCCCTCGACGTAATCCACGCCGTTGACCTCGCGGCGGACGGACTGATTCATCCACAGGCCCATGATGTTCTTGAGGTACCGAAAGCGCAGGTCGTAGCCGCCTTCGTTGGTAAAGTTCTGCGCGAAGCTCTCAGGCGTGGTGATGGGTTCCGCCCTCTCCACGCCCAGCAGGCTCCAGGTGCCGGATGAGAGGTAGACCGCCCGGTCATCGCGCGCGGGCACCGCCAGAAACGCCGACCCGGTATCATGCGTGGCGGGCAGCACCACGGTGGATTCATATCCCACCCGCGCTGCGACCTCGGGTGCCAGCGCGCCCACCACCGTGCCCGGCATGCTCGGCGCCAGAAAGATCTCGCGCGGCAGGCCCATGGCGTCGAGGATCTCCGCATCCCACTGCTGGGTCCGAGCGTTCAGCAGGCTCGTGGAGGTGGCGTTGGTGTACTCGCAGGTTTTGCGGCCCGTAAGGCGGAAGTGCAGGTAATCGGGAATCATGAGAAGGGCGCGCGCCGCCTCCAGCTGCTCCGGATGCTCGCGCTTGAGCGCCAGCAGCTGGTAGACCGTGTTGAACGGCTGCCTCTGGATGCCGGTGCGCGCGTAGACCTCCTGCGGGGACATGAGCGCATCCGCGACCTCATACATGCCCTGGGTACGGTCGTCGCGATAGGCCACCGCGTTTCCCACCAGACGGTCTTCGGCATCCAGCAGCACGAAGTCCACCGCCCAAGTGTCGATGCCGATGCTTGCCGGCACCGCGCCCGTCTGCTCCTTGGCGGCCTTGAGACCGCGCAGCACATGGTCGAACAGGACCTCGACATCCCAGCAATCGTGACCGTCCCGGCGATGCTGCAGGTTGTCGAACCGATAGACCTCTTCCTGCCTCATGGTGCCGTCCTCGACCCAGCCCATGAGTACGCGGCCGCTCGACGCGCCGATGTCCACCGCCGCATAGGCTGCGCGGCCGGCAGGCACCGATGCGGATGCGGCCGTCGCGCTGCAACCCTCATCAACGCTGCAACCATTGAGCATCTTGTGCTCGTCAGCTACACCGTGGCCGCCATCCAGTTCGCCCCCACTGGCCACGTCGCGTCCGTCGATCGGTTCACGCAGTCCGGTCGGCTCTTGGCCGGCGTCCTGCGCAGATGCGCCGTTCTGTCTGCTTTCTTTCATGAGTCGCCTTTCTTTCTCCGCTTCTCGGTTTCGTTTTCGCAGGTACAAGGCCTGTGTCCTATTTGAAACGTTTCATTTTTCGCTGTCACATCATATTTTGAAGCGATTCATATTGCAAGAGTTATCCCAGAATCCTTCCCGGCGAGCGGTCGGTTTTCATCGGTGAACGGTCGATTTGGCTTGAAGCGTTTCATTTATGGGAGTGCCGGGCGCTTATCGGCGTATGATGGGAGCATCGGCACGCGGGCCGCAGCGCCTTCGCTCCCGGGTTCGCGTGGTCAACCAGCGAGAAAGGACCGCACCATGGCAAATCGCATCGTTTTGAACACCATCTCCTACCACGGGGCCGGTGCCATCCAGGAGATCCCGGGTGAGCTCAGCCGCCGCGGCTGCAAGAAGGTCTTCGTCTGCACCGATCCCGACCTCGTGAAGTTCGGCGTCGCCGCCAAGGTCACCGACCTGCTCGACGAGGCCGGCATCGCCTACAGCGTCTACTCCGACATCAAGCCCAACCCCACCATCGAGAACGTCACCGACGGCGTAGAGGCTTATCAGGCCGCCGAGGCCGACTCCATCGTGACGATTGGCGGCGGCTCGGCCATGGATACGGCCAAGGCCATCGGCGTTATCATCACCAATCCCGAGTTCGCCGACGTGCACAGCCTGGAGGGCGTTGCCGACACCAAGAACCACGCCGTGTTCACCATCGCCGTCCCCACCACGGCCGGCACCGCAGCCGAGGTCACCATCAACTACGTCATCACCGATGTGGAGAAGGTCCGCAAGTTCGTATGCGTGGACACCAACGACGCGCCCGAGGTGGCCGTCGTCGACCCTGAGATGATGGCCACCATGCCCGCCGGCCTCACCGCGAGTACCGGCATGGACGCGCTCACCCACGCCATCGAGGGCTATACCACCCAGGGCGCCTGGGAGATGTCCGACATGTTCCACCTCAAGGCCATCGAGCTCATCTCCAAGCACCTGCGCGATGCCGTGGCCGAGGCCACAAGCGGCACGCCGGGCTCCGGCCGCGAGGGCATGGCGCTCGCCCAGTACATCGCCGGCATGGGCTTTTCCAACGTCGGCCTGGGCGTCGACCATGCCATGGCGCACACGCTGTCTGCGCACTTCGACACGCCACACGGCGTGGCCTGCGCCATGCTGCTGCCCATCGCGATGGAGTTCAACAAGCCCGTGGTGACCGAGCGCCTGGCGCAGATTGCCGTGGCTATGGGTGTAGACACCAGCGGCATGAGCATCGACGAGGCAGCCGATGCCGCCATCGCCGCGGTCAAGCAGCTGTCCGAGGACGTGCGGATCCCCAAGACCTGCGATGCCATCACTGAAGACGAGCTCGACACCCTCGCACGCGACGCCATGGCCGACGCCTGCTTCCCGGGCAACCCCCGCGAGGCCACCTATGACGACGTCGTAAGCCTGTTCCGCAAGATCATGAAGTAGGTCTCGCTGTCGAAACAGCCCGACGCCGGGCCGCGTGCGCTGCCGATGCGGCCCGGCGTTACCGAATCGGCAGCACGCATACCCGCGCCCGCCTCCGCTACCTCTCTCCAGCGGAAGCGGGCGCGATGCGTTACGAGTGCCGTGGGCGTTTTGAGCGTCGAGCACGTGGAACTTCCAGCCCCATTAGACCGCACGACTGCGCATGGGGCTGCGCAGCCCGCAGAGCGCACGGCAGCGCAGCCCCGGCTCCGCGCACAAGACGCGACGACCTCCCAGCGCGGCGCGGGCGCGCGCAAAGGCCGCTCTTACGCTGGCCCCCTACTGCTCCGTAGCGATCCCCAATGCCGCCGGCAGCTCGTACAGGCTCCGCAGCACCGCATCGCACAGCGTTGCGATCTCGGGCGTGGGCTCCACCAGGTCGGGCACCATGAACACGTGCATGCCGGCGGCATGGCCCGCGCGCACTCCGTTGAACGAGTCCTCAATCGCCGCGCACCGGGCTGGCTCCACGCCCAGGCGGCGCGCGCCTTCCACAAAGATGTCGGGATTCGGCTTGCTGCGCTCCACCTCATCGCCGAACACCATCGCATCGAACGTTCCCAGCAAATCGAAGCGCGCCAAGCGCTGCTCCGCGCGCACGCGATGCGTTGACGTAGCGAGGCCCACGCGCATCCCGGCCCCCTTCAACGCCCGCAGCGCCTCACGCGCACCGGCCATAAGCTGCAGGTCGTTTTCTGCCATGATGTTGAACAGGTCGATATGCAGCTGCATGGCGCGCTCGGCCAGTTCAGAATCGCCCTGCAGGTGGTCCGTCAGCAACTTCATGCACGACGTGACGTTGCGGCCGATCAACGTGCGCCCAACGGAATCGGGCCACGGGAAGCCGAGCTCGGCGGCGGTTGCGCGCCACGAGGCCACGCTGACGCTCTCCGAATCAACCAACGTCCCGTCCATGTCAAACACAACCGCTTCGACCACCGCGCATGTCCTTTCCGTCATCGGCGCATAACGGTAGTATTCTAGCGTCTGCGCCTGCAGACAACACGCGCAAGGCAACAGCCGGTAAAAAGGAGTGTATTCGTGCATAGCAAGGTAGATGCATCCGATTTTTCTATATCTGCATCCCATATCGATGAGGTTTTTGAAGCCGAGGGGGACGCACAGGGCGAACACGAGCCGAAAAGCGCGCGCAAACTTGCCGCGCTCGAGGAGCTCCTGCGTTCCTACGGCTCGGTTACCATCGGGTTTTCCGGCGGTGTGGACAGCACGTTTTTGGCAACGGTGGCGGCGCGGGCCCTGCCGCGCGACCGCGTGCTGCTCATCCACGTCGACTCACCGTTTGTCAGCACCCCCGAGCAAAGCTCGTTCGAGCGCGAAGCGGAGCGCCTAGGACTTCCGCTTACGCGCATCGCCGTGGACCCGCTTTCCGTTCCCGCGGTGGCCGCCAACCCGCATGACCGCTGCTACCACTGCAAGCAGGCGGTGTTCGGCACCATCGTCGCCGAGGCGCAGCGTCGCGGCATCGCTGTGGTGGCAGACGGCAGCAACGCGAGCGACATCGGCGACTACCGGCCGGGCATGCGCGCGGTTGAGGAGATGGGCGTGCGGTCTCCCCTCATGGAAACCGGCTGGGATAAGGCCGGGGAGCGCGAGCTTTTGCGCGCATGGGGCTGCGCCGTGTGGGATCTGCCTGCGGGGGCGTGCATGGCCACGCGCATTCCCTGCGGCGAGCAGCTCACTGCCGAGAAGCTGGACACGATTCGCGCCTGTGAGGACTACCTGCACGAGCGCGGGCTCAAACAGGTTCGCGTGCGTCTGGATGACGGAGTTGCCCGCGTCTCGGCGGCGCATGAGGACCTCGCGCTGCTCGCCCAGCAGACCGCTGGCGCCGCAGAAGGCTCCATCGCCCTTTCCGATGGCATCATCCAGGCCCTCATGGCACGCGGCGCCCGCCGTGTCGAGCCCACCGCCACCCTCTACCAGCACGGCGAGATGAGCCACCCCACCGCCTGACATGCAGTTTGGGGACGGGGTCGATTCGTACGCGCAGGCTGGGGACGGGGTCGATTCGTACGTGCAATCTGGGGACGGGGTCGTTTCGGAACGCAATTTGGGGACGGGGTCGATTCGTACATGGAGACGGGCCGACCCGCCGCCTGATATGCGGGCTTGGGACAGGCTTGCTTCGCACGGATGCTGCACACCATAACGCAATTTGGGGACGGGGTCGATTCACATGCGCGACCTGCATCCGAATCGGCCCCGTCCCCAGAACGAAGTGCACAGAGCGCGCGAATCGATGTCGCTGCCAAATCTTGGACGTACGAATCGACCCCGTCCCCAAATTTACGGGAGCACATTCTTGTGCCCATATCGCATAACCCAGCGGACGGTGACGCCCGCCCGCAGTCAGCCATCCCAGGGCCAGCGAGCTCCTCGAAACCCGCCGCAGGCAAAGCCGCCAGATCCCTCGTCGAGCTCGGCCATCGGACAAAGCGCGGACAGAACGGGGACGGGGTCGTTTCGGCTGTACGAAACGACCCCGTCCCCAAATTGCAGGTTGCGAAGGCCGGCTAGCGGCGACGCTTCACTGCAACGCCTGCAGCGGTGCAGGCAACCGCGGCAAGTGCCACGCCGGCCACGGCCACAACCGTGTTGTCGCCGGTGTGCGGCAGGTTGCCGTTCGAGCCGGAACCGGGCTTGGTGTTGTTGGTGTTGCCGCCATTGCCGCCGTTGTTCCCGCCGTTGTTGTCCGGATCACCCGGAGTCACCGGGGGATTCGGCGTGTCGGGGTCGGTAGGCTTGTCCGGATCGACCGGCTCGTCCTTCTGAACCAGACCCTCCAGCGCGCCCGCAAGTGCGGTGCGAGCCTCCTCGACGTAGCTGAGCGGCTTGGTGTACTCACCCTTCTCAGCCTCGGCCTCGATGGTCTTCACGACCTCCTTGGCAGCGGCCAACGCATCCTTAAGAGCGGCCACGGAGTCATCCGTATACGCATCCGCGCCCTTGAGCGCCGTCTCCGCGCGGGAAATGAGGCTCTTGAGGTCCTCCAGGTTGTACGGGTCGGTCAGCTCAGTCTTGAAGTAGCCGTTAACCGCGAGCTCCAGAATATGGTTCTCGATGTTGCCGCTGCTCTTCACACCGTTGCCGTACAGGCGGATGTAGCGGGCCTGCACGGCCTCATCGCCCTCGTTGCCATAGACGCGCTTGCCGTCCTTGGTCTCAACGTAGAGGTCGGCCGTGGGCTTCTCACCCAGCTCGAACACATCGGTGTTCTTGTCGTCGGAGGAGTAGTACAGAACGGTCTTCTCGGAAAAGTCCTCGGTGTTGGACACCACGAGCGCGGTAGCACCGTAGGTACGGGAATCCTCGTAGTACCGAGTCAGGTCGACGGACTCGATCGTGGCCTCTTTACCCAGATCGATCTGCATGTAGGCGGGCTTCTTGATGCCCTCCTTCTCGTTACCGAAGATCGCATAGCTCTTCAGATCGATCACGCCGTCCGTCGCATTGGTGAGCGGGCTGCCGGTGTTGGTCACCTCAGCCTTCTCGTTCGGGTCAACCCAAGCGGCCGTGGGCGTGGTGCCCTTGGCCAGGTTGCTCACCGTCTGCTCGGCCTCGCCGGGAATCAGCGACATGTAGCCCGCAAAGAGCTTGTCGTACGCGGCCTGGATAGCAGCCGCATCGTCGCCCTCGAGCGCAGCCTTGGCAGCGGCGATCAGCTCGTCCATGCCGGCCTTGGTCCAGGAATCCGCAGAGGCGAACTGCTTGTAGGCCTCGGCCTTCTTCACAAGCTCGTCCAGCGGAGAGCCGGGAACCTCGTCGTAACCGAGCGCGTAGTCGTACACCGTCACGTTGGACAGGGTACCCGCGGCCTTGTTGGCCTCGATCTTGGCGGCGGTCACATCGTAGGAAACGTTCTTCTCGTCGTACGCGGAGCCGGCAACCTCGCCGTTCACGTACACCTTGAGCATGCCGTTGTTCTCACGCACGCCGGCAACACTGGAGGTGCCGGAGAGCTTGACGTCGGAGGTGGCGGTGACACCGTTCATGGTGAAGGTGGCGTACCCCTCGGCGTTGATCGCGAGCGACCACTGATCGCCCTGGGACAGAATGGTCTGACCCGCAACAGCGTCCTTCACGGTTGCCGTGGCGGCAAAGCCGTCGTGACCGGTCACAGAGCGGTCCGCAGCCGAGATGGCCGGGTTGCTCACGGTCGCGGAGGAGGCGATCACGCCGTTGGCGTAGGCCGCGCGGGAGATCGAGCCGGACAGCTTGTTGCCCGCGGCGTCCTTGCCCGCAGCGGCCTTGACCTCGACCTTAGCACCGTCGGCATAGGCAGCCGGCAGCGTGATGTCGAAGGTCTTGAGGTCGGCGTAGGCGCGCACGGCGTCGTCGGCCAGCTTGACCTGCTCGCCGTTGACGGTCACCTCGAACGCAGCGTCGGAGACGTGCTCGCTGACCTGCACGCGCAGGGTGGTGTTGTCCTCAGCGGAGAGCTTGGTGAGCTCGGGCGCCGTGGTATCACCATCCTTGGAGAAGTGCCAGATCTGGGTCTCGCCGGGCTGAAGCGTCATGGTGATCTTCTCGCCCTTTTTGAAGGTGCTCTTGGGAGCAGCGGTCACTTTCTGGCCGTCCTCGGCGTAGGAGTGGTCGATGACCATCTTGTACTCGCCGTCGGAGGTGCAGCCGATGCCGGCATCGAGCGTGAACTCGATGGTCTTCTCCGTCGTGGCGGGGTTGCGCATGGAAACGATGCCCTCGTCACCCGTGGTGTTCCAGCCGGAGAAGCCGTAGGCCTCCTGCGCGGAGCCGTCCTCGCTCACCGTGGGGCTGCTGGACAGGCTTGCAGCCGCGGACGGCTTGCCGCCGATCCACTTGGCATTGCGCAGCATGTTGAAGTTCTCTTCCTCCCACTTGAGGAAGTCGGCGTTGATGAGGTACTTCTCCGTATCGAACAGGGAATCGGAGTAGTAGAGCTCCCAGAAGGCGGTGCCGCGCGTGCCCATCATGTACAGGTAGTTGCGGAACTCCTCACCGTTCATGGAATCAACGGTGATGCCGGTGCCCTCTTTGCCGTAGATCGGATCGTGGTTGTAGAGGTTGGCCAGCGGGAACTGGAACTCGTGGCTCTTGATGAAGTCGTAGTAGCATGCGTCACGGTAGGTGAGCATGGAGTTCATCTTGTCGTTCAGGGTGCCGTTGTGAACCTCGCCGCGGTCACCCACGCACTGGATCCACACGGAGCTGGACCACTGCAGGAACCAGGGGCTCGGGTTCACGTAGCAGGTGAGCGAGATCCACAGATCCTTGATCTGCTCCTGGTCGGCCGTCTTCCAGACGTTCTCGAACAGGACGATCCACTTCTCCCACAGGTCGGTCACGTGGTAGTAGCCGTTGGGGCCACCGTACATGTGATGGTGGTTCTCGTCGTAGCCAACGACACCCTCGCCCTGCTGGAACGCGTTGTACTGGCCGCTGTCGGCAAAGCCGTCCCACTTCCAGTAGTTGACGCCGTAGTCCTGCATCCAGGTCTGGGCCATCTCCTGGAACTTGGTCACGTAGCGCTGGTCGGCCACGTCGATGGAGCCGCCCGCGGCAGAACCGTTGCCGGCCGCCTGGATGATGCCGGCGAGCTGGCCGTAGTAGTTATAGCCGCCGCGCGGGCCGATCCACACGCCGAAGTTGGAGCCGAGCTTCTGCACCAAGTTAGACGACGGCGTCAGGCCATCGGGGAACTTGGAGTTGAAGGTCCAGAAGCCGTCGGTGTTGACGCCCTCGCCGTTACGACGGATATCGTCGGCGCCCTGGAGCGCATCGGCGGTAGGACGGTAGTTGTTCCAGCCGTCGTCCACCACGTAGGAGTCGAGCGGACGCACGCCGGTCTCGTTCAGGTGCTTGTCAACGGCCTTGAACGAGTCGAGGATGTTCTCGTCGTCGATGAACATCATGTTGTCGAACCAGGAGTTGTACTGGATGCGGAACTCGCTGGGCTTGGCGATGCTCTCGATGTAGGAGAAGAAGTCAGCCTGAATGACGTTCATGTTGGAGCCGTCGGAGTGCGAGGCGCCGCAGACGGTCTGCCAGGAGACGTACTTGCCGTCGGTGGTGAGCTGGTTGTCGCGCTCGAAGTCGGTGAAGTTCTTGCCGGTCCAGTAGCGGGCGCGGCCGAGGCGCGCGTCGTTATCCGAGACGATCTGCGTATCGGTCTCGGGGAACTCGGAGCCGAAGAACATGCCCTCGGCGTAGAACGGCTGACCGAGGATGGAGCGCTCAGCGGTCATGGACACCACGCCACCCTTGTCGGTGGGGATGGTCCAGGTGTTCTTGGCGCCCTTCACGTTGAGGTGCTCGCCGTCGATGAAGCTGAAACGCGCGTCCTTGTCGGTGGACTCGATCTCGAGCCACTTGCGCATGTAGTGGTCGCCGTCGTACATAACGACCTTCTGCGCCACCGTCACCTTGCCGTTGCCGAAATCAACCGGCTGGAAGTTGAAGGTGATGAGCTTGCCGTGCTTGGGCTCGCCGTTGATGGTGGCGTTCGTGTCCTCGATGGTGGGGGCACCGGTGAGGGTGAGGTCAGACGCCTTGATGGAGGAGGCCTTCACCGAGGGGACCGAGGTGAACTGCTCGGAGAACAGGTCGATCTCGGCGCCGGCGGCGAACTTCTCGCCCTGGCCGTCGATCACGCGGATACCCACGTAGCGCTTGTCGCACGCCTTCTCGAGGCCGAGGTAGATCCACTTGGCACCCGCCTCGTCGCCCGAGCCGTACATGCCCGCGTAGGAGACGTCGAAGGTGGTGGAACCGTCGGCGCTCTTGAGCTTGTTGGCGTCGGTGAAGAGCTTCTCGCCGTTGGTACCCTTCTCGTCGGAGGCGTAAATCTCGACCTTCTTCCAGTTGCCGTTGGCGGAAGTCGGACGAGGCAGGTAGCCCACCGTCTGGAACGCGGTGGTGGCGGTACCGCGGTCGATGGTCACGTCGGCAGGCAGCTTGTTGGCCGTGCCGGTGCCCGTGCCGTAGTTGGAGTGCCAGTAGGTGGACGCATCGCCGTCGATCAGACCGGCAGCACCCTGGCCCTCATTGGTGGCATTGGTGGAAACCTCAGCGGTCCACTTATCAGCGTCCGCAACCTTCTCGATAACCGACTTGCCCTTGGCGTCCTGAACATCGATCTCGGCGATGTTGGCAACCTTGCCAGCCATGTCGGTCTTCCAGTAATAGGAATCGGTAACTTCGAGACGCAGCTTCGAAGTTGTGACATCCGCGCCCAGCTCGAGCGTATACTTACCAGCGTCGGCGCCCTTCTGCAGGTTAAAGGTCTTAACATCGACCCACTTCGAGCCATCCCACTTCTGCACCTTCATGGCATAGATCTGCCCGGTGCACTGGTAGCTCGCATTGGAAATTCGCGGAGTATAGATGATCTTGTTGAAGGTCTTCTCAGCACCGAAATCAAGCACGAACCACGGCTGGCCGTCGGCGACCTCGGCAGAACTCCAATAGCTGTCGGGGTTGCCATCGATGGCGTTCCCAGTTGCGGAGGGCTCGTTCGCCCACTCGCTCACGCTCGACACCGTCGCGCCGACAGGCGGCTTCACGCTGGTCAGCGCGCTCTCAGGCTCCTGGCGAACCTGCTCGGCCAGACCCTCGATGTAGAACTCCTCGGACCCGTCGCCCGGGGTGAGTTGGGTGTTACCCAGCTTGTTGTCGATAACGCCGGTCTTGAGTTTGTTGCCCGCGATGTTGAACGTGCGGCTGATCGCGTCGTTGCCGATGCTGACCGTGTCGCCGCTCGTCGATGCGCTGACGCTGCCGTAGCCAGTTGCGAATGCAGGCGGCGCGGCGAAGCCAAGCGCGCCCACCAGAGCGGCGGCAACCGCTGCGGTGGTAAGCGTGCGTTTCCTCATGCGTTCTCCTCTCCACGTTCCGGGTGTTTCCGCGCGCCCCCTCTAGAGCATGCAGACAGCATTCACCCAATGGTTTATCCACCCTACGGTACAGGAATGAATCGGCGGTGCGATGCT
This sequence comes from uncultured Collinsella sp., assembly GCA_902470695.1. Lineage (GTDB taxonomy): Bacteria > Actinomycetota > Coriobacteriia > Coriobacteriales > Coriobacteriaceae > Collinsella. The sequence goes on from CABRHH010000008.1 coordinate 91,541, forward strand.
TGAATTGAGCGCGGCCCGGCGAACGGTCGGTTTTCACCGGTAAGGGACTGCGGACAAAAAGTTGGACGCTGCAGGGCGTCCGGACAGGAGGTGCGCAT
>CABRHH010000009.1 GCA_902470695.1 uncultured Collinsella sp.
AGGAAGCGGCTCGGCCTGGCCGTCTAGGCCGGTCCAGGAAAACGTCCGCATCCCCAAAACGGCTCTGGATGGACAGGGGGCGAACCCCACTTCTCTGGATGGCTTGGGGACGAACCCTATTGCTGGCGGCGGCCTCAGGATGGACGAAACCCGAACCCGGAATCCCGCCGCAGCCCCCAAACGGCCTAAACCCGAACCCGGGATCCGGCGGCGGTCCCCAAACGTCCGAAACCCGAACCAGGGATTCGGTGATGGCTTCTAAATGGCCAGGAGACGAACCCGGAATCCCGCTGCAGCCCCCAAACGTCCGAAATCCGAACCCGGAATCCCGCCGCGGCCTCTGGATGGCTCGGGGACGAACGTGGGCCAACCGGGCCGGCTTCGTGCCAAATTAGCCTTGTTTCTTGAAGTTTTTTGACAGTGCGCAAGGCTGCGGGCGGGCAAACGCATAGTATAGGCATGGGTGAGCGAACGCCGGAAGCGCGGGTGTGCCCGCTGTCGGTCGCACACCGAGCTCCGGGCGCACAGGCGGAACCGTGAGCATGCCGGGCGCGTATCGGGCTTCGGGCGCGCAGGCGGGGCTGTGGGTGCATCGGGGCGCAAAAGCGCGCATCGAACACGCAGGCGCGCACGGCGCCGAAGACAGGGAAAGGCGAGGTATATGGAGGAGCAGCGGGTATCGGTTCGCATGGCTACGGAGGCGGACGCGCCGGCGCTGGCGGCCATCTACGAGCCGTACGTGCGCGCCACGGCGATTACCTTCGAATACGAGCCGCCCTCGGCTGAGGACTTCGCCGCCCGCATGCGTGCCATACAGCAAAACTATCCCTACGTGGTTGCCGAGCTGAGCGGTCGGCCGGTGGGTTACGCCTACGCCAGCACCTTCAAGGGTCGCCCCGCCTACGACTGGGCGGTGGAGACGTCGATCTATGTGGCGCGCGGTCAAAGCGGGCACGGCATCGGCCTGGCGCTCCACGACGCGCTCGAGCGCTGCCTGCGCGCGCAGGGCATCTGCAATATGTACGCCTGCATCGCCGTGCCCGACGGCCCAGACGACGAGACACTCACGCGTAACAGCGAGCAGTTCCACGCGCATTTGGGGTATCGGCTCGTGGGGGAGTTCTTCCGCTGCGGCTACAAGGCGGGCCGCTGGTACAACATGGTGTGGATGGAGAAGATGATCGGCGAGCACTGTGCCGCGCAGCCCGCCGTGAAGCCGTTTCCGCACGTTTTGCGTGAGGGCTTCACGCTATAGATCCGGCGCAGATCGCGTGTGCCGTTCAGCTAACATGCGGTCCACATGCTGCGACCCTCGGTATTCAAAAGCACTTTAGTTTGATGCACTGCAAGCCCTCACCACCAAGGTGTGAATTCGCTTCACATCGTGTCGGCGCTTTAGCGTGATGGATTGAGAACCCGCTGGTCAGCGTGGTACATTGATTTCAACGCGTCGGGTTCCGACGCGTCTTTTCGAGCGTATCGGAAGGCGTGGCCCGACGCATGAAGTATGCGGCCCCACGCCGAGCGAGTGAAGCGGGGGTGTGCCATGAACAGCAGCAATGAATTGATTCTGACCGAAGAGGGCATCCCGCTTTCCTGCGCCGGTTCCTGCCGCGCGGGCATGCGCGACCCGCGTGCGTCTGCGGCTGTCCGCGATCTGCGCGAGCAGCTGGGTCAGCTGCTGCGCTCCGTGCGCCTGGATGGCGGGCGCGATATCGATCCGGCGGAGGAAAAGCTCGCCGAGCATGAGCTCGACGAGCTGCTCGGTCCCGACTCTCCGGTTCCCAGCGAAGACCGCCTGCCCGCGCGCGGCCGTCGCGGCGCCGGCGCGCGTTCGCCGCTGTTCTGGAAGGTGCTGCTGGTGGCGGCTGCCCTCATCTGGGGGTCCTCGACCTTCATCATGAAGGACACCTTGAACGTGCTTCCCACGTTTTTGCTGCTCACCGCCCGCTTCCTGCCCGCGGCCCTCATCATGCTCATCCTGTTCCCCCAGCGGATTCGCCGACACTTCAACAAGCGCAACCTGGTGGTGGGCGCTGGCATGGGTGTGGTCATGTGGGCTGCCTACGGCCTGCAGACGCTGGGTTTGAACGAGACGACCGCCGGCAAGAGCGCTTTTCTGACGGGTACCTACTGCATCCTGGTGCCCTTCTTCAGCTACCTCATCGCCCGCGAGCGCCTGACGCGCTTCAACGTGGGCGCGGCGGTGCTGTGCCTGGGTGGCATCGCGTTGGTGGCGCTTGATAACTTTACCATGGGTATCGGCGACGCCCTCACGCTGGCGGCGGCGTGCTTCTATGCGCTGCAGATGTCGATCGTGTCCAAGTACGGGCGCAATCTTGACGTGAACGTCATCACGTTCTGGATGTTCCTGTCGATGGGCATCCTCAGCGCGCTGACCTCCGCACTCACCGAGGTGCAACCGCCGATGGCGGTGTGGAACACGCAGGTGCTGGGTGTGCTGGCGTTCTTGTCGGTGGTGTGCACCTGCGGATGCCTGCTCGTGCAGAACCTGGCGCTCGCTCACGTTCCGCCGGCGACCGGCTCGCTGCTGCTGTCGCTTGAGTCCCCGTCGGGCGTGATGTTCTCGGTGGCGTTTGCCGGCGAGGTCGTCACCGGCCGCCTGCTTGCCGGCTTCGCCCTGATCTTCGTCTCCATCGTACTGTCCGAGACGCATTTCAGCTTCCTGCGCTCCTGGCTGCCGAAGCGCGCCGCTCGTCCCGTCTGCCGCACGGAAGGTCTTGATGTGGATATCGAGGGAATCGAGGCCGATCTGGCATAGGCGCAGGTGCACGGTTGCCCCTACCTGTGGCGTTCGCGCCCGTCCCCGAGCGCATGGCGGCATCGGTGCAGATGCCGGCGCAATCGGGGCGGGCGCGGCCCGGAAGGGTGCGCCCCGCGTCGCCCGCGTCCTGCGCCCCCGTGCTGTCGGGTTCCGGAGTATGATGGACTGCGCTCGGTTGGCGGCGCGGGAAGGAGCGCAACACGATGGATGAACACGGTGCGCTCGAAACGCTGCGTCGCTACTTCGGGTACAGCTCATTTCGGCCCGGTCAGGACCGCATGGTCGAGGCGATCCTGGCCGGGCGCGATGCCCTGGGCGTCATGCCCACCGGCGCCGGCAAATCCATCTGCTATCAGGTGCCCGCGCTCATGCTGCCTGGCATCACGTTCGTGGTTTCCCCGCTGGTCTCCCTGATGGGGGACCAGGTGCGCGCCTTGAAAGAGGCGGGTGCCCGCCCGAGCTACCTCAACTCGTCGCTCACGCCCGGCCAGCAGAACACGGTGCTGCGCCGGGCGGCCGATGGCTGGTACCAAATTATGTACGTGGCGCCGGAGCGCCTGGCCGACCCGCGTTTCTTGGCGTTCGCGCAGCAGGCGGCGGGCCCGGACGGCATCGGCGTGCCGCTCGTGGCGGTGGACGAGGCGCACTGCGTGTCCCAATGGGGCCAGGATTTCCGCCCTTCATACCTGCAGATCGCCGATTTCATCGAGGCGCTTCCCGCGCGCCCGGTGGTGGCGGCCTTTACGGCCACGGCAACCGATCGCGTGCGGACCGATATTGCCGACATGCTCAAGCTCGATGACCCGCAGACCGTGGTGACGGGGTTCGATCGCACGAACCTGTCGTTCGGCGTCGAGGAGCTGGGCGATAAGGCCAAGGCTCGCTGGATCGTAGAATATGCCGCCGCGCATCCGGATGAGAGCGGCATCGTGTACGCCGCCACGCGCAAGGCCGTGGATGCGCTCGCCTACGACCTGGGCCGGGCGCTCGAACCGCAGGGGATTCGCGTGGCGCGCTATCACGCGGGCATGAGCGCAGATGACCGCGCGGCGAACCAGGCGGCGTTCATCGACGACACCGCACCGCTTATGGTTGCCACCAACGCGTTCGGCATGGGCATCGACAAACCGAACGTTCGTTACGTGATCCACCATAACGTGCCGGAGAGCATCGAGGCCTACTATCAGGAGGCGGGGCGCGCCGGCCGCGACGGGGACCCGGCGAGCTGTTTTCTGCTGTGGAACGGCAACGATTTCCGTCTGCGACGGTTCTTCATCGAGCAGGACCCGGATGATGACGCGCTTGCCCCCGAGGAACGGGATCGCGCGCGGCAGAACCGGTATCGCCTGCTTGCCCAGATGGAGGGCTACTGTCAGACTACGGGCTGTCTGCGCGAGTATATCCTGCGCTACTTTGGCGATGAGGTCGCGTTGGGTGCGGCCGGCGCCGCCGGGGCGGCATGTGGCCAGAACGGGGCTGCGGGTGCGCCTGCGGCAGGATGCGGCAACTGCTCAAACTGCCTGACGTCGTTCGAGGTGGAGGACGTGACGCGCATCGCACGCGAGGCGCTGCAGCTGGTGCGCCTGGTTGACGGGCGCTTCGGCAAGGCGCTCGTGGCCGATGCGCTGCATGGGGCGCACACCGAGCGCATCCGGCAATGTCGCCTGGATGCTATCGCGGGGTATGCCGCGCTTGCCGATGAGCCCACGGTGCGCATCAAAGAGGTTGTCGACCAGCTTATTGGGCGCGGGTATCTGGTGCAGAGCCAGGGGCAGTACCCGTGCGTGGGCCTGGGCCCGCGCGCGCAGGAGGGCTTGGGGGACGCGGCGGACGCCTTCGCGTTCACGATCAAGCGCCGTGCGTCGAAGCGCGCCGGCGGTGCGCCCGCCCGCCGCGCCGTCGATTTGGTGCGGCAGGAGGCCGCCCTCGATGCGCGCCCGCGCGTGGGTGACGACGTGGAGCTGTTCGCGCGCCTGCGCGAGCTGCGGCGCGAGCTGGCAGCCGAGCGCGAGGTGCCGCCCTATATCGTGGCGAGCGATGCGACCCTGCGCGGCGTGTGCCGTCGCAGGCCGACGAGCCGCTCGGAGCTGCTGGAGGTCTCGGGTATCGGCGAGAAGAAGGCCGACGAGTTCGGGGAGGCGTTCCTGAGCGCGGTGGCGGCGTTCGAGGACGAGCAACGCTAGGCGCGCTCGGCAGCGGGCGGTGCGCTCGCCGGACACTTCAGCGCCCACCGGCACGGCGTTGACCGCTGATGCTGCGATGCCTGCCGGCACAGGCGCTTTTCGGTGTTGTGACGATGTCCTCGGCTATGTGTCTGTCTGCGTCGTTGTCCAACGTCCGCCGAGTACGTCGGCGTCCGTCGGTGCCGATGGCCGCGGGGCGGCGCGCCGCGCTGGCGTTGACAACCGCAGGCTGGTTGAGCGGGGGCATTTTATGCATATGATTTGCAGCGTGCGTGAGATTTGATTGCATGCGGTGACTGGACCTGCGGCATTGCCCGCAACCGCTCACCGGCTGTTTTACTACCGTTCGCCTATTGGATAAAACGATATACCGGCGACGCCTTATACACTGTTGAATTTAGTCTTGCATGCACGATGGAAGGAGAATGCATGAAAGCACGATGTGTATTGAGGCGAGGGGTCGCTTCCGTTGCGGCCGCTGCGGCGTTCGTGACCCTCGCCGCGCTGCCGGCACGCGCCGAAGCGGCACCTCAGCTTATTCCGGTTCCCAAGAGCGTGACGTACCAGGAGGGTACGCTCAGCCTGGGCGCGGTTGAGCTGGTGGGCACCGATGTGGCCGATGCCGATGCGGTGCGCGTGGTCAAGGGGCTGCTTGCCGACGCGGGCGCAACTGTGACCGAGCGCACGGCTGCCGCAGGTGCCACGCCCGGCGCCACGGCCCTGTACCTGTCCGAGGCCGACGACGTCTGCGCCGCCCGCGACGCGGCTGCCGCAAGCATGCAGCTCGCCGACGCCTCAAAGCTCAAGGCAGAAGGCTATGTTCTGGGCGTTGACCCGGCGGCCAAGGCCGTGGTCCTTACCGGACGCGACGGCGACGGCACCTTCTACGCTGCGCAAACGCTTGCCCAGCTCATCGAGGGCGCAAACCTGCCGGCTGCGCGCATCGCCGACGAGCCGCATCTGACGGTCCGCGGCACCATCGAGGGGTTTTATGCGCACGGCCAGGAGGACTGGTCGTGGGATGACCGCATGGAGCAGGTGCGCTTCTATGGGCAGACCAAGATGAACACCTATATCTACGCCCCGAAGGAGGATCCGTACCATCGCGATCACTGGCGCGATCCGTACCCGGCCGACCAGATGGACAAGATGCGCGCTCTCATCCAGGAAGCCGCGCGCAACAAGGTGGACTTCGTGTTCGCGCTGTCCCCGGGTAACACGATCAACCTCACAAGCGACGCGGACTTCCAGGCGCTCACGAGCAAGTGCCAGACGATGTATGACGAGGGCGTGCGCCACTTCGCCATCTTCTTCGACGATATCAAGAACAAGGACGGCGTGGGCCAAGCCGAGCTTCTGAACCGGTTCAACGCCGAGTTCATCAAAAAGCAGACCGAGGCCTGCACGCTGGTGACGGTGCCTACCGAGTACGACTCCAACGCCATGTCGCTCGGCGATTCGCTCAAGGAGTACACGGAGGACTTCTCGGCAACGATTGATGAGGACATCGAGGTGCTCTGGACGGGCAGCTCGGTGGTCCCCGACTCGATTAAGGCCTCGGACGCCGAGTTCATCACCAATGTGTACGGCGACAGCGCCGGTATCTGGTGGAACTACCCCACGAACGACTACCAGCTCAACAAGCTTGCGATGGGGCCGATCTACGGTATCGACAAGCAGGTGTTCGACGACATCGACTACTTCGTGATGAACCCCATGGGCCGCGCGAGCCTCTCCCGCGTTACGCTGGCCACAGGTGCCGACCTCTCGTGGAACACCGCTGCCTACGATGACGAGGCGTCGCTGAAGGCCTCGTGCGCGCTGAGCTACCCCGACCTTGCGGACAGCGTCTATGCGCTCGCCATCAACTCCTCGCAGGTGTTCGGCAGCTCGTTCTCCTGCGGCCGCCCCGATGCGCCCGAGATGCGCGCGCACGCCGACGCGGTGCTGAAGGCCGTGGCGAGCTCGGACGATCCGGCGAACGACCCGGCCGTGGCGGCCCTGCGTGCCGACATGCAGTCGCTGATCGACGCCTCCGCCGCGCTCAAGGACGGTGACTTCGACGCCGTCTCCGCATTCACGGCCAAGCTCGGCCAGGTGGGCCGCGCGGGCAACCGCGCCATCGACCTGCTGCTGGCAAAGGCCGCCGGCAGCACCGCCGAGGTCGAGGCCATTACCGCCGAGCTGACCGGCACGCTGTCGCAACTCAAGAGCGGCAAGCTGGTGTCCGACCGCTGCCTGGTGTATTTCGTCGAGGATGCCCTGGCCTACGAGACGGCTCCCACGGCGGGCTTCGAGGTCGCCTCCTCGCTCGTACAGAAGGGCACCGAGGTCACGTTCCATAACACGAGCTCGGTGTCGGCCGTTACGTACGAGTGGACCTTCCCGGGTGCTACGACCCTGCACTCCCATGAGGCGGAGCCCACGGTGGTCTACGCCAAACCCGGCCGCTACGATGTGACCCTGACGGTCCGCAACCGCTTCGGCGAGGACTCCGTCACCAGGAAGTCTGTCATCTACGTGGTCGACGCTATGCCCGAGACCATGGAGAACCTGGCGCTGGGCAAGAAGGCGACGGCCAACAAGATTACCAACAGCGCCGAGGGTGCGCCCAAGGCCGTTGATGGCGTGGTCCTGGGCAGCAAGTGGTGCGCCGAGGGCAACGGCGGCCACAACCTCACCGTTGACCTGGGTGCGGTCTACACCCTGTCGAGCTTCCGCGTGCAGCACGCCGAGGCTGGCGGCGAGGGCATGAGCGCCAACACGCGCGCCTTCACCATCTCGGTGAGCGAGGACGGCCAGAAGTTCACCGAGGTCGTCAACGTGGACGACAACACGCAGGCCATCAGCACGCATGCCATCACGCCGACGGCCGGGCGCTATGTGCGCCTGGATGTGGAGCAGTCCGTGCAGCCCGGTACGCAGTGGCCGGCAACGCGCATCTTCGAGTTCGAGGCTTACGGCATTACCGGCGACGTGTCCGACCTGCCCGAGTACGTGGCGCCGAAGGACCAGGAGCTCGCCGATGCCCTGGAGGATGCCGCCAAGCTGGATAGCGCTTCCTATACCGCCGACAGCTGGGCTGCCTTCGAGGCCGCTCGCGATGCTGCCCGCGCGCTGATGGAGCGCGGCGACAAGACGCAGGACGAGGTGGACGCTGCGCTCGCGGCGCTTGAGCAGGCCCGTGCCGCACTGGTGGAGGCCGCGGACGGCACCCCGCTGATTCCGCTTGAGCCCTCGACGCCCGTCGATCCCGGGAAGCCCGAACAGCCGGAGCAGCCCGAACAGCCCGAGAAGCCCATGCCGGGCGCGGGTGAGGACGGTGGCGCCAAGCCGAGCGCGCCGAGCGCCAAGCCCCAGCGTCCGGCCGCCAAGCCAAACGGCGCGCTGCCCGCAACCGGCGACGCCTCGACAGTCGCCGTCGCGGCTGCCGGCGCTGCGGCGGTGGCGGCGCTGGGTGCTGCCACCGTGGTTCGTAAGCGTTCGAGCCGCTAGGTTCGGGGCGATTCCCCCTGCGATGACGAGAAGGGCGGGCCTGCGGGCTCGCCCTTTTTCATGCGGTGCTTGTCGTACTATGGTGAGAACCCGAAAGGAGCCGCCGCCATGCCCATCCGCATACCCGACGCCCTGCCCGCCACCGCGGCGCTGGAGCGCGAGAACATCTTCGTCATGACGGAGTTTCGCGCGCTGCACCAGGACATCCGTCCGCTGCGCGTGCTGATTTTGAACCTCATGCCCACCAAGATCGCCACCGAGACGCAGATCATGCGCAAGCTGGCGAACACGCCGCTGCAGATTGAGGTGGAGCTGCTGCGAACGCGCAGCCATGAGGCGCGCCATGTGTCGGCCGAGCACCTGGCAACGTTTTACCGAACCTTCGATGAGGTGCGCACACAGCATTTCGACGGCCTGATCATCACAGGCGCGCCGGTGGAGCGCTTGGAGTTCGAGCAGGTGGATTACTGGGACGAGCTCGTGCAGATCATGGCGTGGTCGACCACGAACGTGCATTCCACGTTACATATCTGCTGGGGCGCCCAGGCGGGGCTGTTCCATCATTACGGCATCGAGAAGCATGAGCTTGCCGCCAAGCTCTCTGGCGTGTACGAGCACGTGCTGGAGCGCCGCGATTCCCCGCTGGTGCGCGGCTTCGACGACCGCTTCTGGGCGGTCCACTCGCGCTATACGGGGGTGGACGAGGAGGCGGTGCGCGCTTGCCCGGAGCTCGAGGTGGTGGCGTCATCTGCCGAAGCGGGCCTGTATGTGGTGAAGAGCGCCGACAGCCGGCGGTTCTTCGTGTTCGGCCATCCCGAATACGATGCGGATACGCTCAAGCTCGAGTACGAGCGCGACGTGGCGGCGGGCATTTTGCCGGAGGTACCGGTGAACTACTTCCCGCATGACGACCCGGCTCAGGCACCGCGGTGCTGTTGGCGCGCGCAGGCACAGCTGCTTTACACAAACTGGCTGAACTATTACGTGTACCAAACCACGCCGTATGACGTGACTTGCGCTGGTGAGCACTGAGCCGAGCGGAGGCGCGGCGAGCTGGCAGACGGCGCGCGCTACGCGGTGATGATCTTCTCCAGGGGCACGTCGTGCGGCTCGCAGGGAACCTCGGTCACTTCCTGTTCGGCGTAGGCCACGCCCAGCACGCGGCAGTCCTCGCGGAGCTGGGGAAGGAAGCGGTCGTAGACGCCGCTGCCGTAGCCCAGGCGGCGCCCCTCGGCGTCGAAGGCGGCCATGGGCACCACGATCAGGTCGATCTCGGCGGGCGAGACCACCGGGAAGCGCATGTCGTCCTTGGGTGGGACGCTGCCCTTGCTGCGCGAGGGGATGAACCGGCGGCCGGAACCCACGGGCACGCTCGCGGTCATCTGGTGCTCCTCGGTCACGGCCGGGCCCCAGGGCTTGCGCGGGTCGACGATGAACGGCACGCCGCCGCTGATGTAGTTGGGGCAGGAAACCGAGCGCATGCACATGCCGCCGGAGGCGCGCTCGTTCGGCATCATGCAGGGGAACACGATGCGGTGGCCGAAAGCGTAGGCGCCGCGGATGAAGCGGTCGAGGTCGACCTCGAAGCGCAACGCCGCATAGACGGCGATGGTGGGCGGCTGGCCGCCGCGTCCCTTGAGGCGGCTGGCTTGCAGCTCGGAAAGCAGCTGGTTACAGATGCCGCGCGAGCGGTTGGAGCGCGTGGCGGGACGGAGCTGCTGCCGGCGGGTGAGCGCCTCGCGGCGGACGTCGGCCTTGAGCGAGGCGATGTCGGGCGGCTCGGGAGCGGCGGTATTGGCGACACGGGCGGCGCGGGCTGCCTGGCCTTCGGCATCGGGCGCCTGGGCCGTGGCGGCGGCAGTACTGGTCTTTTGGGATGACGGCGTCACGGCCGCACCTGCATCCGGGCCGTCCTCAGCGAACAGATCGGCGTCGCTTGCCGCGGTGCGTGCGGCTTGAGTGCTGGCTTTGGCCGCGGTGCGCCCTTTGGCAGACGAGGCGCGTTTGGCGGTAGATTTCTTGGCGGTGCCCGGGTTCGATTGCGTGCTCATGGTCTCACCGTTTCTCTTTGATGTTCGGCTTTTCATCCTACACCAACGCCCGCTGGCCGGGGAGTCGCAGCGGGCGCCGTCGCCTCACGCTCCATGTGGCGTGTCGAGGTGCGCGCACAGTGGACAGTACGCGCACACGAGATCATCGAGGCGCATCCGCGCGTTGGCGCTGCTGGTGGACGGCAGGCTGAGCTGCTCGATGCCGCGCTGTTTCAGCAACTCGCCGAAGAAGCGGCGGCAGAGCGCGGAAGCCTTGCCGCCCGTGGTGCATACGAGCTCGATCGGTGCAGCGTCGAGGATGCACACGATGTCGTTGGGCCGGGCGTTGTCGATGCTGGCGTCGCTCGCCCCGGCGATGGTGCACGAGGCGAGCACATCCCACAGGGCGATGCCGTGCGCGAGCAGGAAGGCGCGGCGCTCGTCAGGGTGTACGAGCGCGTGGTCGGGCAGGCAGAACAGGCGTTCCATCACACGCCAGAAGCGGTTGTGCGGATGCCCGTAGTAGAAGCCGACCTCGCGGGAGACCGGGGAGGGCATGGTGCCCAGGATGAGCACCCGGGAGCGCTCGTTGAAGATCGGCTCCAGCGTATGGGTGACCAGATGGGTCTCCATGCTCCTCCGTTCGGCTGTGCGCTATGCCAGCAAGTCGACGGGCACCAGGTCGGCGTGGCTCGCTTCGACGATCTCACGCCCGCCAAAGACACACAGCGGCGCCTCGGCGGCAACGCGGCTGATGGTGGCGCCGAGGGCGCGCACCTGTTCGGGCGTGGTGGCCAGCAGCTGCTCGCGCAGGTGCTGCCGCCAGCCGGCGGGGCGCTTGGCGAAGAACTCGTTGTTCTGGCGCTTGGTGAGCGCATAGGGCTTGAGCGGGGTGTCGAATCCGGCGGCGCAGCTCACGATGAAGCCCTCGAAGGTTTCCTGATCGGGATCGAAAGAGGCCAGCCAGGCGCCGGCACGGTCAATGCGGGCCAGCGACGGGTCGATTGCCGGGTCGCGGTAGGTGTAGAACGCTAGCTGACGATCGATGGTGGCGCGGAAGCCGCAGCCGTAGGCGCCGCCCTTCACGCGGATTTCGTTCCACAGGTAGTCGTAGGACAGCACCTGCGACACCACGCTCCAGGTGCCGTCGGTGGCGATGTCGAGTCGGCGCGGGTCTATGGAGCGCGCAGCGAAGCATACGTCGCTGGGGATGATGAAGGCTTCGCGCCGCGCCTCGGGCATGGGTACGTAGAGCTCCTTGGCTGCCGCCGTGCGCGGGGTAAGACCCAGGTTGCCGGCGCACTCCCAGAATCGCCGGTAGTCCGCGTTAGAGCCGGTGAAGCTCACGTAGGTGCCCGTCGAGGTGAAGACGCGCTGCTGCAGTTCGCGCAGGGTGCGGCACAGTTCGTCTTTGCGCTCGTCGAAGTGATCGATGAGCTCGCGCAAGAAGCGGTAGAAGTCCACGCCCGCCAGCTGCTGGGACACCACGGCGGCCGGGGATGAATAGGAGTGCGCGCGTCCCAGGGCGGCGGCGTGGCCAGCGTTGAGGAACGACTGCTCCATCCCGATGCGCATCTGCGTGAGGACGTCGCGCATACGCTCGGTGTCCTCGAAGCGGGTGCTCGCCCACACCTCCTGCGGGATGCTGGCGGCGAAGGGGAGCTTTTCGCTCAGGGCGCCGGTGGCCACGGTGAGCATGGGGCGGGCCAAGCGCCAGTCGGGCTGTGCGATGACCTCGCACTGGAACGAGAGGAAGCCCAGGTTGGAACCGATGTAGCTGTCGAGCTCCGCAGCGCTGTGCTGGCTGGTGGCGAGCTGCTGCATGAACACCGACAGCAGGCGGGCGTAGGGCAGCTCGGCATAGGAGAGGTGGGAGAGGTCGAAGTAGTAGAGGGCGTAGGCGAGCCGGTGGGTGGGGATGTCGTGCTTCAGGCAGGGCAGGGGCGTGGTGGTGTCCACGGTGAGGGCGGGCTCGGGGCGCGCCGGGCCGATGTCGGCCACGTGCAGGCGCGGCAGCGTGGCCTTGGCTTCGGGCGTGTCCTCGGCCTCCTGCTGGGCGCGCAGCGCCGCTTCGGCATCGACGATCGCCTGCAGGTCGGTCTCGCTGCAGGACGCCTGGTAGGCGGCGAGCTCGGCGGCTTCTCCGGCATCGCTGGCGGCAGCGTCTGCAGGCTCGGCGGGCGCGCCGGCTTGGGGCGACCCGGCGACGCCCCCATCTGCTCCGCTTGCCGCGGCGTTCGCGGTGTCCGGCTCGGGCACGAGCTCCACGAGCGCGTAATGCTCGCTTTCCAGGACGACCTCGCGCAGCAGGTCCTCGAAATAGGTGCCCGCGAGCTCCTGGCGCAGCTCGGCGTAGACCGGGCCGTACTGCAGGGCGAGCGTCGCGGCGTCGTCGCTATACAGCCAGGTGCCGAGTGCGTCACAGGCTATCGCCACGCCGTCGGCCACGCCGTAGTCGCGCTGGCGCAGGTCGTACTCCGCGCTGGAGAGCACGGCCTCCAGGCGGTCGCGGGGGATGCCGGTTGCTACCAGGTCGCGGCAGATGCCCTCGATGATGCGGCGCACGCGTTCGGCCGCCTCGGGCTGGGCGTTTTGCACCATGATGAGCTCGTAGGGCTGCAGGCACGATCCGGAGGTGCTGTAGTTTGACACGTTGCCGCCCACGCCAGCCTCCATCAGCGCTTTCTTGACGGGAGCCTCATTGGAGCCCAGCAGGGCGTCGAACAGGATGTCGGCGGCGATCACGCGCTTGCGGTCGAGCGCCCCGCCTAGCACGTATGCCATGCCCACCAGGGCGTTCTCGGGCGTGGTGCGCATGGATACGCGCCGGTAGTCGCAGGCGACGGGCTGCTGCGGCACCAAGGGATTGGCCGGGCCCGCCCCCGCGCGCGAGGCGGCGTTCTCGCGGGAGAGGAACTCGGCGTCCAAAAACGTCAGGAACCGCTCGATATCCAGGTTGCCGTACAGGGTGATATAGCTGTTAGCCAGGTTGTAGTGGCGCGCGTGCGTGTCGAGGAACTGCTCGTAGGTGAGGTGCGGGATGGCGCGGGGGTTGCCGCCCGACTCGAAGGCGTAGGCGGTGTCGGGGAACAGCGCGCGCATGATGGCGTTGTCCAGAACGTCGGTTGGATCGGACAGGGCGCCTTTCATCTCGTTGAACACCACGCCGTTGTAGCGCAGCGTACCGTCGGCGAGCGCGCCGCCCTCGGGCACGTCGAGCTCGTAGTGCCAGCCCTCCTGCTCGAAGATGGAGCGCTTGGTGTAGATGGCGGGGTTGAGGACGGCGTCCATGTAGACGCTCGCGAGGTTCATGAGGTCCTGCTCGTTGGTGGATGCCACCGGGTAGACGGTTTTATCCGGATAGGTCATGGCGTTCAGGAACGTCTGCATGGAGCTCTTGATGAGGTCCACGAACGGCTCCTTGACCGGGTAGCGCTCCGAGCCGCAGAGCACCGAGTGCTCCAGGATGTGGAAGACGCCCGTGTCGTCGGCGGGAGGGGTTTTAAAGCCGATGGCGAACGCCTTGTTCTCGTCCTCGCATGCCAGGTACAGCAGGCGGGCGCCTGAGGACGTGTGGGACAGCACGAAGGCGTCGGCGTCCAGTTCGTCGATGCGCCGTCGCTCGCGGACGGTGAAGCCGGCGAGCGCGCTGCCGGTCTGCAGCATCTGGAGGGCGCGCGTGCGCACCGAGGTGGGGGATTGATCAGACATAGATGCTCCTTGTGCGGTCTGTCTGCGGATGCGTGTCGTGGTGAAAAGTATACCCACCCGCGGGGACAAGATTTATATGTCTGCACGGGGGTCTAGGATGGGTACAGAACAGATATCTTGGCGGGAAGGATGGGAGCACGATGGCGAATGCGATGCCGGTGACACGGGTGCAGTGTTGGAGCTGCGGCGAGCAGGTGCCCCTCAAGTTCGGGGGTAGCGCCTGCCCTTCGTGCGGCACGTCGCTCGCCACGCCGGCGTTCGACGACCATGCCCGCACGGTGGCGCAGGCGCGCGCCGATGAGGAGCGGCGCCTGCAGGAGCTGGCATGCGAGCGCCGGCAGGCCGAGGCGCGCAATGCGCGCTGGGGTGTCCTGCGGCACCTGCCGTTTGTGCCCTCGCGGCGGCGCCTGGTTGCGCTGGATGCGCAGATCGCCGCTGCGCACGAGGCGATCGCTGCGCGCGCGGAGGAGCTGGGCGAGCTCGCGCGGGCCCGCTACTACGCCTCGGGCTGGTTTCGGGCAACGGGGATGGCGCTTCATCCCGATGCGGCGGACGAGCAGGCGCTTGCCGCCAACCCCTTCAGGGCCGTGCGGTATGACAGCGCCGGTGCCTTTTTGGTCGACGCTCGGCTCAAAACGATGGAGCAGCGCGGCGTGTACGGCGAGTACCTCGTATTCGACATGCTCGATGCCGCCATCGCGCGCGGCGAGCTCGGGGAGGCGCAGCTGCTGCGCGGCCTGTACGTGCCCGACCGCTCCATGGCCGCGCGCGATCCGTACGGCACGAGCTTCACCGAGGAGATCGACATCCTGCTGGCCACCCAGCGCCGCCTGTACGTCATCGAGGTCAAAAGCCTACGTCGGCGCATCGAGGTGCGCGCCAGCCGGTTCGGCGACCGCCTGGAGGTGCACGCGATCCCGTACCGTCGCGGCGGCAAGCTGGCCCGCGAGGACGAGCATGTAGACAAGGGGCCGTCGCAGAACCACCGGCACGTGTGCGCCCTCGCCCATGAGCTGGCGGGCGAGGTGCCGCGCTCGGCGCTGGTGAACCTGACGGTGTACGTGGACAACCGGGGTTTTGCCATGGAGGCCGAGCAGGGTGCGGGCGGCGATTACGTGGCAACAACCTCGGCGGGCCCGCAGCAGGTGCTGCGTGTGATCGCGGGCATCGAGGCGTCCTGCGGCCCGCGATGGTACGTCGACGAGCTCGATGAGCTGGTGCATCTGCTGGATATGCGCTATGCGGACGTGGACGGCTCGAAGGCTGAGGCGCATCGCCGATCGATGGAGATCCGGTCCCGGCGGCCGTATACCGGCGCCCACGTGGGAGGACGCTTGGAGAAGGACCGGCATCGCGGGCGTCGGGGTGCCGACGGGCCGGCTCGGCCGCGCGACGCGGAGCTCGAGCGCATGCTGCGGGAGTACCGCTAGGAGCGCAAACGCAGGTGGCGCGTGCCAGCCTAGCGCGCTGCCGCGGCGGTCTCCACGCCGTGTCCACGGATGCCTGCCGTGTTGTCCGGGCGGGCCGGTATACTGATGGAGCTCAAAAGACGGCGCGCCGCGGCGCGTCCCAGTCACGCCAGGAGAGATTCGCCTATGCCCAGAAAGCCCTATCCGTGGGAGAAGTCCACCGCCGCCGCTCCGGCACCCGAGCCGGAGCTGGTGCCGCTCGATTCCTACGCCGTCGCTGGCTCCGCTGCGTCCGTTGTGCCGGCCGACTACGTGCCGGCCGATTACGAACCCGTCGCCGCGCCGGCGGCCCCTGCCGCACCGGCTG
Source organism: uncultured Collinsella sp. (assembly GCA_902470695.1). Classification (GTDB taxonomy): domain Bacteria; phylum Actinomycetota; class Coriobacteriia; order Coriobacteriales; family Coriobacteriaceae; genus Collinsella. The sequence goes on from CABRHH010000009.1 coordinate 15,981, forward strand.
TCCCGGCGGTCGATATCGATTCGCTCAACCCCGCCCAGCGCGAGGCCGTTCTTACCACCGAGGGGCCCCTGCTCGTGCTGGCCGGCGCCGGGTCGGGCAAAACGCGCGTGCTCACGTTCCGCATCGCGCACATGATCGCCGATCTGGGCGTGCGTCCGTGGCAGGTCCTCGCCATCACCTTCACCAACAAGGCGGCCGCAGAGATGCGCGAGCGCTTGGGCGCGCTGCTGCCCGGTGGCGGCACCCGCGGCATGTGGGTGTGCACGTTCCACGCCATGTGCGTGCGCATCCTGCGCGAGGACGCCGACCTGCTGGGCTACACGGGCCAGTTCACCATCTACGACGACGATGACTCCCGCCGCATGGTGCGCGAGATCATGCAGAACCTGGGCATCGAGCAGAAGCAATACCCCATCAACATGATCCGCTCCAAGATCTCCACGGCCAAAAACGCCATGGTGGGGCCTGAGGAGTTCATCGAGAAGGCGACCTCGCCGCAGGAGCAGAAGGCTGGCCAGGTGTACCTGGAGCTGGAGCGCCGCCTGCGCGCCGCCAACGCCATGGACTTCGACGACCTGCTCGTGCGCACGCTCGACCTGCTGCGCGCCCGTCCCGAGGTGCTGGAGAAGTACCAGGAGCGCTTCCGTTACATCAGCGTGGACGAGTACCAGGACACCAACCACGTGCAGTACGAGATCGCCAACCTGCTGGCGGCCAAGTACCAGAACCTCATGGTCGTGGGCGACGACGACCAGTCCATCTACTCCTGGCGCGGCGCGGATATCTCCAACATCCTCGATTTCGAGAAGGATTTCAAGGCCGCCAAGGTGGTCAAGCTCGAGCAGAACTACCGCTCCACGGGCCATATCCTGGCGGCGGCCAACGCCGTGGTGCGCAACAACTCGCAGCGCAAGGACAAGCGCCTGTATACGGCCCTGGGCGATGGCGAGAAGATCCAGTCCTACCAGGCGAGCGATGAGCGCGACGAGGGGCGCTGGATCGCCTCCGAGATCGACAAGCTGCGCGCGGCGGGCACCAGCTACGACGATATCGCGGTGTTCTACCGCACCAACGCGCAGTCGCGTATCCTGGAAGATATGTTCTTGCGCGCCGGCGTGCCCTATAGAATCGTCGGCGGCACGCGCTTCTTCGACCGTGCGGAGATCCGCGATGTGATGGCCTATCTCAAGATGATCGTGAACCCGGCGGACGAGATGAGCGTCAAGCGCATCATCAACACGCCGCGGCGCGGTATCGGTTCCACATCCATCGCCAAAATCGAGGAGCTGGCGCGCGAGAACGCCTGCTCGTTCTTCCAGGCATGCGAGCTGGCCTGCGCGGAGACCGGCCTGTTCTCGGCGAAGGTGCGCACGGCGCTGGCATCGTTCGTGAACCTGGTGCGCGAGGGGCGCCGCATGGACGGCGAGCTCAAGGACGTGGTGGACGCCATCGTGGACAAAAGCGGGCTGGTGCAGTCCTTCCGCGCCGAGGGCACCATGGAGGCGGAGAGCCGCGCCGAGAACATCCAGGAGTTCATGGGCGTGGCGGCCGAGTTCGAGGAAACGCATGAGGATATCGAGGGCACGCTCGAGAGCCTGGAGGAGCTGCGCGCCGCCGGCGTGGGCGATGTGCCTGAGGCGACAGCTCCGGTGACGGCGGCAGCCCCTGCGGGGATGCCTGTCCCGGCCGCCGCGATGGCTGCTGCCGAGATCGAGCGCACCTATGGACCCCTGGCCTGCCAGGCGCTGCCGGCGCTGCTGGAGTGGCTCGCCCTGCGCAGCGACCTCGATGCCTTGGCGGGCGATACGCATGCGATCACCATGATGACGGTCCATTCGTCCAAGGGCCTGGAGTTTCCGGCGGTGTTCGTGGCCGGTATGGAGGAGGGGATTTTCCCCCATGTGAGCGGGTGGTCCGACGACGACCCGGCCAAGCTCGAGGAGGAGCGCCGTCTGGCGTATGTGGCCATCACCCGCGCGCGCAAGCGGCTGTTTCTCACCTATGCCGCCACGCGGCGCACCTACGGCTCCACGCAGGCAAACCCGCGCTCGCGCTTCATGAACGAGATTCCCGCAGAGGACATCGAGTTCTCGGGCATCGGGTCGTCGGGGTTCGAGGGCACCGGCTGGGAGAAGCGCGGCGACCGCCGCGGGACGTTCGGTTCGGGCCAGGGTTCGGACATGTACGGGGGCCGCGTGTTCGGATCCTACACGCGCTCGACGCCCGGCACGCAGCGGCACACCGGCATCAGCCCCGATGCGGGTCGCAAACCCTCGACCTTCGGCTCGGGTGCTCCGCGGCCGCGGAAGACGGCCGTGTCGGCCACCGTGGAGCGGCGGGTGGACGCGCAGGCCGCTGCGGCGACGTTTGCCGCCGGTGACCGGGTGAGCCACAAGACGTTCGGCACGGGCACCGTGGTGGAGGCCGCCGGCGACATGATCGAGGTGCAGTTCGACAAGAGCGGCCAGGTCAAGAAGCTCATGAAGGGGTTCGCGCCCATCGTGAAGATCGGGTAGGGCTAGCTGGCTGCGAGCCGGCTGGTCGCCTGCCTGCCCGCTCGCTGGTGGACGCGTCTGGTGCGCGTCCGCCGAGCTGGTTCATGCCATCGATGCATGAAAAACGGGACGCACCGCAAGTGGTGCGTCCCGTTTGCCTTAAGCGCTTGTGTGCGCAGCCGTTTAGCGGACCTGAGCCACGTAGGCGAGGTTGGTGGAGGACACCTTGTCCTCCAGCTGCACGGACAGGCGAGCGTCGCCGGCGGTGGCAACGGTGAGGTCGCCCTTCTCGACGTAGCCGAGCTCCTTGGCGGTCTCGATCGCCTTCACGATCGTGCCGTTGACGGTGCCCTGGGTGATCTCGGCCTGGTGCGGGATGACGCCCCAGTACATGATCATCTGCTGGACGGCCCAGTCGTGGCGGGAGAACGCACAGATGGGCATGTTCGGGCGGAAGTGCGAGATGAGGCGAGCGGTGCGGCCGGTCGTGGTGGGAACGGTGATGCACTTGGCGCCGACGGTGGTGGCCATGTTCACCGCGGAGAGGCCCACGACGTTGTTGACCACGCGGGTGCCGTGTGCGCCCTCGGGCACCTTGAGCTCGGCGTGCGCCGGGAGGTGCTTCTCGGTCTCGATGGCGATCTGGGCCTGCATGCGCACGGCCTCGACCGGGTACTTGCCGGCAGCGGACTCACCGGAGAGCATGACGGCGTCGGTGCCGTCGTAGATGGCATTGGCCACGTCGGCAACCTCGGCGCGCGTCGGGCGCGGGTTGTGCTGCATGGAGTCGAGCATCTGGGTGGCGGTGATCACGGGCTTGTAGGCCGCGTTGCACTTGGCGATGATCTCCTTCTGGATGTGCGGCACGAGCTCCGGGGCGATCTCGATGCCCAGGTCGCCGCGGGCGACCATGATGCCGTCGGAAGCGGCGAGGATCTCGTCGAACTTCTCGACGCCCAGGGCGCACTCGATCTTCGGGAAGATGGTGACGTGCTCGCCGCCGTTGGCGCGGCACAGCTCGCGGATCTCTTCGACGGCCTTGCCGTTGCGGATGAAGGAGGCCGCGATGTAGTCGATGTTCTGGGTGAGGCCGAACAGGATGTCGGCGCGGTCGCGCTCGGTGACGGCGGGCAGGGAGATGTCGACGTTGGGGATGTTGACGCCCTTGCGCTCGCCGATCAGGCCGCTGTTCATGACGACGCAGTGCATGTCCTGGCCCTCGACGGATTCGACCTTGAGGCCCACCAGGCCGTCATCGATCAGGATGATGGAGCCGGCCTCGGCCTCGGAGGGGAGCTGGAGGTAGTCGAGCGAGATGTGGGAGGCGTTGCCGAGCCAGTCCTCGGAGGTGGGCTGAGCGGTGACGATGATCTTGTCGCCGGCGTTCACCTGGACCTTGGCGTGACCCTCGAGCAGGCCGGTGCGGACCTCGGGGCCCTTGGTGTCGAGCAGGATGCCGATGGGCTGGCCGAGCTCGGCGGCGATGCGGCGGACACGCTCGATGCGCGCTTGATGCTCCTCGTAGTCGCCGTGCGAGAAGTTGAAGCGGGCGACGTTCATGCCCGCCTTGATCATCTCGCGGATGGTCTCGTCGTTATCGCAGGCGGGACCCATGGTGCATACGATTTTGGTGCGCTTGTACATTCAGACCTCCATCTGATTCTGCGCGTACAGATACAACCTGAGTAATGCGATGCCATTATAGCCAAGTAAGGTACCGCACGACTGCCAGAATCGCGCCTGGCGCAATTCCGAGGGGAAAAGTCACAGCGCGGCAAACGCATGTCACGTTTGCGTACTCATATTTGTGGCTATATGCAAAGAGCGGGCGTGGTTTGGCATGTGGTGTGACGGGACAGATATGGTGTGGCGGGACGAATGGGGTGTGACGGGGCGGAAGGGTGCCGTGCCAGAATGACGCCAAACTTGGTCGGCACTGCGCTTTATGCCTGTGCCCTCTTCTTGAGGAGGTTCCACAATGTGGTGCGGCTGATGCCAAGCTTTTTTGCCGCCAGCGTCTTGTTGCCTCCGCAGCTGTCAACCGCCATGTGGGCGATTTCGGCGGTGGTTTCGGAAAGCGGACGGAGTACGTCGAGCATGGATGACTGCTCAGGCGTTGAGGTCGAGGAGAACCGGACGGCGGCATCGTGCTCGAGCGCGTTGCGCACGATATCGGCGGTGATGATGCTGTCTGCGGCGGTATAGCACCAGTTCATGATCTGTTTGAACTGCATGATGTTGCGCGGCCAGTGATACGCGGCGAGAATCTCCGAGGCGTCTCGATCGAGCACCGGCGTCTCGCGTCCGTCGCGGCGTGCGCAAATCGCCAGGTAGCGTTCGGGCGCGGTTGAAATAACGTGCAGGTTCCGCAGCGGTGGCATGGTGATGCTGAGGCCTCCGAGCACCTCCGAAAACTGGTACAGGGCCTCGGGCTCCTGTCCGTTTTCCCGTAGGTTGAAGGTGAACACGAGCTTGCAACGCCCGGCAAGACCGGTCTGCTCGATGGTGCCGAGCAGCTCGCGCCAGTGCTGCTCGCTGAGCATATGTACGCTTCGGATGAGCAGGTACACGCCGCTTTCATAGAGCGGCGAGCGGTAGTTGTTGATAAGAAACTCCCAGCTCCGGTCATCCAGGATGTTGCAGTTGATTTCGATGAGCGGCTGGTTGACATAGGGGCCGAGCAGATACATGAGTTGCCCGGCGCGCGGTTTGCCGCTCCCCGTTTCACCTGAGATGATCACCGGTCGCGGGCTTTTGCCGGCTCGGGTAAGGATAGGCCCCAGCTCGGTTTCGGCGCCGACGGCGCAAAACGTGCTGGTGCGGTACGCCTGCTCGACTTCGTGTTTGGAACGGTATGAGATGCCGGCGAGCCGGTCCTTTCCGGCAACGGTTTCAGACGTGACCGTGAACGTGACCGCCCGGCTGTCGGCGTGTGTGCACACGAGCGCGCGCACCGTGTAGAGGGAGCCTTCGTGACGTAGCAGCAGACGCTCGGGCGGCTCCGTTTCACAGGCACGCTTCGCCAGCGTGTCGAGCAGCCATGATTCGCCTTCGGAAAGCGTAGAGTGGGTGAGGGTCCCGTTTGAGTAGATCGCAAGCTTAACACCCTGCATGCGGATCACGTCGCGTAGCAGGTTGACATGCTCGGCGCTCCTGCGCTGAGCCGACAGCACAAGCTGAAGCGTGTCGAGAGCATCTTGTACGCTTTCAGGCCCGGAGGAGAGCAGGTGCGCTTCAAGGCCCTTTGTTCGTGCAGCAAGGCACGAGGCAGTGTCGCCGAGGACGACACGATAGCCCTGCCGCTCCACTTCGTCCAGCGTATCGTCCAGTTCGTCTTCGTAGTCAAATGGGAAGCAGGCGATGGGACGGTTTAGCAGCTCGGCGGCCGTGGGAACCGATGTGAGGATGCTGCTGAATCCAACGGCTGCGACCCGGTCCTGCGCGGCGTCGAGGGAAGCCAGGCAGCGCATGATATCAACCGCGGAGACCCCGATGGAAACGACGGGCAAAGAGAATTGCTCCTCGAGTGAGTCTGCCGTGCCGCCGCGTGACAGAACGGCATCGTAGTCCTTGTGGAACACGGTGAGCGCGGAGACGAGGGCCTCGTCCAGATTCCCCTGGGCGATTGTGATGTCGAGGGCGGGGTAGCTGCGGGCCGCGCCCTCGATGATCGGTATGAGCTCGGGGTAGGGGGCAAGCGCGAGCACGTTCATGGGGCACTCCAGGTAATACGTTCAATATATGAACGGACAAACGGTGAAATCGTTCAAATTATAAACGATATGGCGATGTACGTGCGTTTCGGTCATGTGGCGCGCTCCGTAGTATGGAGTTGTCAACTATGAACCCGAGATGGGAGGTGCGCATGATCGAGGTCCTGGTGATCGCCGATGACTTGACGGGAGCCTTGGACGCCGCGGCCCCCTTCATAGGAGCGGGCGCTGAGGTGCGCACGGCTGCACCGGACGACCTGCGCTTTGAGGAGCTCGACACCTGCGTGCGCGTGCTGTCCGTCAACGCTGCGACGCGCCACCTGGACGCGTCTGAGGCGCGTGAATGCATCGCATCGCTGGTTCGCTCTGCGGTTGCAGCGGGTGTTCCGTATATCGTTAAGAAGACCGACAGCGTCCTGCGTGGAAACGTTGGTGCGGAGCTCGAGGGGGCTCTTGCGGCACATCCGTCCGCGCATCTGGAGTTCTATCCGTCCCTGCCCTCCATGGGGCGCGTGACCGTGGGCGGCGTTCACTGCGTCGACGGTGTTCCGGTGGCGCAGAGCGCATTTGCCGATGACCCCTTCGAGCCGGTGGTCTGCTCGCGCGTGGACGACATCATCGCGCTGCAAAGCGATGTCGCCGTGGTGTCTGCCGCGTGCGCCCATGCTGTTGCCGATCGGAAGGCGGTTGTGGTGCACGACGCCGCGACCGATGAGGAGCTCGCCGGCTCCGTACGGGGTGCGGTGGCTGGCGGTGCCGCGCTGTTCGCGGGATGCTCCGGCGTGGTGTCGGCGCTCGCGGAAGCGCTTGGGGTCCCTGCCGCGCCGCAGGTTGCCCGGGATGCCCGCGCGCCGGTACTCGCGTTCTGCGGAAGCGTCAATCCGGTATCGGTGGGGCAGTGCGCCTGTGCGCGCGAGCAGGGGGTGCCCACGTTCGACGTGGCGGCAGCCTCCGTGTTGGATGTCCGATGGACGGAATCGGCCGCCTTTGCGGAGCTCGCCCGGGGCCTGCGGAGCGCGCTGGGCTCTTCGAGCCTTGTGGTGGTCGATGCGTCCGTGCGGGCAACCGAGGCAGAACTTGCCGCTGCGGGCGTGGCGCCAGGCGAGCAGGCCCGTGCGCTGACCGCAGCGAACCTCGGGGCGATGGCCGCGAAGCTGGCGACGTCGACGCGCGTGCCGACCCTGCTGGTGATGGGCGGCGATGTGCTGCTCGCCCTTCTGGAAGGCGCCGGCTGCGCATGCGTGCGCATGGAGGCGCAAATTGCCCCCGGCGTGGTGGTCTCGTTCGTTGAACTCGAGGGCATGCCGCTGCACATCGTCTCGAAATCGGGCGGCTTTGGAGACCGCGATCTGTTTACCCATGTAGCCGAATTGCTCAACAAGTAGCGCATCAAGAAAGGAAGACGTTCATGCTCGATTCGTATTGCCTCAAACTTCCCCAGGCGGTCTACGCAGGCGAGGGGGCTACAGAGAAGCTCGCAGCGGTTGTGGCGGCCACGGGAGCCGGCAGGGTTGCCCTGTTCTGCGATCGCGCCATCTGGGACCTCGGCCTGGCAAAACCGGCTTGTGCGGTGCTGGAGGCGGCGGGTGCCGAGATCGTGAGCACAACCGACCTCGTTCCGGAGCCCACCTACCATGATGTTCAAGCGAACGTGGACTGGTTTCGCTCCTCCGGCGCGGATTTGATCTTGGCAATCGGCGGCGGTTCGGCGATGGATGCCGCCAAGCTGGTGTCCGTGCTCGCCACCGACGCGTATACGATCGAGGACCTGCTCGATCGTCCGGCGCTCGCCCACAAACAGATCCCCACGGTCATGATGCCCACGACGGCTGGCACCGGTGCCGAGGTCACGCCCAACGCGATCGTTGCCGTGCCCGAGCGCGAACTCAAGGTCGGCATTGTGAGCGATGCGATGATGGCCGACGCCGTCATCCTGGAGGTCGACTTCATCAAGGGGCTGCCTCGCTCCATCGCCGCCGCCACGGGCCTGGACGCCCTGTGCCATGCAATTGAATGCTTCACCAGCAAGAAGGCCAATCCCTTCAGCGATATCTTCGCCCTTGAGGCCCTCGGCCTCATCCTGGCGAATATCGAGGCAGCCTGTGACGACCCTGAGGCGCTCGACGCCAAGCGTGCCATGCAGCTCGCGAGCTTCTATGCCGGTTTCGCCATCACCGCCTCGGGTACCACGGCGGTGCATGCCCTGTCCTATCCGCTCGGTGGCCGCTTCCACGTGGCGCACGGCGTATCCAATGCGATTTTGCTCATGCCCGTCATGCATTACAACGAGCCGGCGTGTCAGGAGCTGTTCGCCCGCGCCTACGATCGCTGCATCGCAGGCGGTGCCGCGACGGTCGAGGAGAAGAGCGCCGCGCTGCTTGCCCGCATGGACGAGATCGTGAAGCACCTCGACATGCCGGAGAACCTCGCGGCGCTGGGCGTTGAGGACGTTGACCTCGATGCGCTGGTGGCGTCCGGCATGGAGGTCACGCGCCTGCTGGTGAACAACGTGCGCGAAGTCACGCCTGAGGCGGCGCGTGCGATCTACCAGCAGATTATCTAGATCCATTCCTCCTTCTCGGTGCGGCGGAGTGCGGGCAACCGAGTCCCGCCGCACCATCTCCCGTCTGAAACTGGCCGGCGGCGCATGCCGGCCGTGAGAAAGGATTCAGCATGGCTGAGCTCAAAGGCATCATCGTACCTATTGTTACCCCCATGAACGAAGACGAGAGCATCAACCTCGATGAGCTGCGCCGTCAGGTCGATCGTCAGATCGAGGCGGGCATCCACGGCATCTTCCCGTTCGGCACCAACGGAGAGGGCTACATTCTGACCGGCGAGGAGAAGAAGCTTGTGCTCGAGACGGTGATCGACCAGGTTGCCGGGCGTGTCCCCGTGTATGCTGGCACTGGCTGCATTTCCACCAAGGAGACCATCGAGCAGTGCAAGATGGCCGAGGCGGCTGGTGCGGACATCCTGTCCGTCATCACCCCGAGCTTCGCAAAGGCTTCCCAGCATGAGCTTATCGTCCACTACACGCGTGTGGCGGAGGCCGTGCCGAACACGCCGATCGTGCTCTACAACATCCCCATGCGCACCGGGAACGCCCTGGAGCCTGCTACGGTGGTTGAGCTTGCACGGGTTGACAACATCGTGGGCGCCAAGGACTCATCGGGCGATTGGGACAACCTTTCCGCCTACATCGAGCTTACCCGCGACCTCGATTTTGGGGTGTTGTCCGGCAACGATGCGCTGATCCTGAAGGCTCTGCGCGCCGGCGCTAAGGGCGCCATCGCTGGCTGCGCCAACGTGTATCCCAAGAACATGGCAGGCATTTACGACAACTGGGCTGCCGGTAACGACGAGGCAGCCGAGGCCTGCCAGGCCAACGTGGCGGCGCTGCGCGCGTGCTTCAAGTACGGCAATCCCAACACCGTGGTGAAGACCGCCGTCAACCTGCTGGGGTATCCGGTCGGGGCCTGCCGCGCGCCGTTCAACTACCTGCCCGAGGAGGGTATCGAGGCGCTCAAGGCGGCGCTTGAGGCCGACCGCGCAAAGGGGGTGTGCTAGCCATGGCGGCGTTGCCTATCGTTGCCGTCACCATGGGCGATCCGGCCGGCAACGGGCCGGAGCTCACCGTCAAGGCGTTCGCTCATAGGGATATCTACGAGCGCATGCGCCCCATCATGGTGGGCGACGCCAGTGCGCTCGAGGACATCAAGGCCGTGGCGGGACATGCAGAGATGAACGTACACCCGGTGTCGCGCGTCGGCGATGCAAGGTTCGCATACGGTACCATCGATGTGTTCCAGCTCGATCTCATCAACTGGGACGAGTTCGCCTATGGCGAGGTGTCTGCCATGTGCGGCAACGCCGCGTTCCAAAGCGTCAAGCGCGCTATCGAGCTGGCTATGGACGGCGAGGTCGACGCGACGTGCACCAACGCGCTGAACAAGGAGGCCATGAATCTGGCCGTGGCTGAGCAGGGCCTTCACTTCGACGGGCACACCGAGATCTACGCCACCTATACCAACACGAAGTCCTACACGATGATGCTCGCCCATCATGATCTGCGGGTGGTCCATGTGTCCACGCACTGCTCGCTGCGTGAGGCGTGCGACCGTGTGAAGACGCCGCGCGTGCTGGAGGTCATTCGCCTGGCCAACCGCGCCTGCCTTGATCTGGGCATCGAGCGCCCCCGCGTGGCGGTTGCCGGCTTGAATCCGCATGCCGGCGAAAACGGCCTGTTCGGCGACGAGGAGATTAACGAGATCATCCCCGCCATCGAGCTGGCGCGCGTCGAGGGCATCGACTGCGATGGCCCCGTGCCGCCCGACAGCCTCTTCCCGAAGGCGCTGGGGGGCTGGTATGACATCGTGGTCGCCATGTACCACGACCAGGGCCATATCCCGCTGAAGACGGTCGGCTTCGTATACGATCGCAAGGCGCAGGCCTGGAAGGCGGTGGAGGGCGTGAACATCTCCCTGGGCATGCCCATCATTCGCACCTCGGTTGACCACGGGACCGGGTTCGACCAGGCGGGTAAGGGGACCAGCAACGAGCTGTCGCTTCTGAACGCCATGGAGTACGCCGCGCAGCTTGCGCACACGCGCACGCACGCATAGCGGCGGCTGACGGGGCATCTCGGGCGGTTGCGATCCTGCGCCCGCCCGGGCTCCCGACATTCGTTCAGAGCAAGAAATTGAAATTTGTTGAGCAACTGGGTTTTCCCGGCTGCAAGGGATTCGCTACCGAAATATGGGAGCGGAAGATGGAAAGGAGGACCAGACATGACGACCGCCATGGTGCTTTCCCTAGTCATTCTGGTCGCTATGATCGCCATGATCATGCTCGACGTGCTGCCCTTCGGCATGCCGCCCATCGCGGCGTGCGTTTTGATCGTGCTGTTCGGTGCGGTGTTCGGCGACAGCATGACGGAGCTCGCCCAGCCGTGGGACGTCTCGTATGCGTTTTCCGGCTTCACCAACTCCACCGTATGGATGCTCGCGTTCTTCATGGTCATCCTGGCGGCCATTCAGAAGACCTCGATGATCTTGAAGGTCAAGGACGCCATGAGCCGTCTGGTCGAGCGCGGTGGGTTCAAGAGCTATGTCGCCCTGCTGTTGGTGGTGATGCTGGGCGCATCCATCGTGGGCATGGGGTCAACGGCCTTCTACGTGCTGATTTTCTCGCTGGTGGTCACGATGCCCTATAACGAGAAGCTGCCGGGCTCTAAGCTCGTGCTGCCGCTAGGCATCGCCTCCAACCACCCGCTCATTCCAATGAACGTGGCATTGCAGTTCGGTGTTGCCGTGTCGGTTCTATCAACGGCTGGTGTCGATGAGAGCGTTTCGATGCTGCAGTTCGCCATCGTGTCCGTGTTCCTGTCGGCAGGTTTCCTGGTTTGGTCGATCGTGGCGTACAAGATCTTGCCGAGCCATCCCGTTGCCGAGCCTACGGTTGAAAACGCGGCAGCTTTGGCCGACGGCGGTGCGCCGGCCATGCCCGCTTGGAAGGAATGGGTGACGATCGCGTCCTTCGCGATCTCTATCGCCGCGATGCTCATGGTCGATACGCTGGGCGATGTCGCCTACATGATTCCGGGGGTGGCTGCGTTCGTTATGCTGCTCATTCACGTGCTCGACTTCAATGAGGTGCGTGACAACCTGTTCTCGCCGATCATCCTTATGACCGCCGGTGTCATCCCGGTCGCCAACTGCCTGGCCGATTCCGGTCTTACCACCCTGGTGGGCAATGTCGTCGCCGGCGCCCTCGGATCTGCGGTGCCGCCGTTTGTGTTGGTGCTGGTCTTCTGCGCCATGTGCTCCACGGTGGCTTGCTTCACCGGTTCGACGGTCGGCACAATCATGATGTTCGCCCCGCTCGGCATCGCGGTGTGCACTGGTCTGGGCTATAGCCCCATGGCGATGGCGGTTGCGGTGACGCTGTCCGGCTGGTGCGGCCACTACATGCCCATCGACGGGCTGCCCGCTATGGCGTTCGGCATGGGCAAGTACACCATGATCGAATTCTGGAAGTATACCGTCCCGCTCTATGTTGTCCGCCTGCTGTTCCTGGTTGCCGGCGCCCTGTTTGTCTTTCCCATGTAGCCGACGCGCGGCCCGGTCGTTTCGGTGGGGGCGCTTGGCGAGAGGCACCCCGTCGGTCCACTTGTATGAGGAGAATCTTCAATGTCTATTAAAACGCTGCCCAGTCTAACCCCCGACGGCCAGGTGTACTTCGATGAGGATATGCACCTCACCGAAGCCATGCTGCCGCCGGTGCCTGGAACGACGGCGCATGGACCCGGTCTGCTCATGACACCCGCCGGGACGCTCCTGTGCTGCTGGTTTGCCGGTACTTTCGAGGGCGATACCGATGTCAACATCGTGGTTTCTCGCCTGGAGAGCGGCTCCGACCGCTGGACCGAGCCCCAGATGATCTCCACCGATAACGATTTCTCCAACCAGAACCCGTCGCTTTTCCTGGCTCCTGGCGGCGAGGTGTGGGCTATGTATACCTCGCAGCGCGGCCGCGAGGAGGGCAAGGACAACATGCAGTACACATCTGTGGTGAAGAAGCAGGTGAGCCATGATGACGGTCTCACCTGGGGCGAGCCCGAGGTCGTGCTGCCCGAGGAGGGAACCTTCGCTCGCCAGGCGATTCAGGTGCTCTCCTGTGGTCGCTGGATCTACGGCCTGTGGCTCTGCACCGACTCCGCCGCCGGTCTCGCCGGCGATCCTTCCGCTTTTGCGATTTCCGATGATGAGGGCGCTTCGTGGCGCCGGGTGGACATGCCGGGCTCTGCCGGACGCGTCCATCCCACCGTGGTCGAGCTGGAGGACGGACATCTGGTGGCCTTCATGCGCTCGCGTGAGGCGGACTTCGTCTATCGGAGCGAGTCTCACGACTACGGTGATACGTGGAGCGAACCGGTGCCCACGCCGCTGCCCAATAACAACTCTGGTATCGGTGCGATCAAGCTGGCGAGCGGTCGCGTGGCCGTGATCTATAACCACAACTCCGCTCCCGGCACCTTCGGCAAGACGGGTGCGTGGCCGGCGCTGCGCAACCCGGTGAGCATCGCCCTTTCCGAGGACGGTGGCCTCACGTTCCCGCTCATCCGCCACGTGGAGCGCGGTGAGGGCTATGTGGGCGACGAGAACAAGTTCAACAACCGTCAGTACGAATACCCCACCATCATTCAGACGACTGATGGCGCGATTCATGCAGCGTGGGCCTATCAGACTCGGCGCGGTGTGAAGTGGATCACGCTTTCCGAAAGCGGATATCGCCGGAGAGGTGCGCGGCGAGGGGATTTATAATCCCACATCGGGTGAGGGCTGCCGCTAGCGCGGTGCTGCCGGAGCTGACGAGCACGAGAAATCGACAGATAGGAGCAATCATGATCTATGACGGACTTTCGGTCATTGGGCGCTACCGCGGCGTGTCGCGGGGGCTGGACGTGCTGATTGATTGGCTGGCCGAGAACGATCCGGCGCAGCTGCCGCTGGGCAAGACCCAGATCTGCGGCGACCGCGTATTCGCCAACGTCATGGAGGCAACCACGCGCACATTCGAGGAGGCGCGCTTCGAGACCCATCGTCGCTACATGGACGTCCAGATCGACCTTGAGGGCGCCGAGTGCTTCAAGACCACGCCGGGTGCCATGGTGGCAATCGAGGAGTTCGATGAGGCGACCGACGGCGGCTACTGCCAGCCCGCCCCCGATAACCACGACCTGCTCGACGGCACACTCGAGCACGGGCACTTCGTCGTATACATGGTCGGCGAGCCCCATATGCCCAACCTGGTGGTGCCCGGCTGCGAGGTGGGCCCCATCAAGAAGATCTGCTTCAAGGTCCTGGCTGACGCCTTCTGGGACGAGGCGTAAGAGCTTCTTGCGATGGCGGTGCTGTGTGCGCTACTATGAAAGTTTGTTATTCATCGCTGTTCAGCATGGCAGCCTTGATGAGCCCTTGCCCTGCACTCCTGGGGAATTATGATCGGGCATCAATCTGCTGGGCAGCCAGACCCAGGAGGTAGAACCAATTGGAAAAAGAGTACTTGGCCTCGGCTGAGGACGTGCTTGCGGCGCAGTCCACGGACGCGCAGGCGGGCCTTGCTGCTGCCGAGGCGAGCGCGCGCCTGGCGAGCGTGGGCCCCAACAAGCTCGATGAAGAGGAGAAGACGCCGCTGTGGAAGCGCTTCTTCGAGCAGATGGCCGATCCTATGGTCATCATGCTGCTCGTGGCTGCCGCCATCTCGGTGATCACCGGCTTCATCCAGGGTGAGCCCGAGTGGGCAGACGCTGCCATCATCCTGTCCGTCGTTATCCTGAACTCCGTCCTCGGCGTGGTCCAGGAGGCGAAGAGCGAGCAGGCGCTCGAGGCGCTGCAGGAGATGAGCGCCGCGCAGTCCAAGGTCATGCGCGACGGCAAGCTGGTCCATATGGCCAGCTCCGAGCTCGTCCCCGGCGACGTCGTGCTGCTCGAGGCCGGCGATTCCGTGCCCGCCGACTGCCGCGTGCTGGAGAGCGCCTCGATGAAGATCGAGGAGGCGGCCCTCACCGGCGAGTCCGTGCCGGTGGAGAAACACGCCGAGCAGATCGAGCTCGCCGCGGGCACCGACGATGTGCCGCTGGGCGACCGCAAGAACATGTGCTACATGGGTTCCACCGTGGTGTACGGCCGCGGCCGCGCCGTCGTGGTGGGCACCGGTATGCATACCGAGATGGGCAAGATCGCCACGGCCCTCACGCAGGCCAAGAAGGAGCTCACGCCGCTGCAGATGAAGCTCAACGAGCTCTCCGGCATCCTGACCAAGCTCGTGCTGGCCATCTGCGTGATCATCTTCGCCGTGGACATCGTGCGCCACTTCGGCGAGCTGGGGACCAACCCCGAGATGCTGCTCGATACCTTCATGGTCGCCGTGTCGCTTGCCGTGGCCGCCATCCCCGAGGGCCTGGTCGCTGTGGTGACCATCGTGCTGTCCATGGGTGTCACCAAGATGTCGAAGCGCCAGGCCATCATCCGCAAGATGACCGCCGTGGAGACCCTCGGCTGCACCCAGATCATCTGCTCCGATAAGACGGGCACCCTCACCCAGAACAAGATGACCGTCGTCAAGCACGAGCTTGCTGCCGACGAGGACAAGTTCCTGGCGGGCATGGCGCTGTGCTCCGACGCCAAGTGGGACGAGGACAAGGGCGAGGCCGTGGGCGAGCCCACCGAGTGCGCGTTGGTGAACGACGCCGCCAAGGCGGGCATGACCGGCCTTCACGTGGAACATCCGCGTGTGGGCGAGGCCCCGTTCGATTCCGGCCGCAAGATGATGTCCGTGGTGGTCAAGGGTCTCGACGACAGCTTCGAGCAGTTCACCAAGGGCGCGCCCGACGTGGTGATCGGCCTGTGCACCCACGTGTACGACAACGGCAAGATCGTGCCGATGACCGACGAGCGCCGCGACCAGATCCTGGCCGCCAACAAGGCCATGGCCGACCAGGCCCTGCGCGTGCTGGCACTGGCTTCGCGCACCTACAACGAGGTCCCGAGCGACTTTGCGCCTGAGGCGCTCGAGCACGACCTGGTGTTCTGCGGCCTGTCCGGCATGATCGACCCGGTCCGCCCCGAGGTCACCGCGGCCATCGTGGAAGCCAAGGAGGCCGGTATCCGCCCGGTCATGATTACCGGCGACCATATCGATACCGCTGTGGCGATCGCGAAGGACCTGGGCATCGTTTCCGATGCCTCCCAGGCCATCACCGGCGCTCAGCTCGACAAGATCTCCGACGAGGACTTCAAGACCCGCGTGACCGAGATTTCCGTCTACGCGCGCGTCCAGCCCGAGCACAAGGCGCGCATCGTCGACGCCTGGAAGGGCCTGGGCAACATCGTGGCCATGACCGGCGACGGCGTGAACGACGCGCCGTCCATCAAGCGCGCCGACATCGGCGTGGGCATGGGCATCACCGGCACCGACGTCACCAAGAACGTGGCCGACATGGTGCTTGCCGATGACAACTTCGCCACCATCATCAACGCGGTGGAGGAAGGCCGTCGTATTTACGACAACATCCGCAAGGTCATCCAGTTCCTGCTGTCCGCCAACATCGCCGAGGTGCTCTCGGTGTTCGTGGCCACGCTGATCGGCTTCACGATCTTCCAGCCGGTGCAGCTGCTGTGGATCAACCTCATCACCGACTCCCTGCCGGCGCTCGCGCTCGGCATGGAGGAGGCCGAAGGCGACGTCATGAAGCGCAAGCCGCGCCGCGCCTCCGATGGCGTGTTCGCCGGTGGCATGGGGCTGGACATTGCGTTCCAGGGCGTGATCATCACCCTGCTGGTGCTGGCTTCGTTCTTCACGGGCATGTATATTCACAACGGCTCCATCGACCTGAGCATGCTGCTCGACGGCGTGCCGGATGCCGAGGGCGTGACCATGTCGTTCATCACCCTGTCCATGGTTGAGATCTTCCACTCCTTCAACATGCGCAGCCGCCGCGCTTCCATCTTCGCGATGAAGCAGCAGAACATGTGGCTGTGGGGTGCTGCGGTGCTGGCGCTGGTGCTGACGGTGATTCCGGTCGAGGTCGACTTCCTGGCCGAGGTCTTCGGCTTCATGCCGCTGCCTGCCGAGGCGCTGCTGGCGGCTCTGGGCTTGGCCTTCCTGATCATCCCGATCATGGAGATCTACAAGTTCGTGATGCGCTCAATCGAGAAGTAGGCGAGCGGGTGCTTGTCGCGCCGGGACAGTCCGGTGCGATGGTGCGCTGCGTAGCGTGCGCGTGTGGGGCGCGGTCCGTTGGGGCCGCGCCCTTTTTTGTGCCGTGCGGCGCCATCGGCGGCGCTTCTAGCTGTTCGGCTGTCGGGCGCTTCCATTTACAAAAGTCGACTTTACATAAGTGAATTCATGTAAAGTAGACTTATGCTACTCTGGTAGAGGAAATGCGAGAATGGGAGGACAGATTGTGCTGATAGGACGTCAGGCTGAGCTGGATACTTTGCGCCGGCTTTATAACAAGAGTGGCTTTCAGATGCCCGTTCTGTTCGGGCGTCGTCGTGTGGGCAAGACGTATCTCATGTCGGAATTTGTTCGCGACAAGCCTGCGATCTTCTTCACGGCCGTTGAGGACAACATGACGGTGAATCTGCGCAATCTGAGCCGTGAGATTTACAGCCTCGACCATCCCGGGGCCGATGTTCAGCTCGCTCCCTTATATCCGGATCTGCATACGGCGTTCGAGGCGGTCTTTTCCCGCGCAGAGAGTCAGAGGCTCGTATTCGTTATCGATGAATACCCCTATCTTGCGAAAGCCGATCCAAGTGTATCGTCCATCTTGCAGGCGCTCATCGATCGCTCGAAGGGCGGTTCACAGCTGTTTCTTATGCTGTGCGGGTCGTCGCTCTCGTTCATGCGCGAGCAGGTGCTGGGGGAGAAGAGCCCGCTGTACGGTAGGCGCACGGCGCAGCTTGAGCTGAAGCCGCTTGATTTCTTCGAGGCCCGTCAGTTCTTCCCGAATATGGATGTGCGGCATGCTGCCCAGCTGTACGGTGCGGTGGGCGGTATACCGTTGTACCTCCAGCAGTTCAGCGATCGCGCGTCGTTTGAGGACAACATCAGGGATGTATTTCTAGACCCCTCGTCAATTCTATTCGAAGAGCCTTTGAACCTTCTCAAGCAGGAGGTGCAGAAATCGGCAACGTATAATGCAATCATTGGGGCAATCGCCGCGGGTAAAACCGAGAACAACGAAATCGCGACGACGGTCGGTATCGCTTCGAGCGAGCTCACCTACTATTTGAAAGAGCTCGACCGCATTGGCTTGGTGGAGAAGGACCGACCGGTGTGCGACGGAAGTCGTCGGCCGGTGTACCGCCTGTCGGATACCATGTTCAGGTTCTGGTATCGCTTCGTCATGCCCAACCGCTCAACGATCGAACGCCGCATGCCGCAACGTGCGCTATCAGCGGTTTCTCGGTACCTCTCCGTCTATATGGGCGAGGTGTTTGAGCAGATATGCCGCGAGTGGCTGTGGCGAAGGAACATGGGCGGTGAGCTGCAGGCCGAATTCGATGAGCTGGGACGCTGGTGGGGGAATAATCCTCAGCTGCGGCGCGAGGAAGAGATCGATGTCGTGGGTGTAGCCGAAGGATCGCCTGTCTTGGTGGGCGAATGCAAATGGCGCAACGAGGTTGTCGGGGTGGATGTTTTAGAGACACTTGATTGGCGTGCGGCGCTGATTCACGCGTCGACGGGGGTGCATCGGTATCTCTTCTCAAAAGCGGGATTCTGCGATGCGCTGCATGAGATGGCGGCGCATGATGATTGCCTGCATCTTGTGGGCATTGAGGACATGCTGCGTTAGGTGCTGCGTGTCAAGACGTTGGCCACGCCCGCAGGGTGTCAAAACGTCGGTTTCATCCGACGGATGACAAACGGGGAGGTCCGCCCACGCCTCGCATTCCGGGCACAAGCAGCCTATTGGCACATGGCTTCCAGACTGTCTGCCGGTGTGCTGCTAGCACGTTTTGTGTACAGCGGGGCGTATGGGTCGCGTGCGGGTGAATGGGGCGGCGTCTTGCTGGGCGCTTTGGGTTCGCGGTACACTTGCCGCCAAGATCGACCGAGGAGGGCGTGTGGGCAAAGCGCGGGGTAAGGATAGACGGGCAGGGCGATGCCGCGGACGGCGCGGTGCTGAGCGGGCGGACGCTGCGGTTTCGCCGGAGAGCCTGCCTGCGATCGACGCCATGCGGGACGTGCCCTCCTTTTCCGACCTGCGCCTGGACGCACGCCAGCGTGCGGCGTTCGATGCGTTTGCGTGTGACTTCGAGGCGCCGGACGAGCTTGAGATCGGTTGCGTGGTCAGGCTCGATCGCGGGTTTCCGCTGATCGCCTGTGTCGATGCGGTCTTCAGGGCTGAGCACGCGGTGGAGTTCGCCAAAGGCCGCCGGACGGCCGACGACGGCGAGCGCCTGCTGCCGGCCGTGGGCGATTGGGTGGCGGTGCGCCGCGCCCCCGGGCACGAGCACGGTGTGATCGTGCAGGTGCTGCCGCGTCGCACGTCGTTCGTGCGGTGGCGCGGGAAGAGTCGCGGGGAGCGTCAGGTGCTCGCGGCCAACGTCGACGTGGTTTTTATCGTGCAGCCGCTGGGAGCCGACCGCGGTACGCCGGCGCTCATGCGCGACCGCGTGGCGCGCTCCATGGTGCTGGCGCGCGATTGCGGAGCCGAGCCGGTGGTGGTGCTTACCAAGGTGGACCGCGTGGAGTCGGGCGCGCTTGCAGCTGCTGTGGCGAATGTGCGCGCGCTGGTGGGCGAGCAGGTGCCGGTGATCGCCACTTCATCGAAGGAGGGGCGCGGCCTCGATGCGGTGCGCGCCTGCGTGCCGAGTGGTTCGTGCGCCATGATCTTGGGGGAGTCCGGCGCGGGGAAGTCGACGCTGCTCAACGCCCTGTTGGGGCACGATGCCCTGGCAACGGGGGCGGTGCGCACGCGCGATGACGCGGGGCGGCACACCACGGTTGCGCGCGTGATGGTGGCGCTGCCGGCGCCTTGTGGGGTGGTGGCGGACGCGCCGGGGCTGCGCAGCCTGCCGCTGATGGGGCATGAACGCGGGCTGGCCCTGGCGTTCCCAGAGGTAATCGAGGCGGCGCGCGCATGCCGCTTCAACGATTGCACCCATACGCATGAGCCGGGTTGCGCGGTGCGCGACGGCGTGGCGCGCGGCGAGATCGCCGAGGTGCGCGTGGAGGCGTTTTTGTCGCTTGCGCGCGAGATGCGCGTGAGCGCTCAGAGCTTGGACCCCGACATCCATCTGTAGGATCTGGTGGTGGGTCCGCGTGGCGTATGTGGTGGCGGGGAGCGTCGCTTGGGCGGCAAGGATAGCTGACACGTTTTAATTGAAGCGGGGCTGTTTTGACGGCATAGTGTGTTCGCGCTTGCGGGTGTGAGCGTGCGGTACAGCTTTCGCATCCGTGCGGCGGGTCGATGTGTTCGTGCGTCGACATGTTCCATATATTGCGGGTTATATGAGTAAGCAAGCAGGTCAGATGGTTGTCTGGTGCATGTACGCGGAGGTTGCCGCCATGTGCGTGCGAATGATGGGCGCGGGCTTCGCGTACCGTTCAGCTCAAGAATTGTGATGAGCGTGTGTGCTCGCAGGGGCCGATAGGGACAGAAAGTTTTCCCGGCATGGAGGTTCCGGGAGCCCGTTCATTGGCGAAATAGGGTGTTGGTATAACCGAATATGTGGATAAGCCGGACGCTTCTTGCCGCGTGCGGTGTGAGCCCTTTCCAGGTTCTGACACGGGCGGAAAGGTTTGGGTCGGCATCTCGTAAGGTTGCGGTTTGCGAATCCGTCCTGAACCGATCGCGTGCTCGTTGCGCCCTGAGAATGGGGGTGCGGTTCGAAGGCGAGCGAGAGGAGGGCCGGATGAAGCGGAGAACGCGGCTCATGCTGAGTGCGCTTTCGGGTGTTGCCGCGGCGGCGCTGTTCATGCTGTACGCATCGGGTGTGCGGGTGGAAGCGGAGCAGGAGCGGCGGGAGACGATCGAGCGCTTTGGAGGCGAGCTGGTTTCTGTATGCGTGGCCCTGCGTGATATCGAACCGGGAGAGGAGATCGACGAGGGCAACGTGGCGGTGGAGGAGTGGGCGTCGAGCCTGCTGCCCGCGGACGCGTTGACCTCGCTCTCCGCTTCGGTGGGGAAGACGGCGACATCGCGGATACCGAGGCGCGCTCCGCTGAGCGGGGTCTATTTCGAGCGGCGTGAAGACGCCGCATCGGTCCCCAAGGGTAAGGTGGCCGTGTCGGTGCCCAGCGGTGCGGAGCGCGCGGTGGGTGGCGCTTTGGAGCGCGGCGACAGCGTTGATGTGTACGTGACAAACGGATCGGTTGCCGACCGGCTGACGTCGGCAGAGGTGCTCGACACCAGCGTGCTGGCGGAAGGCGGGGGCGACTTGGCGTGGGTGACGTTGGCGGTCGATCCGAGCGCGGTGAGGGAGCTTTTGGCAGCGACCTCGGCCGGGGCGGTGTCGCTCGTGGCGCCTGGCGATGGCGTTGATGCGGCGGCGCCCGAAAGCGCCGAGGCCACGGCACCTGTGGGTGATGGGAGCGATGCGCAATGAGCCGGGTTTGGCTGCTGCATGGATGCGACGAGGAGCTGGCGGCCCTCCGCCACGAGGTGGCGCTGAGGGAACCCGATGCGTGCCTGGTGTGCGTGCGGCGTGCGGGCGAGATGGTGCTGGTTGCCGACGCGCTTGATGGCGCCGGCGTGGCGGCGCTCATCGGGACGACGGGCATGGACTCGTCTGCGGTCGAGGGGCTGATCGCCGCCTTGCGCGGTGTCGAGGGCGTAACGGATATTCTCGTGCGGGCAGATGGGCTCGATGCGGGAGTGCTGGCCCGCTGCTTCTATGCGGGCGCAACGGAGGTCATCGCGGCAGGGGACGCCGAGGCGTCTGGCGCTGCCGATAACGAGGCAGTGTGCGGGAAAGAGCTGACAGACCGTGCCGGCCAGGTGGATTCTGCGGACGATGACGACGGGGAGGCGGATGCCGCGCCTGCGGCTGCAGGCGTCGGCACGCCTTCGCGAGATCAAGAGGCGGCGGGGCGCACGGGGTCTTTGGGGATCGCGGTGGATGATCTGGAGATGCCGCCCTGGGAGCCCATCGACGACGGATGCGCAGCGGTGAACGAGGCGGCGCGTGCTGCGTCCACACCGCTGGAGCCGGAGCCTGCGACGGCCGAAGAGGCGCCGGACGCGTTGCGTGAACGGTTTGCGCGGTCGGCGGCGGGGGCGTGCGATCACGGCGCGGCTGCGGGCCGGGCGCCGCTTGTTGCGGTTGTCTCGGGGCGCGGGGGATGCGGTAAGACCACGATCACGGCGGCGATGGCCGCTTGCGCCGCGCGTGCGGGCCTGCGCTGCGCGGTGTTGGATTTCGATTTGATGCTCGGCAACATGGCTGCGGTCATGGGTATCGATGCGCCGGTGGGGCTCGACCGGTTGGGTGCATACGGGAGCAGCGAGCCGATATCGGAGGCGGATGTGGAGGCCGCCGCCATGCGCATCGGGCCAGGCCTGACGCTGTGGGGGCCGTGCTTGGAGCCGGAACGGGCCGACCTGATCGCAGGTCCGGCCGAGCAGATGATCGAGATGCTGCGCGGGCTTGCCGACGTGCTGTTCGTGGACACATCGGGGTATTGGGGAGACGCCGTTGCGATGGCGGTCGGCGCGTGCGACCGATGCCTGGTGGTGGGCGGCTCCGGGACGCTTGACGTGGCGTCGGCCCAGCGCGCGATGAGGATCGCAAGGCGCCTGGGGGTGCCTGCGACGCGTATGACCAGCGTGTTCAATCGGCTGGGGGCACCTGGCTGCGGGGAGGACCGGGCGCTTCGGTTCGAGATGGGTGTATCGCTGCGCTCCCGTGTCCGCATAGCGGACGGAGGGGACGAGGTGGCGTCGATGCTGTCGTTCGGGCACATCGACCGGGTCGTGGCGGGGCCGGGGCCGTTTGCAGACAGCGTGCGGTCGGCGACGGCCCAGATCTTGCGTGAGCTCGGTTGTGACGTGGGGGCGCTGTCTGTGGAGCGGCCCGACAACGAGCGGGATGGGCGCCCGCGCGTGCGTCTGCCGTGGGGTAAGAAGGCAGGTGAGCGGAGATGAGCCTGTATAGCCGAATGCGGGCGGTGCAGGAGGCCGCAGGGGACGTTGAGGCGGCTGAGTGGCACCGTGCATGGTCGCCGCGTCTGCGGCAGGCGCGCGCCCGCGTGAAGCGCGCGATGATGGAGCGCGTGGGGTTCAGCGAGGTGGCCCGCATCGTGGAGGGGGCGGACGCCGCGCGGGCGCGCGAGGAGCTGAGGCCGGCTGCCGAAGCGGTCCTGAATGCGGACGCCGACCTTGCGCTCTCGACGGACGAGCGCGACGAACTGCTCGATGAGGTGCTGAACGACGTGGCAGGCTTAGGACCCTTGCAGCCGCTGCTGGAGGACGATGCGGTGACCGAGATCATGGTCAACGGGAGCTCGTCGACCTTCATCGAGCGTGCGGGCAGGCTGTGCGGCCTTGGCGCCCTGTTCGACGATGACGAGCAGATCAGAATCGCGATCGACCGCATCATTTCTCCCTTGGGCCGCCGGATCGATGAGCGGAGTCCTACGGTGAACGCTCGCCTGCCGAACGGATACCGTGTCAATGCGGTGATACCGCCGATTGCGCTCGACGGCCCGGTGCTGACGATTCGCAAGTTTTCCGATCGCATCAGCTCCCTTGCGCATCTTGAGCGCCTGGGCGCGCTGCCCGCCTGGTATGCCTGGCTGCTGTCGCGCGCGGTGGAGCTGCGGCAGGATCTGGCGGTGGCGGGAGGCACCGGTTCGGGCAAGACGACCCTGCTGAATGCGCTGTCGTGCGAGATCCCCGCCGGTGAGCGCATCGTGACGATCGAGGACTCGGCGGAGTTGAAGTTCTCCCATCACCCCCATGTGGTGCGTCTCGAGGCGCGCGAGGCGTCCATCGAGGGCGAGGGCGCGGTGAGCATCCGCGATTTGGTGGCGAATGCGCTGCGCATGCGCCCCGACCGGATTGTGGTGGGCGAGGTGCGCGGGGCTGAGGCGATCGACATGCTGCAGTCTATGAACACCGGGCACGACGGGTCCCTGACGACGCTGCATGCGGGCAGCGCGGAGGAGACCGTGGTGCGCCTGACGTTGCTGGCGCGCTACGGCATCGATCTGCCGGGCGATCTCATCGAGGAGCAGATCGCCATGGCGCTCGACGGCATCGTGATGTCGGTGCGCACACCGGCGGGCAAGCGGTATGTGTCGTCGTATACCGGCGTCTCGCGTGCGGAGGGCGGCGGCGTGGCTCTGAGGGAGTACGTCTCGTTCGATGCGGCGGCGGTGAGCTGGAAGCTGCTTGAAGAACCGTCGTTTGTGGAAGAGGGTCTGCGCAGCGGGGCGCTGGAGCTCAAGGAGGTGGAGCGATGGAGGCAGTCGTGTCCTGCTGCATAGGGGTTCTGGTTGCGGGGGGCGTGGGCGGAGCCCTCTCGGTGCAGGTTTCTCGAGAAGAAGCTGCGCGTTTGCACGGCAAGGCGACGGCGGTCTACCTGATACGCAAGGCGGGCGAGGGCGTGCTGCGAAGCGGGCTGCTGCCGGCCTCCATGCGGGATGCGGCGCTTTGCGAGCTGAGGGCATGCGAGGTGCACGGAAGGAAGCCGTGGGAGTATGCCGGCGAGGCGGATGCGGCGGGCGCGCTTGTTGCGACGGCGGCGGGGGGCGCTGTCTTGTTGACGGCTGCTTCGGGCTCTGCGATCGGCGGTGCGTTGGGGTTTTTGGCGGTGCCGGCAACTGTGATGGGGCGCGCCTCGGCGCGTGCACGCATCGAGCGCACGCGTATCGAGACGCAGATGCCCGAGGCGTTCGGAGCGCTTGCCGTGTCGCTGGGTTCGGGGCTGTCGATCGCGCAGGCGTTGCGCTATGTGGGATCGCATGCCGAGGAGCCGATCCGCGGCGAGCTTGTGCGGGCATCGGGGGCGATTATGTGCGGCGTGCCGGTTGCGCGGGCGCTCGATGAGCTGATCGAGCGCCTTGAGGCCCCGGGACTCGAGCTCGTGGCGCTCGCCTTGAAGGTGTCGCAGAGAACCGGCGCGCCGCTGGGCTCCCTGCTGGCGGATGCGGCTCGCCTGGCGGGAGACCGTATCGAGCTGCTGCGGCAGCTCGATGTCAAGACCTCGCAAGCGCGTATGTCGGCCCGGCTGGTGGCAGCCATGCCGGTGGCGATGGTGGGGTTTCTGGCGCTGTTCTCCACGGATTTCCGCGCCGGCCTCATGACGGTTCCAGGGACGGTGTCGGTGCTGGTGGCGCTGGGGCTAAACGGGATTGCCCTGGCGGTGATCAGGCGAATCATGAAGGTGAGGATGTAATGGATGGTCTGATTGGTCTTATGCCCGTCGCCGCGGCATGCGCGGGGCTGGCGGCTGCATGTAGCGCGTTGCTGACGGGTTGGGAGCGCGAAGACCGCCAACAGGCGATGCGGGCATGGCGGGCGCGGGGAGCGGTGCTTGCTGCGGCGGCGATAAGGATGACACATGGTGTGGAGCGGCGCATGCACGCCCGCGGGGCACCGGCGGACGCTGTGGGTTTGGGGGAGGTGTCGGAGATGATCGACATCGTGCGCCTGGGCCTTTCGGCGGGCTTGTCGTTCGACGCGGCGTTGGGCCTGTATTGCGAGGGGCGCGATGGGGCGCTGGCGGCGCGGCTGGCGCGCGCCAAGCTGCTGTGGCAAACGGGGGCGGGAGCGCGCGAGGAGGAGTTGATGGTGGCGGCGCGCGATCTGGGCGTGCGGGCGCTCGAGTCGTTTTCTGTGGCGGTTGGGCAAGCCCTGCTGCTGGGGGCGCCTCTCGCCGAGACCTTGGCCGGACAGAGCGCCGAGATTCGTGCCGCCCACCGTGCCGAGGTGGAGCGCCAGATCGAGCGCGCTCCAGTGAAGTTGCTGATACCGACGGGCACGTTGATTCTGCCTGCGTTGCTGTTGTCCATATTGGGCCCGCTGCTTGCTGCTGGCGGGATGTTGTGAGGAGGGCCATATGGTTCTGTTGCGAGAGTACGTGCGAGAGGCGATCGAGGCGGCGCGCGATGCCGCCGATGCGATGCGGCGGGAGGTGCGGCGTACGGGATGCGAACTGGCACACCTGGCTCGTGAGGGCAAGGCGCAGGGCACCACGGAGTACGCCATCCTGGTCGGGGTGCTCGTGGTCACAAATAACCATTAACAACTATATAATCATAAGTCGGACATTTATGGAATAAGGAGGTGAAGATGCGTAACTTTGAGGGCGAGCCGAACATCAGGCGCGCAGCAATCTATCTGCGCATTTCACAGGAGCGGGCAGGCACGCGGACTTACGCGAGCGATGCCATCGAGCGCCAGCGAGAGGACTGCGAATACACCTGCAAGTGGAACGGGTGGACCATTGTAGGGGAGTACGTCGACAAGGCAAAATCGGCGTTCGACATCAACGTGGAGAGGCCGGATTTTGAACGTATGCTTGAGGACTACCGAAAGGGGGAGTTCGACATCATCGTCGGATGGAAGCTCGATCGCGTGCTGAGGCGCGTGGGGTCCCTGGTCGACATGATTCGAGACGCGCCCGACGTGCGCATCTGCACGACCGATCTGGGAATCATCGACCTCACGACGCCTGATGGGCGTCATCGCGCCATAGCAGCGGCGAACGAGGCCGAGTTTGAGAGCGCACGGAAGGGGGAGCGCGAGAGGCGGGCGAACATGCAGCATGCGATGCAGGGGCGCCCGAAGCGGGCCCCGAGGCGCTGCTTCGGCTACACAGACGCCCGCGAGGTCATCCCGGAGGAGGCGGCGGTCGTCCGTGAGCTGTATGCGGCCCGTGTCGCGGGATACCCAATAAACGACCTTCTGAGGGCGGTCAACGGAGAGGAGACGACGCACCCGCTTTCACGGCTGAAGAAGGCCGTCGCGGGACTTCCCGAGCCCCAGAGGTGGACGCGCACCCGTATGAGGTACTGTCTCGTGAATCCGAAATACGCGGGCTTCATCGCCCTCGTTCAGGAGCCCATATCGCAGGGGCCTAGGCGCCAGCGAACCGCGGCGACACTGGACAACCTCGTTCGCGATGACGAGGGGAGACTCGTGCGCGGCGACTGGGAACCCATCGTGGACGAGGCGACGTGGCGCGAGTCGGCCAGGATGACCAGGCAGCATCTCAGGAAATCGAGTGGCAGGAAACGCCGGTACTTCGGCACGGGCATCTTCCGGTGCGGGGTGTGCGGTGCGCCCCTTTACGTCGCGAGCGGTTCGTACCGCTGCATGAAGAAGGGACATGTTTGCAGGCTGCGTGAGCCGATAGACGAGCTGGTGCTCGCGACCGTCCGCGAGCGTCTCGGCCGCAGCGACCTCGCGGCGCTGCTCCCACGCGTTGACTCGGTCCGCGCTGCCGAGATCACCGACGAGCTTAAAAAGTGCGATGCCGAACTCGCGCGCATACGTGACGACTACCGAGCGGGCTACATCGACGGCGCGTTTTACTCGGAGATGCACGGGGAGATAGAGGCTCGGCGCGAGAAGCTGGTCGAGGAACGCGGGAAAATGTCCGCCGACCCGACGGGCGGCCTGCTGACGTGCGACGACCCCGTTGCGGCGTTCGATGCGATAAAGGACGACCCCCTGCGGGTCAACCGCATCATCGACTACCTGATGACAGTGACCATCAGCCCACGGCATCGAGGCGAGAAACGCTCGAACGGTCGGAAGTTCGAGTATATCGGGATAGACATCAAGTGGAAGGAGCATTGATGAGCGAGTCGGAGAAGCGGGAGATCCTGGCGATCCTCGAGAACGTCGCGAACACGAACAGCGAGGAGGAGCGCCAATCGTATGATCCGGCGTGGCTGGCCGGGTACGTGACCGGCCAGATTCATGCGGCGGAGATGCTGATCGAGCTGGAGCGCGGCGAATGACCCGGGACGAGGACACGCTCGTAACGGGAGAGGACTTCTACGGGCGTCTGGCAGACATGGGACTCGGGAAGCGCCAGGCCGTCTGGCGCCTGCTGTGCCACCTCGTCGACCATGCGCCGCTCGACGAGGCGTGGCTCAAACGCCTGCTGTCGCTGGATGTGGCCCGAATGCACATCGATATGAGACGCCTCCTGTGCGCAACCCTCGCGTACTCGCCTGCGGCGATGCGTCTGCTCACCCCGGAGCAGGCCCGGGCGCTCGGGGAGACGCCGCCCCCGAGGGACGGGGAGGCCCCGATAGAGCTTTCCGAGGCGCCCGTCGGCCTGCGTCGATACAGGGAGTGGGGCTTCATCATCTGAGCGCGGCGCCCCGCCGCGCTCACGGACACCCTCCCGACAGGGGGCGGAAGCCCCGCGATCCGACGGAGGGAGAAGAGCATGCGGAGGGGAGCAAGGGCGATCGCGCTGCGCGCGACGACGGCGGCGGAGCAGGTCGCCGCGACGGCGCTCGCCATGGGAGGACTCGACGTGAGCCCGAGGGCGTACCGCCCGGCCGCGACCGGGGCGCTGGGCGCCGCCATCATCGTCAGGGGCGCCTCGACGCCGTGGACCGTCGCGGCGGTCGAGGAGGAGCGCGGCGACGGGCTCGCCGAGGCCCGGGCCGAGGGGAGGGCGCGGGCCATCGCCCGCCTCTTCTGCGCGGAGTTCCGCACCCCGCCCCACACCGTGAGCGCGGACGCGGTCACGGTCGAGTTCACCGGCGCCTCGACGGCGGCGGTCTCGCGCAGGGCGGGAGTCTGGTTCGACGACGAGGCGGAGGGGGCTGCCTGATGGGAAACCGAGCGATCATCACAACCAAGAAGCGAGACCTGGGCGTCTACCTGCACTGGAACGGGGGCAGGGACTCCGTCGGGGCGTTCCTCGAGTACTGCGAGCTGAGGGGCTTCCGCGCACCGGACGGCGACACCTACGGCTGGGCGAGGCTCTGCCAGGTCATCTGCAACTACATGGGCGCCGAGGGGCTCTCCGTGGGCATCTCGCGCTACGAGGGCGACGCGCGCATGGACCCCGGCGACAACGGCATCTACGTCATCGAGGGGTGGCGCATCGCCTGCCGCCTGACGACGGAGTACGGCCCCGGCTGGGAGCCGGCGGGGATGCGGGAGGTCCGCCCCGAGGAGGAGCAGGACGTGTACCCCCGCGCCGAGATGCTGCGCGACATCGACGCCGCCCAGCCCGAGGACCAGAGGCTCGGGGCCTACCTCGACGCCGAGGAGGTGCCCGCCTCCGGGGTCGTCCCGGGCGACGAGGTGTTCATGCGGCGGGTCGACGGGCGCTTCGAGGCGTACCCGGTGGCCGGCGTCGGCGACGGCCGCGTCGTGAACGGGCTCGACACTTCGGGCGTGCCCTACGTGGCGATGTACGGGGCCGACGACGCCGGCTGGTCGGGCAACATCAACAACTACCTGCTCACGCCGACGGTGCGCAGGGTGCCGGTCCGCGCGATCTAGGGAGGAGGCCGACAGCTGTGCTGGAAGACGGGAAGGCGGGGCCCATAGGCCGCGACACCATGGACGGAATCCTGGCGGTGACGGGCGAGCTGAGGGCGCGCGTGCGGCGGGCCTTCGAGCCGTTCGAGGGCGTCTACCGGATCGACGACCTCGGCGAGTACGTCTCCGAGGACGACTGGCGCGAGGTCTGGGGCGGACGCCCGGCATGGCACGAGAAGGCGTGGATGCTCGCGGACAACGGGCGGTGGTCGGCGGCCGAGGTCGCGGCGATGTCCCCGGAGGAGATCGAGGCGGCCTACGGCGACCCGGCGTTCGAGCCCGAGGTGGCCTTCTACACCGAGGCCGACGAGAAGGGAGAGCTGTGATGGAAGCGGAAGCGGGAAAGCGCCTCGCCCGGGCGCTCCTCGAGGAGCTGGCGGCGGTCGCCTCGGACGACTCGAGCGACCCCGCATGGGTGCGGGGGTACGTCGCCGGGATCGCGAACGCGGCGAAGATCGCGCTCGAGCTCGAGGACGAGGCGGGTTAGAAGTCGACGAGGTCGCGCACCCTCACGCCAAGGGAGTCCGCGATGACGCACAGGATGTCGAAGCCGACGCTCACGCGACCGGTCTCGATCTCCCATAGATAGTTGTGCGAGGTCCCAACCATAGCGGCGAACTGGCGCATCGAGTGTCCGGCCTCGATGCGCCTCGCCTTGATGTTCCTGCCGAGCCTCAGGCGGCGCTCCTTCTTTTCCATTTCCCGAGCGTAACCGCTTGAAACAGCCCGCCGGTTCGCTATCATTAACCATGTACTATTAGGTTCGCTATAGCGAACCACAAGCGAGGGAGAGAGAGCCGGATGGGAAAGTACCAACCGAGGCACATGGCGCCCAAGGCGCAGAGGGGAGTCGATATGAACAAACTGGGGAGCCGCGCCCTCGTAGGCGCGCTGACCGTCGCGATGGTGGCGCCGAGCGCGCTCGCGCCCGTCTCGCAGGCGGTGGCGGCTGAGGCGCCCGCGATCGAGCGCGTCACCGTCGACACGAGCTTCAGTAGCGCCGCCCAGCGCATCATCAAGGGCGAGGGCCGCATGACGGCAGAGGAGCTCAAGGCCGCGATCGATGAGGCCGCGAAGGCCCTTGATGCGGCAAAGGCCGACGCCGCACGCGCCGAGGGCGCGGACGCCCGGCAGGCGACGGTCGTCGCGAACGCGAAGCAGTCCTACGACGGCGCCTCCGCTGCCGCGAGCCAGGCCGACGCCGCGAAGGTCGCCGAGCTCGAGCGCCAGATCGAGGCGCTCAACGCCGAGCTCGCCGCTGCGCAGCAGAAGGTCGAGGACCTGAACAAGCAGTCCTCGGATGCGAGCACCGCGCTCGAGGGCCTCGAGGCCGACAAGGTGGCGGCCGAGAAGGACCAGACGCAAGCGCAGACCGCGCTCGATGAGGCCAACGAGGCGCTCAAGGAGGCGCAAGAGGCCCTCGACGCGCTCGGCGAGAACCCGACCGCGGACGAGCAGGCCGCCTACGACGCCGCGAAGAAGGCCTACGACGAGGCCGTCGCGGACCAGCAGGCCAAGCAGCAGGCCGCCGACGAGGCGAAGGCCGCGCTCGATCAGCTCAACGCCGAGCTGGCCTCCAAGCAGGGCGAGCTCGCGACCGCACAGAACGACCTCGCGGGCAAGCAGGCCGAGAAGCAGCAGGCCGACGAGGAGCTCGCGACCGCGAAGGCGAACTATGCCGCCACCGTCGAGGCCATCAAGGGCGAGCTCGTCGCCGAGGCGAAGGCCGCGCTCGAGGCCGCGACTACCGAGCAGGCGAACGCCCAGGCCGCCTACGACGCCGTCAAGGACGGCGAGGACGAGGGGGCCATCGCGAGCGCCAAGGCCGCGCTCGACGCCGCCAACGAGAAGCTGGGCGCAGCCCAGACGGCCTACGATACGGCCGTCGCCACCGCCGGCGCCGAGGCCGAGGCCGAGGCAAGTGCGGCTATCCAGGAGAAGCAGACCGCTGCCGATAACGCCGCGGCCGCGCTCGCCGAGGTCGAGAACAAGATCGCCACGCTCCCCGGCCAGATCGATGGCATCGACGCCCAGATCGCGTCCGAGCAGGCCAAGGTCACCGAGGCGCAGGACGCGCTCGATGCCGCGAACGGCCTCGTGAACCAGAAGCAGGAGGCCTTCGATATCGCCGCGGCTGCGCTTGAGGACCTCGCCGAGGCCCAGCGCCAGTGGGACGAGAAGGCCGCGCCGCTCCAGGAGGCCGTCGAGACGGCCAAGCAGGGCGTCGCCGATGCCGAGGACGCGCTCGATACGGCCCAGAAGAAGGTCGCCGACCTCGACGGCCAGATCAAGGCCAAGCAGGCCGAGATCGATCGTGTACAGGATATGATCGACCATGGCACTACTCAGATGATCGATGACTTCGGCGACTTCCTCACTTGGGCGGATGCTAATGGATACCTCGAGGACGATTACCTAGGCACAACTGAACTTGACCTACTTCAAGGATGGGATTCATCCGACCACGACGGCTTTATCTCTAATTTCGGCTATGTGATGTCCGGTGAGAATCCCGCAAACTACCCACATTGCGGTGTGAGCTTCGAAGATGCCGACTTCATTCAGTGGTACACCCACATGGGTGATAAGAACGATGCGAGTTCCCTAACCAACGTTCTCAAAGCGCTCGACTCCATCGATGCCGCGAATGAGCTGCGTGAGGAGGCCGGGCTCGAACCGCTCAAGGTGACCTATCTCATGACCGCCGTGTCAATCCTCAACGCGAACTGGTCGAAATATCACTTTGATCAGACTCATGAACTTGAACATGCGCAGACCGTCATCGCGAACACCCCGAGCAACAAACTTCCGAACGGCATGAACGTAGCGGAAAACCTTGCATATGGGAGCAACGATCCCGTCTCGCTCTGGGCATCCGAGAAAGACGACTGGGAGAAGTTCTGCCAAGAGACCTACGGCACGGTACCGGCAGCAGCGGATACCTACGACTTCTATCGCGAGCATCGCAGCGACCCCGCCATGCAGCAGGCATTCGCCACGTGCGGGCATTACATCAATTTGATGAGCGACCGATACGAGGTCACCGGAGCGGCCTATACGAAAGGCATGTCGAGTCAGGTCTACAATTGGGAAAATAACATCGCCACCAATAAGTTCTATGGCATGGGCCTCGACGCTGACGCCTATGACAAACATCGTTTCACCACGGATCAATTCCGCGACCTCATCGAGCTCGCAATGAATAGCGGCATCAGCGCCACAGCTGACAATGGCTCTCTCGTCGAGCAGCTCGAGCAGCTGAAGTCCCAGCTCGCCGAGCTCGAGCAGCAGAAGACCGCGGCCGAGGGCGAGGTGGCTGATGCCCAGAGCGGCGTCACGTCTGCCAACGAGACCCTTACGCAAGCGAACAACAACCTTGCCGCAATCGGCGCGCGCCCGACCGAGGACGGCCTGCAGGCCGCCTACGACAAGGCCGAGCAGGAGCTGAACGACGCCAAGCAGGCCCAGTCCGACGCCAAGGAGAACCTGACCAACGTCACCTCCGAGGTGAATCAGAAGGTCAGCGAACTTAACGGCCAAAAGTCCGAGCTCGAGGGCCAGCTCACCGACGCCCGGAATCAGCTCGAGGGCCTGCGCGACGCCTCCGAGGAGGCCGCGCGTCAGCTCGAGGAGACGAAGGCCTCCTACAAGAGCCTCACCGACGCCGCCACGGCGCTCGATGCCGCCCAGGCCAATGCGGCCGAGGCGGACGACGCCTACGACAAGGCGAACGCGCTCGTGGACGACCTCAACACCCAGATCGAGGCCCTGAACACCCAGGTCGAGGCCGCCGAGGCCGACTACGACCAGAAGAAGGCCGCAGCGGAGGCCGCCGGCCCCACCGAGGAGCAGACCGAGGCGCTCGACGACGCCGAGGCCGCACTTGCCGCCAAGAGGCAGCAGGTCGCCCAGCTTGAGCGCGACCGCGATGCGGCAAAGCAGACGGCCGACGGGGCCGCGGCGGCCAAGGCCGAGGTCGACGCCCTCGTGGACGCCATCATGGCCGACATCGAGGAGCAGACGGGCATCAAGCAGGCCGCCGAGGCCGCGCTTCCGCAAGCCCAGGCCAAGGCCGACGCGTGGGCTGCCGCGCTGCCGGACGCCGACGCGGCAAAGGACGCCGTCCTGAACGGCGGCACCTCCGACGACGCGGACGTGAAGGCCGCGCTCGATGCGGCGCACCTCGCCTACGAGGAGAAGGCCGTGCTCGCCGAGATGGCCGCCGACCGCCTCGCGGAGGCGAAGGCAGCCTACGAGGCCGCGCTCAAGGACAAGGACGCCACCGCAGCCGAGCTCGCCGAGAAGAAGGCGGCGCTCGCCGACGCGCAGGCAGCCTACGACGAGCTCGTGGCGCTGCTGCCCGAAAAGAAGCCCGAGCAGCCCGAGGTCACGCCCGGTGCGCCCGGGCAGGGCACGGAGCAGGGCGGCATGACCCAGGCCGGCTACGGCGTGGCCGCGCCCGAGGTCACGGCCAAGGCCGCGCAGTCCGGCGACGACCTGCCGCAGACGGGCGACGCGACGGGCGCCATGATCGCGGGCGTCGTGCTCGCGGGCATGGCCGCGATGGGCGCGGGCGCGCACTTCCGTCGCAGGAACCAACTGTAAAGACATCCGATTCCGAGGGGCCCGCCCATGCGCCGGGCCCCTTACCAACTTGAAAGGAGGCAGTATGTTCTGTCCCAAATGCGGAAAGAAGGCCCCGGAAGGCTCCTCGTTCTGCCCGTCTTGCGGCTCGCCCCTCACCGAGAAGGAGTCGACCGTCAACGTGGAATCCACGCCGGACGATTCATCGGAGCCCAGTCTCGCACCCGCTCCCATGAAGAAAAAGCGATCGAAGAGGCCGCTCATCGCGGCAGTCGCCATCGCGCTCGTCGCGGTGGGCGGCTTCATGTGCATCCGCGCGCTCGCGGCACCCAAGGAGGACCCCCATGTCACCAAGCAGGCCGAATCGGGCGTCGAGGAGGAAGCGTACGAGGACCTCGAGGTGAGCGGGATCAAGGCCGACGACGAGGAGGGCCTCGGCCGCTGCGTGAAGCTCACCGTCACCAACAACACCGACGAAATCGCGCGGAACGTCGAGATCACGGCGACGGGCGATTTCGAGATCGTCGACGAGTACGGCGACAAGGACAAGACGCAACTCGAGATGAAGCTCTCCTGCTGGTCGCCAGGTTACGGCACGGGCGGGACCATCGCCTACCTGATGCCGGGCGAGAACGAGGTCGTGCTGCTCGCCGAGAAAGGGGACGGCACGGTGGCTTCCTACACGCCCGAAAACGGTGACGAGCAGAAGTTCGGCCTCGAGGATGCAAGCGACATCGAGATTGAGACCGGCGTCTGGGAGCAGCTCGAGCAGAACTACGACATCCTCACCCCGGAGGAGTGCGACCTCACCATCGACATCGCGCCGGACGGGAAGCTGAGCGGGACTATCACGAACAACACCGAGGACAGGTGGCGCAAAGCCGAGGTCTTCCTGCGCGCGGAGGACGGGAACGGCGGCCCGGGCGGAGCCCTTCTGAAAATGGGGAGCGACGACTTGGGGACGTCGTTCAGCTACGCCGACGTCTACGCGGAGTACGTGAAGCCGGGGGCCACCGTCGACCTCGTATCGGAGGTCGGGGCAAGAAGCGAGGCGCCGCGAGCCGAGGCGATATACGTCCTCGTGGAGAAGGACGTCTAGCCGCCACGCCCCAGCACGACGTGGTCGCGGCGAACGACGATGCCGCCGTGCGCGGCGGTATGCCGAGAATCCGCTCGCCCCGGCCGTTGCCGGCTGAGGGGCGGGGCGCGGGGCCGACGCTCTATCGTCGGCCCCTTTTTTGTCGACAAGGGCAGAAAGGAGCAAATCATGACAGGGAGCAGGAGGGCGGCGGCGCTCGGGCTCGTCGCGGTACTGGGGCTCGCCGGGTGCGCGCCGGGCGCCGCGGGGAGCGGCTCGCAGGGATCGGGGCCGGCGGAGGGCTCGGCGGCCAGGCAGGAGGCGGCTCCGAAAGAGGAGGCCGAGCCCGTCGCCGAGCCCGTTGCCGAGCCCGTCGCCGAGCACGACTACGAGACCGAATGGTTCTACGTGGACGTGCCCGACGGCTGGACCTACAGCGAGGACGGCGGCCCGAACACGTGGTTCGTCGAGGGCCCGACGGAGGCGGACGACGGGGCCGTCGAGTACCGCTTCCATGTGACCGGCGCGAACGTCGGTGCGGACGGCAACGTGGGCGGCGACACCGTGATCGTGGGCGGCCCCCGGCTGGAGCAGTACAGCGCGGTCGTCGGTCCCGCGCCGGACGGGACTGCGGTGTACCTCTTCAGCGTCGGCGCGCCCTTCTTCGCCACGGACGGCCGCTTCGAAGGGGACGACTTCGTCACCATCGTCAACGGCGTGACCGACCCCGACCTTGCGACCATCGCGCTCAAGACCGCCGAGGCGGAGGATTCCGGCGCACCGTCCGTCGACGAGGCCTTCGTCGCCAAGGCTCGCTCCGGGCTCAGCGTGCCCGACGACCCGTCCATCACGTACTCCGTGGACGGCCCGTTCCTGTGGGAGGCGGAGGGGAAGTACCTCCCCTTCATCGAGTTCTATCAAAATGGCGAGCCGGTCGCCTCCGCTCTGTGCTGGGAGGACGGCACGCCCGCCCGCAGCATCTACGCCTATACCGCCCCCGAGTAGGGGCGCGGGCTGAGCGGAATAGGCGGGGTCGATTATCGGCCCCGCTTTTTCTTGCGCGCGTCGGCGCGTCCCGCAGCGCGGGGCCCGCTCCATTTTTTATCAGGCGCGATGCTGTCCGTGCCGCGAGCCAAAAGCCGGCGCGTTCGTCGGGCGTATCGCCCAGGGGAGTCTTCGGCTCACAAGCTCGAGGCCCGATGCTGG
This sequence comes from uncultured Collinsella sp., assembly GCA_902470695.1. Taxonomy (GTDB): domain Bacteria; phylum Actinomycetota; class Coriobacteriia; order Coriobacteriales; family Coriobacteriaceae; genus Collinsella. The sequence continues at coordinate 52,095 of CABRHH010000009.1, forward strand.
GGGCGGGACCGGTACGAAGCGGCCCCGCCTCCAGCCCGCTAGGCGCACTCGCCGCCCGGCTGATCGCTGAGCCGCTCGTTCTCCTCCAAGAGCCTCGCGCAACGCTTCTCCTGCCGCTCGAGGCGCTCCGCCAGGGAGTCCTCGCTGAGGTAGAGCTCCAGGATGAAGCTGACGATGAGCTCGGGCGCCGGTTGCCCGATGTAGGTGATGAGGTCCATGCAGAGCTCCGCCAGCCGGTCGCGGCTCGCCGTGCTGAGCGCGTACGCCAGGCGCGGGTACTTGTCGGCGACCGTCTCCAAATCGTATTTGCACATCTTTGTCACCTCCCTTCGTCTCCCTCGCTGGCTTTCTCGCTGACATTGTCCCCCGCCGGAGGGGTCGGCCCGGCGACATTCGCGAACACGCGTTTGACCCGGGGTTTTGCGCCTCGGCGGGGCGGGCCCCGGTCGGCGCCGGCGGCGCTGCACCGCATTTCGGGTGCCCTGAGCTGCCGTTTCCGTTTTAAGGGCCCTCACGCCCCGCCGGCGGCGCGCCCGGGGGTGCGCGGGTGCGCCCGCAGGCGCCCCGGGTCGGCGGGCCGCCAGTGCGGCGTGAGGGGCCAAAACGGGCGCCCTAGAGCTCCGGCGAGTCCTGCGGCTCGGCGCACGGGGCCGAGGGGGCGGGCGCCGAGGGCGCGCGAGGCGGGAACACCAGCTCCTCGAACTCGCGGGAGGCGCCCTCGAACTCCCGCGTGCCCATCCTCCTCACGAGCCCGGACAGCACGCGCCCGACCTCGTTCTGCCCGCCGGTGAGCCGGTCGCGCCCGAAGCGGTCGGCGAGGAAGATGAGGCCCCGCCGGAGGACGTTGCAGGCGCTGCCCGCCAGCGCCCGGAGGCGCTCCGCCTCCCGGAGCTCGGCCTCGGCGCGCTCGCGGGCGTCGCGGGCCCGCGCCTCCTCCTCGGCGGCCGCGCGTTCGCACTCGGCGACCTCCCGCTCGCGGGACTCGACGGCGGCCTCCCGCTCGGCGAGGCCGGGGTGCGGGAGCTCGGGGTCGAGCCCGAGGCGGAGCGGGACGCCGATCGCGTCCATCGCGTCCGAGGCGTAGCTGTCGAGGGCGTCGCCCCAGACGTCCGGGTCCACGCGGCCCTCCTCGTCGAGGAACCACTCGCCCAGCTCGTAGTCCTCCGGGATGGCGTCGAAGAGCCAGACGCCCTCCTCCCCGCAGGCCTTCGCGCAGGCGTCGCGGTCGCCGTAGAGCCCGTCGAGCAGCTCGTCGAAGTCGTCCTCGACGGCGTCGGGGTCGACGGCCGGGGCGTCGGAGCCCGGCAGGACGCAGGTGCGGTAGCGGTCGGGGACCTCGGAGTCGTCGGGCTCGTAGCCCTCGAGCCTCGGCCCGTAGAGGTAGAGCCATAGGGCGTGCATGTCGGGCGGCATCTGCTCGGGCCTCACGAGGTGCGCGAAGGCGGGCGGCTCGTACCCGTCGAGCAGGACGCTCGCCCGCGCCTCCCGCCGGGAGAGCTCGCGGGCGGCGGCCCGGGCGGACTCGGCCTCCCCCCGCGCCAGCCTCCGGTCCGAGAGCGCCCCCGCCTTGATCTCGCAGGCCTCCTCCCACGCCTTGAGGACGATCTCGTCCGCCTTCTCGATCGCGCCGTCGAGCACGGCCTCCGCGTCCTCGCGCATCCGCTCGATCTTCTCGCGCTGCGCGCGCTCGCGGCGCTTGCGCCCCTTGTACTCGGGGAGGGTCTCGCCCTTGCGCCGAGGGTCGCGCTCGCGGTCGAGCGCCTCCATCCCGTGCTCGGCGAGCCACTCGTCGGCCGCGTCCTCCATCGCCTCGCGCACGCTCGCGGTGAACGCAACGAGGCGCGTCGCGCGCCTCGCGTCGCGCTTGCCGCCCGAGATCGCCTCGGCGGGCTCGACGCCGTGCTCGCGGAGGGTGCGGTCGACGTTGAACTCGCCCTCGGAGTCGATGAGCGCCCAGAGGACGTGCGCGTGGGGCGTCGCCTCGTCCAGGTGGACGTCGACGGCGACGATCCGGGCGCCGAGCTCGCGCATCCGCCCGAGCGCGCCGTCGAGGGCGGCCTCGAGGCAGCCCTCCCCGGGCGACTCCTCCGCGTCGCCGACTTGGATTATCGTCTCGAACAGTCGGTGGCGCGCGTCGTTGCAGTAGTCGCCGAACTCCTTGACGCGGGACGGGTTCTTGCGCCAGCCGGCGCTGGCGAGCTTCCTCGCGTACTCGGCGCGCAGGGTCGACTCGTAGAACGAGTCGACGGCGGCGCCGGTCCGCCCGGCCTGCTCGCCGCCCGTCAGCCACTCGCCCTCGGGCATGGTGTAGTCCCAGTGCAAGTTGGTCGGCCTTCCGGCGACGAACCGCGCTCCGTCCCGGGGGTACATCGAGCCGTCGTTGTGCTGCGTCTGGTAGCCGCCCTTGCCGCCCCGGGGGCCGCGCTGGTTGTGACTGCACGCCTTCATGGCTTCCTCCCTAGAGCTCGTCCGCCTTCTCCGCCCGCGCCGCGTCGGCATGGAACCGCTCGGCGCCCCGGCGGCACATCGGGGCGCCGCCGTGTTGCGGCCGGCGGCCGCTCGCGCCGCGCAGAAGCGCCGCGCTGGTTGTGAAGAGATGTCTTCATGGCGTCCTCCTTGATAACTCGTCCGTCAACTCCCCCGCGCGCGCCGCCACAGGGCGGCGGCGCGGGGGTCCCCGTGGCGTGTCCACGCCACATAACGCAGTACGCAGCGTTGCCGTGGCAACGCTGCCGCCCGCACGGGGCGGGCGCCGCGCCCGTCCGCCTCGCGGACGGGGAGGGTCCGGGGAGCGGGGCTCCCCGGGCCGGCCGGCCTCACGTCGGGCCGGGTCCCGGAGGGCACTCGGCGGGAGCCTCGGGCCCGTCCGCGCCCCGGCCCTCGCGGGCCTCGAGCAGCACCTCCGCCAGTGGGGCGTCGGGGCTCGCGTGCGCCTCACGGCAGAGGCGGTCGAACGCGCCGACCGTCATGCGGTCGGCCGCGGCCGCGATGTCGCGCGCCCGGCGCTCCGCCGCGCGGCGCACGGCCTCCGCCTTGCGCCTGCGCGCCTCCGAGAGCCTCCTCGCGTAGAGCTCGATGAGCTCCTCGTCGGTCTTCTTCGCCATAACGATGGCCTCCTTTCACGGTGTCGCGGCACCGGGCCCCGCCCCCCCCGGAGAGGGGCGGGGCGGCCGGCCGCCTAGATCCAGCGCTCGTGCAGGTTCGCGCCGTAGCCCTCGGGGATGCCCGCGACGTTGAATTGCGGGGCGTCAGGTCCGTAGAGATCCCGGAGACCGCTGTAGAACCCGTTGGGCCCTTGCAGAGGCTGTCCGGCAAGGGCGCCGGCTTCTCGGGGCTTAGTCGTCGTAATCCCAAGGCGAGGCATAGTCGGAGTGTTCTTCTTCGTCCAGCTCGGAGTCGAGGGGCACATCCTCACCGTCGTTGTAGAACGTCCACCCGAGCTCCGTAAGGGTTTGAAAAAGCTGGATCGTCGAAGCGTTCCAGGGCCTGCCCGGCGTTTTGATGATGATGCCGCGATCGTGCTCGAGGAGGTAAGCATCGAACTCATCGCGCAAGTAGATAACGTCTTTCATGTTGAAAACATCCTTTCAATGAACGTTGGGTTTCTTGGCCAGCGCCGCTGGCCTATTTAACGATGCCTGCGGCGGCGCGCGCCGAAGCGACGCGCCTTGCGCTGATGCGCGTGGAGAAACGTGCAAGGCCGTCACCACCCGAGCCTCCTTTTCCGCAAAAATTCTTCGTGCTCGCGGTCCTTTTCGTGACGGATGCGGAGCTTCTCGGCTTCAATCTCCGCTTCGAGTTTTTTCAGTTCCTTGAGAAGAACTTCCCGTTGGAGGTCGTTCACCGCCTCCTTGATCATGGTCTTGAGGCCGTCGCGAGTGGAGTACATCTTGGGCCAGTAGATCTCCGTGGGGGCGAGGTAGGGGAGACTGCTGTCGTGATCCTTGATGCTTTCCACCTCGAGTGCCGCCCTCCCATGCCGGAGCCAGCTGATTGCGCAGCCTATTTCGACCTGCCGTCTCAGCTCCTTGAATTTCTTGCGCAACTCGCCCAAGTTTCGGGCGAGTGATTCTTTCAGGTACTTGTCATCTTCCACGTCGGCCGCCATGCGGATGGCGAGCTGGAAGGACCCGAAGCACCACTTGGACGAATCTGCACCTTTGCTGCTCCGCCCGTAGTAGGGGAAACCGCCGTCTGTCGGAATGACACCGTGCTCAGGGTCCCATTTGCGCGCATAGGTCAGCTGCCGAAACGTCTCCTTTTCTTCAAGGGTCATTTTGTACCCGGTGCGAAAATCGAGCCCGGTCTTGCGCCTGATGTCGTAGAAAGCCAGTTCGAGCTTCCAATTAATCTTGTCAGGATCTGCGAATTTGATTTCATCGTCTAACATGTGGTCTCCTTGCTCCTTACGGTTACTGATTGCGTTCGGTAGAAGGTGCTGAGGGTAACTTGCGGTTATCGGGGCCCAGCCCAGCGGTATTACGATCGCCTCCTTCCAGTATCTCCACTCCGGCTGTCGTGGCCTGATGCGGGCGGAGCGGCTGCGGTTCCGGTAGCCTACCTGCTGCCACCGCGCCCGCAATCCGCTCGCGGAACCTTTGCTGGATGTCGAGGACGGCTGCGTCGATCGCGCCCGATTTAGTGAGCCGATTGGAGTTGCATCGGGCATCGATGTCGCGGACAAGCGTTTCGATGAGATCGTCGAGAGGCGTGGGACGGTCTACGCTGGAGTTGAAGACAAAATGCCATCTGAGGGTGATATTTTTAGCCTTTTCTTCACCCTCGCTATCTATGAAGGGAATCGGCATAATGTACGGCTCTTTCGCCTTGCTGGGATGAAAGAGCTTGTATTTGTAGAATCCGGTCGGCCTCGGGTCTATCACCTGTATGACGTGGCTCATTCGCGCAATGGCTTGGTCGACGGAGTCGTACCGGGCCTGTCCACTCCCTCCTTTCGGCACAAAGTAGAAGAGTTCGATCGGAGGGATCGGCGTCGTCAGGAGCGTAACGCGCTGCGCCCCCGCCGTCTTGTTCCTGTAGCGGGCGCCTACCGGGTCGCAGTCGTTGTTGTCGAAGAACGTGAGCGCTGCCTGATACTCCGTGAAAGTTTGACTGCGGAACTCATTGATGAGCACGACCTCGGATCCGTCGAACTCATCGAGGGGGTTACGAGCGGCGAGGCGTCTGAGGTGCCAGCCGGGTTCTCCGCCGCCCGGGAAGTTTGCGACGATTCCCTCGGCGAGTGCGAGCGCCAGCTGCGTCTTTCCGGTTCGGGATGGGCCGAAGATGTAGATATTCAAGCGCTCGAACTCGTGGTTGGCTATCGCGACGTAGGATCTGCGCAGCCGGCGCTGCGTTGCGCTATCGAGCGCGGAGTCGATTTCAGAGGTCGCCGTCTTCGAGCAGGAGTAAATCTTATACAGTTCGTCGGAGTCTAGGATGTTGTCCTTGACGATCCTCCCCGTCGCGCATTCCTCGCGCAGCCAATCGACCTGGTCCTCCAGCTCCTTCTTCTGCTTCGACGCCGCTCCGCGCGACCACATGGCCGCACACTGCTCGTACAGCTCGTGGTAATCGAGGCCGGCAAGCGTCACGACTATGTCGTCGCAATACGGCGTCTTGTCCCGGTCTTTGATGTGGATGAGGTAGGCGGTGCGGTTCTCGAAGAGGTGGCCGCCACGACGGTTGGGTTCGATCATGTTCCAGGCGATGCCGATGGCCTCGCCGAGCTCCTCACGGGTCTTTGCCTGCGTTTTCGGATCGTCGCAGCGGGCAACGACGTGGATGTGGACGTACTTTTTCACTCCCGGAGTGCATTGAGGTCCTGATTCGACGTAGTCTTCAATGGTGTATACGTCGCGCCAGTGCAGCGCGATGTGGAAGTCCCCGTTGCCGTCGCTGCAATCGAAACCCGAGGCGCAGAGGCGCCCCTGGATCACCTCGCCGAGCGGGCGCAGCGCCGCCCGATAACCCTCGATGTCCCCGGCGTCATAGAGGCTTCCGGCGCCCACTGCCAGTTCGAGGGCGGAGAGTTCATCGGGTGTCCAGCCGTTGAGGTGGGCGGGGTTCAGGTCGGTCGAGAAGAAGGCTACGGAGATCTTGCTGTCCTTGCCGTTCTTGCGCTCGCTCCGCTTTTCCTTCTTCTCCGCGCTTTTGACTGCCTTGTCGACGGATTCGGGGCCGCCCTCGATGAGGCGGACGCCGTAGTATGCCACCTCATTCTTGATGATCTCGCCCTGTCGGTTGCGCTTCGGGCATGGGAAGGCCCATTTGTTATAGATCTCCTGATGTTTGCGGACGGCTTCGGCCTCATTTTCCGGCAGCAGGCCCGAATTAACGATTGCCATCTGCATCTCGAAACTGCTTTGACCGAAGATGCGCGAGTAGCCTCGCTTTCCAGTGTGCTTGCCGTATGTTCCCGTTTGGTCGAGATGGGGTGCGGTGTCCTCGAGCCTGGTCATATAGCAGCGCTCGTCGTGTTCGTTACCGTTGCAGTCCGTATATGGCTTCACCTTGACGATGCGGTAATGGAAGGCTAACGCCTCCTTATCCGTCGTGCATACAAATCGGTTGAGGTCTCCGTACTTCTCGTCAGCGCCCGGCGTGAGGCCCTTCTCAGCGCTCATCGAACCTCCCCTCCTCGTTGGAAAGGGCAAATTCGAAAAGTTGCGGAAAACGCCGGTCCAGATGGGCGGCAATTCCTAAACCCCATGTTGCCCTGATTTGCAAGATTGCAGGTCATAATGCATGTTTCAGCGTTACAGCAGGTAAACGAAATCCCGAGGCAATTCGATTTGACGCCCTTGTCCTCAATCGGCGGGTTTGACAGCGTGCCGAGACCTTGAGCCGCGGCAAAAAACGGGCTCCGAGCGGGGAAAATCGTCGCGGGGCGGCACTTCGACAAGCCAAGTGCCGCCCCCGCGCGATATGCCTCGTGGGCAAAGGAAATCGATTCTTTGCGGTAATTAGATTTCGTGCTGCATTTTCTGTAGTTGCCAGGAAGCATGCACAGTTTGTTCGTATCAAGGAGGACCATCAGTTACCTCCTTGCCGCAAGAGTCTGGCGAGCGCTGCCATGCCTTCGGCAGAGAGGGAAGGCGCTGAGCCGGCTATTCTTCTGGCGATTTGCGTGACGGGATCGACGGAGTCCGCCGGGGTCGATCCGCGTGACGGTCGATCCTCCTCGCAAACAGGGACGGCTGCGACAGAACAGCCATCGTGGGGGAGGCTCGTTGCGGTATGAGTGATTAAGTTTTCTGAACGACGTTTAGACATTCTCGGCCTCGGGAAATCCCCGGTGCGCACAGCACCGGAACCCCCGACTGTGTCGGGGATCGAATCTGGGGATTTCCCGTGGCTTGGAAAATGGCGTATCTTAACGGGGGGCATCGCGTGGCGTTTGTTGGCACGCGCGCCTTGCTATTAGTCTTCCGAGCCTTTCTCTGGAGGACATCTGCAACAACGCCTAGAGCGCGCCTGCAACAAAGCCGCCTTTTTGGGGAAGACCGCCGTAGCTGTATTCAGTATAGCGCATTTTGAGTTTTGTCAATAGTTTTTAATGGCTATTAGTGGTGATCGCGATCTTGGCGATTATCGCGTTCCGTGACAAGGTGAGCGAGCTGTGGGACGCCATATCCTCGGGCATCAACGGGCTGTGAGATGGCCGATGCGCGCACGGCTGCCGGGACGGGGACGTGGGTTGGCGGCGCTTGCAGTTGGCGTGGTGACAGTGTTATGCGCGCTGCTGCTCGCAGGGCTCCTGCCCGCCGGTCCAGGCGATTCCGATGAAAGCGGGGGTGCGGATGCCGGGCTCGCCGGAACGCCGGTGAGCCCGGGCGCGGAGATCGAGACGACGGGCTCGGCGTTTTTGGAGGACCTGGAGGGCGCTGCGACCAAGGCGGAGGCGACGTCCGCAGCCGCCTGCACGGCGTTTTGGGAGGAGCCTCGTGCACTGCCCGCTGTGGCGAGCGACCTGCTTGAGGCGTATCGGGAGGCTGGGGCGGCATCGCTGGTGGTGAGCGGTTACCTCGACTTGAAGGGCAACGCGTGGGCTGCGGTGATGCAGGGCGCTGCAGGATGGTCGGATGTGGTGCTCGTTCGAACCGAGGACGACATGGCGAGCAGCGTGCGTGTGACGCGGCTGCTGCCGACACGTGAGGGGTGATCGGTGAGATGCGAAAGGATGCGGGGGCGGCAGAGGTCGCCGCGATGCGGTCGAGGGGTGAGCACGGTGCGGATTGCTGCACGGCGGCGGGGGCCGCTGTGGCGCGCGCGAGGCCCGAGCGTAAGACGGGGTGCCGTGCGGATGTCTCGGGTGGCGGTGATGGTGGAAAGGAGGGCCCTTATGCCACAAGGGTGCGTTCGCCTCGGACGGCGAAATCGTATGCCGACTTGCTGCGCGAGGCGCGTGCCCAAGGCACGGTCGAGTACGCCCTCACCACGGTGGTGTTCCTGTCGGTCATGGTGGCATGCGCTGCGCTGTGGCGAGCGGCGGCGGATGGGACGCTGGGTCGCATTGCGGCCCAGGCGGCCTCGCATGTGCTCGACGGATCCGGGGCAATCGACATTGCGCTGTATTGACGCGATGCGCGAGGTGTCCGCGCAGGCGACCGTGGAGGCGGCGATGCTGCTGCCGTGCTTTTTGACGGTGCTGCTCGTGATGATGCAGCCGATCTGCTTGCTCTACACGCGCTGCGTCATGGAGTCGGCCGCCGCCCAGACGGCCCGTCTGATGGTGACAGCATCGCCGTCGGAGGACGGGGGCGCCGATGCCTGCCGGGCATTCGCCTTGCGGCGGCTGGCGGCCGTGCCCGACCTCGCCATCTTCCATGCGGGCGGACCGAACGCTTGGAAGATCGATGCCCGGTATGCGGAGGACACCGGGGGCGAGGTGTCCGTGTCGATAGAGGGGGCGGTGCAGCCCCTGCCGGTGATCGGGGTGTTTGCCGGCGCATTCGCCGACCTCAACGCGCAGGGTGATGCGGTGCTGCGCGTTGAGGTCTCATTCGAGGGGAGGCCGGAATGGCTGGAGGGGAACTACGATGCGTGGGTTGAAGCATGGGGGTAGCAGTCGCTGGGGAATTGACCTATTTATCGAGGACGGTGCCTACACGACGGTGGGGTCGGCGGTGGCCATCTTGATGGTGCTGGCGTTGCTGCTGTCTGCCTCGCTGGCGGTGTGGACGTCCTCGCGCGCAAGCGATGTGCAGCCGAGCGCCGACGCGACGGCGCTTGCGGGCGCCAATGTCGTCTCGTCCTACCATACGGCGGCAACGGTGGTCGATGCCAGCGTGCTGAGCATGGGTCTGGCGGGGTTCACAATGGCGGGCGTGGGCTTGGTGGGCCTGCTTGTGCCCGGCGCGCACGCTGCAGCCGCCAAGACGATCGACGCGGGCGTGCGCATGATCAAGCTGAGAAACCAGTTCGCCTCTTCAGCGTCGAAGGGGTTGAAGCAGCTCGAGACCTCACTGCCCTATCTCGTGGCGGCGAACGCGACGAGGACGTGTGTGGCTCAGGATACCGAGCGCGTGTCCTATGCCGGCACGGCGCTCGCCGTTCCTCGAACGAGCGCCTCGGAGTTTCCGGCGCTTGAGGGCGACGGCGTAGCGACCGACGCGCTTGAAGGCGCCTCGGGTGAGCTCGATCAGGCGGCTCAAGACCTGGCCGAGGCAGCCCAGCGGACCGCGCAGGCAAAGGAGCGTGCCTGGCTGGCCGACTGCGGGCGGGAAGGGATGAATATGCAGGAGCGGGCGGGAAAGCTCTCGGGGATATCGGATGTCGACAATCCCGACTTCGCCTCCAGCCTTACCTGGGATCCGCAGGTTGCCCTTGCGCGGACGCGCGCCTATTACCGCTGGCGTCTCGAGCACAACGCTGCCGAAGGAAGCGGTGTGGAGGCGCAGGCGGACGCTGCCGCACGTCGCGCGTTCTACGCGTATGCGCTCGATCGGTTCGAGCGCGCGTCGGTGGCCGAGGTTGACGGGCGCATCGTCTCGACCGTCGAATTGCTGCCCAAAAACACCGAGGAGGTGCGCGCAACGGCGCTCTATACCGACGCCGTGTGGCCTTCAACGGCCGAGACAGACGGCCTGACCCTGCACTATGGCGCCGATTGCCCGGGGGCCACGGGAGGCGCCGGTCCGATGCTCGCGGTGTCGTCCATCGAGACCGGGCAGGCGCGTGAATGCTCGACCTGCCGCTTCGGCGTGGGGGATTTGGGAAAGGCGCCGGCGGCCTCGACCTCGATCGACAACGGCTTCGAGTACCATCTGCGCACCTTCACGCTGGCTTTGAACGAGTATGTGGATGCGCGCAACGCGGAGCTCGAGCTTGAGCGGGCTGCTCAGGGAAAGGCGGAGCAGGCGGCCGATGCGTTCGACGAGGCGATCTCGGCGCTTGCCAACAAGCGTCCGCGAATCGCGCCTCCTGGGCGGTACGGCTGCGTGGCGATCGTGGCCGCAGGAGAGCTCGCCCCCTCCGGAGAGCTCGACACGCCGTTTGCCGCCGGCGATGAGGTGCCCGCCCGCGGAGCGGTGTCTGCCGCTGCGCTCGCCCCCGATGCCGCGACGCGGGAGAACAACGTGCTGGCGAGCTTTTTCTCATCGGTCGAGGAGCGGGTGGGAACGGATGGGCCGGCCGGTTTGGTCGATAGCGTCATGGACCTTTGGGGCGACCTGCTCGTGTCGTATGGCGATGCGGCGGAGGGGCTTGGCGGCGTGACGGATGGGTTGCTGGAGGGTCTTGATTCGATCGGGGCGGGCCCGGTGGCGCGGTGGTTGGGCGACCGCATCGCGGGCGTCATGAAGGGCTTGGGGCTGGAGCCGGTCGATTTGAGCCTGCGCAAACCGGTGTTGACCGACACCTCCCGCGTGCTGTCGCGCTCGGGTGCCGATGGGTTGGCGAGCGTGCAGGACATGCTGCGGTCGATCCCTGCGGGCGCGACCGATCCGGCTGCCATTCTCGAGGCGGTGGGGTATGAGGTGGGCAACTACCTCACCAGCCTCGAGTTCACGGTTGCCGAGATTCCGTTGCCGACGGGCGGCTCGATTCCGCTAACGATACGGTTGCGTGATCTTGTGGGGGCGGGAGGCGACGGGCGATGAGGGCGTACGTTCGGTTGCGGGAAGCGCGGGCACAGGCGACCGTGGAGATGGCGGTGGTGACACCGGTGCTCATCGTGCTCGCGCTCATCGTATACAACCTCATGGTGTTCATGGCGGCCACCGCCCGATTCGATCGCGTTGCCCCGGATGCGGTACTTGCCCATGCGGTTTCGCCTGCATCCGATGGGGACGCTGCCGCCTCGGGCACCGACGCCGTGCAGTTCCAGCTCGAGCGTGCCATGGAGGGGTATGCGGTTGAGATCGAGGTCGTTGAGGAGACGGGTAACGCGGAAAGCGATGCGCTGTTGAGCTTGGTGGGAGCGCAGCGCACCTATCGGTGCGCCATGGTGTATCGACCCTGGCCGCAAGGGCTGAGCATCGCAGGGGTGTCGATGGGGGCGCCGCTATCCCTGCGGCATGAGCGGCCTGTGACTGTCGATCCGTGGAGGCCGGGGGTGGTTATGTGAGGGAATGGTCGGTGAGGAGTATGGAGGCGTTGCTGCGTCTTGGCACGCGGGTGCCGAAGCGTATGCGGGCATGGCGGCGCGCACATGATGGGAGGCGTGCCCGCGACAAGAGATGCGCCTGCGATGGGGAATGTGCCCGCAGCGAGAGGCGCGTTTGCAGAGGGAGTGCGGAGCTTGCGGGGAAGCGACGGTGCGCTAAGAGGCCTGGGCACACGGAGCTGCCGTCTCGCACGGCGGTCGTTGGTCGAGCCTTGAAGGAGCTGGGATGGAAGGGGGAGCCGGAGTTTGCAGATTCGTTTTCCGCCCGGTTGGTCGGCTTGATGCCCGGGGCGCGCGCAGGCGAGCCGGCGGGGGCGCGCATCATGGTGTTCTGGGGGTGCGGATCGGTCCACACGTGCTTCATGCATGACGCGATCGACGTTGCCTGCGTCGACGGGGAGGGCTGTGTGCTGCTGTGCCGACGCATGGTGCCGTGGCGTATCGTGGCGTGCCCGGGTGCCGTTGCGGTAATCGAGCGCTTGGTGATAGGAGGAGACGAGAGGGCGGATGGAGCGCGGACGGCTGGCATATAGAAGAAAAAGCGCGCAACCGCTTTTCGCGCAATCACTTCTCAACCAGGACGCTCTATCCGATGCGGCTCGGGGAGCAACGGGACCCCGGCCGCCGGGACCCGGCCGCCGGGGTCCCGAAGGAGGGCCATGGGGTGACATGCAGTTTATAGGAGGGTTGTAAGACAGCATGTGCCTCATGGGGCAACATGCGCGTTCGGCTGCTGCTGCCTATTCGGTGGGGCTTTGAAGGCGGGCGCCGGCTTCGCAGGGCGGCAGCAAAGCGTCTTCGCAGGATGGGAGCGAAGCGTTGCGGCGGGAAACGAAAAGGCCTCCCGAAGGAGGCCAATACATACACGAGGGTGGCTAGAGAGGGAGTCGAACCCCCGACACGAGGATTTTCAGTCCTCTGCTCTACCAACTGAGCTATCTAGCCACGTGTCAGGCTGTCAACGACAGCTCGATTACTATACCAAATTGAGCGGAGGGGTCAAGAGAAAAGTTTCCAATTCCTTTTTTGCGTTCGCGTGCGGCGGTGTCCCTTCGTATATCCTTGGGTACCAGAAGGGTACCGTTCGCGTGCGAGAGGGGATAACCATGGAAGGCAGAATTCGCGGCGTGAACCTGTCCGGATGGTTCATTCTTGAGCCCTGGGTCACACCTTCGCTCTTTGCGGCAACCGGCGCCTCGAATGACGCTGAGCTGCAGCAGGTGCTGGGTCCCGGTGCGTATAATGAGCGCCTGCGCCAGCACTACGAGACGTTCGTGGGTGAGGATGACTTTCGCCGCATGTCCGTCATGGGTCTGAACGCCGTGCGCATCCCGGTGCCGTGGTATGCGTTCGGTTCGCAAAACGAGCGCGAGTCCTATATCTCGTGCATCGACTATCTCGACCGGGCGAATGAGTGGGCCGCGAAGTACGGCATGCGCGTGCTGCTCGACCTGGCAACGGTGCCGGGAGGGCAGGGGGATTCCAACAGTTCGACCACCACGCCGGAGACCACAGCCGACTGGCACTCTTCGGCAAGCGGCCGCGATGCGGCACTCGACGTGCTCGGGCGTCTGGCCGAACGCTATGGAACCTCCGATGCACTGCTTGGCCTTGAGCTGCTGGATTCCCCCATGATGAGCGTCCGGCGCAACCTGTTCAGCGTCACGCCGGGCATCCCCGGGCATTACCTGCGCAACTACTACCGCGATGCCTACGTGCGCGTGCGCCGGCATATGCCGGCCGACCGTCTGGTGGTGTTTTCGGCGTCGGGCCATCCCGAGGCGTGGCGCCATTTCATGCGGGGCAACCAGTATGAGAACGTGGTGATGGACCTGCATCTGTATCACTATCGTGACGAGATGGCGCAGGATATCGCCACGCCGCATGGGCTTGCCGCTGCCATCGCGCGCAACAAGCGTCTGATCCGCGAGGCGAAGTCGGCGGGGTTCCCGGTGCTGGTAGGCGAGTGGTCGGGGGCGGCGGTGATCGCAGGCTCGTCGGTGACGCCCGAGGGGCGTCGTGCGTACGAGCGGGTATTCGTATCGAATCAGCTTGCCACGTTCGACCAAGCCGCCGGTTGGTTCTTCCAGACCTGGAAAACCGAGCGCCGCATTGCCGCGTGGGATGCGCGCGTGGCGCTGGCGCCGCTCGAGCGCGCGATGATGGAGTAGCCCATGGCGGGAGAGAAGCTGGCGCACGCCGGAGCAGGCGAGGGGTGCCTGTATGTGATCGGGACGCCGATCGGCAACTTGGGCGACCTGACACCGCGCGCGGCTGAGGCATTTCGGGCCGCCACGGTTGTGTGCTGCGAGGACACGCGGGTGACGGCAAGGCTGCTGGCACATCTGGATATCTCGAAACCGCTGGTGCGCTGTGATGAGAACGTGATTGCCGCCCGGGCTCCCGAGTTGGTGGGGCGGATGCTGGCGGGAGAGCGCGTGGCCTTCGCCTCCGATGCAGGCATGCCCGGGGTGTCCGACCCCGGCCAGGTTTTGGTGCAGCGGGCGTGCGCGGCGGGCGTGCGCGTTGAGGTGCTGCCGGGCCCTACGGCCTGCATCACCGCGCTCGTGGCCTGCGGCATCCCGTGCGAGCACTTCTTTTTCGAGGGCTTCTTGCCGCGCAGGCACGGGGAGCGCGTGCGTCGTCTGCGCCGTTTGAGGGCGGTGCCGGGAGCGCTTTTGTTCTACGAGTCGCCGCACCGCACGGCGGATTCCCTGGCGGCGATCGCCGAGGTGTTCCCGCAGCGCGACGCGGCGGTGGCGCGTGAGCTGACCAAGCTGCATGAGGAGGTTCTGCGCGCCCCGGCGCCCGAGCTCGCTGCGCTCATGCGCGAGCGCGGTGAGCTCAAAGGCGAGGTGGTGATCGTGGTGGCCCCGCCGGGCGAGGAGGAGCTCGAACAGTACGAGGCGGCGTTCGCGGTGGGCTCGTCGGGTGCCGTCGAGGCCGTCGATCCCGATGAGCTGCTGCGCGCCGACATCGCCGATGCCCTGGCGGCCGGCGAGGCGGCGAACGCCATCGCCAAGCGCCTGTCGCAGAAGTACTCACGCAGGAAGCGCGATGTCTATAGCTTGGTCCTTGAGATGAGTGCAACCGCCTAGCGGTGGAGGCCGTCGCGGTCCCCGCACTTGCCGTGCGTTGCCGCTGTTGTTGGGATGCTAGCGGGGCGGTGTCCCCGGGCGTGAAGGGCTCTTCGGGGTGGGTGGCTCTCGGCGCGCCATACGCTATGCGCCATACGCCACGCGCCGTGCGCTATGCGCGGGCATGGTCGAACGGGCAACGGCGCAGCGCGCTCAGGCACGTGGGGCGGTACCCGACTGCGGCATCTGTGCCGCACGCGTGCCGAGCGCGTTGTGCGGTGCGGTTCCGGTTGCCGCTACGAGGTGGCAGCCATGCCGCTTTGTTCCCCCTCGACCTGCTAATATGGAACATTGCATGAAAACCCAGCAGGAAGGAAGCCGCGCGTCATGAGCACGAAGCCGTCCTATTACATCACCACGCCGATCTACTACGTCAACGCTGCCCCTCACCTGGGCACGGCCTACTCCACCATCCTGGCCGATGTCCAGGCGCGCTACCGTCGCGCGGCCGGCTATAGCGTCAAGTTCCTCACGGGCATGGATGAGCACGGCCAGAAGGTGGCCGAGGCGGCGGAGAAGCACGGCATGACGCCGCAGGAATGGTGCGATAGCCAGGCTCCGCTCTTCCACGACCTGTGGCGTGAGCTCCAGATCTCCAACGACGACTTCATCCGCACCACCGAGCCGCGCCAGAAGCGCGCCGTCCAGTACCTGTGGGACCGCATGCGCGAGTCGGGTTACATCTACAAGGGCAGCTATGACGGCTGGTATTGCGTGCCGGACGAGACCTACTTCACCGAGACGCAGGTGGACAAGGCCGATGAGGCGGCGGGCACCAAAGGCGCACATCTTTGCCCGGATTGCGGCCGTTCGCTCGAGCGCGTTCAGGAGGAGAGCTGGTTCTTCAAGCTCTCGGCGTTCCAGGACCGCCTGCTGGCGCTCTACGATGAGCACCCGGAGTTCGTACAGCCCGATTTTCGCATGAACGAGGTGCGCTCGTTTGTGGCTGGCGGCCTGAACGACCTGTCCGTCTCGCGCAACACCTTCGACTGGGGCATCCCGGTGCCGTTCGATGACGGGCATGTGACCTATGTGTGGTTCGACGCGCTACTCAACTACATGACGGCGGTCGGCTACGGCGTGGACACCGACGAGGCGCGTGAGGAGCTGGCGTACCGGTGGCCCGCACAGGCACATATCGTGGGCAAGGACATCATCCGTTTCCACTGCGTGATCTGGCCGGCCATGCTCATGGCGATCGGCGAGGCGCTTCCGCAGCAGGTGTTCGCCCACGGCTTCCTCACGGTGCGAAACGAGGAAACCGGCAAGGCCGAGAAGATGTCGAAGTCGCGCGGTAACGCGATCGCCCCGCGCGAGGTGATCGATAAGCTGGGCGTGGACGGCTACCGTTACTACTTTATGACCGACGTGGTCCCGGGCACGGATGGCGCCATCAGCTTCAGCCGCATGGAGCAGGTCTACAATGCCGATTTGGCCAACAGCTGGGGCAACCTGATCTCGCGTTCCACCAACATGTGCATCAAGTACTTCGACGGTGCGGTGCCGCAGCGCGCGGCCGACGCCGCGGGGTATGCGGAGAACCCGCTGGCGGCGCAAGCTGCGGGTATCGCCGAGCGCTACGGGGCTAGGATGGAGGCGTTCGCTTATGGTGAAGCCGCCCATGAGGTGATGGAGCTCATCCATGCCGCCAACCACTACATTGAGGACGCTGAGCCGTGGGGTCTGGCGAAGGACCCGGCGAAGGCGGGTGAGCTTGCGAATGTGATTTGGAACCTGCTGGAGGCCATTCGCATCGCGGCGCACCTGCTCATGCCGCTTATGCCCACCACGAGCGCCGAGGCCCTGCGTCGCATCGGCTGCGCAGACCAGGCTGGCGCTGACGACATCGCGGCCGCCTGCGCTTGGGGCCAGCTTGCGGCGGGTCTTCCGGTGGAGAAGGGCGAGGCACTCTTCCCACGTTTGGGGTAAGCGCGCGGTTCTGACCGATTAAGACCGCTTTCGATTCGCACTGCCGTGGAACGGCATGTATGCGGGGCCGCTGCACGGCGGCGTTCGCACCGCATTCCTGCAGGCGGGTCGGAGGCGGCCGATGTGCGGCATCCGCTGGCATTCGTTGAGATTGGAGACGCGGCGTATGACAACCTCTCCGCTGGCCAACCCGGCCGCAACGCGCGAGATGCTTGAGGCATTCGGCTTGGCCACCAAGCATCGGCTGGGCCAGAACTTCCTGGTGGACAATCACGTGATCGAGCGGATCATGGGGCTGGCCGAGCTCACGGGGGTCGAGCGCGTGCTGGAGGTTGGCCCGGGCATCGGCACGCTGACGCTTGCGCTCGTGCAGCAGGCGGCACACGTCACCTCGATTGAGATGGATAGCGAGCTCGAACCGGTGCTTGCCGCCCATGCTGTGGACCACGGCAACTTCTCGTTCATCATGGGCGATGCGCTCAAGGTGCCGGTCGAGGCGGTTGCCCAGGCCAGCGGCGGTGCGCCCACGGTGCTGGTGGCGAACCTGCCCTATAACGTGGCCGCCACCGTCATCCTGCAGTTCTTCCAGACCATGCCGAGCTTGACGCGCGCCGTGGTCATGGTGCAGAAGGAGGTCGCCGACCGTATCGCCGCTGTGCCGGGCACGAAGGCGTATGGCGCCTACACGGTGAAGCTGTCGCTCTATGGTGAGGTAACGGGTCGGTTCGAGGTGCCGCCGCGCTGCTTCATGCCCGCGCCGCACGTGGACTCGGCGGTGGTGCGAATCGATCGCGTGGCCGGCGCTCCGGACGTCGGTGCGCGCGGCGACGGCTTCGCTGACGCAGCCACCTTTGATGCCGAAGCGATCGCGCACGTGGTGGATGCCGCGTTTGCCCAGCGCCGCAAGACGATTCGCAACTCCATGAGCGCGAACGGATTCGATAAGGGTGCGCTGGATGCCGCGTTCGAGCGCTGCGGGATCGCGCCGACCGCCCGTGCCGAGACGCTCTCGACGGCGGAGTTCGTTGCGCTCGCCCGTGCGCTTGCGCGGTAGGATGAAAGCTGGGATACCATATGCGTGAATATGACGACCTCGACGCCGCGTGGGCGCCGCTGAGCTTCTCTAAGAAAAACAAGGTGTTTGAGCTGCCGCGTCCGCTGGCGCCGCTGTTCGATACCCACGCTCACCTGCGCAGTTTCGTGCGCGAGGACCGTTGGGTGACCGATATCCTCGCACGTGCGTACGAGGCGGGCGTGCGTCGGATCGTGTCGGTGTACGACGCGGCGGGCGATTGCCGTGAGGATATGCCCGACGTTGCGGGGTATGCGGCGTGGCTTGACCGCGCGCTGAACGAGGGCGCCTGTCCGCTGCCGCACGTCCAGTACCTGGCGGGCGTGCATCCGTACGGGGCGGCCGCCTATGACGACGCGATACATGCCCAGCTCGAGGCGATGCTCGATGACCCGCGCTGCGCCGGCATTGGCGAGTTCGGCCTCGATTACCATTTCGATGACGACGATGAGGTCGCATCGGTGCCTCATGAGGTGCAGGCAGTGTGCTTCGCGCGCCAGCTAGAGCTTGCGGTTGCGCGCAACGTGCCCGTTGAGCTGCATCTGCGCAACCTCGCGGGCGACGAGGCGCGCGCGGCCCACACCGATGCCCTGCGCATCTTGGACGAGGTGGGCGTTCCGCAGGCCGGGTGCGTGCTGCATTGCTTCGGCGAGGACCGCGCCACGATGGAGGCGTACCTCGAGCGCGGTTGCCATATCGCGTTCGGCGGTGCGGCGACGTTCAAGCGCAACGAGGCGGTGCGCGAGGCGTTCGCAGCCTGTCCGCTTGACCGTGCGCTGTTCGAAACGGACTGCCCCTACATGGCGCCGGAGCCCATCCGCGGTCTTGAGTGCGAGTCGGCCATGATCGCGCAAACGGCCGACGTCCTTATCTACGACCGTGCCGACCGTACCGGCGAGCTGCCCGAGCAGATCGCGCAGGCGATCTGGGAAACCTCGAACGCCCTGTTTGCATAGCTTGCATAGACGATAGGAGAAGGCCCTATGAGCGGGAACAAGAAGACGAAGCCGGATGCCAAGCGGCGTGGTGGCGAGGGGCGAACTGCGGAGGACATGCGAGCGGAGGAGGCCGCCGGCGTCCTGCGGCAGCGGCGTGAAGCAGCGAGGGGCCAGGCGCCCATCGACCGCGACATCCATTTCTCGTTGCCCCTCACGCGTGCGTTCGTGCCCCTGCTCGCTTTGACGGTGCTCGGGTATTCCATCTCGCGTCTTGGTGGCTACCTGGGTAACCATCTGATGGAGAACATCGCCTCGATCGCGACGGCGCTGCTGTTTGTTGCCGCTTTCATCGTGTGGTTCGCCTCGCGGCACCAGGCTAAAAAGCTCACCCGGCAGATGCACGAGCGCGACGACGAGGCGGACGGCAAGTAGGTGGCAGGTTGGCACGATGCCCCGGTAACGGTTCGGCGGCTGGCTCGGCCCCGGCAGCGGTCCGGTGGCTGGCTCAGCTTCGGTAGGAGGCGAATGCCGGAGCCGATGGGGCAGACAGTAGGGCGGACGACGGGGTGCCGCGGCTCCGGTAACGGTCCGGCGGCTGGCTCGGCCCCGGCAGCGGTCCGGCGGCTGGCTATTTTGTTGCCGCGCCCCTTGTTCTACCTGCAGACTTCCGAGTTCGCACATCGACAATCGGCCTGCCTCCGGGTTCGGTCTTCGACCGTCGGTGCAACGCGGGCTCGCATGCAGCCTGTCAGCTGCGTTCCGGGTTCAGGTTTCGGCCATCGAGGAATCCCGGGTTCGTTTCGCCGCTATCGGCGTGTTTCAGGTTCGTTTCGTGGCTATTGAGGGGATCCCGGGTTCGGCTTTCAGCCATCGAGGAATCCTGGGTTCGCCATCTGGCCATCTGGAGGCGAAAAACGGCTCCAGACGGCTCGGGCGCGAACCCGGGATTCTCAGACGGATGTAATCCGAACCCGCGTTCATCTAATGGACAGGACCCGAACCCGGGGTTCGTGAACGGCAGAAACGCGAACCCGGGATTCGCGGACGGCCAGAATCCGCACTCGCGTTGCACCGATGGCAGAAACCCGCACCCGCGTTGCACCGACGGCCAGAATCCGCACCCGAGCCCCGCCGACGGCCGGGGCTCGGACCCCGGTTCCCCTTTCGGCATCATGTAGATCGAATCTCAACCCGTTTCTCGTCAGACAGGCCAAGGCCAACCTTCCCGCACCGCGCTATCGCACCGTCTGCGTGAACTCCGCTAAAAACTCGCCAAACGTGTCGGTCTGGATAAGGCGCGCGGTTGTGTCCACCGATGAGAACAGCTCGATGATTAGGTCGAGCGCGTCGCGAAAGTACCCCATCTCGTCCTCGGCGATGCCGATGAGCAGCACGAACTGCACGCGCTGCCGCCCCCACAGGACGGCGGTGTCGTTGTGGAGCACGGCGATGAACGAACGCGTGGCGTAGCCCTTGATGGAATGCGGAATGGCCAGGCAGTCGGTGAATGCAGTAGATGATACGCGCTCGCGTGTGTGGACGTCCTCCACGAACGCTTCGTCGGCGAATCCCTGCTCGATGCAGAGGCCTCCCAGGTAGTCGATGTAGGCATCGGCTCCCTCACCCAGATAGACGTTGCGGGCGAACAATTCGGGCCGCATGACGCGGCACAGGAACTCGCGGGCGTGGTGCATGCGCTTGGCCTCGAGGACTTCTCCAAGGCGGTTGCGGATCTTGCGCAGGTTCTGCTGGGTGAGGATGGGCCCGATGAGGATCTTGACGGCATCGAGGACGGGGACATCGATCGTGGTGATGACCACGTCGCATTCGGGATGGCTGCCCAGGTAGGCATCGCAGCTCATGACGCCGATGATTGACAGCTCGTCCTCAAGCGCGCGGGCGAGGTCGTCCACGAGCCGTCGGGCGAAGTCATGGTATTCCTCGACGATGATCACGCCTGTTGCTACCGTGTCGGGTGCGGCCGCGCGCTCGAAGTACGCCCCGATGTGGAAGGCGATGAAGGCGATCTCGTTTTCACCAAGCTCGATGTCCATCTCGCCGGCGAATCGATGCGCAATATAGACAGCCATGTCGTACACGGGCGCATATTCCTGCTTGATCTGCGCGGCGAGCGGGTTGGGGTAGCTCACGCGATAGCGAGCGCGCTGGTGGGCATTGTGCATGTGGAGGACGAACTGCAGGCGCATCGCCTCATCGAAGTCGGCGGGCAGATTATAGCGCAGGCTCGTCTCATCCAGGATGTTGAGGACCGTATCGATGAAGTGCTTGTCGACGATGTGCCCGAGCTGCTCGAAGTCGAGTTCGCGATAGGCGCAGCGTTCCACCGACAGGGCGATGAGCAGCACGATCTGCTGGAAATCTGCCGGAGGCAGGGAGCAGCCGAAGGTTTGCTCGAAGTAGCGTGCGACCTCGTTTGCGCATTGCATGATCTGCGTGCGCTGGTCGAGTCCCTCGAGAAGGGTCGCGGTGTCGCCATGGCCCTCGTGCTCCTCGAGGCTGTTGTTCGACTGGATGCGCACGATGATGACGAGGATATGGGTGAGCAGGTTGTTGAGGGCGAAGTCGTTGATGAGCAGCTCCGAGCGCTGGCAGATTTCGACCAGGCTGCTCAAGATGCCTGCGATGTCGAAGGTGGGAAAGAGCTCCTCAAGCCGCTTGCTCGAGGTGAAGTACCCGTAGGTCCCATGGGTTGCCAGGTGCCCGAGCAATCGACGCTTGTCCTGCTCAGAGCCATCGAGATGGGTGCTGAAATCGTGCGTGCGGACGGTGAGGCCGAACTGCCCAGCTAGGGCGCGTACGGCGGGCAAGACGTTGCTCGCCAGCGTGCTCTCGCTTACGAACAGCTCGTCTGACAGGTCGAAGAGCGAGACGGGTCCGCGCGCGTTGACGAGGCGCGCAATCACGTAGTTACGACGCGCATCGGCGCTTGTGGGGGTGTTGGCAACCATGGGGGCAACTGCCACAGCCGTTGTGTGCCGCGTCATGCGGTAGCCATTTTTGGACGACTCGATTGCGGTGCCGCCGCGTGCGAGCTCGGTGATGTAGGAGCGGACGGTGCGTTCGCTGGCGCCGATAATCTTGGCGAGGACCGGTGCCGACATCCATGCGTCGGCGGATTCAAGGATGCGTGCAAGGCGGTTCATGCGGTCTGTCTTGGCTGATCCCACGGTGCCTCCTGTCTGCAATAACGGCGTGTTGGCGTGCCCTGTCCTTGGATGGTGGCTCCGCGCGAACGCGGCGCGTGCACCGCGTTCGAGGATGCCTGCATCGTGCGGAAGCGCGGTGCAGGTGCGCCGGGTGCGTGGACGCGCGGTTGACGGATGGTCCGCGGCGGGCGCGTTCGGCGCGCTGCTGCGGCGCAAACCGTGCCCACGCGGCTTCATAGTATCCCATCTACTCGATGCGCTCCGCTGCGCGTTTTGCCGCGCACCCGGCAAAAGGGCGCTCTTGCCGGGTGCGCGGCAAGGGGCGTGCCCTTCCGGCAAGGCGGCAGAAAGTGTGGTGGAGTGCGCCGGAGCCCGTGCGTATGGTTAAGCCATCGATTGCAAGGTCCGGCGCGCTGTGGGCGCCCGGCAAGAGGGAAAGGTGAGTGCGATGGGCGAGAACGGAACAGTCCGCATCCTACTGGCCTGCGGCATAGGGGCGTCAACGGGCTTCATGGCGGCCAACATGCGCAAGTATGCCAAGGCGGAGGGCCTGGATGTGAGTGTCAGCGCGGTCAGTAAATCCGAGGTCATGGATTACGCCGACAAGATCGATGTGCTTCTGCTCGGCCCGCATTTTGCCTCCGAAGTTCCTTCGATGGCCGAAAAGCTGGCGCCGCACGGCGTGAAGGTCATGGCAATCGACGCGGATAACTATGCCGCCCTTGATGGCGAAGCGATTCTGGAAGACGCGCTCGACCTCTACGAGGGCATCGAGTACGAGGATGAGGAGGAGTAGGCGTGAAGGGCGTGATGGAAGCAGTCCAGAAATGGATCGAAGCATATATGGTCCCGGTGATGAATAAGATTACAGCGACCTATTGGTTCGGAATCATCTCCGATGCCGTTTTGTATGTTGTCCCGTTTTGCATGGTCAGTGCCATTCCGAGCCTTTGGACTGTGTTGCGGAACTTCGTGCCCGCGTTGCCTGACATCTCTGCGTTGAGCACGTATTCCTTTGGGCTAATTGGCATGTTCGTGGCGTTCATTATCCCGCATAACGTCGCGGTGAAGGAAGGCAAGCGCGATCGAGCGATGATCGCTGGCTTCACGAGCATCGGCGTGTATATGATGTGCATGAATGCCCAGACGGTGGAGGACGGGACGCTGTTCGACATCAACAAGTTTGGTGCGGGTGGTATGTTTACGGCGCTGTTTATCGGTGCCCTTGTTGGATTCGTCTATAAAAAGACCTGTTCCAGGAGTTTTTTCGGCGAGGACTCCGTCATCCCCGATTTCGTAAAGAACTGGTTCGACAACATCTTATCCGTCCTGATTTCGCTCTTTATTGGCTACCTGTTGACCTTTGTCGCCCAGATTGACGTATTTACGATGGTCGCGACGGTCATGTCGCCTATTACGGGTTTCGCGCAGTCTTTGCCCGGCGTAGTCCTTATCGTCGTGGTTCAAAACATGCTCTACTTCTTTGGCATCTCCGGTTGGGTCACGACGCCGGTCACCCGTACCATTACGCAGGCGGCGATTGCTGAGAACGCTGCCGCTATGGCTGCCGGCATGGCGCCGCAGAATATTTACGCATACGGTTTTTCCCGCTACCACCATATCGGAGGCCAGGGTGCGACGCTTCCGCTGGCTATCATGATGATGTTCTCCAAGTCGAAGAAAAACCGTCTGTTGGGTAAGGCGACGATTGTTCCATCCCTCTTTAACATTAATGAGCCGCTGGTGTACGCCTCAGTTGTGAACAACCCCTACATGTTCATGCCGATGTTGCTGATCGCGCTTGTTCTGCCGACGTTCAGCTATCTGTGGTTCGCCTTCGACTGGGGCACAATCAACTACGTTAATTTCGATATGAACTTCGCCCCGAACGCCATCTCAGCATTCTTTATGTCGGGAGGAGACTGGAGAAACGTTCTATTGATCGTTTTCAACTTCCTGATTGCTGCGGTGATCTGGTACCCGTTCTTCCGTGCGTGGGATGCGAACGAGGTCAAGAAGGAGTCCGTCTCTCTGAAAGAGCGAGAGGCAAAGAGGGCCAAACGTGCTGCTCGCCGCGGGGCTCGCAGGACTGCTCAGGCTTCTGGGGATGTAAAGGTGTCGGATGCTTCGACCGATGGTCGGGACGGAATCGAAGCTTCGAACGGGGGCAATCGTCGGCCATCCGAGCAGGATGTGCCGGGGGAATCGCATGCGCAGCGCTCGGAAGAAGCGGGGACACATGCGCATGGTGCAGAGGATGTGCAGTGAGGGCTCGGCACAATTGACGACAGATATATAGCAAATTTGCGAGAGGAACCGATTATGGATTACGAGGAAATTGATATCAACGCTGTCGCGATGAGCGTCATCATCAATGCGGGGGATGGGAGGAATTGCATCGACCAGGCGATGGATTGTCTTGCTTCGCTTGATCTGGCCGGAGCCGAGCGCTGTCTTAAGGACGCGGACGAGAAGATTTTGTTGGCACATAAGGCCCAGACGGAAGCGATTCAGCGGCAAGCAGCGGGGGAGCATATCGAGTATTCCCTCTTGTTCACCCATGCTCAGGACACGTTAATGACCATCAGTGCCGAGTTGCACATGTCCAAGAAGATGCTTCCCATTGTGCGCGCTCTAGCGTCTCGTTAAGGCTTCGTGCGCATGATTCCATACGAGCTTATTTGTCAGTTTTGATGCCAGAAAGGATATGTTATGACTGCGATGGACAGCCCGTTTCCCCAGGGTTTTTTGTGGGGTGGATCCACGGCCGCTAACCAGATCGAGGGCGCGTGGAACGAAGGCGGTCGCGGTCCTGCGACGTCGGACTTCGTCCAGCTTTTCACCAAGAAGATGCGCGATGAGGAGCCGCGCGAGTTCGATGCGCGCCTTCCGCACAACGCCTCAACAAAAGAGATGGTTGAGGACATGAAGGCCCATCCGGAGAACTGGAATCTCCCCAAGCGTCGCGGAATCGACTTCTACCACACCTATAAAGAGGACCTGGCACTTCTTGCGGAGATGGGTTTCAAGGTGTTCCGCATGTCGATCAGCTGGTCGCGCATTTTCCCCAACGGCGATGACGTCTTCCCGAATGAGGAGGGGCTTGCCTTTTACGATGCCGTCTTCGATGAGTGCCGCAAACTCGGCATGGAGCCACTCGTGACCCTCTGCCACTTCGATACTCCCTTGAGCCTGGCGGAGCGATATAACGGCTTCGCGGGACGTGAGACGGTCGACGCCTTTGAGCGCTATGCGGCGACATGTTTCGAGCGCTATAAGGGCAAGGTCAGGTATTGGCTGACGTTCAACGAGATCAACAATGTTATTACCAATCCGTTTACCTGCAGTGGCGTGATATTTGAGCAAGGCGACACGGGTAATCCCTATTACGGCAAGTGGGCGTTTAAGTACCAGGTTGCCCATAACCAGCTCGTGGCGAGTGCGAAGGCGGTTATCAAGTGTCATGAAATCGACCCCGAGGCCAAGATCGGCAATATGCTGTGTCGTTTGGAGAACTACGCCGAGACCTCAAAACCCGAGGACCAGTTGCAGGTCCTGTTCGAGGATCACTTCAATTGGTTCTTCTCCGATGTCCAGGCGCAAGGCGCGTACCCGTACTACATGAACCGGTTCTTCAAGGAGAACGACGTCGAAATCGCGATGGAAGACGATGACCTTGACGTGCTCAAGCGGGGTGTTATCGACTTCGTGACGATTAGCTACTACATGACCTACATTATGCGCTACAAGGGAGAGTCTGTTCCCAAGCCGTCGGGCTCGTTGGTTTCGCAGATTAAAAACCCGAACCTCAAGATGTCCGACTGGGGATGGCCGATTGATCCGATTGGTTTCCGCATCACGCTGAATCACATTTACGATCGCTACCATCTGCCGATTTTTATTTCGGAGAATGGATATGGCGCGGTTGACGAGCTGGATGAGAACGGGTACTGCGAGGACGACTACCGCATCGACTACCTTAAGGCCCATGTAGAGCAGCTCGGGGAGGCCATCAAGGACGGGGTAGATGTCTTTGGATATGGTTGGTGGGGCCCCATGGATTTGGTCAGCTCCGGAACATCCGAGATGACGAAACGCTATGGGTTTGTGTCGGTCGACATCGATGATTACGGCAAGGGCTCCGGCCGTCGCGGCAAGAAGAAGAGCTTCTACTATTACAAGAAGCTCATCGCCAGCAACGGTGCGGATACCGCGACCGATAACATCGTGGTGGAGTAAACAGGAGACACGATGCCGGCCGCGCCTGGTTCGGCCGGCATCGTGTTGTTGGCGGTCGGTGCAACGGGCGGCCCGGGCGTTTTGCTGCGCGCGGCCGCGGTCAAGGAGGCAACGATGGTGAGCAAACAAGCAACGGTGCGCAATCCGAGCGGTATCCACGCCCGCCCCGCATCGCTGTTCGTGAAGAAGGCGAGCGACTTTGAGAGCGCGGTGACGATTCGCAACGTGTCGAAGGGCGGCGAGCCTCGGGATGCGAAGTCGATTCTTTCGGTCATGAGTATCGGCGCGGCGTGCGGCTGCGAGATCGAGATCACGGCGGACGGCCCCGATGCGCCTTCGGCGGTGGACGCGCTTATCGGGTTCATTGAAAGCGGCTGCGGGGAATAGGCCGGCGGCGAGGGGCGCGCCGCTGTGTGCGCCCCAGAACTTGGACGCCATATATGGTGGTAGCTCGGTAATAATTCGAAGGGCCTGATTCCGGAACTCCTCCGGGGTCAGGCCTTTCTGCCTCAGCTGACGACTGTTCGCGGTTTGGCTGTTGGTACGTTTTGGGGTTCAGCTTTCGACCATCGGTGCGTTTCGGGGCTCGGCCTTGGGCGTTGGTGCATTCCAGGGCTCAGCTTTCGGCCGCTGGCCTGTCGTTGATTCGGGTTTTGCTGGCCTATCTGTGGTTTTGACCTCGGATTTTCTGTTGCCGCCGCGTTTTGGCTGCCAGCGCATTTGGGGTTCGTGTTCCGGCTGTGCACTGCATTCCGGGTTGAGCTTTCGGCTGTCGAGGGATTTCGGGTTCGGCTTTCGGCCATCCGGTGAACGCGGGTTCGGATTCCATTCATCAAGGGGGGTCCCGGGTTTGCGTTTCAGCCATCGAGTGGACTCCGGGTTCGGCTTTCGGCCATCGAGGAATCCAGGGTTCGCCATCTGGCCGTCCAGGGGCGAAAAACGGCCCCAGATGGCTCAAGCGCGAACCCGGGATTCTCAGACGGACGCAATCCGAACCCGCGTTCACCGGATGGATGGGATCCGAACCCGGGATTCGCGAACGGCAGCAATCCGAACCCGGGATGTCTGGATGGGCACGGTGCGAGCCCTGATCTGCACCGATGGATGGCTGGCGAACCTCATCTGTGTCGATGGCTCAAATCCGAACCCGGGATTCGCGAACGGAGAAATCCGAACCCGGGATGCCTGGGGCAGACGGAGCACGAACCCGAGATTTCGCAAACGGTAGAAACCCATGACTGAGACGCCCAGAGGGGAGCAGAGCTCACTCCGGCCGTGCCGCTAAATGGATTGCGGGCCCATTGGGCTATCGACGGGCGAAACGGGGAGCCAGGGAGCGCAAATGCCTGGAAAAGACCCCTGAGGCATTCAGCCGAATGGAGCTGAAGTGCGGGGGACCGTGCCGGCAAGGGCCAACAGCACCGAGTGGAAGCCAGTCAGCTGAAAGGAGGCTGATGGCGTCGAGGCGGTGTCCGTCAGGCATAAACTAGAACATAGTGTTGCATATATGATACGCTACTTTATGTAAGGTATCAGAATATGAACGTTAGGAGCAATCTTGAAACGGTCGGTTCCGGCAAAAGTCAAGCTTGCTGCCCGCCAGATGGGCGAAAATGTCTCGTCGTGGCGCCGCATGTTCAACCTGACATCCGAGGAGCTGGCTGAGAAGGCGGCGGTATCCCGCACGACCATTTCCCGCGTCGAGAACGGCGACCCATCGGTCAGCTTTGCTACGATGCTCTCCATCTACAAAGTGCTCGGCATCCTCGACAGCGTCGTGATGGCAACGGATCCGTACGAGACGGATATTGGCAGGCTGCGCGCCGACCAGCAGCTTCCCCAACGCGTGCGGAGGCGCTCATGATTCCCGTCGTTGATGTCTTTCTCGATGAAGGGGCCAATGCTCGCCAAAATCTTGTGGCGCATGCGGGCCGTCGTGTGGGCCGCGCCAGGTTCAATTTGAGACGCGGCCGCATCACCACGACCTTTAGCTATGATGACGAGTACCTTCGGCAGCCCTACGCATTCGCGCCCGATCCCGGCCTGCCGCTCCGAAGCGGTCCGCAGCATTGCGAGGGCTTGTTCGGCTGCATGCGAGACTCGTCGCCCGATCGATGGGGACGGCACCTCATAGCCCGCCGCCGTCACTCGGCTGCGACCGGTGAGGGAATGCGCGCACTTGATGAGGTTGATTACCTGCTTGGCGTTCATGATGAGACGCGTCAAGGGGCACTCCGCTATGCAGCACCGGACTCCTCGGAGTTTTTTTCTGAGCAAGGGGGCATTCCTCCGCGCATCGCTTTGCCGCAGCTGATTGCTGCAAGCAACGAGGTCGCGCGTGGAGAAGAAGGCATTGAGGAGCTCAAGGTGCTGCTTGACGCAGGATCCGGCTCGCTTGGTGGCGCGCGTCCCAAAGCTTCGATTGTCGATGAGGGGCGCATCTTGATGGCGAAGTTCTCCCATCCGGGAGATGAATGGGCGGTGATGTCGTGGGAAAAAACGGCGCTTGATATTGCTCGCGCTGCTGGGTTGCCGACGCCTAAAAGCCAGCTGGTGAACGTGGGAAAAGATGCTGCGCTGGTTCTCGAGCGCTTCGACCGTGCTGAATCCGGTGTTACTGCGCAGCGCATACCCTATATGAGCGCTATGACCGCGCTGGGGTATGCCGATGGGGCGCAGGCGGATTATATTGAGCTCGCGGAGGTGCTTCCGGATCTGTGTCGCAATCCTCAGGCTGAGCTGCGGAGCCTGTTCGCGCGTATCGCGCTCTCCATCGCGCTGCATAACACCGACGACCATCTGCGGAATATCGGTTTTATCAGAACGGACAATACGTGGGTTCTGTCGCCCTGTTTTGATATCAATCCGAATCCCCATGGGGCGGACGAGCGCGTGACGGCGATTTACGGGGAGACAGGCTCGGATGAGGCGGCGGCGCTTGCCCAGGTTGCAGCTGAGTTTTGCGGTTCGTTTGAGCAGGGGCGCGATGTGGTGCGCACGGTGCTTGACGCATGCGTCGCATGGAAATCGCTTGCAAAGAAGAACGGATGCCCTGATCGCGAGACCGAACTGTTCGCGTCGGTGTTTGAGGCGAAACGTGGAACTCTTGCACAGGCGTTCGGCCTATAGGCCAGGCCGGGCTGGTGTGTTTTATTTTCGTCAACGACAGAGCCGGTGGTATGGGGCGATGGCAGTGCTGGACGGACTTGGGCTCGGTCACTGGGGGCTGGGTTTGGCTTTCTTTCGTAAGTGCGTTCCGGATTCGTGTTTCGGCTGTGCGCAGCGTTCTGGGTTCGGATTTCGGCGGCCGGCGCGTTTTGGCTCGTGTTCCTGCTGCGCGCTGCATTCCGGGTTCGGCTTTCGGCCACCGAGGGGTTTCGGGTTCGGATTCCATTTATCGAGGGGATCCCGGGTTCGCGTTTCGGCTGCCGGGGGATTCAGGGTTCGCGTTCCAGCCGTCGAGGAGATCCCGGGTTCGGCTTTCGGCCATCGAGGAATCCAGGGTTCGCCATCTGGCCATCCAGGGGCGGAAAACGGCCCCAGATGGCTCAGGCGCGAACCCGGGATTCTCAGACGGACGCAATCCGAACCCGCGTTCATCCAATGGACGGGACCCGAACCCGGGATTCGCGAACGGCAGAAAGCCGAACCCGGGATGCCTGGGCGGACGTAGCCCGAGTCCCGAGCTGCACCGATGGATGGCTGGCAAACCTCATCTGCGTCAATGAGTCAAGCCTGCGTCGTCACAGGTCGCAAGCGGTCGAGGGCAGAACCCCGGAACGCGCCGCCGAGCTCGGGCCCGAACCCCGGAACGCGCCGCCGAGCTCGGGCCCGAACCCGGAGCGCGCCGCTGGGCCAAACCGGAGCCGCAAGCCACATCGAGAGACGCAGCGCGGACCCTGCTGCGTCGACGACCGGTATCGATTCCGTTTCTGCCGACCTACGGTTGCGCGGGAGAAATATAATGATGCCGGTAACGATTCGTAGATACAAAAAGAAGGCGGAAGCAGCTGATGTCACGGCGCGTTCTCGAGAGTGTATCCCCGCAGGCCACGTCCCGCTATGAGCTGGGGCGCATCCATTCGATCGAAAGCATGGGGACGGTGGACGGCCCCGGCGTGCGATTCGTGGTGTTCACGCAGGGGTGTCCCATGCGGTGCGCCTACTGCCACAACCCCGACACCTGGGCCGTGGGCAGCAACGTTGGCTCGGCGGTCACCGTCGAGCGCCTGATTGAGGAATTCGAGAGCAACCGCGCGTTCTACCGTTCCGGCGGCATCACGGTGACCGGCGGTGAGCCGCTGCTGCAACCGGAGTTCGTGGGCGACCTGTTCGCCGCCATGCACGCCAACCCTAAAGGGCGCGTTCATACGTGCCTGGATAGCTGCGGATACGCGTTCAATCCGAAGCGTCCCGAGCGTTTTGAGCGCCTGCTGGACGAAACCGACCTGGTGCTGCTGGACATCAAGCACGCCGATCCGGAGGGTCACAAGCGCCTGACCGGATGCGCGCCCGATCGCATCCTGGCCTTCGGCGACGAGTTGGCGCGCCGCGGGATCAAGGTGGTCATCCGCCATGTGGTGGTGCCCAGGATTACGGACACCGAGGAGGAGTGCGAGGCGCTGGGCCGGCTGATTGCCCCCTGGCACAACGTTGCGGGACTGGAGATGCTGCCGTACCACACGATGGGCATTGTGAAGTACGAGCAGCTTGGCATGGAGTATCCGCTGGCAGGCGTGCCAGCCATGGACAAGTCGCGCATGCCCGCCCTGCGCGAGGCCGTCATGCGCGGTCTGCGCGCCGGCCGCACTGCCATGCCGCATACCGCCGGGTAGACGGCGAGGGCTCTCTGCCTGCAGCGTAACAGTTCCGGGCGTGGTGTCCGCAGATGCTCAAGATCTGCGGACACCGGCGTTGATGAGGGCGATGTGCCGGCGGCGTGCGCGAGGCTGCCACGCGAACGCCGCCCCTTACAGATACTCGATTTGCGCGCCCTCGGTGTCGCAGGTAAGGATGCGCGTGGCGCAGGTGGGGAACTGCTCGCGCAGGCGGACCTGCAAGAACTTCGCCACGATGGTGTCGTCGGTCACGGCCATCAGCGTGGAGCCCGAACCCGAGATCCACAGCGTGCCCGCCCCGCCGTCCAGGCACGCCGCGCGGATGGCGTCGTAATCGGGGATGAGCGCGCGCCGGTACGGTTCCTGCAGCCGGTCGTCGTTGGCGGCGGCAATCAGCGCGAGGTCGCCGGTTTCCAGCCCGCGCGTCATGCCCGCCACGCGGCCCATCTGCCACACGGCGTCCGTCAGCGGCACCTGGTCCGGAACCACCTGCCGCGCCTCGTGCGTGTGCACCTCGTAGGGCGGGATGATCGTGACGAACCGCAGCTTGCGGCTCACCTCGTAGCGCAGGCACCGCGGCTCGCCATCGCTTGGCGTGAACGAGCAGACGGCTCCGCCCAGGATGGCAGGCGCCACGTTGTCGGGATGCCCCTCCACCTCGGCTGCCAGGCGCACGAGCTCGGCGCGGTCGACGGTGCGGCGGGTGAGCGCCGCGCCCGCCATGATGCCGGCAACCACGCAGGTGGAGCTCGACCCCAGGCCGCGCGCTACCGGCACGTCCGTCTCGATATGCAAGCGCACCGGGAAGGGCTCTGCGCCCCAGGCGCGAAGCGCGTTGGCGAACGAGGCGTAGACCAGGTTGTGCTCGTTTTGGAACTCCTCGGGGCACCCGGAGATTTCGAGCGCCTCGGCGCGCGCAAACGAGAAGTGCGCGTAGAGCGATACGGCCATGCCGAGCGTGTCGTAGCCGATGCCGAGGTTGGCGCTGGTGGCCGGTACGGTGATCTTGATCATGATGGCAACTCCTCGGTGGCTCCGGCCTGCTTCATCCGGCGCTTAGACAGTCCTGGGCTCGCACGAAGGTGCCGCTGGCACCTTCGGCTCGTGCGGAAACTCGCGGAGGACGAAGCAGGGCGGAGCTTCGCACGAGAGACGGGCGAATAAAGAATCAAAGGGCGATGCAATCGGAACTAGAGCTTCGAGGAGGCCTGTTCCACGAAAGCGGCCATGCCGTCGATGTCGACGACCTCCTCGTGCAAGACAGGCTTGCTCCGAAGCTCGGCCAGCTGTTCAGGCGCGGTGGTGCCGGTCGCGTTCTCGAGCACCTGCATGCAGGCGAAGTCATCTTCGGGGCATGCCAGGCCAAGCGCCTCGGCCACGGCGCGGGGGAATTTGTAGGGGTTAGCGGTGGACAGCAGCACGCGCGCCTTTGCCGCGGGTGCGGCGGCGGTCGTTTCCAGCACATGGTAGCCGCAGGCGGTGTGCGGGTCGATCAGGTAGCCGTGCTCGTTCCAGCATGCGGCGATGGCCTGCGCCACCTGCTCCTCGCTTGCCCAGCCCCCGCCAAAGACGTCGCGGATGCGCCCCAGCAGCCCGTCGGGCAGCGCGTAGGCGCCGGATGCGGCCAGGTCGTGCATGAGGCGCGCCACCAGCTCGCAGTCGCCCTCAGAGAGGTAGTAGAGCATGCGCTCGAGATTGCTGGAGATCAGGATGTCCATCGACGGGGACGTGGTGGTGAAAAACGGCCGGTTGCGGTCATAGGTGCCCGTGGCGAGAAAGTCGATCAGCACGTTGTTGCGGTCGCTTGCCACCAGCAGCTTCGCCACCGGCAGGCCCAGACGGCTGGCGTAGTAGCCGGCGAGGATGTCGCCGAAGTTGCCGGTGGGCACGCAGAATTCCACCTCATCGCCCGGCTGGATGGCGCCGGCGCGCAGCAGCTGGGCGTAGGCGGAGAAATAATACACGACCTGCGGCACCAGGCGCCCGACGTTGATGGAGTTGGCGCTGGAGAGCACGACCCCCTGTTTGGCCAGGCGGTCGGCGAGCTCGCGGTCGGCGAATATCCGCTTGACGGCGCTCTGCGCGTCGTCGAAGTTGCCGCGCACCCCGCAGACGGCGACATTCGCACCCTGCTGGGTGGACATCTGCAGCTCCTGCACGCGGCTGACCTTGCCTTCCGGGTAGAACACGGTGATGCCGCAGCCCGGGGCGTCCGCGAAGCCCTCAAGGGCGGCCTTGCCGGTGTCGCCCGAGGTGGCGGTGACGATCATGATCTTCTCGGCGGCCGGGGCGGGGGAGGCGGCTGCAGTTGTGCCGGCAGCGGTGTCGTCGGCAGACGCCGCGGCCACGTTGTCTGTCGCATCCTGGGTGTCCGTCGCATCCGAGCCTGCCGTGACATCCTGGGGAGCGCCGGCGCCCGTCGCTGCGGCCGTGCGGGCCATGAGACGCGGGAGCATCTGCAGGGCAACGTCCTTGAACGCGCTCGTGGGGCCGTGCCAGAGCTCCAGCACGTAGGTGGGGATGTTTGCAGCGTTGCCGGAAGCCGCAGCGCAAGAGCCTGTTGCGGCGCTTGCCTGCGGTGCGGCGGCTGCCGCGTCGTTCGCCTCGGCAGCTGTGCCAGGTGCTTCTCCCGTTGCATCGGGTTCGGCATTCGCGGTGGTATCGTCAGCCGCGCCGGCTGCGCCGGCCTGGTGCGGGTCCGTCTCGCCCAAGCGCACCAGCGGCGTGACCTCGGCGCTCGCAAATGAGTGGCCGTAGGCCTCCTCTACGCAGGCGGCGATTTCGGCAGGCGTGTAGTCGGGCAGCAGCGCCCCCAGGACCTCGCGCGCCAGCTCCGGATAGTCCTTCGCGGCCAGCCCCGTCAGGTCGATCGGCTCCGCGCCCAGCTCATCGGTGACGAACAGGCCGCCATCCGGGGCGATGCCGCGGCGTATGGCCTCCTTGGCGGTCAGGTGTGCGGTACGGGAACGCGTGCTGTGGAACAACGCCATCGGAACTCCTTGAACGGTCGGCAGCCTTGCATCCGTCATGGTATCAGACTGAGGGAATCCATCGCGCTAAAGCGCTTGCTGGAGTGTCGGTTTCAATAGCTGTTCATAGCACGTTCTTTGTTTGGAAACATAGGATGCGGCGCGGTGGGGTGGCTACTTGCGCATGATAAAGTG
This sequence comes from uncultured Collinsella sp., assembly GCA_902470695.1. Lineage (GTDB taxonomy): Bacteria > Actinomycetota > Coriobacteriia > Coriobacteriales > Coriobacteriaceae > Collinsella. The sequence continues at coordinate 86,187 of CABRHH010000009.1, forward strand.
TTGCCATGTGTCGCATGGGCGATTGACAGCTTGGTGAGGAAGAGGAAGGCACGCGTATCCCATGATCAAAATCGCGAAATTCGGAGGATCGTCGGTTGCGGACGCCGCACATTTCCGAAAGATCAAAGCTATTGTCGACGCCGACCCGGCGCGCCGATTCGTGGTGGTGAGCGCATGCGGACGTCGCACCAAGGAGGACACCAAGGTCACGGACCTGCTGTACCTGGTCAACGCCCATGTGCACTATCACGTGTCATGCGACGACCTGCTTGCCGATATCGGCCAGCGTTATTTCGACATCGTGGACGACCTGGGTTTGAGCTATCCCATCCATGAGGAGTTCGACGCGTTCGCCGCGCGCGCCCGCACGGGCGGATACAGCACCGAGGAGCTGGTGAGCCGCGGCGAGTACTTCACGGCCCGGCTGATGGCCGAGTACCTGGGGCTGCCGTTTTTGGATGCCGCCGAGGTCATCGCATTCCATCACGACGGCCGTCTGTCGATGAAGCGCACCGCGCAGCTGCTTGCCGAGCGCACCGGCGAGGGCGGTTTCGTGATGCCGGGGTTCTACGGCGCCACGCGCGAGGGGCAGATCAAGCTGCTCGACCGCGGCGGCGGCGACATCTCCGGATCCATCCTGGCCCAGTGCCTGGGCGCGGACCTCTATGAGAACTGGACGGACGTGTCGGGCTTTTTGTCGGCCGACCCGCGCATCGTCGAGCGCGCGCAGCCGATTCCGCGCATCACCTACGAGGAGCTGCGCGAACTGTCCTACATGGGCGCCAGCGTGCTTCACGAGGAGGCGGTGTTCCCGGTGCGCGATGCCGGGATTCCGCTGGTGATCAAGAACACGAATGCGCCCGAGGACCCCGGCACCATCATCTCGGAGACGGCGACCGAAGGCGACGCGGAGCCCATCATCACCGGTATCGCCGGCAAGCGCGGGTTCATCGCCATCAGCGTGTCGCGCGACCGCACGAAAAGCCGGATCGGCTTCATGCGCCGTGCGCTGTCGGTCTTTGAGCGCTACGGGGTATCGGTGGAGCATATGCCGACGGGTGTGGATCAGTTCGCGGCCGTGGTGCAGGCGGGCGACGTGCGCGATTCGCTGTACTCGCTGATCGCCGACATCCAGGAGGAGGTCGAGCCCCTCGAGATCGAGGTGGTGGAGAACCTGGCGCTCATAGCGACGGTCGGGCGCAATCTGCGTGGGCGTCCGGGCGTGTCGGGTCACCTGTTCGGCATGCTGGGCGAGGCAGGCGTGAGCGTGCGCATGATCACGCAGGGCTGCGACGAGATCAACATCATCGCGGGCGTTGAGGAGAAGGACTTCGACTTGGCGATCAAGACGATCTACCGGGCGTTTTCCGATGAGAACGGCATCGTTCGGACGGCTGATTTGGACGGCTGAGGAACGGGCTGGCGCCTGAGGCGGACGGGTCGGCGTCGCGCATGGGCGTGGGAAGGCGGCGTCGGCGTCGGGTGCGTGCCGGGGCTTGTGCGGAGGCCGATGTGGCGTCGGGCGGGCGCCGTGGCCTGCGCGGAGGCGGGGCCGGCGCTGGTGCTCGACCGCCTGCATGCATCGAATGCTCATGATGGAGAGGATGGAACATGAAGCAGTACACGGTGGCGATTCTTGGGGCGACGGGCGCGGTGGGCGCGCAGATGCTGGCGTGCTTGGAGGAGCAGGCGTTGCCGGTCGGCACGCTCAAGCTGCTGGCGAGCGCGCGCTCGGCAGGACGCGTGGTGGAGACGCCCTGGGGGCAGATCGTTGTTGAGGAGGCGCGCCCGGAGGCGTTCGACGGTGTCGACATCGTGCTGGGGGCCGCCGGCGACGACGTAGCGCGCGAGCTGCTGCCCGAGGCGGTGCGCCGCGGCGCGGTGGCGGTGGACAACTCGCATGCGTTCCGCATGGATCCCGAGGTGCCGCTGGTGGTGCCCGAGATCAACGCGGACGATATCGCCTGGCACCGGGGCATTATCGCCAACCCCAACTGCGCCACGATCATCGGCTTGGTGCCCACCTGGCCGCTGCACCGGCTGGCGGGCGTCACGCGGATGGTGGTGTCGACCTATCAGGCCGCCAGCGGTGCCGGCGTGCCCGGCATGCGGGAGCTCGAGACGCAGCTTGCAGCCCTCGGCCGCGGCGAGCAGCTGCCGGAGCCGCAGGCGTTTGCGGCCCAGCTGGCCAGCAACCTGATTCCCCAGATCGGTGGATTCGATGGCGAGGGGTACACCTCGGAGGAGATGAAGCTGCAAAACGAGGGGCGCAAAATCATGCATCTGCCGGATCTGCGCGTGAGCTGTACGTGCGTGCGCGTGCCCGTGCTGCGGTCCCATTCGGAGAGCATCACGTTGGAGTTCGAGCGCACCATTTCGGTTGAGGAGGCGCGCGCCGCGCTGCTTGACGCTCCAGGCGTGCGCTTGGTGGACGAGCGTGCCGCGGAAAACGTCCACGAGCGCTTCCCGATGCCGATCGACACGAGCGACCAGGACCTGATCTGGGTCGGCAGGCTGCGGCGCGACATCTCGAATCCCGATGCGGCGCGCGGTCTGACGTTCTGGTGCTGCGGCGACCAGATTCGCAAGGGCGCCGCCACCAATGCCGTGCAGATCGCCAAGCTGCTCTGCTCGTAGCGTGCTGACCTGCGCCGCGGTGGCGCGGTTGTCGGGGCCGGCGGGTGCTGCGGGCGGGGCACGGTTGTCGGGTGACGGCGGGGCACGGCTCGATTGGCGGGGGCCGGCGGGCGTGCGCACCTGCGCTCCCGCATCGGGGCTACCGGTGGGCGTGCGGCGGACGCAGCACGTGGTCGCGAGCTCGGGCGGTGCCCGTCCCGGAATCCAGGGTTCGCATGCGGTCCATCGAGAGATCGCGGGTTCGTGTCCGAGCCGTTCAGGGGTCGAAAACCCCTCTGGATGGACGGAACCCGAACCCAGGATGCGCGAAGGGACTGCGGACAAAAAGTTGGACGCTGCAGGGCGTCCGGACAGGAGGTGCGCAT
>CABRHH010000010.1 GCA_902470695.1 uncultured Collinsella sp.
TGCGAACCTCCGGTCCGGACACCGACGAGGTGTCCAACTTTTCGTCCGCAGTCCCCCTTTTGCAAAAAGGCACCGGTTGTTAGCCGCCCACATTACTGCAAGATATACATCTGGCCCGCCCGCGGGTTCCGGATTCGGGTTTTAGCCATCGACGCGGTTGCGGGTGCGCGCCCCGTCCGCTTGAGGACCCCGGGTTCGGGTTCTGGCCATCGACACGGCCGTGATGACAGGTACCCCGTCCACCGAAGATCCAGGGTTCGGGTTCTGGCCATCGGCGAATCTAGGGTGCGGACCCTGGCCATCCAGAGCTGTTTTTCGCCTCCAGATGGACGAAAAGCGAACCCGGGATGCACGGATGGACGGGAGGCGAACCCGGGATGCACGGATGGACGCAATCCGAACCAGGAACGCGCAGATGGACACGGGACGAACCCGGAACCCTGGCAGATCAACTGCGGACCTGGACCTCCTGACAGTACGGCGACGCGATGGCGAGCCAGGAGTCCCTGACTGTACGGCGAGAAGCTCGGGACCCGTCGGCCCAGTTGCAGATCCGGAACTCTGACGACATGACGACCCAGCAGCGGGCCCAGAATCCCCGGCGGGGCTCAGCGACGAACCCGGAGGCCCGGCGGTGAACCCAGATTCCCTGAGGTTCGGGTTCTGGCCATCGGCGAATCTAGGGTGCGGGCCCTGGCCATCCAGAGCCATTTTTCGCCTCCAGATGGGCGGAAGACGAACCCGGAACGCGCAGATGGACGAAAAGCGAACCCGGGATGCACGGATGGACGGGAGACGAACCCGAGACTCCATCAGCCCAGTTGCAGACCTGGAACCCTGACGGCATAACGGCCCAGCAGCGGGCCCGGAATCCCTAGCGGATCAACTGCGAACCCGGAACCTCCATCGGCTCAGCAGCGATCCTGGAGCTTCACCCTGCCCGCAACACACCGGCGGGCGTCACGACACGGGCACGCGGCGCTCGGCAACCGGGACCACCCGCAGCTCCTCCACGCCCACCTGAGCCTCGTCCAGTTCCTCGGCCAGCCGTGCCGGCGACGGCGCGCGGCCCACACCGGCGATCTCAATCGAGAGCACCCCGTCCTCCATATCGAACTCGCGCAGACGGTACTCGGATTCTTCGAGCCAGGCCACGGTGATCTCGGCGGCGGCGCGCTCCCGAGCGGAGACCTCGATGATGCTCCAGCTCGTCACCGCCAGCGGCACCGCCACCACCAGGGCACCGGCGGCCGTCAGCACGTACCACGCAGCCCGCATCCTGCCGGCGCGCTCCGAGCGCACGCGACGCCCCAGTCCGAGCGCCGCGAACACCGCGCAGCACATGAGCTGGATGGCGAAGAAGTTCGCAATGAACAGCAGCATCGACCCGCGCGCCGCCGCGACATCTCCCGCCTGCAGCGCCACGCCCACCACGCACAGCGGCGGCACGAGCGAGGCGGAGATGGCGATGCCGGGAACCGCGTCGGGAATGTCGTCGCGCACCAGCGCGAGTGCCGCCATCATACCCGAAGCGAGCGCCACCACAAGATCGATCAGGCGCGGCGTGACGCGAGCCAGCACCTCCTGGTTAGTGGCCGTGTTCACCGAAACCGGCGCCACCGCCCCCACCGCCGCCGCGATCACGATGCACAGTGCCACGCCAGTCACCGTCACCAGCAGCGTGCGCACCGCCGCCCGCGGCCGACCGGACACAATCGCAAGCGCGCAGCCCAGCATGGGCGACATCAGCGGTGCGATCAGCATGGCGCCGATCACCACGGCCGTCGACGCCGCGGCGATACCGCCGGTGGCCACCACCGCCGCCAGCGCCAGCCGCCAGAAAAACGACGAGTACTGCCTCCACGGGTCGTTGACAACCACCAGCGCATCGCGCCGCGCCTCCTCAAGCGTTACGGTGTCCACGCGCCCGCCCGCCAGCACACGGCACACGGCATCGCTCATGCGTCCCATGAATCCCCGCTCCTCAGCTCAGCTCTTCCCAAGAAAAAGGCGGCGAGCCCACATACCCGCCGCCCGGTACCGGTACCCAGGCGAGCCGCACGCCCGCCGCCCGGCACCGGCGCCCCGGCGAGCCCACATACCCGCCGCCCGGCACCGGCGCCCAGGCGAGCCGCAAGCCCGCCGCCTCGCACCGGCGCCTACGCTGCCAGCAGTTGCGGCATCACTGTGGCCGCCACCAGCCCCGGATACATGCCGCCGGAGTCCAGAAGGCCAGAGGCCCCCTCGTCGGCCTGCGGCTCGGTTGCCGAATCCTTCACGAAGGAGGGGACCGTCACCTTCTTGGTATCAACTTCATTGAACTTTGAGAACTTCACCGTCGCGTCGCCGGAGAAGCGTATCTCCATATCGCCCTGCGTGGCAGGTATGGCCATGGAGAGCTCCACATCATCCAACTTGATCTCGGTCAGATAGCCGGTTTTCGCATCGAAGCGATACTCAGCCGTGCCTTCAACCGCATCGAGCGACTTCTCAAAACGCTCCCGCTTGTCCCCCTCGACATCCTTGAGCGCCTCCTTGCGTATGGCGGGATCGGCCATGAAATCGCGCAGGTCGAGTGAGACCACGTAAGCATCGTCATCCTTCTCCATCTTGGCATGGTCGAAGAACTCGTCGCTCGCATCGGCGCCGGCCAACAGGTTCCGCCGGGAGCTACCCAGCTTGATCGAGGTCTTCTTCCAGCCCTCGGAGTCGTCGGCGACGTTCATATAGAACGTCATGTTCTTGTCGTCGAGCTCGGCGTAGAGCTCCGACTCGGTCGCGATGCGCCCGTCAGCCGACGGCGCACCCGCCATGCCGAGTATCGCCGAGATATCCGTCTCGGTGGAGAAGGTCCCGTGGAGCGCCTCGTTGGTTTTCATGTCCCCGTCGAAGGAGAGGCCCAGCGGGATCTCGACCTGCGTGGTGCTCATGCGGGTCCCATCCGCCTGGCTGGCACCGGATGCGAGCACCATGCTCGCATCCACATCGAGCACCATATGCTCGCCTTCAAGGCCCTCCGACGCCTGCGCGCTGCGCTCGAACACGGCGCGCGCGTCCTTGGGCTCCGCAGCGCAACCTCCCAGCACCACCGAGCCGGCAACCGTGCCGGCGAGCACGAGCGCCAACAGCGCCCACCCGTATCCGCGTGTCTTCATCTTCGGCTCCTTCCCAGCCATAGCGCATCCTCGCACGAGGCCCCTTGTGCGGGGCGCGGCACACGGCACCGGAGGCAATACAGCACCTCAGCCCGATACCTCAACCGCTGCGCACCCGCGCCCGGACGCCCCTCCTACCATGGCACTATTATCCGCCCCACAACGACACCTTCCGCACGCGGGAGCCCAGACGGTCCCATCCGTACCGAGCCCGCGGCAGATATACCGGCGCGCCTAGGGCACCGCTCGAAGGGCCGCCACCCGAGACGAGGCGGACAGACGCATCGCGCAGGCACCCGCCTGCAGTCGCCAGCCGCACATTGCGCAGGCACCCCTGCGTTCGCCAGCTGCACCCAGCCGCGCACACCGCAGCCCCCTGCGTTCGCCAGCTGCACCCAGCCGCGCACGCCCGGCGCACCCAGCCGCACACGCCGCGCAAACCCGCGCTCGCGCGACGGGCAACGCCGAGCATGCCGCCGGGCGGCCCGTGCAGCAGATACGCACCGGCAGCGCCGGGGCCCCGCGGGCGTGCAAACGCGATATAGTACGAAGGGCGCATGCTGCCGGCCGCGAGACAGACGGGCACTCAGATTCCCTCGATTTCGCAGGGTGCCGGCGGACGCGCGCGCAGCCGCCTTGCGGCAACCGACACCGACGCCGACCGATTGGAGAACGCTTCATGGAGCGACCGAACGCCTGGAAGAAATACGACGATGCAGCCCTCGCGCAGCTCGAGGACATCTGCGGCGCCTACCGCACCTTCATCAGCGAGAACAAGACTGAGCGCGAGTGCGTGAAAAGCGCCGTGGCGCTCGCCGAGGCCGCTGGCTACGAAAACCTCGATGCCGTCCGCGCCGCCGGGCGCACCCTTGCTGCCGGCGACAAGGTCTACGCCGTCAGCCACAACAAGACCCTCATGCTCGTCAACGTGGGCGCCCAGCCCCTGGAGCGCGGCCTGAACATCCTAGGCGCGCACATCGACTCCCCGCGCCTGGACCTCAAGCAGAACCCGCTCTACGAGGCCGGCGACATGGCCTACCTGGACACCCATTACTACGGCGGCGTGAAGGCCTATCACTGGGTGGCCACCCCGCTAGCGCTGCACGGCGTGGTGTGCAAGAAGGACGGCGAGCGCATCGAGATCGCTGTGGGCGAGGACGCGGCCGATCCCGTGTTCTGCATCTCCGACCTGCTCATCCACCTGGCGAGCGAGCAGATGGAGAAGCCCGCCTCCAAGGCCGTGGACCACGAGAACCTCGACGTGATCGTGGGCGGCCGTCCCGTGGTCATCGAGGGCGACGACGAGGCGAAAGACCCCGTCAAGCAGATGCTGCTCAACATCCTCGCCGAGCGCTACGGCATCGAGGAGGCTGACTTCCTCTCCGCCGAGATCGAGGTCGTGCCCGCCGGCCCCGCCCGCGAGATGGGCTTCGACCGCTCTATGATCTTGGGCTACGGCCACGACGACCGCGTCTGCGCCTACACCTCGCTTGCCGCCCAGCTCGCCGTTGAGAACGTCGAGCGCACGAGCGTCACCCTGCTCGTGGACAAGGAGGAGATCGGCAGCGTGGGTGCCTCGGGCATGACAAGCCGTTTCTTCGAGAACACCGTCGCCGAGATCATGGAGCTCGCCGGCGAGGGCGGCGCGCTGGCCTGGCGCCGGGCGCTCGCAAACTCCCGCATGCTGTCCTCCGATGTCTCGGCCGGGTTCGACCAGGCCTACGCCGACCGCTTCGAGAAGAAGAACGCTGCCATCATGGGTCACGGCCTGTGCTTCAACAAGTACACCGGCAGCCGCGGCAAGAGTGGCTCCAACGACGCCGACGCCGAGTACATGGCGCTCGTGCGCGACATCATGGACGAGGCCGGCGTCGACTTCCAGACCTGCGAGCTCGGGCGTATCGGCGCGGGCGGCGGCGGCACCATCGCCTACATCCTGGCCGAGTACGGCATGGACGTCATCGACTCGGGCGTGGCCGTGCTGTCCATGCACTCGCTGTGGGAGGTTGCCAACAAGGCCGATATCTACGAAGCCTACCGCGGCTACAAGGCATTTATCGAGCGCGCGTAGGGCTGTGCCCCCACGGCGGGCGACGGCGCGTCCGCTGCAGACAAACGGCATCAACCCGTCGTTGACGCCGAGCGCACACGGTGGCGGAATGTGACCTTGCGCGCTACAGGTGCGACACGCTCCGTGTGTTCGAACAGGGCCGGGAAGGGCAACCGCCTTCCCGGCCCTGCCCTTTTCCCTGATAAAGCTCCCTATTCACCCGGCAGCCCCGTCCCATGCGATCGCGGCACCGGGCACGGCGGCTCCCCTCCGCACTGCCCATCCGGCGCCCGCATCGGCTGACGGACCTCAGCGACAACACGCCAACCATATCAACTGAATAGGGTTTCCACCGCCGACCATACGGCGTCGTGCTAGGCTCTCCGTATTGAAATTGAAACTGGATTTCAATTTCTAATTTATCCATCATCGAGAGAGCGGAGCATCCATGAGAACGCGCTTTTCCCTGATTGCGCTCGCCGCCGCGGCGCTTGCCCTCACCTGTCCCCTCGCCGGCTGCGGCACCACGTCCGCACCCGCCAACCATCCGGGGAAGAAGGTCATATACACCACCTTCTTCCCCGTCCAGGACCTCACCTCCCGGATCGTCGGGGACAAGATGGAGGTCAAAACCATCATCTCGGGCAACCAGGAGCCCCACGACTTCGAGCTCAACACCCAGGACATGGCAAAGATCACCGATGCCGACCTGGTGATCTACAACGGCGCGGGCATGGAGTCGTTCGTCGACGCGCTCAAGGAATCCGTGGGCGACGAGGACCGCTTCCTCGACCTCTCCCAGGGTCTCACCCTGCTTGAGGGCACGGGCCACGATCATGACCACGACCATGACGCAGACGACCACGACGGCCACGACCACGAGGCAGACGCGCAGAATGCCGAGGAGCACGACGGCCACGAGCACGAGGCGGACGAGCACGGCGACCATGGCCACGACGCGGACGGCCACGATCACGATGCAGATGCCGACGAACATGATGCCGACATGGACGGCCACGACGCGGACGATGACGACCACGAGCACGGCAGCGTGAACCCCCACACCTGGCTCAGCATCAAGAACGCCGAGGTCGAGCTCGACACCATCTACCAGAAGGTCGCCGCGATGGACCCGGACAACGAGACGTACTACCGCGAGAACCTCGACCGCGCCCTGGCCGACTTCCAGGCCCTCGACAAGCGCTTCGAGGACGCCATCGCCCAAGTCCCCGCCGAGCGGCGCGTCTTCGTCACCTCGCACGCCGCCTTCAACTACCTCGCACACGACTACGGCCTGAAGCAAGTGGCCGTAACCGGCATCTCACCCGAGGACGAACCCACGGCAGCCCAGCTCGCCACCATCTCCGACTTCATGAAGAGCAACGGCGTCGACACCATCTTCTTCGAGGGCAAGGCCACCCCGAAGGTCGCCGAGACGCTGGCTGCGAGCGCACATGCCAAGACCGCGACCCTCTACACCATGGAAAGCCTGACCGAGGATGAGGCGAAGCTGGGTTATCTCACCCTCATGGAGCGCAACCTCGACGCCCTCATGGAGTCATTCGATGCGCGCTGAGGCAGCCACCCACGCGCGGCCTGCCTCAACCGTCCCCGCAGCCGGTGCGGGCGCGCTGGACGCCATCCAGTATGAATCCAGCGTCGCCACCACGGCCGCCGGAGCGGCGTGCGACACGGCGACAACCGACGGCGCGCCATCCGCGGAGGCCGCATCCGCAGCCCCCGCGGTCCTCGAGATCCGCGGCCTCTCCTTCTCCTATGGTGCAGAGCCGCTCATCCGCGATCTCGACCTCACCGTGCGTGCCGGCGAGCTCGTTGCCCTCGTAGGCGACAACGGCTCGGGCAAGTCCACCCTGATGGCGCTCGTCACCGGCCAGCTCACCGGTGCACGCGGCAGCATCCACCTGTTCGGCGACGACGCTGCCGCACATCCCCACTACGCCGACATCGCCTACGTCTCACAGGACTCGATCAGGGGGTACCGGGGCTTTCCCACCACCATCGGCGAGCTCGTTGCCATTCATCTGCGCCACCTCAAGACGAGCGCGGATACCGCCGAGCTGCTGAGGACCGTCGAGCTCGCCGGCTTCGAGCGCCGGCGCCTCTCCGAGCTCTCCGGAGGCCAGCTCCAACGCGTGGGACTGCTGCTTGCCCTTATCAAGGATGCGCGGCTGATTCTACTCGATGAGCCGACCTCCGCCATCGACCGGCGTTTCTCGGCGGCGTTCTACCGCATCCTGCAGAACCTCGCGCACACCGGCGTGGCGATCGTGGTCATCACCCATCATCTCGCCGACGCGCACGGTGCGCACATGCGCGTGGTGCGCCTGGAAGACGGGCGCTGCCATGCGGTATGCGACGATGCGGCAGGAAGCGACGGCGAACCCGATGGCGCGATGGGGTCGCGGGCGGCCGGAGGGGAGGCCTGATGCTCGCCTACGAATTCATGCAGCGCGCCTTCGTTGTCGGCACGGTCCTGGGCATCATCCTGCCCTGCATCGGCCTGCCGGTGCTGCTGAAACGCCTCTCGATGATGGGCGACACCCTCGCCCACGCTTCGCTTGCCGGCGTGACGATCGGCCTGTGCTTCGGGTTCAACCCGCTGCTCGGCTCGGTGGCGGCCTGCGTGGCGGCAGGGCTGTCGGTGGAGGTCGTGCGCGCGCGTCTGCGTGATTACCAAGAGATCTCGACGGTAATCGTGCTCGCCGCCTCGATCGGGCTGGCCGGCCTCTTCGCGAGCTTCGCCGGCGGGGGCGCCACCATCGCCTCATACCTGTTTGGATCGGTGGTCACCATCAGCGACCTGGAGCTGTGGCTTGTGCTCGGCGTGGCACTCGTCGTGCTTATCGTCTACCGCGCCATCTACGACCGGCTCTACCTGAGCGTGTTCGACCCTGCCGCCGCGCCTCTGCTCGGCATCCGCACCCGTGCACTCAGCCTCATGTTCTCCCTGCTCGTCGCCATCACCGTCTCGGTGGCGGCCAAGACCATCGGCTCGCTCATCGTTTCCTCCCTGCTCGTGATCCCTTCCATCACGGCCATGCAGCTTGCCCGCACCTACCGCGGCACGCTCATCGTCTCGATTGGCATCTCACTGGCCTGCACCTACGCCGGCCTCAGCCTCTCCTATTACCTGAACCTCAAACCAGGATCGACGATCGTGCTGCTCTCGGTCGCCGTTCTCATCGCCGTCCTCGGCATCCGCCGAGGTCTGCGCTAACGAAAGGAACACCATGTCGCATCGCTCCTCGCGCGCCATCATCACCGGCGCGCTTATCATCGGCGTCACTGCCGGCTCCCTTGTCATCGCTCGCGGCTTCGCCCAGGGCCCGGCGCCCCAGATCGCGCGAACCGCCGCGGCAGATGCCCCCGCCAAGGAAATCACCTACGCGGCTGACGACACGACCGACGTCCTCATCGACGCCGAGGTCGACGCCGACCAGATCGTGCGGGTCGTTCGCCACGGCGACCACTGGCACGTCTTCACCCGCGACGGTCGCGAAATCATCACCTATACCGATCCGGCGCACGCCGCAAGCGCCCACGATCTCTCGAACACGGCGAAGGTCCTCTCCGCAGGCGAGCTCACGTCCATGCGCGGCACCGAGGTCGTCAAGATCTTGCGCCACGGGGACCACTACCACGTGTTCACCGCCGACGGCCGCGAGTTCATCACCTACACCGACCCCTCGGCCGCCTTCCCCGGCATCGCCATCGGCACCTACACCGGCAGCCACGGGCATGTGCAGGCATCCTGGAGCGGCGGCCATGCGGGCGGCTGGGCAGGGGCTGCAGGCGGCGCCGGCGCGACGGGAACCGTGACGCCGGCGCCCGTGCCCGGTCTGTCCTTCGTGCGGGTCGTGAGCCTCTCCGAACTGAGCCGCCTGCCCATCGTGCGCATCCTCCAACATGCCGATCACTTTCACGCCTACCTCGCCGACGGCACCGAGTACATCACCTACGACAACCCTGCCGGCGCGTTTCCCCACATCCAGATCGGCACCTACACCGGCAGCCACGGCGGAGCCGGCACCGCCCCGGCACCGATGCCCGCCCCCGCCCCCGAGCGCAACCCGAACGACCCCAAGCGGGTCGTGAAGATCCTCAGGCACGAGGACCACTGGCACCTGATCCTGGCCGACGGGACCGAGCTGGTGACCCACACGGACCCGAGCGCCGCCTATCCCAACATCGAGATCGGCGAGTACGACCCGCTTGCCGGCCGCGATCTGGACGAGCTCGGCGCCGATGAGCTGTTCGGCTACGGCGACGTCGAGGAGGGCCTGCGCGTGCCGCTGGACCAGATCACCTACGGCGGGGTCATCTACACCATCGGCTTCAACCGCGCCACCTCGACCTTCATCGTCCCCCACCTCGACCACTACCACAACATCTCGGTGGAGATGCTCATTCAGGCTGTGAAACTGTTCCCCGAGTCGTTCGGGAACCGCAGCGCCCGCGACGTCGTGGCGACCCTGAAGTATCTGGTGCGCCATCCCGAGGCCCGACCGCACAAGGAGGGCTGGGGCGCCGGCGCCGACGGCGGCCAGCAGGATTTGGGCGAATTCGGCGAGCAGGCCGGCACGCGCCGGCCGCTTCGCATCGTGCACGCCCCCTCCCAGGGCCAGTGGATCATCACCTTCGAGGACGGCAGCACGCTCGTAACGCACACCGACCCGGCGAAGACCTACCCCGATGTGCCCGTACTCGAACCGGGCCCGGTGGTGAACCCGGATATGACCGACGAGCAGATCATCGCCACCTGGAGTGAGCGCTATGGAATGAGCACCGACGAGTTCGAGGACATCTTGCTCGAGCTGCCGGCAGCCCCGCTGAACACGATCGAGTTCAGGTCGGACCGCACCGTCGTGATCTTTGGCACGGTCTACCCCTTCCGCATGCCCGACCGCGTGGACGAGCATGAAGACGATGCCGACCAGGCTGAAAATGCCGAGGACGAGGCGGCCGGGGGCGAGCAGGTGCCGGAGAACGATGCCGACCAGGCCGACCGGGACGAGGCTGAGCAGGAGAAAGAAGAGGAGGACGCAAGCGCCGAGCAGGCCTTTGGAGCGGCGACGGAAGCAGGAGACGCACGCGACGCGGGCATGACGGCAGGCGACAAGCGGGCATCGGAGGAGGCCGCAGGCGAGCAGGAGACGCCGGATGCTGGGGCGCCCGGAGTGCCCGCGTACGAGAAACCTGCCGAGACGCCCCTGTCGTAACGCGCACGGCGAGGGGCGTGCGACTGCTTTGTGGCCAAGGTGTGCGCACGCCCCCGCCCGCCGCAGCCGTGCGCTACAATCGGGCCGACAACCGCATATCCACGGGGAGCTTGTAGGCAACGACAGGCTGAGAGGGAGCGCGCCCGCTCCGACCCGCCGAACCTGATGTGGGTAATGCCAACGAAGGGAGCTGTGCATGAGCACAACCGAAGCCGCGTCCACCGCGACGCGCCAACCTGTCACGCAACGGGACTTCGCCTGCGTCGGCGTCATCACGCCGCAGATGGAAGCCGTTGCCGCCGCCGAGGGGCGCAGCCCGGAGTTCATCCGAGCCGGCGTTGCCGCAGGCACCATCGTCATCCCGGCCAACATCAACCATATCAAGCAGGGCCTGACGCCGCATGGCGTGGGCGCGGGCCTTGCCACGAAGGTCAACGTGAACCTCGGCATCTCGGGCGACAAGGCCGACGCCGCCGAGGAGTGGAAGAAAGTCGACATCGCCTGCAGCCACGGCGCCGATGCGATCATGGACCTCTCCAACTCCGGCAAGACGCGCACATTCCGCCAGCAGCTTATCGAACGGTGCCCCCTGATGGTGGGTACCGTTCCGATGTACGACGCCATCGGCTACCTGGAAAAGCCCCTGGTGGAGCTCACCGCCGAGGACCTGCTCGAGGTCTTGCGCGTCCACGCGCGCGACGGCGTCGACTTCGTCACGGTGCACGCCGGCATCACCCGCTCAGTGGTCGAGACCTTCAAGGCCTGCGGTCGGCTCATGAACATCGTCAGCCGCGGCGGCAGCCTGCTGTTCGGCTGGATGGAGGTCACCGGCAACGAAAACCCCTTCTTCGAGCATTTCGACGAGGTGCTCGAAATCTGCCGCACCTACGACGTGACAATCTCGCTGGGCGACTCCTGCCGACCGGGTTGCCTCTACGACGCCAACGACGCCACGGAGACCGCCGAGATGATCGAGCTGGGCAAGCTCACCCGGCGCGCTTGGGACGCCGGAGTCCAGGTGATGGTCGAGGGCCCCGGGCACATGGCAATCGATGAGATCGCCGCGAACGTCACGCTGCAGAAGCGCCTGTGCCACGGCGCGCCCTACTATGTGCTCGGCCCGCTTGTCACCGACATCGGCGCGGGCTACGACCACATCACCGCGGCTATCGGCGGCGCCATCTCGGCCGCGGCGGGCGCGGACTTCCTATGCTATGTGACCCCGGCCGAGCACCTCTGCCTGCCCGATGCGCACGACACACTCGAGGGCCTCATGGCCACCCGGATCGCCGCGCACGCCGCCGACATCGCCAAGCGCGTCCCGGGCGCCCGCGATGCCGACAACCGCATGGCGCAGGCACGGCGTCGACTCGACTGGGACACCATGTGGACCTACGCGCTCGACGGCGATACCGCGCGCGCCCGGTACGAGGCCTCTCCCGCCGCCACCGAGGGCACCTGCACGATGTGCGGCAAGATGTGCGCGGTGCGCACCGTCAACAAGGTGCTCGAGCACACGACGATCGACCTGGGGTCGAACGGATAATCAGGCGCGGTGCCGCAGGCGAGTGCGCCGCGCGTTGCCGTCCGCACGGAACCGGCCCTGCGCTGACGGCGGTGCGGCCCGAACGCGGTCGCGCACCTCGGGCCCTCGCCAGGCCGCGCAGCTGCGCACGATATCGCAGGTCGCACGCTTCGCCCTTCGCGCACGCCCGCGCATGCCGCCCTCCTCGCCTCTTCCCGCCCGGCCGCACATCACGGTACAGGCCGTGCGCCTCGCCCAGCACCCCTCCCCATAGATGCCGTGCGCTGCCACCCCACACTCCTCCCTCGGCAACCGCCGCCCGTCCCTTCCGCGCACTGCAGCGTGCGGGCGACGGTGCGGCCCTCTCCCCCTCACCCGAAAGGACACCACATGTCTCTTACCACCACCGATCTGGGCATCTGCCTGGACAGCGTGCGCCGCACGCGTCCCCTGGTGCACTGCATCACCAACTACGTGACCGTCAACGACTGCGCCAACGCACTTTTGGGTTGCGGAGGTTCGCCCATCATGAGCGACGAGCCCGACGAGGTTGCCGAGATCTGCAGCATCTGCGGCGGCCTGGTGCTAAACATCGGCACGCTCAACCATCGGACCATCGAGGCCATGCGCATCGCCCGCGAGCGCGCCGCCGAGCTTGGTCACCCCATCGTCCTCGACCCGGTGGGCGCCGGCGCCTCCGCGCTGCGCACCACGATTGCCGGCGAGCTCGCCGGCACGCCTGCCCCCACCGTGATCCGCGGCAACATGAGCGAGATACGGGCTGTAGCCGGAGCCGCGTCCGCCACGCGCGGCGTGGACGTGAACCCCGAGGATGCCGTGCGAGACAGCAATCTGGCCGAAAGCGCTCGCTTCGCCCGCGAACTCGCCGACCGCCTGGGTACCGTTATCGCCATCACGGGGGCCATCGACATCGTGGCGGACCCCGCACGGGCCGTGGCTGTCCGCAACGGCGTGGCGCTCATGGGCACGATCACCGGCGCCGGCTGCATGCTGTCCGCCATCACGGGCGCCTACATCACCGCGAACCCGGACGACGCCTTCGCGGCCACCGTGGCCGCCATTGCATGCGAGGGCCTGGCCGGCCAGATCGCCGCCGCGCGCATGGGTGCCGACGACGGCGTGGGCAGCTTCCGCGCCTACCTGCTCGACGCCATCAGCAGCATGGACGCCGCGCAGCTCGCAGCCGGTGCCGCCATCGAGGAGCTATGAGCGCGGCGCCGGGCAGGACGCCGGCACACGTGGACACGCATGTCGCGCATGCGGCGGGCGCACCCTGCCGGCGCGGGCGCTTCTCGGCCGCCAACATCCGGTCGAGCATGCTGCTCTACGGCGTGACCGACCGCCGCTGGCTGCACGGCCGACGCCTCGCCGACGTGGTGCGCGACGCGATCGCCGGCGGTGCCACCTTCATCCAGCTGCGCGAGAAGCACGCCAGTCGCGACCATATCATCTCGATAGCCCGCGAGCTCGTGAATGTCTGCCACAGCGCCGGCGTTCCCTTCGTCTTGGACGACGAGGTTGCGATAGCCGCCGAGGCGGGCGCCGACGGCGTCCACGTAGGACAAGACGACCTCGCCTGCGCCGAAGCCCGTCGCCTCCTCGGTCCTGACGCCATCATCGGCGTATCGGCCCATACGGTAGCGCAGGCCCGGGCTGCGCAGGAGGCCGGCGCCGACTACATCGGGGCCGGTGCGCTCATCGCCACGCCCACCAAGCCCGACGCCGACGTGGTGTCCGCGCACGAGTTGCGGCGCATGACGGAGGCAGTCGATATCCCGATCGTCGGCATCGGCGGCCTGAACGCGCGCACCGTCGAGGTGCTCGCCGGCTCAGGCGCCGCAGGTGCCGCCGTGGTCTCGGCGCTGTTCGCCGCGGAAGACCCCGCCGCCGCAGCGCGTGAGCTGCGCCGCCGCATCGAAGACGTGCTCGCACAGCCCGCTCTCCCCGATGCCGTCGGGCGCGCAAGCCGCGTCCCGGGGCGCCCATGAGCGCCCGGCACGCGGACGCTGCGGACACAGGGCACCGGAGCACCTGGCATCCCAGCAGCGCGGGCGCGGAGTGCAAAAGCATCCCCGATGTCAGCACCCGCGGCGCCCGCGCCGGCACCGCCTGCGACGACCTCCCCGGCATCACCCCAGGCAAGCCCGTCGGCAGCGCACCAGGCCGCTCCAGCCGCATCGCCCACGACAACCCCATCGACGCCATCGAGCGCCTCCGGCCGCGCTGCGTGCTGAGCATCGCCGGGTCCGACCCGAGCGGCGGCGCCGGCATCCAGGCAGACATCAAGACGATCACCGCGCACGGCCTGTACGCGCAGGCGGTGCCGGCGGTGCTCACCGTGCAGAACACCGTCGGCGTCGCCGCCGTGCACACGCTGCCCCCGTCGTGCATCCGCGCGCAGATCGAGGCGGTGCTCGCCGATGGAGAACCCGATGCCATCAAGATCGGCATGCTGGGGGACGCAGCCAGCATACGCGCTGCAGCCGCCGCCCTCGCCCACACGCACGCTCCAATCGTGCTCGACCCCATCATGGTCTCATCGTCCGGCACGCGCCTGCTGACACCCGACGCCATCGAGGTGCTGATACGCGAGCTCATGGGGCGCGCCGCTCTCATCACCCCGAACATCCCCGAGGCGGAAGCCCTCGTCGGCACCTCACTGGCGGGCGCCGCCGCGCGCGAGCACGCCGCGCAATCTCTAGCGCGCCGCCTGGGTTGCTCGGTGCTCATCAAGGGAGGACACGCCCACGGTCCGGCGGCAGACTGCCTGGCGGAGCTCACCGATGACAAGGTGCACTGTTCATGGCTCGAACATGAGCGCATCGAGGGGCCCGGCGCCCACGGCACCGGCTGCACGCTGTCCGCCGCCATCGCCTGCGGACTTGCCCGCGGCCACGATCTTGCACAGTCCGTGCGCGATGCCAAGGCCTATCTCACCGGCGCCCTGATGCACCCTCTCGAGCTGGGCCACGGCACGCCACCGGTCAACCACCTGTGGCGCGGCATCGACGCAGCTGCAGGCACGCATGAAGCTGTCGGCGGATAGCCTGACCCAGTCATACGCTGGAGCGCGGCGGAGCGCAGCAGCGACATCGCAAGCCGCATGCCATCTGCGGCAATCACGCAAGCCGCAAACCATCTGCGGCGATATCGCAAGTCACGAGCCATCCACGGTGGCTCGCGGCGTAATTCGCGGAATCAAGCTCAGAACTTGCAGCGACCGGAGCCGCATAAGAGGGCTGACGCACGCCGAGACGCCTTTAAGGGGGTCTTATTTTAAAAGCCCTCCGCTTCGATGGTCGCAAACAGCGTCTAATGGGTGTTTGCATTCCCGAAAATCGTATACATAAACGAAATGTGGCGGCACAGCGGTCCGATCGGCAGCCGAATCGGCTCCATCTGGACTCGCACGGAGCAACATCAGGGCTCTTCCGGACCGCTTGAGCCCGTCTGGCTGAATTGAAACACCCATTAGATGCTGTTTGCGACCACTCTGTTTGAAATTTTTATTTAACTAACCCTCTGTAAAAAACTTAGATACCATTTATCGCATATATACTTTCTAATACTCATATAATCGAAATATCAGCGATGACACCAGACACCATCGAGCCGAGCGGCGTCTCGGGAAACGCCCCGACCGCCCGAAGATAGCTGCGGAATCCCGGAATCGTCCATACATGGCCGTCTAAAGGCAGCAACGGGACCTGGGAATCTCCCCTGCAGCCATCTAAAGACAGGTGCGGTATCCAGGGTTCGATCCCGCATCGCCATCTAAAGGCATCTGCTGGGCCCAGAAATCGCCCCTACGGCCATCTAAAGGCAGCAACAGGGTCTGGGGATTGTCCCCACAAGCATCTGAAGGCAGCTGTAAAAACAGGGTTCGCCGTCCAGCCATCTGAAGGCAAAGTCTGGCCCTGAACGGACGGAAAACGAACCCTGATGTTGGCAACAGCTCTTAAAGGCCCTGCGCAGCCTGCACAACCGTCTC
Organism: uncultured Collinsella sp.; assembly: GCA_902470695.1. Lineage (GTDB taxonomy): Bacteria > Actinomycetota > Coriobacteriia > Coriobacteriales > Coriobacteriaceae > Collinsella. The sequence goes on from CABRHH010000010.1 coordinate 15,983, forward strand.
GGACGGCAGGTGCGCGCCGGCTGTGGCCACCACGGCGGCGGCCACGCGGTTCGCGCAGGCGATCGCCGCGGGCAGGGCGTCGCCGCACTGCAGGCACGCCATCACGGCACCGATATGGGAGTCGCCGGCGCCGATGGTATCCACCACATCCGCGCGCACGCCGGCAACCTCGCCGCTGCCATCGGCACTGTCGTAGTAGCAGCCGCGATCGCCCAGCGTCGCCAGCACGGTGTTGCCCACGCGCCGGCGCAGCAGCGCCACCGCCTCGGGCACCGCCGCCAGGCCGCCCACCAACTCGGTGGCCCCCAGGCGCGCCGCCGACACGATCGCCTCGCCGCCGTTCATGTGCAGCACCGGATGCAGGTCGTAGATACGTTCCACCAGGTCCATGGGCAGGGTGTCGGGACGCGGACCGGGCGTAAAGAAGATGGTTTTGTCTGCGCACCGACGCTCCAAGAAGTCGACGATCACCGCGCCGGTAGGATCCTCGATCTCCAGGCCGCACACGTAGACCATGTCGATCTCGTCCATGTCGAGAGCGTCGAACCACTCCCGCTTGTACAGATAGTCCGCACCGTGATAGGCCACGAACGTGCGCTCGCCGCTGGGCTCCACATAGCAGTAGCAGCAGCCGTTTTCGCACTCGTCGTTCTCTACCTGCACTGGAATGCCCTCGGCGGCCAGGTTCGCGCGCACGTAGTCACCGAACGCGCCAGTGCCCACCGGAGAGAACAGCTGGGCGGGAACCCCGAGCGCACGCGCGATGGAAAAGGCGTTGAACGCGCAGCCGCCGAGCGCCATCTGCTGACCGTACACGATCACGTCCTCCGCGGTACGCGGCAGGCGGTCCACGTTGATGATCACGTCCACGCACGTCACCCCGACGAACAGAATCTTTCCCACGGCAGGCCCCCTCGGCACGCTGTTGTATATACGGCGATTGCATGGTACCACCTCGGACGGCGAGCCCGCACGCAGACGGTGCTGCCGCCGCATGAAATAGGGACCCACCATACGGCAGGTCCCTGCGCGCTGCCCCGCTAACGCGGAGCAGGGCTAGCTCAGCTCGATCGTGCCCTCGAGCACCGTCACGTGATCGGGCGTCGTCATATCGCTGAAGGTGTACTCCACCGGCGAGGTCCCATCTTGCAACCCCACGGTCAGCTGAACCGGCACGCTCACGCCTTTCTGAACTTCGGTCGAGTAGTTGCGTTGCGCGTCGCGGTCGGCATCGGGATTGTCATAGCTCAAGTAGGAGCGCTGGAGCTCAAGGCCGTTTTGGAAAAGCTTGTCCCTGAGCGCGCTCAAGCACGAGGTCGGCTTCTCCCCGTTGTTGGTGAAGGTGAGGTTCAAGATCAGCACCGGATTGCCGTCGAAGTCGGTGGAGACCTTCTGGCTGTCGAGGGTAAGCGCCACGGTGCTCTCGCTCATGCGCTCCTCTAGATCCTTGATGTCGATCTTCTCGTCCAGCGCCTTGACCGTCTTGCCGCCGCCAAGTGAATCGAGCTTCGCGGAAAGCTCAACCGTGCCCTCGGTGGCGTCGCCGAGCTTGAAGACCGCCTGGCCCATACCGGTTTCGCCCTCGTCGAGCTTCTCCTCGCTATCGACGTACTCCCCATGGTCCGACGACAGGTAGCCCGCATCCAGGGACTCACCGTCCAGCTTCGCTTTCGTGCTGTAGACAACCGACGATGCCGGCCATGCAAAATCGGGGTCGTTGTTGGTCACCTCAAGGTTCACCACCAGCAGGCGCTCGCCCTCGTAACCGCGGACGATGAAGGCGTCGTCCATCTTCACGGACATGGCCGACTTCCCGGATGCCGCCTTTGGGGCACCCGGCACGGAGGGCATGGCGCACCCCGCAAGTCCCATCAGCAGCGCCCCGACGGCGCCTGCAACCCCCAGGCGACGGAATAGACCCACATGCGAACCGCTCATCGTTCCTCCTCGTATCGAGCCTCGCGAGGAGGACTGCAGCTCCACCCCGCACCTCTTCCCCACGGTAGCACAGCACGCTGGGCAAACGTCGCCCGCAGCCCGCCGCACGGAGGGTTGGACAAGTTTCGCCGTCATGGCGGCGCGAACCCCGGGTGCAGCCATGCGCAAGGGCGCCGGGCGGGACGTACGCGAGCCCCGCCGCGCCGCGACCATGTACCATAAAGGGGTCTATGCACCAAAAACCGCCCAGGAGGCCGCATGCCGCAGGTCATCATCTCTCCCGCCAAGCAGATGCGCATCGACGCCGACGCGCACGCCGTGCGCGGCATCAGTCCACACCCGGAAAAAACCGCGCGCCTCATCCATGTGTTGAAGCAGCTGCTGCACGAGAGGGGCCCTCAGGCGCTGCAGGCGCTTTGGCGCGTCAGCGATGCGCTGCTGGCCGAGAACCTCGAGCGGCTCGATGCGCTGGAGCCGCTGCTCGATGCCGCGCAGCTGGGCGACCCCGCTTGCGCCCGGCGGGTGGGTCCCGCCCTGTTCAGCTACGTAGGCGCCCAGTACCGCAGCATGGCGCCCGGCGTGCTGGACGAAGATGCGCTCAACTGGCTGCAAGGGCACCTGTGGATCCTCTCGGGGCTCTACGGCTGCGCGCGGCCCTTCGACGCCGTGGCCCCCTACCGGTTGGAGATGGGCGCCAAGCTCGCCGTGGACGGCACACATAATCTGTACGAGTACTGGGGCGATGCGTTGGCGCGGTCGGTGGAGATGGCGGGCGAGGAGATCGTCAACCTGGCGAGCGTGGAGTACGCCCGGGCGGTCCTGCCGCACCTGGGGCCCCGCACACGCGTGACCACCTGCATCTTCGGCGAGGAGCTGCGAGCGGGCAAACCGGTGCAGCGAGCCGGGACAAGCAAGGTCGCCCGCGGGTCCATGGTGCGCTGGATGGCCGAGCGCGGCTGCACGGACGCCCGCGACCTTGTCGCCTTCGACATCGGCTACGCGTTCGCGCCCGAGCTCTCCGATGAGACGGAAGGCGGGGCGCGCACACTCGTGTTCATGCGGCGGTAGGGCCGAGCGGCCCGGCAGGCTGCGGGCACCTGGCCGCTCGGCCGACCGGCGCCTGGCAGTCCGGCGAGCGCCCGACGTTCGGCAGGATGCGCGGGCGGCGGGCGGGCCGATCGAAAGACGGCGTGGCGCACAGGGGCCACCGCGCCGACGCGGCCCCGGCTAGCGGCCCTCCCACTGCGACCCCGGCCTGCGACCTTCCAGCAGCGGACCCGGCCGGTTCCTTCCCGATGCGAGCCCAACAAGCGGCCCTCCCGACGCGGCCCCGGCTGACGCCCCCTGGCAAGCCGCGCGACCGCGATGGATCAACGCACGGGCCGCCCCGCACCACGCCGCCCGGCGCACCCGCTGCTTTTTATGCAGAGGAGGCCCTGTGAAGGGCACCGGTGCAGGAATCTTCGCGTAGGATGGTGCACATAGGTGTCCGGGGCCGCGCGCCCCTTCGAGCGGAAAAGGCGGAAAACAGGTGGCCTTGGCTGATCAATTGGGCTGTGTGCACGCGGTATCGGTTGTGGTGCCGGTCTACAACGTCGAGCGCTACATCGCGCAGTGCCTCGACTCAATCGCATCCTCGCTTGGCCGCCAGCTGCAGCTCATCATCGTCGACGACGGATCCACCGACGCCAGCCCGCAGATCGCGCGCACCTTCGCCGAGCGCTGCGATGCCGACGCGAGCGCCCCGGATTGCCTGCTTCTCACCAAGGAGAACGGCGGCTACGGCAGCGCCGTGAACACCGGGATCGCGCGCGCCGACGGCCGCTACATCGGCATCGTCGAGCCCGACGACTACCTGGTCGGCGACCAGTTCGGCGCGCTGTTCGACATCGCCCGGCGCTGCAGCTGGCCCGACATCGTGAAGGCCACCTATCGGCGCGTCTGGATGCCCGACACCGCCTCCCAGCGCATCTGGGGGTCGCTGCTGCGCCACCGCGGCGTGCGCACCTGGCAGGCGGGCACCACCGACCTGGGTGAATCCCCGCAGCTCGTGCGGTGGCATCCGTCCGTGTGGTCGGCCATCTACCGGCGCGACTTCCTGGATACCGAGCAGATCCGCTTCATCGAGGCCGCAGGCGGCGGCTGGGTGGACAACCCGTTCGTGATGCGCGCCATGTGCCGCGCCCGCCGCATCGCCTTCACCGACGACGCCTGGTACTGCTACCGCGAGGACCGCCCCGGTTCCAGCAGCGTCACCAAAGCCCCCACGCTATCGCTCACCCGCTGGCTGCAGATGGCCGAGGAGGTGCGGTGCAGCCGTTGGGCCGCCGACGACGGCGTGGCCGCATCGCTTGCCAGCATCGCCTTCCGCTACCTGGCCCAGCTGTGGGACACGCCCGCCTGGGAACTGGCCGAGGTGCAAACCCTGGCCAGCCAGGTGATGCAGGCGCTCGACACCCGCGTGGTGCTCGCCCTGCCGGACGTCTCGCCCACCGTGAAGCGCCGTTGGCTTGCCGAGACGAAGCGCACAGGCGATGCGGGCGGCTCATGCCGCTACCGTCTGCATATGCTCGGTGAGCTTGCCTGGTCGTGGCGCGAAAACGGCCTGTATTTCGCCTGCGAGCGCGCAGGCCTCCATCGAGGGCGCCACGCCGCCGACACCACCGCATAACCCGAAGGACCGACAGACCCCATGCACACTCCCCTAGTTTCCGTCATCATCCCCGCCTACAACGTGGAGGCCTACGTCGAGGCCGCCGTGCGCTCGGTGCTCAACCAGACCCTGCGCGACCTCGAGCTGATCGTGGTCGACGACGGCTCGAGCGACACCACGGGCACCATCCTGGATACGCTCGCCGCCGAGGACGACCGCCTGGTGGTGCTGCACGTGGCAAACGGCGGCGCGCCGGCCGCGCGCAACCGTGCCATCGACCGCGCGCGCGGGCGCTACCTAGTGTTCGTCGACGCCGACGACGAATGCGCCCCGCAGATGCTCGAACGCCTGGCGGCCCTGATGGAAGGCGGTTGCGAGCTGGCCATCAGCGGCTTCGAGATCGTCACCACCACCGGCTACGGCAACGGCGACGACTCCGGCGACGACACCTTCGTGGAGGTCAAGCAGGTGGCCGATGCCGTATTCCCCAACGCGCAATCCTTCCGCGCCGCCTCGCCGGAGCTGTTCGACAACAACATGCTCTACCCGCCCTGGAACAAGATGTTTCTGGCCAACCGCTTGAACGAGCTGCACATCCGCTACCGCGACGTGTTCTGGGACGACTTCCCCTTCGTGCTGGACTACATCCGCGACGTGGAGCGCGTGAGCGTCACCAGCGAGCCGCTCTACCGGTTCTTCCGCCGCCGCGCCGACTCCGAGACGGCGCGCTACCGTGACGGCGTGTTCGAGAAGCGCGAGACCGAGAACGACTGGATGCGCGAGCTGTACGAGCACTGGGGCATGGAGCGCGATGCGGTGGCCGACGAGATGGTGAGCCGCCGCTATATCGAACGACTCGTGGGCTGCGTGGCCAACGAGTGCTCGCCGAAAAACCCGCGTAGCTTCCGGGAGAAGCGCGCCGCGGTGGCCGCGATGCTGGCCTCCCCGGCCGTACCCCATGCGCTCGCCTGCGCCCGTCCACGCAGCACCAAGATGAAGCTCATGCTCATCCCCTACCGGATGCGCAGCCCGATTTTGTGCCTGCTATCGGGCATGTTCATCGAGTGGGTGCGCGGCGCGGCCCCCACGCTGTTCGCCCGGCTGAAGGCCCGCCGCTAGCTGCCGGCGACTCTATAGATAGCGGCGCCAGTCGTCCTCTTCCTCCTCCTGCTCGGCGGCCTCGGCTACCGCACGGGCGGCCTCGGCGGCCGCGCGGGCCTGCTCGAAGGACTCCCCGTTGCGCTCGGGGAAGGTGGCCAGGGCGTGGGAAAAGCGCTCGAAATGGTCGTTGAAGCGCACCTGCGGGATCGCGAAGATCACCTCGCGCGCCACGTGGGTACCGCCCGCCAGCTCCTCGCGGAAGGCCTCAGCAACCTGGGCGGGATCCCAACGGGAGAAATCGCAGCCGAAGGCGCCGAGCACGAGCTTGTCGTGACCGAGCGCATCGGCGATGGCCAGGATGAAGCGGATACGGTCGCGCAGGGAGCGGACGAGCACATCCTCGGCGATGTGGTACTCGCTGCGGGCGCGCTCGGCGTGCGGGGCGGCCGCCACGATCACATCGGCGTAGGCATGCACCTTCTCGCGCGCGAAGCGCACGGCAGGCACCACGAGGGCGCGGTTGCGATAGAGCTCGCAGTTGATGTTGCGGCGCCGATTCTCACCATACCAGGCCTTGTGCTGGGACAAGACATTGTAGAGGAACGAGTCCGCACACAGCGCCTCCTCCTGACCCCAGCCGCCGCGCTCGTAGCCGCCGCCGGGACGCGTGAAGGAGGCGCAATCCAGCACCGCCATGTCGCAGAACGCCGCACGACCGCGACCGCGCGCCAGGATGGTTGCCGTGGCGCTCTCAGGCACCACCGAGACGGCTGGCACGCAGCCCTCGGCACCCCCCGGCAGCGGCGGGGCCGCATCCAGCTGGCGCACCCCTACCGCCGATGCCTCGATCTCGGATGCGAACCGACGCTCCATCTCGGCCGTGTGCCGATCGGCAGCCTGCGCACGCGCATCGCGCCGCGAGCCGTTGTGCTTCCGCTCCTCCATGCCCTGCTCCCTTTCTCCTATGACGGTGTGGGCTTGCTCGTACGCTCATAGTACCGCACCGCGCGGACACCGCGCCGCCCCACCTCGGGCATGCATGGAACAGACTGTGGAGCTTTCATGAACATGGTACAGATGTTCGTGTGCCAAGCTGCGAAAAAGCAAAAGATTCCCAGCTCATAAGCATTGTTTGACCCAGCTTCTCACAGGTCGTAGCATAGCGAACAGAGGTTCTAGAAACACTTGTTCGTATGGGAGGGGACCGTGGAGCACGGCACCGAGGCGCGTGCGCGCAGCTACATCTGCATCGATCTCAAAACCTTCTACGCATCGGTCGAATGCGCCGCCCGAGGGCTGGACCCGTTCACCACCAACCTGGTGGTGGCCGACCCCGACCGGGGACGGTCGACCATCTGCTTGGCCATCACCCCCGCGATGAAGAGCCTCGGCGTGCGCAACCGCTGCCGCATCTTCGAGATTCCGCCCGGTATCGACTACATCACCGCGAAACCGCGCATGCGCCACTACATGGAGGTGTCTGCGCACATCTACGGCATCTACCTGGAATACGTGAGCCCCGAGGACATCCATCCCTACTCGATCGACGAGTGCTTCATCGACGCCACGCCCTACCTCAAGCTGTACGGCATCGGCGCCAGGGAGCTTGCGGAGCGCATGCGGGCCGCGGTGCTGGCACGCACCGGCATCACCGCGACAGCCGGCATCGGGCCCAACCTGTTCTTGGCGAAAGTCGCCCTCGACATCACCGCGAAGCACGACGCCAGCGGTATCGGCATCCTCGACGAGGAGCGGTTTCGCCGCGAGATATGGACGCACCGCCCCATCACCGACATCTGGGGCATCGGCGCGGGCACCGCGCGCCGACTCGAGACCTACCGCGTGTACGACCTGGTGGGCGTAGCAGCCCTCGATGAGGGGATCCTCTACCGTGAATTCGGCGTGCGCGCCGAGTACCTGATCGACCACGCCCATGGCCGCGAGCCGTGCACCATGGCCGAGATCAAGGCCTTCCGGCCTCAGGACTCCTCTACGGTCAACGGCCAGGTGCTTGCGCGCAACTACAGCTTCGAGGAGGCGCGCGGCGTGCTCGGCGAGATGGTGGACACCTCGGTGCTCGACCTCGTGGCCAAGCACCTGGTATGCGACAGCATCTCGCTGTCCGTGGGCTACGGCAGCGAGGCCGCCGAGATCCGCCGGCTGGACGCCAGCGGCAGCGCCGCGTTTCTCGACGGCTGCGGGCACCGGCGCAGCAGCGGTGCCTCCGATATCGACCGCGGCGTGACCCGCCCCGGCGCCATACCGGCCCACCGCAGCGCAGCAGTGCGCGACCTCATGGCCGACAGCGCGCGGATACGCGACTTCTACCGCGGCGAGCATGGGACGCGCCCCGCGCAGGCGCGGCGGGCGTTTGCCCACACCGGTGGCCAGCGGCGCCTCGGCGGCCTCACGAACTCACGGCGGCGCCTGCAGGAGCGCTTCTTCACGCTCTGGGATGAGACCGTGGACCGCAGGCGCCCCATCAAGCGCCTGAGCATCGGCATGGGCGGGCTCATGCCGGAGGAGTTCGCCACCTACGATCTGTTCTGCGATGTTGCCGCCGAGCAGCACGAGCGCGACCTGCAGCGCACTATCGTTGACGTGAAAGGGCGCTGGGGCAAAAACGCCCTGGTCATGGGCCGCAGCCTCTGGCCGGCGGCCACCGGGCGCGAACGCAACGACCAGATCGGAGGACACCATGCCTAGAAGCCGCCACACGAGCGGGCGCGCACAACAAGGCCCCGCCGCACCAAGCGTAACCTCGAGCGGCCGAGCCCGGGCAAGCCGCGCCTCCCAGTTCATGCCGTTCGCAGCGCTCACCGGCTACTACGAGCTCACCCGGCAGCAGGAACGCATCCGCGAGCCCAAGCATGACCTCACCGACGAGGAGGCGCTCGCGCTCTCGCGCGCTATCGAGCACTGCGGCCGAGGCAGCTGGGTGCGCGTCACCCATTACGACCGCGATGCCTACCGGGTCACATCGGGGCTGGTGGGCGGCTTGGACCCAGCACGGCGCCTGCTACAGGTGGTGGGCGAGCTCATCCGCTTCGACGACATATGGCGCATCGAGCTTGCCGATCCCTGCAGCAGCGCGAAGTGAGACAATGCGGGTAGCGTTCATCGACCTAAGGGAGGGACCTATGAACGACGCTCTTCAGGCGGCCTGGCGCACCAAGGCCGCAACCATCATCAAGCAGCTGGCGCGCCGGAACATGACCGGCCATTACTGCGCCAGCGCATCTGAGGTGCCGGCGCTCATGCATGAGCTCATCGCCGAGGGCTCCAGCGTGACCTGGGGTGGCAGCGTCACGTTGGCCGAAGCCGGCGTGCGCGACGAGCTCGCCCGCGGCACCTGGCACCTGCTCGACCGCGCCGATGCAACCACACCCGAGCAGCAGCGCGACATGTGGCGCGACCGCGCCAGCGCCGACTGGATGCTCATGAGCACGAACGCCATCACCGAGGCGGGCGAGCTGGTGAACATCGATGGCAACGGCGACCGTCTCGCACTGCTCGTGCACGGCCCCGCGCACGTACTGGTGGTGGCCGGCATGAACAAGGTCGTCACCGATGTCGACGCGGGCATCAAGCGCGTCCGTACGCACGCCTGCCCGCCCAACGCCGCGCGCCTGCACACCAATACGCCCTGTGAGCTCACCGGCGTCTGCGCTGAATGCCACGGGCCGGGTTGCATGTGCTGCGAGACGGTGATCACCCGGCACTCCCGTCACGCCGACCGCATCCACGTGGTGCTCGTTGGAGAACCGCTCGGCTACTGATGCCACACAGTCGGGATAGCACACAGCCGGCGGCGTCTCCGTACAGGGAAGCGCCGCCGGCCGCCAAGGCTATGAGATGTCTGTCCGACTCATGCTCGATCGGATGCGCGCCTTACGCGATGTGGCCCAAGAAATCGCGCGTGCGCTCGGATTTCGGATGGTCGAAGACCGCCTCGGGCGTGCCTTGCTCGACGATCACGCCGCCGTCCATGAAAATCACGCGGTCGGCCACCTCGCGGGCAAAGCGCATCTCGTGGGTCACCACGATCATGGTCATGCCGCCCTGGGCCAGGTCGCGCATGACAGCCAGCACATCGCGCACCAGCTCGGGATCGAGCGCGCTGGTGGCTTCGTCGAACAGCATGACGTGCGGATTCATGGCCAGGGCGCGCGCGATCGCCACGCGCTGCTGCTGGCCGCCGGACAGCTGGGAGGGCATGAAGTCCACGCGGTCGGCAAGACCGACCTTGGCGAGCTCCTCCACGGCGATGCGCTCAGCCTCCTCCTTGCTGCGCTTGAGCACCTTTTGCTGCGCGATCATGACGTTGCGCTTGGCAGACAGATGCGGGAACAGGTTGAACTGCTGAAACACCATGCCCAGGTGCGTGCGGACCTCGTTGATGTCCACACCCTTGGCCGTGATATCGGTGCCCTCGACAATCACCTGGCCCGCGGTGGGCTCCTCGAGCAGGTTCACGCAGCGCAGCATGGTGGACTTGCCCGAGCCCGAAGGCCCCAGCACCACGACCACCTCACCGCGGTGCACATCCAGGTCGATACCGCGCAGCACCACGTTATCGCCGTAGCTCTTCTGCAGCCCGCAGATGCGCACGACGGGCTCCTCGGCAACAGGCGGCATCGTTCCCTGTCCGCCGGTGGTCTTATCGTCCATATCGGTTTCCATATCGATCCTCCCCTACAGCCCGGCGATGTGATCGGGCGGCGTGGCCACCACCGTACCGGCGCTCTTCAACGGCTTCTTCGACACGCGGGCACTTCCGGACGAGCGACCCGTGAGATGTGCCTCGAGCATGCTCACCAGGCGCGCCAGCGGCAGCGTGACCACCAGGTAGAACAGGGCGGCCACCACGTACGGCGTGATGGAGCCCGTCGTTGCCACGATCGTCTTGGCATACATGACGATCTCCATGACACCCACCGCCGCCAGAAGCGAGGTGTCCTTGTACAGCAGGATGAACTCGCTAGTAAGCGTGGGGATGACATTGCGGAACGTCTGGGGCACGATGATCGACACCATCGTCTGCACGCCGCTCATACCCAGCGAGCGCGCTGCCTCGGCCTGCCCGCGCGGGATGGACTGGATGCCGGCACGGAAGATCTCGCACAGATAGGCCGCCGAGTTCATCGCCATCACGATCACACCGAGCGGATAGTTGTCGATGTTGACACCCGCGAGCGGCAGGCCGAAAAATGCGATGTAAATCTGCAGGAACGCCGGCGTGCCGCGGATGAGGTTCACGTACACGCTCGCGAGCGCGCGCAGCAGGCGCGACTTAGAGATGCGCATGAGCGCGAACAGGAAGCCGAACGGAATGGCCAGCGGAAACGCCACAACCACGATGGCCACCGCCATCAAAAAGCCGGAGAAGATCACCGGCAGGCTGCTCACGATCAGCAGCGGGTTGAAGAACAGGCGCAAAAACGCGTTGTCGTTCCACGCCTGCACCCATGCCTGCCCCTCCAGGAAGGTCTCGATCTTGTCGAGCATGGTCACGCCGGTGATCTTGACCGCGGGAATGCCGGACACCTCGTGCTCGGAGCCATCGGCCAAGGTGTAGGCACCCTCCAGCTGCATGGAGCCGCCCTGCTCGGGGAACACCACGCCGTAGACCTCGACGCGGAAGTATCGACCAGCCGGGGCCGCCGCGGGGAACTCCAGCGTGAGCGTTTGGCCCTTTTGCTCGATCGTGGGCTTGATGAACTCACGCTCCATCAAGTCCTCACCCGACAGCATGGTGACGCGCAGATCGTCGGTGGTGTAGGTGGTGCCAGCCGGCAGCGTCAGCGACAGCCCGGCGACCGCCTCGTCATCGGCCGCCTGGACCTCCCAGGTCAGGCGCGTCTCCGTACCGCCCATGACGTCGCTGCCGGTATCGGCGTTCGGCTGCGCGGTGAGCTTCGCCACCTCGAGCGCACAGGCAGGCGCAGGCAGCGCCGCCATGCCTGCCGATGCGAGCAGCACGGCCGCTGCCACCGCGAGCGCCGCGCGGCGGACGCGTCGGGCCGGTGCCCCGAGCACGCGTTGCCACACCGCCGTCGCCGTATCGTTCTTCATTGCCTTGACCTCCTCGGTCCTCATTCAACACACGGCCCCGATGGAGCCGCGAAGACGCACCGCGCGGATGCGCCTTCGCGAGCCCAGCGGACGCAGCCCCCCTCGCACAGCCTGCGCGCCCGCCGGTGAGTCGCACAGACGGCGGGCGCGCAGGCATATGCAGCGTAGGGGATGCTACTTGATGTTGTACTTGGTCATCAGCTCGTCGATGGTGCCGTCGTCGGTGAGCTCCTTCAGGGCCTCGTTGATCTTCTTGGTGAGGCCGGGGTTGTCCTTGCTCACCGCGATCGCGTACTCCTCACCCGTGGAGATCTGCTTGATGACGTGCTCGTTGGTGTAGGCGCCCGCAACCATCTGCGCGGCCATGGAGCGGTTGGTCACCACCGCGTCGGCTTGATCGGACTGGACGGCGGCGAAGCAGTCGGTGGCGTTCTTGAACGGGACGATCACGGCGTTCGGGAAGTTCTCCTTCGCGAAGCTCTCCGCCGTGGAGCCGGACTGGACCGCGATCTTGGTGGCGGAGTCGTTCAGCACGTCCTCGTAGTTGTCGGCGGTGATGGAGGTGTCGTCGGCCATGGTCACGATCGCCTGGTCGTCCATGTAGTAGGAGTCAGTGAAGTCGACTTCCTTCTCACGTGCCGGCGTGACGGTGATGGAGGCGACACCCACGTCGTATTTGGTGCCGCTCGAGATACCCGGCAGGATCGAGTCGAAGTCGACGCTCTCGTACTGGACCTCGAGCCCGAGCTTATCGGCGATCGCGGCCGCAAGCTCCACGTCGAAGCCCTTGAACTCGCCGTCCTCCATATACTCGAACGGCTCGTAGTCGGCCGAGGTGCCCACGACCAGCTTGCCGTCGGAAATCAGCGAGTAGTCATCGGAGCTTCCCGACGACGAGCTGCTCTGGCTCGAACCCGCCGAGCTGTTCGTGCCGCCGCATCCGGTGAGCGCGAGCGCGCCGACCATCGCCGCCGATGCCGCCATCGTGCCAAGATACTTCATCTTCATGGTGCAATCCTTTCCCCGTTGGGTCCGTCTCCTCTGCAAGCGCGATTGCCTGCCAAGGATTATACGTAAACTCGTATCTGAGTCCCCTATTTCTTGAAAATATTTCTTCTGTGTTACAACCACATGCATACTTTAAGCTAAATGTTGCATACTACTCTAGCGAAGAAAAGTGCTCGATCTGATGGACAGACCCCCTCTGAACAGGGCAACTTGACCTTGAGTGCACTCCAGGCGCTATCCTTGATGAACGTTCAACCATGCAATAGGCACGTATCCGAGGGAGATGGAATATGTTGCAGCGAAACGTCGCGAAACTCGAAAAGCCCGCCATCAGACGAACCCTGCAGCGGTTTTGGGACGTCACGAGGCTCGTCCCCGGCGCCGCCGCGCTCGCGGTTATCACGTCGGTGGCGTATGTGGCGCTGCTCACCTATGTCAATACCTGGATGATGGGCCTGATTGTGGACCGCGTGCAGGCCGCCCCCGTCGCGCCCGAAGACGTGTGGGAGGTCTTCGGCCCCTACATCGCGGGGCTGCTGATCGTCAACGCCGTTGGGCAGGCCTGCTCCAAGCTGCAGGACTACGCCGTCTACAAGCTGGAGATCAACGGCAACTACCACCTGGCCCGCACCTGCTTTAACACCTTGTCGAACCAGTCGATGACCTTCCACACCAGCCGGTTCGGCGGTGCGCTCGTCAGCCAGACGAGCAAATTCATGAGCGGCTACACCCAGATGGTCGACGTGGTGGTCTACTCGCTGATCCCCACCGTGGCGAGCACCGTGTGCACCATCGTGGCGCTTGTCCCCGTGGTCCCCAGCTACGTTGCCGTGCTGGCCGTCATGCTCGTGGCCTATGTGGTCATCGCCACGCGCATGTACCGCCGCATCCTACCGCTGGCCACCGCCACCGCCACCGCGCAGAACAAGCTATCGGGCATCCTGTCCGACGCCGTCACCAACATCCTCGCCGTCAAGACCTGCGGGCGCGAGGACTACGAGCGCGCACTGTTCAACGAGGCGGATACCCAGGCTATGCAGGCCGAATCGCGCAGCATGCGCGCCACGATGCAGCGCGGCTTCACCACCAGTGCGCTCATCACCGTCATCATGTTCATCGTGTCGATCTTCGTGGCGGGCGGCAACGCCTGGTTCGGCATCTCGGCGGGCACGCTTGTCATGATGTTCACCTACACCTACCAGCTCACCATGCGCTTCAACTACATCAACTCCATGATGCAGCGCATGAACCGCGCCATCGGCGACGCGAGCGAGATGGCCCGCATCCTCGATGAGCCGCGCCTGGTAGAGGATGCCCCGGGCGCGCCGGAGCTCGCGGTGCGCCGCGGAGAGATCGACTTCGAGCACCTGGGCTTCGCCTACGCCGATGCGGCCGCCGGCGACACCGTGTTCGACGACCTCACCCTGCACATCGAGGCGGGCCAGCGCGTGGGCCTGGTGGGGCGCTCCGGCTCCGGCAAGACGACCCTCACCAAACTGCTGCTGCGCCTGTCCGACGTGCAGGACGGGCACGTGCTCGTGGACGGCCAGGATATCAGCGCCTGCACGCAGCAGAGCCTGCGGCGCCAGATCGCCTACGTACCGCAGGAGGCGCTGCTGTTCCACCGCAGCATCCGCGAGAACATCGCCTACGGGCGCCCCGACGCCACCGACGAGCAGATCAGGCAGGCTGCCGCGCAGGCCAACGCGCTCGAGTTCATCGATCGCATGCCCGCCGGGCTCGACACCATGGTGGGAGAGCGCGGCGTGAAGCTCTCCGGCGGCCAGCGGCAGCGCATCGCCATCGCACGCGCCATCCTCGCCGACGCCCCGATCCTGGTCCTCGACGAGGCCACCAGCGCGCTCGACTCCGAAAGCGAAGCGCTCGTGCAGGACGCGCTCGAGAACCTCATGCGCGGCCGCACCTCGATCGTGGTGGCGCACCGCCTGTCAACGGTGGCAGCGCTCGACCGCATCGTGGTGCTCGATGAGGGGCGGGTCGTGGAAGATGGCACGCATGCCGAGCTGAGTCAGGCCGGAGGCGCCTATGCCGCCCTCTGGAGCCGCCAGACCGGCGCGTTTTTGGAAACGGAGTAGAACCTCTACGGACCGCGCTGCGCGGGCGCTCCCCATCCGCCCGCGCAGCGCTTCGGGCCGCACGCATGCGCTGCATATGCAAAAGCGGCCCGGAACGCGATGTTCCGGGCCGCTGTGCGCGCTATGGAGGCGGCTCCCGGATTCGAACCGGGGGTAAAGGCTTTGCAGGCCTCTGCCTTACCACTTGGCCAAGCCGCCGTAGAAGAAAAAGGCCGATTTTTCAACCGGCCTTTAACATGCAATGGAGCGGACAACGGGGCTCGAACCCGCGACCCCAACCTTGGCAAGGTTGTGCTCTACCAACTGAGCCATGTCCGCTTGGCGAGAAAGTAATATACGCGAATGTTGGGGGGCATGCAAGCCTTCTTTCAAACTTTTTTTCGCCAAACCGGTAAAATAGTGGAGTCGTTTAGAAAAAGAGCAGGTAGAGGGTGCATCATTGGTTTGAGATTCCCTCAAACTTTTTTCGTTCCCACCTTGTCTTGTCCCCCTCGCCACCCGAAAGGCACTTGTGTTCCACATCGTTGTTCTCATAGTGGCCACCCTCCTGGCGGGCCGCGGCCTCATTTGGATCGTGCAGCGCCTCCACGACCGCAACGGGTTCGGGCGCTCGTTTCGACACCTCATGGCAACCGGGGCGCTCAGCGTAAGCATCTACGAGGGGGCCACCTGGCGCACCGTCAGCTTCTTCGGCAAAAAGCACCTGCGCTCCATCATCGCCCGCGATCAGCGCCGCGTCATCCGCCAGCACAAAGCCGCCCTGCGCGAGGCCTTCCTGGACAGCTGCACGCCGACCCCGTACCACTACACGATCATCTTCCTGATCGCCTCGGTGCTGGGTCTGGTTATCGAGACTGCCTACACCCTGCTCATGTTCGGCGTCCTGGAAAGCCGCGTGGGCCTGGTGTGGGGCCCGTTCTCGCCGCTCTACGGCGCGGGAGCCGTCCTGCTCACCGCAACCCTCTGGCATCTTCGCAAACGCCCGTGGTGGATCATATTCGGCGTCTCGGCGCTTTTGGGCGGCATCCTCGAGCAGACGACCGGCTGGGGCATGGAGCGGTTCATGCATGCACAGTCCTGGACCTATCTGGGCCTGCCCGACCACCTCACCCAATGGGTGGCAGTGCGGTTCCTGCTCATGTGGGGGCTGATCGGCCTGGCGTGGTGCCGCCTCATCATGCCCGAGCTCATCTACCGCATTGGACGCCCGAGCAGCTCCCGCCAGCCCGTCCTGGTGGCGCTCGTGGCGGCGTTGCTGCTGCTCGACATCCTGATCACCATCCTGAGCTTCTACCGCGCCGGGCAGCGCGCCCACAACATCCCACCGCGCAATCCCCTTGAGGCCTACGTGGACACGCATTTCGACGATCGCTTCATGGCCGAGACCTTCGAGAACATGCGCTTCGGTGAGCCCCTGCCGCCAGCGAGCCGATAGCGACCCGGGCGTCGCCTCGGCGCCGCATCGTCCAAGGCCCGCCGGCAACCGGGGCCCGCAGGCGACCGGCCCCACGGCTAAAGGATTCCAGAACACAGTGCGGCACATTGCGCTGAGGTTGAAACTGTAGGGGCCCCGCAGGCGACCGGGGCTTCAAAAATCTTTGAAATTGCCCCTTGCGGCAGCCGGGCGGCTCCGGTATA
This sequence comes from uncultured Collinsella sp., assembly GCA_902470695.1. Classification (GTDB taxonomy): domain Bacteria; phylum Actinomycetota; class Coriobacteriia; order Coriobacteriales; family Coriobacteriaceae; genus Collinsella. The sequence goes on from CABRHH010000010.1 coordinate 32,492, forward strand.
GTAACTTCTGCGCGCAAGGCGCACCCTGAACGGGCGATTAGCTCAGGGGGAGAGCGCTTCCCTGACACGGAAGAGGTCACAAGTTCAAATCTTGTATCGCCCACCACGAATTGCAACCCGAGAGCTTCGGCTTTCGGGTTTTTTCTTATATGAGCCCCTTGCCGTCTTGGTGTCCGAATGCCCGACCGCCCAGCCATCGTCGCTCGGACCTCGTGCATGCAAGCTATCGGCCGCAGGGCGGGCAGGATCAGCCTCCGAGCCGTCGGCACCCGCCTATGCGACTCGCCGGGTGCTAGCGCCCATCCATGCGGCCACAGCAGCGCCGAGAGACGCCGCGCGGGCTTCCAGGACCGCTCCATCCCAGCCCGGCTGCAGCCCCGATTCCGCGGCCTTCAGGCACGCACAACCCCATCTCGCGCCTGGGCTTCCAGGCCCACAACAGCCGCCGCAGCTGCCCCGCTTCCCTACTCTGCGCGGCCGATCAGCTTGATGAGACGCACGAGCGTGCCCGGGCCGTCGTCACGGCGGCGCACCTCCACGCTGTCCACCAGCAGCCGCATCAGGCGAATCCCCCGCCCGCGCTCCTGCGTGGGCGCCGGCTCCTCGCCCGCCGCCAGCTCGAATCCCTCGCCGCAGTCGCGCACCTCGATGACCACGCGGTCGGCATAGGCGTGCAGCGTCACCGTGCACCCGCAGGCATCGCACGCATGGTCGTACGCGTTCGAGAGCGCCTCTCCCACCGCCAGCGCCGTGTCGAAACACGCCTCGCGCGTGATCGGCAAGCCCGAAAGCAGCTCGGCCACCCGATGCCGGTAACCCGCCAGATGCTCCATGCCGGGGCGCACCACGAAGCTCTTGCTCCACTTCGGCAGCTCATTGGGCGCAAGCACCGGCACGGACGGCCTGTCGGTGGTCGAAACATGAAGCACCTCGATCAGACGCGCGATCTGGATGAAGCGCGCCACGAACGGGGAGGCGTTCACGAGCGATAGCAGCCCGTCACGTCGCAGCAGCTCGCGGGCGCGCGTGAGCAGAAACGCCAGCCCCGTGGAGTCGATGAAGGTGACGTTTTGGCAGTTCACCAGCACGCGGCGCACCCCGGAGGCAATCAGGGCGTCAAGCTGCGTGCGCAGCTGCGGCACCGTCGCGATGTCGATATCATGCGCGGGCGCGATCACGGCTATGTCATTCCACTCGTTCATACGCTCATGATTCCCCGCTGCGCGCACTCTATTCACCCATCCCGTCGAAGCGCAGGGCCACCAGCGCGATATCGTCGTCGAGCGCCGAAGAGGTGAAGGTGTCGAGCTCTGCGAGCACCTGGTCGCACAGGCCCTCGATCCCGCCGTCGGATGCGCGCAGCAGCACATCGCGCAGGCGCTGCTCGCCGAAAAACCCACCGGACGCGTCGCGGGCTTCCAGTGCGCCGTCGGTGTACATGAATAGCATGTCGCCCGGGGAGAACTCGATGACGCCCTCCTCGTACACCATGTTCTCGAATGCGCCCACCACGCCCGATTGCACGCTTAGCAGCTCGACCTCGGCTGCTTCGGTTCCCGGCGCATGCAGCAGCATCGTGGGGGGATGGCCCGCCGAGCAGTAGCGCAGCTGGCGGGCGCGCAGGTCGATCCGGGCAATGAACACGGTCACGAAGGTCTCGACCCGCGAGAAGCTCATGAGCATGCTGTTGAGGGAACGCGCCATGCGCGCCGGGGCAAGCCCCTCCCAGGCATAGGCCGCAAGCGCCGTCTTCACCAGCGCCGACATCGAGGCCGCCTCGATGCCCTTGCCCGAGACGTCGCCCAAGATCATGACGGCCTGCTCGTCGGGCATGCGCATGAGCGTATAGAAATCGCCGCCCACCAGGGCCTGCGAGGTGGCCGACGAATACAGGCTGTCGGCGGTGATGCCGGGAACCTCCCCCAGCGAGCTGCGCATGCCCGCCTGGAGCGTCTGGGCGATATGGCGCTCGGACTCCTGCCGACGCGCGCCCGCGGTGACCAGCTCGAAATCGTGCGCCATATGCGTCAGGTAGTCGAACTCCATGTCGTCGATCGGCTCCTGCGTGCCGTCGCGCAGCAGCAGCATCATGCGGCTGGGTGGGGTGGGCAGCGTCGAGGCAACGCTGAGCTCGTGCCCGGCTACCGACACCGGGGCGTCCGAAAGCTCACTGATCCCGATGCCCAAGTCGATAAAGACACCTTGGCAGGGCAGGTCGTGGTACTCCAGCCAAGCGCCGGCGCGGCTCCCCCGCTCGACGCGGGACAGGCGCACCATCTGCGGCGCGCCCGCACCCCCAAGCGGCCCGGCATCCCCGCGCATGAAGTCCATGCGCCCGCCGGCTCCCACGCGCGCCGCCGGCGCCGTCTCGGAGAAAAAGGCCCCCTCGACACCGCCCGGGATGTCGATGCGACTGCCGCCCTCGAAATCGACCACATAGACCCCGCGGGCCGCGTCCAGGTACACCGGCAGGATTCGGCAGGAGAGCATCCGCCGGACCTCATCGAGCATCTCGGCCCAGGCCGCCTGACGGCGGTCGCCCTGCTCGAAGAACAGCTCGCGCACGCGGTTCAGCGAGCGGGTGAGCTCGGCGGTGCGGGAGGCGCGCACCGAGGTCACCAAGCCCACGAGCTCGATGGACAGGTAGTCGCAGATCACCTCGAGCACGCGTACATCCGCCTTGCGCGGGGCATGCGGGCGCGTCCAGCCCAGCTCGATGGTTCCCAGCACCTGCGTGCCGAAATACACCGGCACCGCAATCAGGGTCTTGAACGGCGGCATGTCCTGGATGCGCAGACGGTGCGTGCTGCGGGCGTCCAGGTCGTAGAACGATCCCGAGGCAAACGACTCCCCCGCATCGGCCGGCACCACCGACAGCCGGCAGGCGCGCTGCTCGCGCAGGACATGGGTGGCGACGCCGGCGCCGTACGGGATGAAATCGGGAACGTAGGCGTCCTCCATGCCCCGGCTGACACCCCGCAGCTTGAAGCCACCGCCCTCGGCGAAATAGATGACCGTGCCCGCCGCATCGAGCGCCTCGGCCATGCGGTTGAGCACGGTGTCGAGCAGCGTGGGCATGTCGCTGGTGCCCACGGTGGACATGATGACCGACAGGGTGCCCGCCAGGCGCTTGTTGGCCGCCTGCAGCTCGGAGAGCAGGCGGCGGGTCTTGCGGTCGGAGGCGTAGCGCTCCTCAAGGCTGCGGACGGCCACGATCAGGCGCTCGGGGGCTTGAGGGCCGCCCGCACGCGCCGAGGAACCCCCGATGCGCAGCGCGCGCACGCGGACGGGGATAAACGATCCGTCGGGCAGCTTGAGCATCAGCGTGGTCTCACTTGCATCGTCGGCAAAGGGGACCCCATGGGAATCGGAGCGCTCGAAGGAGGTGCTGTAGAGAATGTCCTTGACGTCGGTGCCCACCACGCGTTCGCGTTCGGCCTTCATGAGCTCCAGCAGCTGCCGGTTCACATGCAGCACCGCCCCATCGAGCGCGCACAGCAGCACGGCATCGCTCGTGACCTCGACCACCCGGGCGACATCGGCCAGCTCCTCTTCGACGATACGTTCCATGGCGCACGCTCCCGTCTTGAGAACCGAGCACCCGCGCGCATCCCGCAGGAGAGCCGACCGGGTGCGATAGATACAACAAAGGCCTCCGAAGAGGCCCTGTGAGATGCGATGGTGTCGGAGGCGGGACTTGAACCCGCATGACCAAAAAGCGGTCACTAGCACCTCAAGCTAGCGCGTCTGCCAATTCCGCCACTCCGACATGCAACGTGGAAGATAGTACCTTACTTCTCCGGCATTGTGCAAGAGAAAATTTTGAGAAAGTTGGGCGGGCCGGACGCGAGCGGGCAGCGGGCGGACACGGCGGCACGGGATGCAGACGGGGCATCGCGTGCGCCGCGGCGCCGCCGGCGCGGCGACGGGGCGGAGGTGTGCGGTGGGACGCCGGGGAGACACCGGCGGCGAGGCATTCCGGGTTCGGTTTTCGGCCATCGAGGGATTTAGGGTTCGGCATATGTCCATCTGGGGGCGTTTTTTGCCTCCAGATGGACAATGCACGCACCCAACTTTTGCCGACGGATGGAATCCGCACCCTATGTTTGTCGATGGACAGAATCCGATTCCCGCGTTCGCCGATGGACGGAATACGAACCCACATTTGCGGGCGAACTGAAGGTGCCGAAGCATGCGGCTGTACGGGCGACCCGAAGGTGCTGAACCGTGAGGCTGCACTGGTGAACATGGTCGCAAGCGAGCCACAAGCGAACCTCGCCCAGGTCGGCCCCGCAGACGCACTGTGTCCAAAGCGGCCCCGCAAGCGAACCGCGGCGCAAGGCGGTCCTGCAAGCGAGCCACAAGCGAACCGCAGCCCAGGGCGGCCCCGCAGACGCGTTGCTCCCAAGGCGGTCCTGCAAGCGAGCCGCGACCCTGGGCGGCACCGCAACGTCCCACAGGCAAGCCGTGGAACAAGTCGGTACCGCAACGCCCCGCAAGCGCACCGCGGCCCAAGGCAAACCCGTAAGTGCACCGCGGCCCCAGACGGTCCCGCAAGCGCGCCGCGGCACAAAACGACCTCTACACGAGCGTGGCCTCGGACAGGCGTGCGGCACCGAAGGCGCCGAGCTCGAGCGTCGCCACGTGCTCGGACACGACCACCGGCGGCGCGGAGAACGCAAGCGGGATCACCGGCAGAGCCTCGCCCGCCGTTGCAAGCGCACCGGCGATCAGGCTCTGCCGCGTGGACGAATCCGTTGCCGCATGCGCCGACGCAAGCGCCTCATCAACCGAGGCTTCCGTATAGCCCGAAACGTTGGTCTGCCCCGCATATGAACTCGCAACGATCGGCGCCACCGCCGCATCCCAGGAGGGCGCCGCCGGCGCCCAACTCGTAAGCGCCAGCTCGAAGTCGCCCGTACGCAGGCGCTGCAGCAAATCCGCCCGCTCGGACAGTTCGATGGTGACCTTCACACCGAGCGCGGAAAGATCGCTCACCACCGCATCCGCGATCTTGGGTGCCACCCCGTGCTTGGAGCATGCAAGCGCCACGGTGAGCTCGCGTGCCCCGGACTCATCGGCCGGATAGCCGGCTTCGAGCAGCGACGCGGCCTGCTCGGCATCATAGGTGCACGCGCTCCACGCATCCGCCGCACCCAAACACGGGCTAAGGAGGCCCGTGGCCGCCACATAGGCGCCGCTCAGGGTTTTTTCCGCCAGCGCATCCCGATCGATCGCACAGGACAGCGCACGGCGCAGGGGAAGGTTGGCCAGCTTGGCCGAAGCCATATTGCACACCAGATACTGCAGCTGCGGACGAGGGCCGCGCAGCAGCCGATGCCCTGCCGTGGCGCGGTATCCGTCCTCCGACTCGCCCATATTCTTCTTCACGTTCTCCAGCTGCTCGACAGGCACGGCACACAGGTCCGCGTCACCCGCCTCATAGCGCTTGAACGCCGCAACGGTGTCGGACTCAGTCACGAACTTCACGCCGTCGAGGGCAGGGGCGTCGCCCGCGTACGCATCGTTGCGCACCAGCCGGATTGCATCGCCGTCCTTGCGCGCAGCCTCGAAGGCGAACGCGCCGTTACCCTGCGGCGTGAGCGCGAACGTCGCAGCATCGCTTATGGCCGACGACGGCACCGGCGAGAGCGCCGGATGGCACAGCAGCGCCGGGAACTCGGCAAACGCATCGTCAAGCACAACCTGGAGCGTATACGCATCCGGGCACGTCACGCCCACGAGTTCGGTGGCACTCCCGTCGCGACAGGCCTCCCAGCCCGAAACATGCGTCAGCAGCGCCGCGTTCGGCGCCACCACGGAGTCCTCATCCGCCGCGTCATCCCCGGCGAGCTCAGCCGTGAACAGGCGCTCCCAGGCGCGCTTGAAGCTCACGGCGTCCACCGCGTCGCCCGCATGAAAGGTCGCACCCTCCTTCAGATGGAAGGTGAACGTACGCGCATCGGCGGAAACCTCGTATGAGGAGGCAGCCAGGCAGGTCAGCTCATGGGAGATCGGATCGTAGCGCATGAGCGGGTCGAACAGCTGCAGCGCCACCTGAGCGCCGGCTGCATCCATCAGCGTGGCGGGATCGATGCTCGCCGGCGGATCGATGCAGCAGCGCAGCCACGAGCCGCTTTCCTGCTCGTCATCGTCGTGCTCAAACACCTCGGCCACGCGTCCGCAACCGGCCAGCCACGGCACGGCGGCCAAACTCGCCACACCGCCTAGAAACGCACGTCGATCAAGCACCGGGCCCTCCCCGCTCGTCAAATCGAATCACTTGCATCCACCCTAAACCAATCCGCGCCCAACGCAGCGGTTTTCACACACAATCTGGCAACGAGCACATGGGGGGCGGCTGTACGCGGGAGCGCAGCGGCGCGCACGGGGACTGCGTACGGGCGCGCGTCGGCGCATTCGAGAGCCATGCGCACCGCATCGTATGAGAACGTGCACACGGGAGCGCAGCGGCGCGCACGGGGGCCGCATGCGCGGCGGTGTGCCGAAACGTACAGGGGCGCCAACGCACGGCCATATACACGACGGCGCTGCGGCACTCACGGTAACCATACGCGCGGCAACGCACAGGGGCACTCGCCCCGACGCAAACTGGCACAACACAGCATTCCCTGCGCGCCCAGCCACGCCAGCAGCACGTCGCCGCATACAAAAACCTCCCACCTCTTGAACGGCACGAGCCAATTCAAAAGATGGGAGGCAGTCTCGAGGTGCCGCAGGCGGCTATACGCACGCGCACGCACTCGGCCCGAGCCGCACAGCAACCTTACAGGTTGATGTGGCTCTCCTTGATGGGGAACGGCGCCGCGCGGTGGCAGGCGCAGAAGTGTCCCGGCTGGATCTCGTCGAACGACGGGATCTCGCGCGAGCAGATCTCCTGGGCGATCGGGCAGCGCGTATGGAACCGGCAGCCGGTGGGCGGATCGATCGGCGAGGGCGGATCGCCCGCGAGGATGATGCGCTTGCGGTTCTTCTGGATGTCCGGATCGGGAATCGGCACCGCGGACAGCAGCGACTGCGTGTAGGGGTGGTTGGGCTCGGCGTACAGGCTCTTCCAGTCGGAAAGCTCGACCATCTTGCCCAGATACATCACGGCCACGCGGTCGGAGATGTGCTGCACCACCGACAGGTCATGCGCGATGAACAGGTAGGCGGTGCCGTACTGCCGCTGCAAGTCCTTCAGCAGATTCAGCACCTGCGCCTGAATCGAGACGTCGAGCGCCGAGACGGGCTCGTCGCAGATGATCAGCTTCGGACGCAGGATGAACGAGCGGGCGATGCCCACGCGCTGACGCTGGCCGCCGGAGAACTCGTGCGGGTAGCGGTTGATGTGCTCCGGGTTCAGGCCCACCACGTCCAGCAGCTCGCGGACGCGCGTCTGGCGCTCCTCGGGCGTGCCGATGCCGTGAATCACCATGGGCTCGGCAATGATCTCGCCGATGGTCATACGCGGATTCAGGCTCGCATAGGGATCCTGGAAGATGAACTGCATCTCGCGGCGCATGGCCTTGAGCTCCTTTTTGCTCATCTTGGAAACGTCGCGGCCCTCGAAGTACACCTTGCCGGAGGTCGGCGGGTCCAGGTGCATGATGGCACGACCGGTCGTGGACTTGCCGCAGCCGGACTCGCCCACCAAGCCGAAGGTCTCGCCGGCGCGAATCTCGAAGGAGACGTCGTTGACGGCAGACACCACGCGCTTGGAGAAGCGCGCGGACAGGCCGGAGGCCGTGGGGAACTCCTTGCAGAGGTGCTCGACCTTCAGCAGGGGCATGTTCTCGTTGGACTGAGCCATCTTAGCGCTCGCCTCCCTTCGGGGCGTCATCGGGGATCACCGTGGGCATGGTGCCGCGCGAACGCGAGGTATCGGGCGCAAAGCGCTTGAGGAACTCAGGGTCGTCGGCGTAGTGGCACTCGGCGTAGTGGCCGCTTTCGGTGGTGAACTTCTGCGGGCGCTCGCGGTGGCACAGCTCCGTGGCGTACGGGCAGCGCGGTGCGAAGGCGCAGCCCTTCGGCAGGTTCACCAGCGAGGGCGGATTGCCCTTGATGGGCGTGAGCGGCTTCTTCTCGTCGGTCGCCTGCTCCGGAATGGAACGGATAAGACCCCAGGTATACGGATGGCGGCTCTCGTAGAAGATCTCGTCGGCGGTACCGAACTCGACGGGATGGCCGGCATACATGACCATGATCTTATCGGCCATGTCGGCCACGACGCCCAGGTCATGGGTGATCATGATGATCGCGTTGCCGTTCTTCTCCTGCATCTCCTGCATGAGCTCGATGATCTGCGCCTGGATGGTCACGTCCAGCGCCGTGGTGGGCTCGTCGGCGATCAGGATGTCCGGATCGCAGGCGAGCGCCATGGCGATCATGACGCGCTGGCGCATGCCGCCGGAGAACTGGTGCGGGTACTCGTTCACGCGCTTCTCGGGCTCGGGGATGCCCACGAGGTCAAGCAGCTCGGTGGCGCGCTTGAGCGCCTCGGCCTTGGAGTAGCCGCGGTGCAGGCGCAGGCCCTCGCCCACCTGGCGACCGATCTTGTAGACCGGGTTCAGGGAGGTCATGGGATCCTGGAAGATCATGGCGATGTCGTTGCCGCGGACGTGCTGCATCTCCTCTTCGCTCATGTTGAGCAGATCGCGCCCGCGATAGGTCACCGTACCGCCCTCCACCCTGCCCGGGGGCATGGAGATGAGACCCATGATGGTCATGGCGGTCACGGACTTACCGGAGCCCGACTCGCCCACCACACCCAGCGTCTCGCCGCGGTCCAGCGTGTAGCTCACGCCGTCGACCGCATGCACGATGCCGTCCTCGGTATGGAAGTACATCTTGAGGTTGTCGACCTCGAGCAGGTGCTGACCCTCGGGGATCGGCTGCTCCTTCAGGTCGACGAAGTTCTTCTTATTCCTAGCCATAGCTCTTTACGCGTCCTTCATCTTGACGTCCAGGGCGTCACGCAGGCCGTCGCCCAGCAGCGTGAATGCCAGCACGGTGGTCAGAATCGCCAGGCCGGGCATGATCATGAGCCACGGCTGCGTCTCGAGGAACTGCTGACCGTCCTGGATCAGCGTACCCCACGAGGGATCGGGCGGGACGACACCCATGCCCAAGAACGACAGGGCCGACTCGGTCAGGATGGCGCCGCCGATGTTCATGGTGGCGTACACCACGATGGAGGCAACGGAGTTCGGGAAGATGTGGCGCACGATGATGCGGAAGTCCGACGCGCCCATGGCACGGCCGGCGTCCACGTAGTCGCTCTCCTTCACCGACAGGATGGCGCTTCTAAACACGCGCGCCACCTGCGGCCAACCCAAAACGCCGATCGCGAAGAACACGTTTTGGATGCCGTTGCCGATCACCGCGATCATCGCGATGACGAACAGGGTGTACGGGAACGCCAGGAAGATGTCGGCCAGGCGCATGATGATCGTGTCCCAGATCCCGCCGTAGTAGGCCGCGATCGCGCCCATCACCAAACCGATCAGCGTGGAGATGCCGGTGGCGACCAAACCGACGGTGAGCGAGATGCGCGCGCCGTAGATGACGCGGGACAGCACGTCGCGACCGAGCGTGTCGGTGCCGAACGGATGCTCAAGCGACGGCGGCTGGCGCGAGTTCATCGCCATGGTAGTGGAGTCCGACGCCGTGGGGTCGCCCAAGGTCTGCGGGACCCACAGGTCGGCGGTGGCCGCCACGATGACGACGAGCACGATCCAGATGGCCGCGGCGACGGCGAGCTTGTTCTTCGTCAGGCGCTTGAAGGCGTCACCCCACAGGGTGCGCGAAGGAGCGGCGGCAGCTGCCTTGGGCTGGGCCGCAACGGCAGCCGCACCCGTCTGCTCCATCTCATTGAAGGGGTACTGCATGGTGCCCTCCTACTCTTTGCCCGCATTGCCGAGGCGAATACGGGGATCGAGGAACGCGTAGCTCACGTCAACGATCAGGTTGATGACCATAACCACGACCACGATGACCGTGACCGAGCCCATAACGATGGGCCAGTCGCGCTGGGTGATGGCGGTGTAGGTCTCGCGTCCGATACCGGGCCAGTTGAACACCGTCTCGGTGAGGATGGCACCGGACAGCATGGCGCCGAAGTCCATGCCGATGTAGGTGACAACCGGGATCAGCGCGTTTTTAAGCGCATGATGGAAGATGATCGAGCCCTTGGACAGACCCTTGGCCTTGGCCGTGCGGATGTAGTCCTGGTTCATGACCTCGATCAGCTGCGAGCGCATGATGCGCGCGGAGTAGGCAGTGGAAACCGCCGCGAGCGTGAGCGCGGGCAGGATGTAGTACATCCACTCGGGGAACAGCGCGCGCGGGCCGGCGACGCCCGACACGGGAAGCGCCAAGGCCCCGCCCGTGGCATCCTTCAGCCAGATGCCGAAGATCAGCTGCAGCAGCATACCGAACCAGAAGGCGGGCATGGCCACCAGCACCGAGGTGGTGAGCGTTACCAGCACATCCCAGAAGGAATAGCGCTTGATCGCCGAGATGATGCCCGCGCCGATGCCGACCACCGCCTCGATCACGATTGCGACCAACGCCAACTGCACCGTGTACGGATAGGCCGACAGGATGATCGAATCGACCGACGTACCGCGCTGGTACGAGGTGCCCAGGTCCCCATGCAGCAGGCTATTCAGATACGTGAAATAGCGCTCCCACATAGGGGTCTCGATCGTGTCACCGTTCTCGTCGTACACGATGTTGCCGTCCGCGTCGGTCTTGATCAGGCCGTGAGCGGCGCGGATGTTCATCTCCGTTACCGGATCGAGCTTCTTCTCGCCGGCGATCAGCTTGATGGGATCGCCGGGCACGACATTCTGCATGATGAACAGAATGAGCGTGACACCGAGGAAGACAGGGATGAACTGCAGGATTCGCTTGAGGATGTACCTTAGCACAGCGATACCCTCCCTTGTCTGGTGGACAGTGCCCGCCGCGGCAGCGAATACCGCGACATAACCCCCTATTATACGGCACCCGTTTACCGATACTGCGGGGATTGTGCGTAGATATGCAGGCAGAATAATAAGAAGCAGGACACCGCGAGCTGCGATGTCCTGCTTGCAGACGCTATCGGGTCTATGCTCGATGCATGACGAGACGCTAGGCGAGCTCAGCGGTCTCGAAGTGCGGGATCGTCTGGGCGTCGTAGTTGAAGCTCTTCAGACGCTCGGAACCCACGTAGTTGTGCGCATAGAACATGATCGGGATGACCGGCATGTCCTCGCCGATCTGCGCGCAGATCTTACGGCAGGCGGCGCGACGCTCGTCCTCGTCCTGGATCTCACGCGCGGCCAGGATGGCGGCGTCGATCTCGGGCTTGTTGTACTTCTCGTAGTTGTTGTCAGCCGAGCTGAAGAAGTTCGGGTACAGGAAGTTGTCCATGGTGGGATAGTCGGCCGTCCAGCCCAGGCGCGCCACGGAGAAGTTGCCGTCGCCGAGGTTGGTGAGGTAGGTGGCCCACTCGACCGTGTCTTGGGTGACGGTGAAGCCCACGGCCTCGAGGTCGAGCTGAATCGCGGACATGAGGTCCTCGTGACCGCCGTCGCCGTTGTAGTTCAACGTGACGGACAGGCCGCGCTTGCCGTCGGCATCGGCCGGGTACTTGGCGTCGAGGATCTGCTTGGCCTGATCGGGATCGTAGGCGCAGTAGGTCCAGGTGTTCTCCTCATCATCGTCGATCGCGGTCGGCATGATGGATGTGGCGGGCTTGCGGCTGCCCTCGTAGAGGGTGTCCACGATGTTCTGGCGGTTGATGGCCAGGGACATGGCGTGACGCACGTCGACGTCGGCCAGCACCGGATCGTCGGAGTTGAGGATCAGGAAGTAGGTGGACAGCTCGGTGCCCAGCAGGCACTGCTTGCCCGGGGTGACGGTGTAGCCGTCCTCGGAGGTGCCGTAGCTGTCCTGGCACTCCTTGATCTTGCCCGTGGGGATCTGGGCAAAGTCGATCGAGCCGGCCTGGAACTCCTTGTAGGCGGTGTTCGGGTCCTTCTGGATGGAGCAGTAGACGCTGTCGACCTTGGGGGCGTCACCGTAGTAGTCGTCGAACTTGACGAGGTTGATGTACTGGTTGTGCTTCCAGGCCTCATCCATCTTGAAGGGGCCGTTGCCGATCGGCTGCTCCAGGAAGGAGTCCGGATCGTCGATGGCGGCCTGCGGCACCGGCACCAGGCCCGGGTGGCAGCAGACGGCCGGCCAGTCGGCCATGGGCGAGGACAGGGTGACCTGCAGGGTCAGCTCGTCAACGGCAACGACGCCGGAGAGCTCATCGGCAGAGCCGCTGTGGAACTCATCGTAACCGGCAACCGGAGCCAGGTGGTAGGCGATATCGGACGGGGTGTCCTTGACGCCCTTGGAGGACGCAACGCGCTCCCAGCCGCGCTTGAAGGAGGCGGCATCAACGGCATCGCCGTTGTGGAACTTCATGCCCTCGCGGAGCTTGAAGGTGTAGGTGAGAGCGTCATCGGAGAGCGTGGGTGCCTCGGCGGCGCACATGGGGACCGCGCTGTTGGTGTCCCAGTCCCAGGTCATAAGGCCATCGAAACAGGCGCGCGCGATGGCGGTGCCCTGGTTCTCCTGCGCGTTGTACGGGTCGATGTAGGCAGGCTCGCTGAGGTAGAAGCTCAGCACGTTGTCACCGCCGCCCGCCGAGCTGCCGCCCTTGCCGCCGCCGCAGCCGGCCAGAGCCGCCAGAGCGCTTGCCGCCAGCGTACCGCCGATGAACGTGCGGCGCCCGACGACGGGCTGGGTAAACTTGGGTGTAGCCATGCCTTCCTCCTTAAATCAAACCTTCCGGGGAGCAGCGACACGGTGACGCACGTACGGCACGCGCATCGGTTGAGCGCCCCTTCAACCGGCTTTCACGCTGCCAGGCATGGGCGAGCGTGCATTCGGTGTGTCAATACCATAGCGCACTTTTGCATACTGGAGTGAGGACAATCTCCGGAATTGGTTGCAATATCTTTAGTTTGACAAAGTGTTCACAGCACAGATGCCGTGTATCGGCGTTTTTCTATTCGGTTTTACGCGCAAATGTTTCCAAATTGTATCGTGGACGCCCGTGCATCAAGATGCCCGAGCTGGCGGGGGACCGGGGCGCGGCTGGAGGCGCGGGGCGGGGCTGGGGCGGGGACGGTCGGGACGGCGGCGCGGGGCTGGGCCGCGACGGAAGCATCTCCTGCTGGCCGAGCGGGGTGTGGCCGGGGCGGCGGTGTTCCTTGCGGACTTGGAGAGGCGTGGCCGGGGTGGCGGGACAACGCTGCCGCATCGGACGAGACACCGCTGCGGATGGGTGCGTGGTGACGCAAAGCGAGGCGGAATCGAGGATGATGGCAGAGCGGAATCGAGCGCGACGGCCGCTGAGCTGCCGATCGAGCGGGCGCTGTTAGCCTGTGCTACCTTCAGCCGTGCCAACTCGCGCTGTCCGCTGCATGCGCATGTGCATCCAGACGTGCGCATGCGCCACCGGCTGTGATCGCCTGCAGCTGTCAGCCGTGCGCACATGCACTGTCAGCTGTGCGCTACTGTCAGCTGTGTACGACTGTCAGCTGTGTACGGTTTGGTAGCGCTATCAGACAGAGTCGATACATCCAGAACTCACCTTTGCATCATCTACCAGCTCTTTCTTTTCGCCCATATAACAGTATGCGCATACGATTTGACACAGCTGACAGTCGTACATACGTGACAGTAACAAGCACGCGGCTTTTCTCGTGCGCACCGGCATACCTGGAACGGCCTTTCTCCTGCGCAACCGATACAACAAAAGCGGACTTTCTCCTGCGCAACCGATACAACAAAAGCGGCCTCTCCCCTGCCGGAAGAAGCCGCTTTACAAACATAGCTGGAAGATGTCTCTCTGAGAGGGAGCTAGATGTATTCCAAAGACCGAACGCAAAGCTGCGATCGAGCTCGGGTTAGCAGTTTAGCGGTCGAGATACGACCTACCGCGCGCAAGCATCCGTTCGCAGGCAGCCTTGCAATTCACGAAAGAAGCGGCTGGCAACTCCACCTGCCGAACGTCCAGGACACTGAGCAAACCCGCCGTGGGCAAGCACTCTGCGCAGCCCACATCTCACAGCAGCGAGACGAACCCCGCGACACCGAATACGCGGAAAGCCGGTGCAAGCTCGGACGCCGACGCCACCCTGCAGGGACCGGCGTCATCCTAGATGCCGACGATGCTCTGCGGAAGTTTGCGCCGTCCTGGACACTGGCGTGCTCTGCGGATGCTGATGTCGTCTCGGGAGCTGGCGATGTCCCACATGAGCTGGAACCGTCCTGGATGTCGACGAAACCCTGCGGGGATCGACACCGCCCCAGATACCGGCGATGCTTTACAGGAACTGGCGTCACCCTAGATGCCGCCGTAGCCCCGCAAGGCGCCGTCGCGATCTTAGATGCCGACGATACCCTGCGGGAAGAAGAACATGCACAGCACAACGCACACCGCGAACACCACCGACACGATGACGGTGAGCTTGTCGAGGTTCTGCTCCATGACACCGGTGGCGGCGCTGGAGTTATACAGCGAGCTGGCGATCATGTCGGACACGCCGGTACCCTTGCCGGAGTGCATGAGGACAAGCGCGACCAGCAGCAGGGCGGACAGGCCCCACACCGCGAACAGGACAATCTGGAACGGACCCACGGAAATCTCCTTTGAGATGCATACACGTACAGTGCCCGATAGTAACACAATCGCCTATCGGTGCGGGCACCGGCAGACGGTTGCGAGAAACCTCGACATATGCAGCTTGTGGCAAGTCCCTCTTCACATGAGCAGGCGACGGCTCCGTCGGCCGGCAGCCGACACATGAGCAGGGGACGGCTCCGTCGGCCGAAAACCGAGAAGGCTCGCCCGACTCCGCCGCAAGGCGGGTTCCGTCAGGACGGAACCCGGGTGGCAGCCCAAAAGGGAAGCTACTTGCGGAGGGGGCCTGCGCATGCAGCCGGAATGGAATCTGGGTAGTCATCCCATGAGCAAAGCGCGATCGGTGAGAAGTCTGGTGAACTCACCGGATGGGATACGGAAGGGCAGCCCATGCGCAAAACCTGCCGCGTGACGCCCAAGCGGGGACATGGGAGAAACATGGACCCGGGCAGCCTCTCCCACATGCAGAACCCGAACGCCGCATGCGCCCAAACATGCTGGCGCGTAACCCGGTCAACGAAACGGGGCTGCCGAGCGCATTGCTCGACAGCCCCGAAACCACAGCGGAATGCCCGCCTTGCAGGAGAGCCGACTTCTCGGCAGAGAGCCCGCTCCCCGACAGGAAAGCCCACTCCTCGACAGCCCCCGAAATCACAGCGAAAAACCCACCTCGCAGGAAAGCCCGCCTTGCAGGAGGGCCTGCTCCTCGACAGAGAGGCTACTGCTCGACAGAAGAGCCTACTCCTCGACAGCCAGCACGCGACCGGTCATCTCGGGGCTCGGATCGAGACCGGCCATGGTGAGCATCGTCGGGGCGATGTCGGACAGACGGCCATCCTCGATACCGGCGAGCTTGGCGCTCTTGCTCACCACGATGAAGGGCACGCGGTTGGTGGTGTGCGCGGTGAAGGGCTTCTTCACACCGTCGACCTCGTCAAACATGTGGTCGGCGTTGCCGTGGTCGGCGGTGATCAGCGCGAAGCCGCCCTTGTCGAGAATCGCGGGGATGACCTTGGACAGCGCGGTGTCCACAGCCTCAACGGCAGCCACAGCGGCATCGAACACGCCGGTGTGACCCACCATATCGCAGTTCGCGAAATTCACGATGTAGAAGTCGGCGCGATCGCCCTTGATGGCCTCGACCAGCTTCTCGGTAACCTCAGGCGCGCTCATCTCGGGCTTGAGATCGTAGGTGGCGACCTTCGGCGAGGCCACGAGCACGCGCTCCTCCCCCGCCTTGGGCTCCTCGATGCCGCCGTTCAGGAAGAACGTGACGTGCGCGTACTTCTCGGTCTCGGCGGTGTGGAGCTGCTTCAGGCCAGCCTCGGCGATGACGTCGGCGAGCACATTTTCGGGGAAGGTCTTGGGGAAGGCCACCTCGACGTCGAACGTCGGGTCGTACTCGGTCATCGTCACGAAGTGGGACAGGGCGATCCGCTCGCGCTCGAAGCCGTCGAAGGCCGCGTCGGTGAAGGCGCGGGTCATCTGACGGGCGCGGTCGGGGCGGAAGTTGAAGAAGATCACCGCGTCGCCGTCGACGATGCCCTCGTTGTGGCAGGCGAACGGCTCGACAAACTCGTCGCCGCGCGGGTCGGTCTCGTAGTAGGCCTTGATACCGGCCACCGGATCGGTGTCGGCGGAGGAGGCGTTGACGAGCACCTGGTAGGCGCGCTCGATGCGCTCCCAGCGGTTGTCGCGGTCCATGGCCCAGTAGCGGCCCGAAACGCTGGCGATGCGGGCATCGCAGCCGGTGTTCTCGGACAGGTCGGCAAGGAAGGCGGCGAGCTCGGACACGTAGCCGGCACCGGACTGCGGGGCGACATCGCGGCCGTCCATGAAGCAGTGGATGCGCACGCGCTTCACACCGCGCTCGGCGGCCATCTTCACGAGCGCCTCGCAGTGGCTCTGCATGGAGTGCACGCCGCCGGGGCTCATGAGACCCATGAGGTGCAGGGTCTTGCCGGATGCGGCAACGTCGTCCATCGCCGCGCCGAACACCTCGTTGGTGGCCAGCGAGCCGTCCTTGATGGCGTTGTTGATGCGGGAAAGCTCCTGGAACACGATGCGACCGGCACCGATGTTGAGGTGACCGACCTCGGAGTTGCCCATCTGGCCCTCAGGCAGGCCCACATCCTCGCCCGAGGCGCCGAGCGTGGTGTGCGGGTAGTTCGCGTAGAGGCTGTCGATGAACGGCGTGGAGGCGGCAGCGACCGCGTTGTCGGCGCCCTCGGGCGCCAGACCGCAGCCGTCCATGATCACCAGCAGCGCCGGAAGATGACGGTTAGCCATAGATACTTCTTCCCTCTTCAAACGAAGGGGCCGCAACGCTCGGGTGCGCTGCGGCCCGGTTGCAACAAAACGGATGCTACTCCGCGGCCTTCACGACCATGGAGGCGAAATCGGCGGCCTGAAGCGACGCGCCGCCCACCAGGGCACCGTCGACATCGGGCTTGGCCACGAGCTCGGCGATGTTGCCGGGCTTGGCGGAGCCGCCGTACAGCACGCGGATGCCGTCGGCGAGCTCGGCACCGAAGATCTCGGCGAGCGCCTCGCGCACCGCGCCGCAGACCTCCTGGGCGTCCTCGGCCGTGGCGGTCTTGCCGGTGCCGATGGCCCAGATGGGCTCGTAGGCGACGACGAGCTGGTCGGCGCTGGTGATGTCCAGGCCGGTAAGGCCTGCCTTCACCTGGGCGACAACGTGCTCGACGTAGGTGCCGGCCTCGCGGACCTCGAGCGGCTCGCCACAGCAGAAGATCGGGGTGATGCCGCCGGCGATGAGCGCGGCGGCCTTCTTGTTCTGATCCTCGTCGGTCTCGTGGAAGTAGTCACGACGCTCGGAGTGGCCGATGATGCAGTACTGCACCGGCACGGACTGAAGCATCGCCACCGAGGTCTCGCCGGTGTAGGCACCGGCGGCCTCCCAGTAGACGTTCTGGGCGCCCAGCTTAATGGGGCTGGCCTTGATGCCGCCCTTGCAGGAAACGGGACGCAGGTCGACGGTCGGCGGGCAGACGCACACCTCGACGCCGGCGGGCACCTCGGGCAGGGCCTCGACGAGCTCGCCTGCGAGCTTGACGGCGTCGGTGATGTCGTTGTTCATCTTCCAGTTGCCGGCGATGAGGGTGGTGCGGTTACTCGGCATCGTTCAGCGCCTCCACTCCCGGAAGAGCCTTGCCCTCGACGAGCTCCATGGACGCGCCACCGCCGGTGGAGATCCAGCTCATCTTGTCGGCCAGGTTGAACTTGTTGACAGCCGCCACGGAGTCACCGCCACCGATGATGGAGGTGCACTCGGCCTCGGCAACAGCCTCGGCCACAGCCTGGGTGCCGTGCGCGAACTGATCGAACTCGAACACGCCCATGGGGCCGTTCCAGAACACGGTCTTGGCGCCGCGGATGGCCTCGGCGTAGAGCTCCTCGGTCTTGGGGCCGATGTCCATGCCCATGCGGTCCTCGGGGATGGCGTCGGAGGCGACGATCTCGCCGGTGGCGTCCTCGCCGAAGTGGTCGGTCACGACGTTGTCGATCGGCAGCAGGATCTTGACGCCCTTGTCCTCGGCCTTCTTGAGCATCTCGGCCGCACGCTCGACCCAGTCCTCCTCTTTGAGGGAGGTGCCGACGGTCTTGTAGCCCTTGGCCAGGAAGAAGGTGTAGGCCATGCCGCCGCCGATGATCAGGGTGTCAGCGGAGTCGATGAGGTGATCGAGCACGCCGATCTTGGAGGACACCTTGGAGCCGCCGACGATGGCGACAAACGGGCGCTCCGGCTCGGCGAAGATGCCGGTGAGGGTGTCGACCTCCTTCTCGAGCAGGAAGCCGGCCACCGCAGGCAGGAACTCGGCCGGGCCCACCACGGAGCCCTGGGAGCGGTGCGCGGTGCCGAAAGCGTCGAGCACGAAGACGTCGCCGTAGGAGGCGAGCGTCTTGGCGATCTCGGGGTCATTCTTCTTCTCGCGCTTGTCGAAGCGGACGTTTTCGAGCACGAGCACGTGGCCGGCCTCGAGGGCCTCGACGGCAGCGGCGGCCTTCTCGCCGTAGGTGTCGGCGACGAAGGTCACGTCCAGGCCGGAGAGCTCGGCGAGCTTGGCGGCGACGGGCTCCAGGGAGAACTCGGCCTCGAAGCCGGTGCCGGCCGGGCGGCCGAGGTGGCTCATGAGGATGACGCGCGCGTTGTGATCGACCAGGTACTTGATCGTGGGCAGCGCGGCCTCGATGCGGGTGGTGTCGCCGACGACGCCGTCCTTGATCGGCACGTTGAAGTCAACGCGGACCAGGACGCGCTTGCCGTCGACATCGATGTCGCGGACGGTCTTCTTGGTGAACGCCATGTCCAATCCTTTCTGTGGTTCACGCGCTCGGCAGGCGCCGGGCGCGGTGTATCTGCAACAAAAAGGCGCGGCCTGCGGGCTTGATGCCGTAAGGCCGCGCCCCTGCGTAAGACGCCTAGTCTAGCTACGAGACGCGTTGCTCACTTAGGCAACGAACTTCTCGAAGTACTTGATGGTGCGGACCATCTGCGAGGTGTAGGAGTTCTCGTTGTCGTACCAAGCGACGACCTGCACGAGCGTCTGGCCGTTGCCCAGGTCGGAGCACATGGTCTGGGTGGCGTCGAAGATGGAGCCGTGGGTCTCGCCGATGATGTCGCGGGAGACGATCATGTCCTCGTTGTAGCCGAAGGTCTCGGAGATGGTCTCGGCGTAGGCCTTCATGGCGGCGTTGACCTCCTCGACGGTGACGGTCTTGTCAACGACGGCGTAGAGGTTGGTCAGCGAGCCGGTGGGCGTAGGAACGCGCTGGGCGGCACCGATGAGCTTGCCGTTGAGCTCGGGCAGAACCAGGCCGATGGCCTTGGCGGCACCGGTGCTGTTCGGCACGATGTTCTCGGAAGCGGCGCGGGAACGACGCTTGTCGCCCTTGCGCTGCGGGCCGTCGAGGGTCATCTGGTCGCCGGTGAAGGCGTGGATGGTGGTCATGATGCCGGAGACGATGGGGGCGAAGTCGTTCAGACCCTTGGCCATCGGAGCGAGGCAGTTGGTGGTGCAGGAGGCGGCGGAGATGATGTCGTCCTCAGCGGTCAGCTGCTCGTGGTTGACGTTGTAGACGATGGTGGGCAGGTCGTTGCCCGCGGGAGCGGAGATGACGACCTTCTTGGCGCCGGCGTTGATGTGGGCCTGAGCCTTGGCCTTGGAGGTGTAGAAGCCGGTGCACTCGAGCACGACGTCGACGTCCAGGTCGCCCCAGGGCAGGTTGTTGGCGTCAGCCTCGGCGTAGATCTTGATCTCCTTGCCGTCGACGACGATGGCGTCATCGGTGGCGGAAACCTCGTGATCGCGGGAGTAGTTGCCCTGCGTGGAGTCGTACTTCAGCAGGTACGCGAGCATATCGGGAGAGGTGAGGTCGTTGATGGCGACGATCTCGGAGCCCTCGTGACCGAACATCTGACGGAACGCCAGACGGCCGATGCGACCAAAGCCGTTGATAGCAACCTTAACTGCCATGTGTGTCTCCTTTCATGGGGCCTCCCGCGCGCTTTCTGCACGCCGTTGAGACCCGAAAACTAACCACGCTTCAAATATACCTTTTTTCGCACGCGTCATTCGCGCGATTGGCAATTTCCGGTTTTTTACACCTCATTGAAACGCTTCAACTCGGTATTGGCCCCCTGAGCACGCCGTTTACGAGCGCTCGCGGGCCTCGGCCGCCATCTTTTCCAGACGCAGCACCCGATGGTAGAGCGCCGATTTCGACAGCGGGGGGTCCGCCATCTGCCCGAGGTCGCGCAGCGACAGGTCGGGGTGGCGCTCGCGCAGGGCGCAGAAGGTCTCGAGCGCCTCGGGCAGCTTGGCGCGCACGCCCAGACGCTCGAGCTCGAGGATGAGCTCGAGCTGCTTGCGAGCCGCACCGGCGCTTCTGCCCTGGTTGGCGAGCTCGGCGTTCACACGGCGGTTGACTTCGTTTTTGACCGACTTCACCGCCCGCGCCTCCTCGATCTCGGCGCAGGCGCGCGGGGCGCCCAGCACGCGCAGCAGGCGGTAGATGTCCTCGGCGCTCTTCACGTAGACGGCGAACGCGCCCCGCCGCGGATTCACGCGGGCGTGCACCCCCAGCTCGCCGATGAGCTCGGCCAGCTGGCTGGCGAACGCCTCGCCCTGCACGGCGATCTCCAGGTGGAAGTCACCGCGCGGGTCGGCAACGAAGCCGCCGGCGATCAGCGCGCCGCGCACGTAGGCGCGCCGGCAGCACGGGCGTGCCACCGCGTGCGCCGGCACGCCGGACACCAGCCCGCCGCGGCGGTTCAGGATGCCCAGCAGCACCAGCGCCTTTTCCAGGTCGGGTTGATCGGGCAGGACGATCAGGTAGTTGCGCACCCGATGCAGCACCGAGCGGCGCACGGTGAGGTCGGTCTTGAGCTTCAAGATCTTGTGGGTGAGCTCGATCATGGTGCGGGCCACCGCACCGGTCTCGGTGGCCACCTGCAGGCGGTAGCGGCTCGGCCCGGCATAGGACAGCGTTCCGCACACGCGGGCGAGCGCCGCCAGCGTTGCCAGCTCGCAGTATTCGCATTCGGGGGCACAGCGCGCGAGCTCGTCGCGCACCTCGGCGGTAAACGACATATCAGGCCAGCACCTCCGCGAGCGCCGCGGCCAGGCGCGCAGGGTCGTGCTGGGCGGGCTGGCAGCCGCTGCCGGTGAAATCGCGGACGATCACCTGGCGGGCGATGCGGGCGATGCGCTCCAGGTCCTGCTCGCTTGCGCGGATCGGGCCGAACGGCGCCGCCTTGGCCGCCGCGATGGACGAGGCGCTCACCGGAGCGTCGGCGGAGGCAGCACCGGGCGCCGACGCCTCGGCCGACGAGCTGGAGGCGGCGTCGGGCTCCCCCACCTCGGCCGGCGAGCTGGATGCGGCGTCGGCACCGGGCTCCGGGAACACACCGGCAGCGCGCGCATCTCCCTCGTCGGAGGCAGCGTCCGCAGCGGCCGCGCCGGTCGCCGCGGACGCGGGCACAACGCTCGCGCCCGCGTCCTCGGGTAGGACGCCGGCGGCCTGGGCCACCAGGCGCTCCCAGGCGCGCTTCTCATACGGATAGACGAACTCCGGCTCCGCGCCCCGGTGCACGAGCACCGCGTCGATCGCATCGGCAAGCCCGCAGGCCGCCAGGGCGTACACGTGGTCGGCCACGCTCATGCCGCTGGTTTCCCCGAGCGAATCGATCTTGGGGCACACGAACACGCGCCGCGCCGACGTGTGGACGAGCGCCTCGCGAATGCCGTCCACCAGCACATTCGGGATGATCGAGGTGAACAGCGAGCCGGGACCCAGCACCACCAGGTCGGCCGCCAAAATGGCCTCGACGGCCTCGGGGTTGGCCGCCGCACCCGCGGGCTCCAGCCACACGCGCTCGAACGCCCGCCGGCCATAGGAGATCCGCGCCTGCCCGCACACGACCTCGCCCGACACGGTGCGGCCCGCCAGGCTCACCGCGTCGAGGGTGGAGGGGTGCACGCGCCCGATGCAGCCGAGCATGCGCTCGCAGGCGCGAATACCCGCCGTGAACGAGCCGGTCTCCTCGGCAAGGGCCACCAACAGCAGGTTTCCCAGCGCATGGTCATCGATATAGGGGAAGCGATGGGCGAAGGCGCGGGCGAGCGGCGAGGCGGGGTCGGCCGCCAGCGCCGAGATGCACTTGCGCACGTCACCGGGCGGCACCACATGGGCCCGCTCGCGCAGAAGCCCGGTGGAGCCGCCGTCATCGGCCATGGCCACCACCGAATCGATATGGGCGCCCATGAGCCTGAGCGCTTGGATCAGCCGCGGCTGCCCGGTCCCGCCGCCGATGGAGACGGCCCGCAAACCCTCGCGTCCCATACGGCGCTAACCAGCCATGTTGGCCCGCGGAAGATCGCGGTGCGAGATGGATACATGGTACTGATGGCGCTCGAGGTAGCGTGCCGTGGCCTCGGCGATCGCCACGCTGCGGTGCTGCCCGCCCGTGCAGCCCACCGCGATGGAGAGCTGCGGCTTGCCCTCAGCAATATAGCCGGGCATGACGGCATCGAGCAGCTGGAACCAGGCGGTGAGGAACTCCTTGGTCTTGGGGTGCTCGAGCACGAAATCGGCCACCTTCGCATCCAGGCCGGTCATGGTGCGCATCTCGGGATCGTAGTAGGGGTTGGGCAGGAAGCGCACGTCGATCATGAGGTCGGCCTCCACCGGCATGCCGTGCTTGAAGCCGAAGGAGAACACGTGCACATCCATGAGCTGCTGATCGGTGAGCTCGGAGAAGGCCGTGCGCAGGCGGGTGCGCAGCGCGCTGGTGCGCAGGCGGCTCGTGTCGATGATCATGTCGGCGCGCGACCGGATGCTGGCGAGCGCCACCCGCTCGCGCTGGATGGCGTCGGCCGTGGTCTCGCCGCGCATGGCCAGCGGATGGCGGCGGCGGTTCTCGCTGTACCGGCGAATCAGCACCTCGTCGGAGGCCTCCAAAAACACCACCTTGCAGGTCATCTCATGCTCGCGCAGCACCTTGATGGCGTCGAGCAGCTCGTCGAACAGGCCCTGACTGCGCAGATCGCTCGTGACGGCCAGGTGCCGGCCCACGCCGGCGTTGATGCCCACGATCTCGGCGAGCTGCCAGATGAGGCTGGGTGGCAGGTTGTCGATGCAGAAATAGCCCATATCCTCGAACACGTGCATGGCCTGCGTGCGGCCGGAGCCGGACATGCCGGTGATGATGACGATGTCGGGCACGCGGTCGGCGATCTCGGCGTTCGTGATGGTCTGGGGCTCTGCCATACAACTGCTCCTTGGGCCTTCGAGGTTCGCGATGGTGCCTTCAAGTATAGCCGCCCGGCGCGCAGACGGCGCGGCTACTGCTCCGCGCTCACGTAGTCCTCGTCCACCGTGATCTTGGGGACCGCCCCCGGCCAAGCCTCGATCACCAGGGCCGCAAGGCGCTCGCGGATCTGGGCGGCCGTAAGCGCGCAGTCCTCGGGACGCAGGCAGTCGAAGATCACGTTGGTGTGCGTGGGTCCCGGCACGCAGCGCACGTCGTGGATGGACAGGCGCGCATCGATGCTTTTGGCGGCGGCATCGATGCGGTTGCGCATGTCGACCAGGCCGGGGTCGTCGGTCACGATCGGGTCGTAGTGCAAGGTCACAATCAGGCCGTCCTCGTCTTTGAAGGCCTGCTCGATGTTGTCGAGGGTGTCGTGGCTCTCCATGGGGTCGGTCTCGGCCGCCATCTCCACGTGCGCGCTGGCGAACTGCCGGCCCGGGCCGTAGTCGTGCACCATGAGGTCGTGCGTGCCCAGCACGCCCGGGTAGCTCAAGATCTTCTCGCGGATATGGCGCACCTGCTCGGGCGCGGGCGCGCGGCCAAGCAGCGGATCCACCGTATCGTGCACCAGCTCAATGCCGCTCCAGGCGATGTAGCCGCCCACGCCCAGACCGGCCCAGGCGTCGAGCGAAATGCCGCTCGCCTGCGCCACGATCGCGCTCGCGAGCACCGCGGCGGTGGCGAGGACATCGTTTTTGGAGTCCTGGGCGGTGGCGATGAGCGTCTCGGATTCGATGCGCTCCCCCAGCCGACGATTGAACGCCGCCATCCACAGCTTCACCGCGATCGACAGCACGAGCACCGCCACGAGCGCCCAGGAGAACTCCACGGGCTCGGGCGCCAGCAGGCGGGCAAAGGAGGACTTCACCAGCTCCACGCCGATCATGAGCACCAGCACCGCCACCACCAGCCCCGACAGGTACTCGTAGCGGCCGTGACCGTAGGGGTGTCCCGGGTCGGCGGGGCGGGCGGCGAGCTTGAAGCCGAGCACGCTCACGATGTTGGAGGAGGCGTCGGACAGGTTGTTCAGCGCGTCGGCCACGATCGACACCGAGCCGGCCGCAAGCCCGATGGCGCCCTTCGCGGCGCACAGCACCACGTTCAGCACGATGCACACGGCGCCTGCGGCGGCGCCCACCCGCGCGCGGTCGCCGCCGTAGCGGCGCAGCACCCACTCAGTCACCATCGCCTGCACTCCTTCCCACGTACCGTACGCTCCTCGCTTCCCGTGTATACCCAAACGCGCGCCGCGCTACCGACGCCGCTTCATGGTGGCGCCGCCCTCGCCCGGCATGAGGCGGCGCACGTCGTAGACGCTCTCGACCCGGCCGATGGAGGCCAGCAGCGGGTCGAGAAAGCTCGCGTCCGAGATCTCGATCAAGAAGCGCAGCGTGGCCACGCTCTCGCGGTTGGTGGAGGTGGCCGCCGACAGGATGTTGCCGCCAGCGTCTCCGATGGCGATGGTGACGTCCTTGAGCAAGCCCATGCGGTCGATACACTCCACCACGACCTCGACCTGGAACAGGGCGTCGGCCGCGCCGTCCCACGACACGCCGATCATGCGCTCGGGGTGCTCCATGAGCCCTTTGACGTTCGGGCAGGTCGCCCGGTGGACCGACACGCCGCGCCCGCGGGTGATGAAGCCCACGATGTCGTCGCCGGACACCGGGTTGCAGCAATGCGCCAGGCGCACGAGCAGGGTGCCGTTCTCGTCGCCCTCCACGCGCACGCCGCAGGTGCCCTTGGCCTTCTTGCCGCCGCGATGCGCGTGGGTGCGCGCCGGCTGGTGCACGATCTGGGCGATGGCGTCAGCCTTGGCCTGGGCCGGATCGGGTTTGGGGTCCAGAATCGCCTCGACCTTGTTGCCCACCGCACGCGCGGCAACCTTGCCTGCGCCCACGGCGGCGAACAGGTCCTCGAGCGTTTTGTAGTTGAGCTCGGTCGCCACCGCGTTCAAGGCGCGCGTGGAGCGCGGCGTGGAGATGCCGTAGCCCCGGCGGCGCAGGTCGCGCGCCAGGGTATCGCGGCCGGCGAGCGCATCCTCGTCTTTGGTGGCGGCGGCGAAGTAGCGCCTGATCTTGGACTTGGCGCTCGGGGTCTTCACGATGTTCAGCCAGTCGCGAGAGGGCCTGGCGCTCTTGTTGGTGAGGATCTCCACGCGGTCGCCCATGGCGAGCTCGTGGGTGAGCGGCGCCACCGCCCCGTTCACCTTGGCGCCCACGCAGTGGTTGCCCACCTCGGTGTGGACAGCGTAGGCGAAATCGAGCGGCGTGGAACCGGCGCGCAGGCTCATCACCTCGCCCTTGGGCGTGAACACGAAGATCTCCTGGTCAAACAGGTCCACGCGCAGCGAATCCAGAAACTCGCGGGCGTCGCCCATCTCGCCGTCGACCGTCCAGTCCAGCGACCGCTTGATCCAGTTGATCTGGTCGTCCAGGCGCTGGGCGCTTGCGCCCTTGGTGGCGCTCGAACCGCCCGAGCGCTTGTAGAGCCAGTGCGCCGCGATGCCGTACTCGGCCTGCTCGTGCATCTCGTAGGTGCGGATCTGGATCTCGAGCGGGCGCGCCGTGGGGCCGATCACCGTGGTGTGCAGGCTCTGGTAGTTGTTGAACTTCGGCATGGACACGTAGTCCTTGAAGCGTCCGGGCATGGGGCGCCACAGGGAGTGGACCGCGCCGAGCGCCGAATAGCAATCCCCCACCGACTGGGTGATCACGCGCAGGGCCACCAGGTCGTAGATCTCGGAGAATTCCTTGCCCTTGCGGCGCATCTTTTGGTAGATGGACCAGTAGTGCTTGGAGCGGCCGTTGATCTGATAGCCGGAAAGGCCGGCCTGGGCCAGCTCATCGTCGAGCGTCTTGATGGTCTCGGCCAAGAAGCGCTCGCGCACCTCGCGGCTCTCGGCCACCATGCGCGCGATCCGCTGGTAGGCGTCGGGCTCCAGATAGAAGAACGAGAGGTCCTCGAGCTCCCATTTGATCGAGCTCATGCCCAGGCGATCGGCCAGCGGCGCGTAGACGTCCATGGTCTCGCGCGCCTTGAACAGGCGGCGGTCCTCGCGCAGCGCCGCCAGCGTGCGCATGTTGTGCAAGCGGTCGGCGAGCTTGACGATGACCACGCGGATGTCACGGCTCATGGCCAAAAACATCTTGCGCAGGTTGAGCGCCTGCTTCTCGTCCATGGTGTCGACGTCGATGTTGGTAAGCTTGGTGACGCCGTCCACGAGCTCGGCCACCGTCTCACCGAAATAGGTCCCCACGTCATCGAGCGAGGTGGTGGTGTCCTCCACCGTGTCGTGCAGCAGGGCGGCGCACACCACGTCGCAGTCCATCTTGAGGTCGGCCAGGATGATGGCGACCTCCACCGGATGGTTGATATAGGCCTCGCCGCTGCGGCGCTTCTGGGCGCAGTGCTTCTCGGCCGCGAAGCAGTAGGCGCGCTCCACGCGGGCCTGGTCCTCCTCGCTCATGTACTTGCGCGCAAGCGCGGCGAGCTTGTCGAAGTTGTCGGCCTGGTAGGCGCCGGGCAGGTCGTCGGCGCACGCGTAGTGCACCATCTCCGAGCTGGGGCGCAAAGGCTCGCTGTCCTGCTTCCACTCGGTGGCCTTGGCGCGGGCACGGCTGTTGTGGGTATCCATGGTGTCTCCCATCCGGCGCTAACGCGGCGTGATCGGACGATTGATGCGAGCCAGCATATCATGCGCCGACGCCTCGAGCGCCCAGCGGCGAAACGCCGCGAACTCGCAGCGGGCGTGCAGGCCCTCCAGGTAGAGGATCGAGCTGTTGAGATCCACGCGCCCTGGGCTCTCCACCATCTCGATCCGGTGGCCTGCATCGACGCTCGCCTGATGCAGGAAGCCCAGCTCCTCGAAGATAGCGAGCGCGGCGGTAACCGCGCGCTCCTCCACCGGCGTGCGGGCGTCCACGGCCAGGCACATCTGCGCGATGTCGAGGTCGCTGGCGACAAACGAAGCCGTACCGGACCCACCGCGCTGCCGGCGTCCCATGGTCTGCAGGGCGCGGTAGAGCGTCACGAGCTCGGCGCGCTCGGGCGCCGCGGCATCGAGCAGGCGCTCGTTGATGCGGGCGTCGCGCGCGCAGAACAGCAGATGGACCTGGGCCGGCTGCCCGTCGCGACCGGCCCGGCCGCTCATCTGGTTGAACTCGATCGAGCCGAAGGGCATGTGGTAGAGCACCACGTGACGGATGTCGGGCAGGTTGACGCCCTCGCCGAAGGCCGAGGTGGACACGATGCAGGTGAGGTCACCGGCGCGGAAGGCCTGCTCGGCTTCCAAGCGGCGCGTGCGCTCGAGCCCGGCATGGTAGAACCCGATGGACGCCGCCAGCTCGGGGACGCGGCGGCGCAGCGTACGGCACAGGGCCTGGGCCTGGTCACGCGAGTTCACGTACACCACGCACTTCTCGCCGCCCGCCACGATCGAAACGAGCCGGTTCTCGCGCGAGGCGCTCTCGCGCCCATCGTCGACCGACAGGTTCTCGCGCACCGCCTCGTCCACCACGAGCTCCTCGACGGGCAGCAGACGCGCGATCTCATCGGCCGTTTCGGGGGCGGCTGTGGCCGTGAGAGCGAGCACGCGCGGGGACCCGAGCGCCGCGAGCACCGCGGGCATCTCCAGGTACGCCGGGCGCTCACCGGCCTTCGCCTGCGCCACATGGTGCGCCTCGTCGATCACCACGAACCCCACGCGGCCCGCCGCCGCGAAGCGCGCGCGGTGGATGGTGAGGAACTCCGGCGTGGTGAGCACGATGTCCACGCGCCCGCCGGCCAGCTGGGAGAAGATGCGGTCGCGGCCGGCGGTGGGCGTCTCGCCGGTGAGGACGGCCGCACGCACGCCGAGCTTGGCGAGGGTCTGCATGAGGTGGAACGACTGGTCGGCCACCAGGGCGCGCAGCGGGTAGACGAACACGCTCGCCCGCCCGCGCGCGATGGCCTCGCGCACCGCGTGGACCTGGAAGATCAGCGACTTTCCGCGGCCGGTGCCCATGACGGCCAGCACGTTTCTGCCGCAGCGCAGGGCCTCGAGCGCCTGCAGCTGCGCCTCGTGCGGGCGGGCGGTGCCGATGAAGGCATGCAGCAGCGAGCGGGTGAGCTCGTCGTAGGGCAACTGCGCGAGCGCCTGGCGGCGCGCGGCATCGGGTGCAGGGGCAAGGGGGACGGCTGCGCGCTCAGACGCCGAGTCCGGCGCGGGCGCGGCAGACGGGGTGTCCTCGCCAGCGGCTTCAGCGGATGCGGCGAGGTGCGGGACGGCGGCTGCGGCGTCACCCGGGGCTGCCGCCTCAACCTCGCCCTCCGACGCGGTCGTGCCCGGGTCGGCGGCTGGCGACGACACGTTCGGCACCGGCGCGCTCTTCCCGGCGGGAGCCACCGCAGCGGACGGCACGGGCGCATCTTCGCAGGAGCGGCACAGGATGTCCTTCACCATGAGCTTGGGCTTCACGCGACCCTGCCAGCGTTCGGCCACCGCCTCGAACACCACGTCGACCACCGTGTCGCACGCCGAGAGCCGCTCGATGTCGGGCACGCGGAACATGATGGCGGGCACACATGAGACGCCGTCGGTCACCGCGAAGCGCATGTGGTCGCCGCCGCGACCCACCTGCGCGCGGTCGGTCATGGTCACCCCGGTGGCCGCCAGCAGCGGCACCCGGTTGCCCTGGCCGAACGGCTCGAGCAGCGAAATCTGCTCGATAGTGGCGATATCGAGCTCGGACAGGCCCACGGTGGCCGCGATCTCCCCGCGATCCTCGAAGGCATCGGCGTCGAGCTCGGCCAGCACGGCGCCCAGGCGCTCGCGCAGGGCATCGAGGTTCTCGGCAGCGCAGGTCACACCCACCGCGCCGGCGTGCCCGCCGAACCTGATGAGCAGATCGGAGCAGCGCTCGACCGCCTCGAACAGGTTCACGCGACCCACCGAGCGGCCCGAGCCGCGCGCCACGCCGTCCTCGATGGAGAACAGCAGCGCCGGCACGTGATAGCGGTTCGTGAGGCGGCTCGCCACGATGCCCTTCACACCCTCGTGCCAGCCCTCGCCGCCCACCACGATCACGCGGCCGCCGTCGTAGGTGGCCGCCACGCGCTGCTCGGCGTCGGCGGTGAGCTCGGCCTCGATGGCCCGACGCTGCTGGTTGACCTCCTCCAGCTGCGCCGCCAGCCGGGCGGCCTCGACGGCGTCGGTAGCCATCAGCACGCGCAGGGCGAGCGACGGATCGGCCATGCGGCCAGCGGCGTTCAAGCGCGGAATCAGGGAGAACGACAGCGCATCGGCGGTGATGGTGGCAAGATCGGTGCGGGTAAGGGCGGCCAGCGCCACGTAGCCCGGGCGCGCGGTGGCGCGCATGTGCGCGATGCCGTCGGCCACCAGGGCGCGGTTCTCGGGCGTGAGCGTCATCATGTCCGACACGGTCCCCAGCGCCGCCACCTCGGTGAGGCTCCGCCACAGCTCGGGGGTGCCCAGCCGCTCGCCGAGCACCTGCACGAGCTTCAGCGCCACGCCGGCGCCTGCCAACTCACGAGAGGGGCCCGCCGCGGCGAGCTTGGGATCGGCCACCGGGATGTCTCGGGGCACCAGGTCGGCGGGCTCGTGATGGTCGGTCACCACGATGTCGATCCCGCGCTCGCGCAGGTAGCCCACCTCCTCGGCGGCCGCGATGCCGTTGTCCACCGTCACCACCAGCGCGGGGCTCGTCTCCTCAATCAGGCGGTCGAGCGAGGCGCGGCTCAAGCCGTACCCCTCGTCGAAGCGATGCGGGATGAAGGGGCGCACCGTGGCGCCCAAGCGCTGCAGGGCCTCGGTGAGCAGGCAGGTGGAGGTGATGCCATCCACGTCGAAATCCCCGAACACCGCGATGACCTCGCCGGCGCGCACGGCAGCCTCCACGCGGTCGGCCACCTCGGCCAGGCCGGGGATGAGCGCAGGAGACGCCCAATCGCGCTCGAGCGAGGGCGTGAGGAAGAGCCTGCCCTCCTCCACCGAGGCGATGCTGCGCGAGGCCATGATGCGCGCCACGAGCGGCGGCACCGAAAGGCCGACGGCGAGTTCGTCTTCAAGGGCCGGATGAGGTGCGGCGACCGTCCAGCGATGGGTGGTCTTAAGCGACGACATGTGCATCGACCCCCTGCGGTTGCGGGGCGGATGCGGCCAGGGGCGCGGCCGGGCGGATGCCATGCGGCCGGTGACGGAAACGTTCCATGCGATCAGATCCTCACGAGTACCCGCTGCGGCGGGCGTCTTTGTTGAACGCACTCAAGTATACACATGCGCGCGGACACAAATTCCCGCCGCAGGTTTCGAGTTGAGAAACGGGCGCGCGGCAGCGGGCGCGCGGCGGACGGGCGCACTATACTGTCAGCCGACACGCGGCGGCGGCACACGGGCCACGGTGCGCACGGGAACGGTCGGGTGCGAGGGCGCGCGGAAGCGGTCCGGCGTACGCCAAGGGGCCTGTGCGGGAGCGGCCCGGCGTGCGCTCGGGCACCTCTGCGCACATCCGTGGCCGGGCGCCCCGGTATCGCGGCGACCGGGGCCGGCCGCACGCCGGGGATTCACCACAAACGGAAAGGACGCATATGGACGCATGGCAGAAACTGGGCGCTGCAATCGGAGCGCATATGCCCGCCATCGTCCCGGTCTGCGTGGCGGCCGGCGTGCTTGCCCCGCAGGTATTCGGCCCGATCGAGACCATCGTGCCGATCCTGTTCGCCTTCATGACCTTCCAAGGCTCGCTCAACAACACCACTCGCCAGGTCCTCGAGGTGTTTCGCCATCCGTCGGAGCTGCTCGTCATCTTGGCGGTCACGCTGGTGTTCATGCCGATCGTGGCCTTCGCGCTCGCCTCGCTGCTGTTTTCGGGCAACGCCAACATCATCACGGGCATCGTGCTCGAGTACAGCGTGCCCATCGGCATCGTGAGCTTCATGTGGGTGGGCATGTTTTCGGGCAACGGGCCACTCGGCCTGTCCGCCATCCTGGTGTCGACCGTCATCTCGCCGTTCTCGATCCCGCTCACCCTGCAGCTGCTGCTCGGCCAGACCATCCAGATCGACGCGGCGGGCATGATGGTCAACATGATCTTCATGATCGCCCTGCCGGCGCTGGCGGGCATGCTCGTGAACGACCTGTCGCGCGGCTGGGGGCACGCCGTGCTCTCCCCCGCCATCTCGCCGGCATGCAAGATCCTGCTCGTGGTGATCATCACCGCGAACTCGACGGCGATGAGCGACTACGTGCTCCACATGACCTGGCAGCGCGCCGGTGTGGCCCTGTTCATCCTGCTGTTCGCCTGCACGGGCTTTCTGTGGGGCATCCTGGCGGCGCGCCTCATGCACCGTCCGTTCCCCACGCTGGTCACCATGAGCTTCGACTGCGGACTGCGCAACATCTCGTCGGGCGCGGTGATCGCCACACAGTACTTCCCCGGGGAGGTCGTGTTCCCCGTGATGTGCGGCACGGTGTTCCAGCAGCTGCTCGCCGCTTCCTTCGGGCGCCTGGTGCAGTGGCTGGCTGCCGACGAGGCCGCCGCAGCGGGCGGTGGGCGCTCGGCTCAGGTGCGGCGCTAAAGCCCGCGTGTGGCGGCCCCTGTGCATGCGGCCCCTGTGCGTGCGGCCCGGACCGAGCGCGTCTTCGGGTCCCTCGAACACAAACACCCTCTGGAAACGTTTTGCCTCTTGCATTTCTTTGCAATATGTTTAACATAATAGATTAAGGATTTACCTCAATAGTTTGGAGGAACCCATGAAACCTGACTTGAGGAACAAACGGCTGCACGCGTTCCGTCTTGCGTGTCGCATCTCCTGCGCAGGACTCGCTATCGGAGCGGCCGGGTACGCTATCGTCGCCATCGTCCCGCTCCTATCGCACGCCGACGCCGTCTCCCCACTGCATGCGGCTCTTTCCGCGCATCTGCTCGCCTTGCATGTGCTGACGTTCGCCCAGATCGTGCTCGGCGCCTTGCTGTTTGGAGCTGCAGGGCTTCCGGGTGAGAAATCCCCCTTCTCGAACGCCTTTTCAAACAGCATGTTGGTTTTAGGCGCCCTGTTCGCCGCACAAGCGGTGCTCAAGCCCTTCATCGTATCTGAAGCCTGCGATTTCCTCTTCGCGGGCGAGGCGCTGAAGGGGCAGGCCATCACCGAAACACTCGATGTATCCGGCATCCTAATTGCCGCCTGCTTTATAATCGGCTCGTTCCTCATCCGGTACGGGCGTGAGCTGCGCATCGATAGCGACGAGATAGCCTAGAAGGACCATCATGCCAATTGTTATGCGCCTTGACCGCGTCATGGCGGACCGCAAAATATCCGTGACCGACCTGGCCGAAAAGGTCGGAACGTCTGTGGTGAACATCTCGCGCATCAAAAACGGCCACATACGCGGCCTGAGATTCTCGACGCTCGAGCAGCTCTGCACCGTGCTCGAGTGCACCCCCGGCGACCTTATCGAATTCATGAGCGAGGATGAATACGCGAAGCGGTTCGGCTGAGCGGCGCGCGTTCGCCGGCTCCGCCCAGCAGGGCATTCGGCACGTGAAGCGCCCGCCGCACGCGGGCGCCGCTGCGGGGGTGAAACCGGCAGCGGACGCTCGCGCGCGGCCATCCTGCGCGCGCCTTACGCGAGCGGGTGCTCCTTGTTGGCGCAGCGCGCCCCTAGGCGAGCGGGTGCGCCAGGTCCACGATGCGGGTGCCGTGGAGCTCCTCCGCCTCGAGCTCGCGCGCGATCGCCTCGGCGTTCTCGAAGGTGATGCCGGCGCCGGGCAGGATGGTGAGACGGCCGTCCGCATAGGCGATGAGCTCGCGCAGGTGCTCGAGGTTCGCCTCGATGGGCGTGCCCGCGGGCCCGCCGTGCGTGAGGATGCGCGTGACGCCGAGCGTGGCCAGTACGTCGATCGCCTCGAGCTGATCGCGGGCATCGAGCTCGTCGAACGCCATGTGAAAGGTGATGTCGAGCGGCTCGTCACGCGTGGCGTCCGCATCGTGCACCAGGGCGCATAGGCGGTCGCAAGCGGCGAAATCGAGCTGCCAGCCGGCCGCGTAGCCGAAGCCGGGCAGGCGCCCGGCGGTTATGGCCGCATCGCGAGCAGCATCGTAGGCGGCGCGATCGGCGGGCTGCAGGCAGCCGAAGACCACACCGTCGGCGCCCAGGCTGACGGCGGAGGTGAGGTCAGCCTCCATGATCTGCAGCTCCTCGTGCGTGTAGGCGAAATCTCCGCCGCGCGGGCGCACCATCGCCATCACGCGTGCACCGGCCTCGTGCGCCAAGCGCTGCGCGCCCCATATCACGCCGGCCGACGGCGTGGTGCCGCCGCAGGCGAGGTTGTCGCACAGCTCGATGCGCGCCGCCCCAGCCGCCAGTGCTGCCGGGATATGGGTCAGGTTCTCAGCGCAAAACTCACGCAGCATGGATGTCTCCTTGTCGATATAGGCGCCACCCGCGGGCTCGGGACGGACCCCGGCGTTCACGCGAGCGCGAAGCGAACCCGTTCAGCATACCTCACGGACGTCACAGGTAGAACTGCCCGAGCGGACGCCCTTCAGCCAGCATCTCGACCGAGCTGCGGACCACATGGCCGCAGCGCACGTCGTAGACAGCGTAGCCTGCGCTCCCGTGGAAGCGAACGACCTTGGACGCCTGCGCCGGCGCGCCCTCGAACAGCCAAGGGGCTTCATCGCGACAGGAGGCGTCGCCTTGAAACGAGAGCGCCGGGGCCGTGTGGCAGATGACGCCCGCCGCCTCCCCCGCGAGCGCATGGTGCGTGTGGCCGCACAGCAACTCGGCATCGTAGCGCGCGAGCAGCCCCAGCAGGGCAGCGGCACCCTGGCACGCCGGCATGTCGGACTGCGCGGCGCACACATGGTGGTGCGTTGCCACCAGCACCCGGCGCCCTGCGCGGGCGGCCTCGGCAAGCGTAACGGCAAGCCAACCGAGCGCCGCCGTACCGATCGATCCCTCCGGAACCGCAGCGTCGCTGGAGTCGATCGCCGCGATGCTCTCGCCGGCCACCTCGATACGCGCGCACACCGTGCCGTCGGGCAGCAGCTCACCCGCGCCCTGCCAGCCCTCGACGAACGCTGCGCGCGCATCGTGGTTGCCCGGGGTTGCCAGCACCGGCGAGCTCGCCGCGCCGGCATCAGCAAGCGCCCGGTCGAGCGCGTCGCGCACCGCGCGCATGTCGTCCGCATCGCCGGCGTGCGTCATATCGCCGGTCACCACCACCGCATCGATGGGCCCGCGCGCGGCCGCCGCCCGCACCGCCTCAGCAGCCACGCGGCGCGTGTCGCCCACGCGGGCGAGGATGCCGGCGTAGAAGCCCTCGTCGCAGCCGAGCGCGGGCACGAGTGCGCAGGCCGGCATGCGCTCCGGCTGAGGACAGCGCTCAGCGGCATCAGGTACCGAGGTGCCGCTGCGGCCCGCAGCGTCAGGCGTTGAGGCGCCTTTGCAGAGAGCGGCATCCAGCGCCAAGGCTCCGTTGCACCCCTCGGCATCGGGCACCGAAACACCGTTGCAGTGCACGGCATTCGGCGCCATCCAGGCGCGTCGGAAATGAATATCGGATAGATGCAGAACGCGCATGGCGCTCCCTTCGTGCTTTTCGTGCCCGAGCTTCCGCCCGTCACTTCACGCCGCGGCCGCGCGGCTTCCAGCCCGGCCCGCACAGGTTGCGAACCGGATTGAACCCGTCCCCAACCCGTTCCGCCCGTCACTTCCCGTCGCGGCTGCACGGCTTCCAACCCGGCCCGCACTGGCTGAGCCCATCCCGCACCAGCTTCGGCAGCGCGACTTCGAACTCGCTCCGCACCGGTTGGCCCCGCACCGGCTGCGTACCGGATTGAACCCGTCCCCAACCGGTGCGTCCCCAACCGGTGGCGGGGCGGCTCGTTCTACCGCAGGCGCGCCCGAATCCAACCGGTTGCAGCATCGAGCGCGAACACCGTGACAATCACGCCGAGCAGGATGATGCTCACCGTGGGCCAGGTGCGCGCCTGGATCGCAAAGATCAGCGGTGCGCCGATGCCGCCGGCGCCCACCAAGCCGAGCGTCGAGGCGCTGCGCACCGCGATCTCGAAGTGATTCAGCGCCAGCGAGGAGAAGATCGGCATGAGCTGCGGCACCCGCGCGCAGAAAAACGCCTGCCAGAAGCTGCCGCCCACCGCGCGGACCGCCTCGGCCGGAGCCTCGTCCATCGCCTCAATCTGCTCGGTGAACAGCTTGCCCAGCATCCCGATCTGATGCACGCCGATGGCGAGCACGCCGGCAAAGGGACCGGGCCCAACCACTTTCACGAAGATGATGGCATACACGAGCTCGGGGAAAGCGCGCAACACGTTGCAGACGAACTTGCCCACACGCGGCACGATGCCGTTGCCCCACAGGTTGCGCGAGCTCACGAGCGCCATGGGCACCGCGAGCACCGTGGCGATGGCCGTGCCGAGCAATGCGATGCCCGCCGTGAGCGCCAGCAGGCTCACCAGGTCCTCGCCCGAACCGTCGTAGACGAAACTCCAGTCGGGCGTCAGCAGGCCCGCGAACACGTCACCGGCAAGCGACGGGTTAAAGGTCGCCAGACCCGAGTAATCCAGCCCGGCAGCCGACCAAACAACAACCGCCACCACGGCGGCCGAGATCAGCGTTTGGCGCAGATGCGCCGACATGCGCGGCGCGCGCACCGTTTCCTGTCGTGCCATTTACGCAAGCCTCCTTCGAACGGCCTCGCTCGCAGCGTCCACGATGCCCACTACCACGAAGATCATGAGGATGACCACGCTCACGCGGTCGTAGCGGAACAGTCCGAGCGACGCGTTGAGGATCACACCGATGCCGCCGGCGCCAACATAACCCAGCACCGTCGAGGCGCGGACGTTGATCTCGAATGCATAGAAGAAGTAGCTCGCCAGCTGGCTTGCCACCTGCGGGGCAATCGCGAACGCCGCGATCTGCATGCGCGTGGCACCCACCGCCTCGGCTGCCTCGATTGGCGCGTAATCGATCGTCTCGATCGTCTCGAAGATCAGCTGCGAGGTGACCCCCAGCGTGAAGATGGCAATCGTGACCACACCGGTGAACTCGCCGATACCCATGATGGCCACCGCGAGCGCCGCGAGCAGCAGCGTGGGGATGGTGCGCACGATGTTGAGCAGCAAGCGCACGATACCGGTGACTGCGCGGTTGCGCGTGACGACTGTGGTGGCCAAAAACGCCAGTGGCACCGCAACCGCAAAGCCCACTACCGTGCCGAGCACCGACATCTTGATGGTGCGCATCATCGGGTCGATCAGCTCGGGAATGTAGGCGAGGTCGGGCTGCATGAACTTGGACAGAAACGCGGCCGCCTGCGGACCTCCGGTGATAACGGCGGCAAGGTCGGCATCGGTTACCGCAGCACTCGCCAGCAGCAGTGCCGCGATGACGAAGGTGACGAACGCCTTCTTGTACCAATCGAAATGGACGGTGTCGGCGATCCTCATCACGCAACCGCCGTCTCTGCCGCCGTGCTCTCGGGCACGCACGTGCGGCCGTCGCGCTCGTAGATGGCGGCGAGCCTCTCGGGTGTGAGCTCGTCGGGCGCGCCGTCGAACACCACCGCGCCGGCGCGCAGGGCGATCACGCGGCTCGAGAACTCGCGTGCCAGATCCACGGAATGGATGTTCACCACCACGGTGACGCCCTCCTCGCGGTTGATGCGCGCAAGGTCGCACATCACGGTGCGCGTCGTGACCGGGTCGAGCGAGGCAACCGGCTCATCGGCAAGGATGAGGCGGGCCCGCTGCACCATGGCGCGCGCAATGGAGACGCGCTGCTGCTGGCCGCCGGACAGCTCGTCGGAACGGGCGTGGAGCTTGTCGAGCAGCCCCACGCGCTCGAGCGCCTGCTCGGTGTGCTCGTAGTCCTCTTTGGTGAACAGGCCCAGCACGCTTTTGAGCGTAGAGTAGTACCCCAGACGGCCCGAGAGCACGTTGCGCTGCACCGTGGAGCGCTTCACCAGGTTGAAGCTCTGGGAGATCATGCCGATGCTGCGGCGGACCTCACGCAGCTGCCGCTTGTTGGCGCGCGTGATGGAGGTACCGTCCACCACGATCTCGCCCTCGCTCACATCGTGCAGGCGGTTGATGGCGCGCAGCAGCGTGGACTTGCCCGCGCCCGACAGGCCGATGATGGACACGAACTCGCCGTCCGCGATGGACAGGTTCACGTGGTCGAGACCACGCGTACCGTTGCTGTAGACCTTCGAGACATCCCTGAACTCGATCATATCGCTCCTTATTGACAACAGTGGGCGATGCATCCCTTGCGCAACCGGAAGGGGCACCCATCACGCAAAAGGGAGCGACCCCGGCATGGAGCCCTGGGGTCGCTCCCGTAGCTTTCGCGCTCCGCGCTCGTTATGCGGAGGCCTTCTCGGTGTACTCCTCGATGGTGTCGTAGGCGCCCTCGTCGACCTCGGTGTAGCCCTTGTGGCCCCACAGGGACATGGCCTCAGCGCCCTCCTCGTCACCCGCCATGTTGAGGAAGGTCTCGCGGATCTTGTCCTGCGTTTCCTCGTCCATATCCGGCAGCACGGCGATAGCGTCGTTGGGGATGTCGCCCTCGGTGAGGAACAGCACGCGCAGCTCGGCGAACAGGTCGGTGTCGGCGAACTTGGATGCGAACACGTTTCGCGCGCCCTCGAAGACGAAGCAGGCGTCCTGCTGGCCGTTGAGCACGGCGGTCATCTCGCTGGGGATGTCGTTGACGGTGGTGAGGGTGCAGTCCTTGGCCGGGTCGATGCCGGCGTCTTTCATCTCGGCCACCGGATAGATGTAGCCGCTGGCGGAGTTGGGCGACAGCGTGGCGATCTTTTTGCCCTTAAGGTCCTCGATCCCCTGCATGGCGCTGTCGGCGCGCACGAGCACCTCGCCCTTGAAGGTGCCGGCGAGCTGCCCGTCGATGGGCTTGCCCGTCTCGCGGTCGTAGGCGCCGAGCTCGGAGGTGAGGATAGCCTTGGCGCAGCCCTGGTTGCGCGCCTGCACGTAGGCGGCGGGCGGCATGATGCCAAGGTCGACCTTGCCGGACGCCATGGCCTCGACGATGGTGGTGTAGTCGGTGGCCAAGGTGACGTTCACCTCGCGGTCGAGCTTGCTCGAAAGGTACTCGGCGAAGGGCTTTGCCTTGGCCTCCATGCTGCCGTCGTTGTTCGTGGGAACGAACTGCACCTCAAGGGGCTTGTCGGAGGACGCGGCCGAAGCGCTGCCCGCCCCGGAGCCGCCGCCGCATGCGGTAAGCGCGGACAGGCCGCCGAACGCGAGCGCTCCGGCAAGCAGGTTTCTGCGGCCGATGGGCGTGGACGCTACGGCGGATTCGAGTTGACGCATGATGGGGCCCTTTCTGGTTGCAGGCACGTTCGCGAATCAGTATCGCATGACAATATAAGAGCATTGTAAAGGCTGAAGCTGACGTTTTATATACCAGAATGACCGATTTGTACCGTTTTCTTTTGCTAGCGATGGGCGGCAGGGAGCGGGGCGGGCGGCGAGTCGGTGCGGCGCGGGGTCGTCAGGGCGCCGAGGTGGCATGGCGCGGGGCGTCAGGGCCCCGAGGCGGCATGGTGCGGGACGAGGGAGGGCGCCGGGGCGGTGCGGCACGGGACGAATGGGCACAGCAGCGCCAATCTGCGCGACGGCATTGGTCCGGATTCGGCCCATCGGCGCAGAGAAGGTTCGCGTTTCGTCCATCAAAAAATCCCGGGTTCGCATTTCGTCCATCGAGCGCATCCAGGGTTCGGGTTTTGTCCATTGACGAATCTAGGGTTCGGCGTTCGTCCATCCAGAGGGGAAAAGCAGCCTTGAATGGACAAGATACGAACCCTGGTTTTCCAAATGGACGGAACCCGAACCCTTGATGTTCGGACGGACGCCGAGCGCGGCCGAAGATCGAAACCGCAATCCGCGGATGGCCAAGGCACAGCCCCGAAATGCATCATCGGCGGCCTCGATGGACGAAACGCGCACTCAAAAACGCAGGGTTTGATGCTCGTCCGTCGGCAAAGCCGGGGCTCGGCGTTCGTCCGTTTGCGCAGAGAAGGTTCGTCTCTCGTCCATTGGAACAGAAATGGTTCGGCGTCCGTCCATCGGCGAATCCCTGGTTCGCATTTCGTCCATCGAGCGCATCTAGGGTTCGGAGTTCATCCATTGACGCATCCAGGGTTCGGGTTTTGTCCATTGACGAATCTAGGGTTCGGCGTTCGTCCATCCAGAGGGGAAAAGCAGCCTTGAATGGACAAGATACGAACCCTGGTTTTTCAAATGGACGGAATCCGAACCCTAGTTTCCCCGATGGACTGGACACGAACCCTAAGTCAACCGATGGACGAAACGCGAACCCGAAATACGCCGCCGCGCCGGCCCTCCCGGCCCGGCAGCCAGCCCGACACTGATGTCACAGCCTTCCGGCTCGACGGCTAGGCGCGGCGCTGGAGCCGCAGCCCTCAGGCTTGGCACTCGGCAGCCGGTTCAGCGCGCCAATGTCCCGCCGACCTACCGGTGCCGACGCTCAGCTCAATACCCGCCCCACCGGCAGCCTGTCGACAGCCCGCCGACGCCCAGGCCGGCACCCGACACGGCGCCCGATCTGGCGCCCGGAACGGCACCCAGCTCAGCACGCAGCCTGGCACCTGGCCCGGCACGCGGCCCGGTGTCCGGCTCGATACGCAGCTCAACACTCGGCACGACGTCCGGCACGACGTCCGATTCTGCACCCGACCCGACGGCCAGACCCCACGCTGACGCCGTAGCCCTCCAGCACGATACCGGGCCCAGCGCCGGCGGGACGGGTGCCCTACCCATCCAGGTAGGCCCGGCGCCGTCGGGATGGATCCTCTATCCGCCCAGGTAGGCGCGGCGCACGTCGTCGTTGGCGAGCAGCTCGGCACCCGTACCGGTCATGGTCACCCGCCCGGTCTCCATCACGTACCCGCGCGTGGCAACCGACAGCGCCATCTGCGCGTTTTGCTCAACCAGCAAGATTGTGGTTCCCGCCGCGTGCAGCTCGCGAATGATGTCGAAAATCTGCTCGATCAGCAACGGCGCCAAACCCATGGACGGCTCATCGAGCATGAGCAGCTTCGGCGAGCTCATCAGCGCGCGGCCCATGGCCAGCATCTGCTGCTCGCCGCCCGACAGGGTGCCCGCCAGCTGACGGCGGCGCTCGGCAAGGCGCGGGAAGTGCGCGTACACGCGCTCCAGACCGCCGGCCACCTCGGAGGCGGGCCTGGTATAGGCGCCCATCTCCAGATTCTCCGCAACGCTCATCTGCGCGAACACACGCCGCCCCTCGGGAACATGCGCCAGGCCGCGCGCCACCAGTTTGTCGGCCGGCACGTGCATGATGTCCTCCCCTGCAAAGGCGATCGAGCCGGTCCGCGAACGCAGCAAGCCCGAAAGCGTCTTGAGCGTCGTGGACTTGCCCGCGCCGTTCGCACCGATTAGGGCCACGACCTCGCCGGCGCGCACCTCGAACGACACGTCCTTGATGGCATGGATCGCGCCGTAGTACACGTTGATGCCGGACACCTCCAGCAGTGCGCTCCCCTCCACCCCGATCGGGGTCGCAGCGTCGGTCCCGGTTGCAGTGCCGGTCCCGCTCGCCACCGCCTCGGTCGCAGCGGCTGCACCGGCCCCGGTCGCCGTCGACGTGGCAGACACAGTACCAGGCGTCGCCGACGCGAAAACCTCGGCAGCCGCTTCAACGCCCGCGCACGCCGCACCCGCCCCGCTCGCCACCGCCTCGGTCGCAGCGGCATCGGCCGCTGCCGCAGATTCGGCCCCGGTCGCCGTCCCGGCCGCGGCCGTCGCGCCGGTTCCGGCAACCGCCTCGGTCATCGCCTCGACAGCCACCTCGACCTCAGCCGCAACGCCGGTCGCGGTCCTCTCCCTGTTCGCCATCGTCTACGCCTCCTTCTGCTTGCCGAGATACGCCTCGATAACCGCCTCGTTGCGCTGGATCTCCTCGGGTGCGCCCTTGGCGATCACACGCCCGAAGTTGAGCACGCAGATGCCCTCGCAGATGTTCATGACGAGGCTCATGTCGTGCTCGATGAGCATGATGGCGATCTTGAACGTATCGCGGATCTTGACGATGTTCTCCATGAGCTCGGCGGTCTCGGACGGGTTCATGCCCGCTGCCGGCTCGTCGAGCAGAAGCAGGCTCGGATTCGTGGCCAGGGCGCGCACAATCTCCAGGCGGCGCTGCGCTCCGTAGGGCAGCGAGCCCGCCTGATGGTTCGCCAGGTCCTGCATGTCGAACAGCGACAGCAGCTCGAGCGCCCGCTCGTGCGCCGCCGCCTCGCGCCGCCAATACGACGGGGTGCGCAGCACGCCCGCCAGCGCCGAGTAGGCCTCGGTGTTGTGCAGGCCCACCTTCACGTTGTCCTCCACCGTCATGGTGTCGAACAGGCGGATGTTCTGGAACGTGCGCGCGATGCCCATGCGGTTCACCTGGCTGACGGACTTGCCGGAGGTGTCCCGGCCGTTCAGCAGGATCGTGCCGCGCGTGGGCGCGTAGACCTTGGTGAGCAGGTTGAACACCGTGGTCTTGCCGGCGCCGTTGGGGCC
Source organism: uncultured Collinsella sp. (assembly GCA_902470695.1). Lineage (GTDB taxonomy): Bacteria > Actinomycetota > Coriobacteriia > Coriobacteriales > Coriobacteriaceae > Collinsella. The sequence continues at coordinate 74,617 of CABRHH010000010.1, forward strand.
GATCAGGCCGGCGATCTCGGTTTTGCCGATGGTGAGGTTGAAGTCGTCCACCGCGGTGAGGCCGCCGAAGTCGATGCCCAGATGCAGCGCCTCGAGCACCGGCGCATGCTCCACGTCGCGCTCCGGAACGATGGCGCGGCTGGGCACCGGCACCATGCGACCGCGCTCGAATTCGAACTTAGGCATGCGCACCCACCTCCTGCTTCTTCTTCCGCCGGGGCACGATGCGCGCCACCAGCGCCTTGAGCTGCGCGTTGTTGCTGCCGATCATGACCAAGATGAGCACGATCGCGTACACGAGCATGCGGTAGTCGGAGAACTGGCGCAGCGCCTCGGGCAGCACCGTGAGCACTGCCGCGGCGATGATGGAGCCGCGCATGTTGCCCAGCCCGCCGAGCACTACGAACACCAGAATCAGAATCGAGGTGTTGAAGTCGAACTTGGTGGCCGACAGCTGCGAGAACCCGTTGCCGAACAGCGCGCCGGCCGCACCCGCCAGCGCCGCGGAGACCACGAAGGCGATCATGCGGTACTTGGTGGTGGACAGCCCCACGCTCTCGGCCGCGATGCGGTTGTCGCGCACCGCCATGATGGCGCGACCGGTGCGGCTGCGCACCAGGTTGAGCACGATCGCGAGCGTCACGAGCACCAGGATAAAACCGGCTACGAAGGTGGCGATGGTGGTGGTGCCCGCCGCGCCCTGCGCGCCCTTGATGAGCGCGCGGCCGCCCTCGGCCAGATGCAGGTCGTCGACGGTGAGCTTGCCGGTGAGGTTGAACAGCACGTGAATGCCGCGGCTGTCCACGCCCACGATCAGGCAGGTCACGACCTCCTTGATGATCTCGCCGAAGGCCAAGGTCACGATGGCGAGGTAGTCGCCCGACAGGCGCAGGACCGGGATGCCGATGAGGGCGCCGGCCACCGCGGCGGCAAGCGCGCCGGCAACGATGGCGATCACCAGGCGCACCGCGGGCACGGGCACGGCGTCGGCCAGGCTCATGGCCACCACGATACCCGTGTAGGCGCCCACGCTCATGAAGCCGGCGTGCCCGAGCGACAGGTCGCCCGCAACGCCCACCACCAGGTTGAGCGACAGCGCCATGACGATGTAGGCGCAGATGGGCACCAGCTGGCCGACGATCATGCGCGGGATGAGGTGGTTGGCCTGCAGGGTGCTCACGATGGCGAAGGCGGCGATCACCATGCCGTAGGTGAGCAGGTCGGCGCGGGTGCGCTTGTTTTTGAGGAATCCGAACATGGCACACCTACACTTTCTCGGGCACATAGGTGCCGAACAGGCCAGCCGGGCGCACCAGCAGCACCACGATCAGCACCGCGAACACGATCGAGTTCGCCAGGCTCGTGGAGATGTAGGCCTGCGCCATCGCCTCGATGACGCCCAACAGGATGCCGCCCACGAAGGCCCCGGGGATCGAGCCGATACCGCCGAACACGGCAGCCGTGAACGCCTTGATGCCGGGCATGGAACCCGTGGTGGGCTGCAGCACCGGCGAGTAGGAGCACAGAAGCACGCCGGCGATGGCGGCCAACGCGCTGCCGATGGCGAAGGTCATGGAGATGGTGCGGTTCACGTTGATGCCCATGAGCTGGGCGGCCGCCTTGTCCTCGGACACCGCGCGCATGGCCTTGCCCATCTTGGTGCGACCCGTGAACCACATGAGCGCCGTCATGATCACCAAGCACGCCGCCACCGTCACGATCGAGACCGCCGAGATGTTGTAGGCGGCGAGCGCCGGCGGGACCTCGAACGGCACGATCGAGGCGAAGTTCTTGGGCGTGGCGCCCCAGATGAGCTGCGCGGCGTTCTGCAGCAGGTACGACACACCGATCGCGGTGATGAGCACCGCCAGCGGCCCCGCCTGGCGCAGCGGACGGTACGCGAGTCCCTCGATCACCACGCCGAGCACCGTGCACACCGCCACGGCGGCCAGCACCGACACCCACGCCGGCAGCGCCAGGTAGGACGTGGCGCAAAACGAGATGTAGGCACCCACCATGATGACGTCGCCGTGCGCGAAGTTGAGCATCTTGGCGATGCCGTACACCATGGTGTAGCCCAGCGCGATGATGGCATACACACTGCCCATGGACAGCCCGTTCACCAGATATTGGAGAAAGACGGACACGTGGGCCTCCCTTCTTGTCAGACGGATCGATCGCATGCGCAGTCGGCATGCGCGATCGGTATTCGAAAAAACAAACGGCGCCGGGCTCCGCAACCGGCATCCCGCACACGGGACCCGGCGCAGCTCCCGGCGCCGATGCGCGTCCCGAGCGCTAGGCGGCTACGTACGCGCCGTCCTTGATCATGTAAACCAGTGGGTCCTTCTCGACCTCGCCCTTATCGTTCCAGGTAAGCGTGCCGGTGAGACCCTCGACCGAGATCTTGGTCATCGCGGCGGGCAGCTCGGACGCCACCGTTGCGGGGTCGGCGTCGGCAGCAAGGCCGGCCTTGCCGAGCGCCTCCACCACCGCGTGCACCGCGTCGTAGGCGTCGGCGGCGAACTGGTCGGGCACCTCGCCATAGGCCTTCTTGTAGGCCTCCACGAAGTCCTTGTTCTTCTCGTCGTCGGCCGAGAACGGCGTCATGAGGTAGAGCCCCTCGGCGAGCGCAGTGTCGAAGCCCTCCACGCCCAGGATGCCGTCCATGCCGTCGCAGCCCATGACCTTGACGTCGTAGCCCATCTCGTGCGCGTTGCTGAGCAGCACCGAGGCGGGCGTGTAGTAGATCGGGGCGAAGATCATCGTGGCGCCGGCGTTTTTAGCCTTGGTGAGCTGGTTGGTGAAGCTCGTTTGCGAATCGTCCTTGAAGGTCTCCTCATCCACGATATCGAGCTTGAGGTCGGCGGCCTTCTCGGAGAAGGCATCGCGGATGCCGGAGGAGTAGGTATCGCCGGAGTTGTAGAACACGGCGAACTTCTCGTTCGGGAACATCTCGGCAAGCTTGGCGGCGGCGTTCGCACCCTGGTTGGGGTCGCTGAAGCAGGCCTGGAAGACGCAGTCCTTGCCGTCGGTCACATCCGGGCTGGAGGCCGACGGCGTGATCATGAAGATCTTCGGGTCGGTGTTGGCGACCTCGGCCACCGCGATGGACGCACCAGTGGTGGTGGGGCCCACGAGCGCCTGCATGCCCCAGTCGGCCAGGCTGTTGAAAGCGTTGACCGACTTCTCGCCGTCGGCCACGTCGTCCTCGGACTTGGAGGCGAGCGGCAGCTCGTCGGTGGAGAAGTCCTTGCAGGCCAGCTCGACGCCGTTGCACACCGAGGTGCCGTAGGAGGCGGCGGCGCCGGTGAGCGGGCCGATAGCCCCGATCTTGAAGGCACCCGCGGCGTCGGCGCTGCCCGCGCCGCCCTCGCCATCGGAGCAGCCGGCTAGAATGCCTGCCGCCCCCAGACCCAGGGCACCTACGATCACGCTCCTGCGATTCACGACAACGTTGCATGGCGTACCGGTGAGGCTCGACATACGGCTCTCCTCTCGAGTGCGGCCGCGGCGGATGCGCACGGCGATGAACGAATACCGCGCGGGCGGCGAAGCCGGGTCCCGCATGCGGTTCGCATCAGGGTACACGCTTTATTCAACAGAAGCGTTTCCAAATGGTTACAAGTTCGATGCTGTATATTCGCACGCCCTGCTTGAGGGCACATGCATGGCTGTTGAACTGCTGCGATGATGATCCTCCGCCCGGTGGGCGCGATGTTACATCTATGTTTCAAGCCCAACCGCGCGCGCAGGCGATGCCGGCAGCGGGTGCACCACGGTAGAATGGCGAGAAGCAACACGGAGCTGCACACGGCCGATGCGGCGCGCGGGCAGCGGGCGCGGGGTGCCTCGGAAGCGCATGCCGGATGCGGGGTGCGTTGCCGCGGGGCCGGCTCGCTTCGGCTGCGGGCGGGCGGCTCGCCTCGGCGGGCGGCACGGCGCCCGGGCTGCCTCGGCGGGCGGCACGGTGCCCGGGCAGGGCGCCTCGGCAGGTGCCGTGCCGGATCGCCTCAGCAGGTGCCGTGTGCGCGTGTCCGATTCGACATCGTTCGGGCGCCTCGCGTACGCGTTTGCACACGCCCGGGCGGCGCGGACGGCAGGCGCAGAGCCGCGGTCGCCGCGCGGTGGGCAGTCGCCCCGAGACGACCGCATGCCCCCACCGCCCGCACGCCTCTCACTATCCGCACGTCTTTTTGCCCGCACGCCCCTCACTGCCCGCATGTCCCCCGCCGCCCGCATCTCTCAATGTCCGCACGTCTCTTACCCACATTCACCCAGCAAGGAGCGCACATGGAACAGGTACGTACCGTCAACGTCGGCATCATCGGATTGGGAACGGTCGGCGGGGGGTGCGCGCGCCTCATCGCCAAGCATCGCGATAGCTACCGCAAGGCCTACGGCGTTGACCTTGCGCTGCGCCGCGCCTGCGCCCGACACCCCGAGCGCGCCCGCGAGCTCGGGCTTTCCGAAGGTGTGTTCACCACCGATTGGCACGAGGTGACCGCCGACCCCGCCGTCGACATCGTGATCGAGGTCATCGGCGGCGAGCACCCCGCCCGCGAGATCATCCTCGACGCCATCGCGCACGGCAAGCACGTCGTCACCGCCAACAAGTCGCTGCTCGGACAGCAGGTGGATGAGCTGGCAGACGCCGCGGCGGCAGCGGGCGTGCAGATTCGCTGCGAGGCGGCATGCGCCGGCGGCATCCCCATCGTGAATGCGCTCGAGCACGCGCTGGTGGGCAACGAGATCCTCACCATCGCCGGCATCATGAACGGCACCACCAACTACATCCTGTCCCGCATGGATGCCGAGGGGCTCGACTTCGCCGAGGTGCTCGCGCAGGCGCAGGAGCTCGGCTACGCGGAAGCCGACCCCACCGCCGACGTGGACGGCTTCGACGCCGCCGCCAAGCTCGCCATCCTGTCCTCCATCGCCTTCCACACGCGCGTCACCACCGCAGACATCGCCTGCGAGGGCATCCGGGGCGTGAGCGCCGCCGACATCGAGCAAGCGCGGGCCCTCGGGATGAAGATCAAGCTGCTCGCCTGCGGTCGCAAGACCGAGCGCGGCGTCGACGTGCGCGTGCATCCCGCCATGATTCCGTCCGGCCATCAGCTCGCCGCCGTTTCAGGCGCCATGAACGCGGTGATCGCCGTGGGTGATGCCGTGGGCGAGACGATGTTCTACGGCGCTGGCGCCGGAGCCTTCCCCACCGCCAGCGCCGTAGTGGGCGATGCGCTTGAGCTCGCTTGGCCTCTCGCGCGCGGCATCGCGGCGCCGGCCGAGCGCGAGCCGTATGGGCGCGTTGAGCCAATCGTCCCGATTGAGGAGCTCGAAACCCGCTTCTACCTGCGCCTGCGTGTGCGTGACCGAGCCGGTGCGCTCGCGCCGGTGGTGGCAGCCTTCGCCGAGGCGGGCATCTCGGTATCGGATATCAACCAGGTCGCCGACCACGCGAGCGCGGGACAAGCGGGCGTCGGGGGTACGGCGGACATGGCTGCTGCAGCGGACGTCGAAGGTGCGGCGAGCGTCGGGGCCGGCGCGGACACCGCAGCGGACTTCGATGCCGTAGCGAGCAGCGGGGTTGCGACAGGCACCGCGGCGGGCGGCGCGGACACGGTCGTTGCAGCGGGCGCCGGGGCCGACCCGGTCACCGCAGCGGACATCGAAACTGCTGTGGACAACGAAACAGGTGCGACGCACGCCGGGGCCAGCGCGGGGGATGCAACGGAAAACGGGGCGGGCTCGGCTGTCGCAGCGGGCACTTCAGCTCACGGCGAGGCGATTCCGACAGGTGCAGAAGCTGTTGAGGAAACCTGCTCGGTGGTGTTCCTCACGCACCGAGCTCGCCAGCGCGACATGGATGCGGTCTGCCACCGTCTGGCGCATCTCAGCGAGGTGGCTGAGGTCGCCAGCGTCATCCGCATCGAAGACGTCGAGCGCTGGTGCGATGGTGTAGAGGCGAACTAGACACCGTGGGCCTCGGGATGGCCCGGGCGCGAACCCCATTCGTTGCGGGTTCGCGCCCCGTTCGTCTGCGCGATCCGGGTTCGGCATGTATCCATCCGGAGGACCTCGCGTCGATCCCGGGTTCGCCTTGTGTCCATCCGCGCATACAGGGTTCGTGCCCTGTCCATCTGGGGCCGTTTTTGGGCTCCAGACGACCAAGGGGCGAACCCTATTCGTCTTGGGTTCGCATATCGGCCATCCACACGCATCCCGGGTTCGGAGGGGGATGCGGACGTTTTCCTGGACCGGCCTAGACGGCCAGGCCGAGCCGCTTCCT
>CABRHH010000011.1 GCA_902470695.1 uncultured Collinsella sp.
CGGGTAAAGAAGCGCGGCCGCTGCGCGAGAAGCGGCAACATCAATATAGGAGGAGGAATATTCGTTCGCCTTGCCGGTGCATGGGTGCGCCATCGCTTGCAAGTTCGCGGTAGATGCGCTCGTCAGCCTCGGAAAACACGTCAAAGATCACATGGAGTGCGGAATCGGTGTCTGCAAGGTGCTGGGTGACTTCTTCGAGGGCAATGCGCGCTGCCTCGTGCGGCGGGTAGCCGAATATTCCGGTCGACAGGCAGCAGACGGCGAGGGTCTCGCACCCGAGGTTAGTGGCGGCTTCGAGGCAGGAGCGGTAGCAGGAGCGGAGCTGGCTGGCGTGGCGAGGCAGCGGTGAGCGGTTAGGCACGATGGGCCCCACGGTGTGGAGAACGTAGCGGCAGGGGAGGTTGAACCCCGGAGTTACCTTCACGCGCCCCGTGGGCTCGTCGTGGCCTTGCTCGTCCATGAGCTCGGCGCAGGCGAGGCGCAGCTGCATGCCGGCATAGGTGTGGATGGCGTTGTCGATGCAGTGATGGCCCGGTACGAAGCAGCCGAGCATCTGGCTGTTGGCGGCGTTCATGATGGCGTCGGCGGCCAGACGCGTGATGTCCCCGCGCCAGAGGTGCATGCGTGCGCGGACCGGGTCGGAAGGTTCGAGTGAGGGGATAGATGCGGGGTCGACGATGCCGCGGCGGTCGACCTCCGTTGTGAGGTAGGTGTCTTGCACGGAAAGGAGGTCTGCGTCGAGTGCGCGGGGAGGACGGATATTCATCAAGGCGCGTAGCAGGGCTCGCTGCTGCTTCGCGTCGGCTGGAATGTGCTGGGACGGCTGCTCGTCGCGTTCGGAGAGCAGCGCCTCAATAAGGAGGCGACGGCGTTCGGCTTGGTTCGTTGGTTCGGTGCGGTCCATGGCATGTCCTTTCGGCGTGGTGCGGAGCAACACGAGCATGGCGGCTTGAGGGGAGGTGATTGTTGCGCAAGGCGAGCTGTCCGGCGAAATGCCCGTTGTGCGATGGGGGCTCGAGTAGGGGCTGCTGTTGGGATACGGGGTAGATGCACGGGCGGAGCGCCCGCGTGATTGGGCGCGGGAACAGGGGCGAGTCGTCTTGTCCGCGGCTGCAGGGGATGTTTCGTCAGGAGGCACACGTGTGGGCAAGCGTGTCCACTGCAGGGGCGATGTCGCTGTCGATGAGGATGGACTGCGCGGCAAGCTCGCGCGGTGCGTAGGCCTCTCCCTTGTTGATGCAGGCATAGATGGCCTGGGAGTTGGCTGCCGTCATGTTCCAGAAGGGGAACTTGATGATGACGGGCGTGTTGCCGCCAACGCCTAGTTCGAGGAAAAGAATGCGCAGGTGCGCATGGCGCCTCAGGAACTCGCGGTAGTGCAGCTCGGCCCGATGCCAGCCGCCGTCTTCTACGAACGTGCCGTCGGAGCGCAGATTCATGGCCATGGGTGCGCCGCAGCGTGGGCAGCGAGGGATAAGGCTTGAGGGGATCTGCAGGTCGTGTTGCGCGTCGAGCATGGCGCGCACGGCGCGCTCGTTGTCGTAGGTGCGCTCATGGCACGGGACGCTGCATTGGAACAGGCCATAGTCGCCCTGCGTGCAGAACAGGCGGTGCCGGTCGATGCCGGCGAGTTGGAACTGATGGTCCACGTTGGTGGTGAGCACGAAGTGGTCGCGGTGTGAAAGGAGGCTGACAAGGGTGCGATAGATGGGGTTTTCAGGCAGGTCGTACCGGTTGCAATAGATGTAGCGGCTCCAGAACGCCCAGTAGCGCTCGAGGGTGGCGTACGGGTAGAATCCGCCGCTGTACATATCGGTGAAACCGTAGGCGCGGCGGAAGTCGGAAAACCAACGCTCGAAACGCGCGCCTGTGTAGGTGAAACCCGCGGCGGTGGAAAGGCCTGCACCCGCCCCTACGACCACAGCGTCCGCTTCGTCGAGCACGCGTGCAAGCTGCTCGATGCCGCGCGACGCATCTTCGGGGCGAGCGACGTCGATGCCGATGTGGCTGTGCGGTCCTCGGTAGGGGCTGAATAGCGACGTGCTCATCGGGATGTATCTCCTTGGGAGTCGAAGCGGTCGGAGGCGTAGGCGGCGACGACTTCGCCAACGTATGCCTGGTGGAAGTCGCGCTTGGGATAGTTGGCGGCGATCAAGGAGGTGTCGATGAAACCCTCTTGCTGCAGCGGTGCCGTATAGAGTTTGCGGCAGATGAAGACCAGGTCGGACTCGGCGATATAGACGGTGCCTTGCGGTGCGAAGGCGGGAGTGAGGCCCGATGCGGCGAGCTTGTCCTCATCGCGGCCGGAGTGCGAACCCAGATAGGCGAGGGCGCGGCGCTTGTCGGCGGGAAGGGAGCACACGCTGAAGAACTCCTCGCGATCGAGCAGGGTGCGGGTGTGGCGCTGCGGACGCACGAACACCGAGATGGTGGGAAGGCCTCGATGGGGTGTGCTGCCGGGGTCGCGCCGCTCCCAGAGCGCGCCGAGCTGACCCCAGGATGCGCACATGGCGTTGTAGCCACGCTCCTCGGTGCCGGCGCAGATGGCGAGCCACTGGAGGCCAACGAAGGTGAACGGGTTGATGCGGAGGGAGTCGATGTCGATGGGATGCAGCGTCATGGTGTTCCTTTCATATAGGGGTCGCCGTTGCAAAGGACGGCGCCGGTCATACGCGGACGCGGCGGCAGGTGCGCGGGCCGCGCCGCGGCACGGTAGCGCGGCGGGCGGGGTTACCTGGTCTGTTCGGTGCGGGCGAGCGCCCGCAGGGCAAACAAGACAAGCAGCACCGTGCAGACGAGCATGCACAGGTACGCCGCCTCGGTTCCTGCGGCGGTGGCTTTGACCAGGGCGGTCGCATCGGCATCTGCTCCGCTTGCGCCCGCTGCCTGGGCGATGCTCACGGCCGAGGCGCACAGGGCGGTGCCTACTCCACCGGCAAGCTGTTGAACGGTGTTGGTGAATGCATTTCCGCTGGATATGAGATGCGGAGGCAGGGAGGTGAGGCCCAGGGTGCGGGCGCTGACGTTGGCGGATGCCTGACCGGCGCTGAACAGGACATGGCCTGCGATCAAGACGCCGAGCGGCGCGCATCCTCCGGCGAGTGCCAGCAGCAGGCAGGCCGCCACGGCGGCGAGCGCACCGGCGAGTATGGGGGTGCGCGGACCAAAGCGGTCGAAGGCCTGTCCGGAGACGAGCACGGTGGCGGCCATGGCAAGGCAGCCGGGCACGAGGGCCATGCCGGCGATGGCGCTGCTCGTACCGAGGACGAGCTGCATAGCATTGGGAAGGAGGTAGTTGAGGCCGAGGCAGACGGCTTGTCCTGTTATCAGTGCGGCGGAGGAAAAGGCGAAGGTGCGCGACTTGAAGATGCGCCAGTCGATGAGGGGCTGGTCGCATGTTCGGCTGTGAATGACGCAGACGGCTCCGGTGAGCCATGCGATGGCGAGGGGCACCGCGACGAACAGCGCCTGGGAGCCGAGCTGCTCCAGGTTGCTCATGCCGATGAGGATGCCGGTCGAGCAGCTGGCGAGCAGCAGGAACCCGAGCATGTCGAAGGGGGTAGTGCGGCGCCTGTTGGGATCGTCGATGATGCGAAGCGCGTGCGCGCCCAGCGCGCAGGCGAGAACCACTACGGGAAGGAGCGACCAGAACACCGATCGCCAGCCGAAAAGCTGGATGAGAACGCCTCCGAGCGATGGGCCGACTGCCGGAGCGATTGAGGTGGTAAAGGAGGCAATGCCCGCCATGGTGCCTACGGAGCGCTCGGGCACTTGCGTATAGACGATGTCGAACATAAGCGGCAAGGCGCAGGCGGTGCCGGCTCCCTGCAGCAGGCGACCGATGACAAGCACGGCAAACGACGGGGCGTATGCGTCGACAACAAGGCCGACGGAAAACAGGGCACAGGCGGCGACAAAGAGATGCCTCATGGAGAAGCGGCGGATGAGGTATCCCGAGGCGGGCATGAGGATGGCGAGGACGAGCAGGTAGCCGGTGGTGATCCATTGGACTTCGCTCGACGCGACGCCGAATTCGCGCATCAGTGCCGGAAACGCGATGTTTATCGAGGTCTCGACCATCACGCCGCAAAACGACAGGAGTCCGGTGGCGACGATGGAGACGATAAGGGGTGCTGAACGTGTTCGCTCGCGCATGACGCCTCGATTCCAGGGTGGGGGCGGGTCGATGGTGAGGGGGCTTGCCCTCACCGGCACCATCATGCCGTCTAGCGCACGATGCGGTAAGTACGCACAAAAAGGTGGGCTGGTTACGCGGAGGTAACCGTTGGAGGGGATTCGGGTGAACGCGACGTGTGCCGGCTGTGGGGGGCGGTAAAGGGGCGTCGGCCGTGGGGTGGTGACGGGTGGAGCCCGCACATGGAGGCGGAGAGCGGTTGTGGGACGGTGACGGGTTGGGTCCACGCTCGGAGGCGGATGGCGGCGGGTGGAACCTGCGCGCGGAGCCAGAGGAGGGCGAGCTCGACTATCCGGAACGCGCCGCGGAGGGCGGTCGGCGTGAGTCACCGTTGCGCACGGGGTGTTGGCGCGAAGGCCCGCACCGTCGCAGTCCGAGGCGAGCAGGGCAGGTGTGGAATGGTGTTGAAGACGCCTTGCCTTGGAGCTAGGTCAAGGGGGTAGGATGAGGCAACGACAGTTCCGGCGAGAGGATTCGCTATGCGTATTGCAGAGGTTGTTGAGAAGTATGGAGTCAGCGCGGATACGCTGCGCTATTACGAGCGTATCGGCTTGCTGCCGCACGTGCACCGCAACGCCAGCGGTATCCGTGACTACGGCGAGGAGGACTGCGCGCGCATCTCGTTCGTGAAGTGCATGCGCGGCGCGAACGTGTCCATCGAGGCGCTCATCGAATACATGCAGCTGTTCGACCGTGGGGACGAGACGCTCGAGGCACGCAAGGAGATCTTGATCGAGCAGCGCGAGGAGGCCCGCAAGCGCCTGGAGCGCATCCAGGCGGGCCTCGACCGTCTGGACTACAAAATCGCCCACTACGACGAGCTGCTCGCCAAGGGAGGGTCCACGCTGAGCTGTGAGTAGCCGTGCTGGGAGTAGGATAATCGTCCGCGAACGCTGCAGGTTGCCGGGGTACGGTGGGCTGCTGGAGCGTGGTGGGTTGCCAGGGTGCAACGAGTTGCCGGCTGTGTTCGAGAGCCCAATGGGCTTATTCGCAATTCGTGCTCGCGTGCGCGGCGACGCTGGACTCAGGCGCCCATGCACTTCGCGTCAACGGCCCATAGAGCGCCCTCGTACACGTTGAACCTCACTCCAAGGCAAGAACGTGCACGGGAAAAGCAACGCTGTGGATGCCCTGTGTCCCTTTGGGCGGAAACGGGGCTGGGTGATACCGACGCTTGCCTTGAAGTTGACTTTAAGTCCTAGGCTGGTGCCGTCATCCCATGAAAGGAGAGCACATGCTCGGTTCAATTACGTATCACAACCCCACGCGCCTGCACTTCGGCACGGATGCCATGGACGCGCTCGCCGGAGAGCTTGCAGCCTTCGGTACGACCATCCAGCTGGTGTATGGCGGCGGCTCCATCAAGAAGAATGGGATCTACGACCAGGTTGTCGAAGTCCTCAAAGCGGCGGGTAAAACCGTGGTAGAGGATGCGGGGGTCATGCCGAATCCCACCATCGAGAAACTGCGCGCCGGCGTGGCGATTGCACGCGAGCACCAGGTGGACGCCATCCTGGCAGTTGGCGGCGGCTCGGTCATCGACTACGCAAAGGCGCTGTCGGTTTCGATTAACCTGCCTGCGGGCGAGGACCCGTGGAATGTGTACTACGACCGCTGGGAGGAGCCGTCCTGCGAGATCGTCCCGGTTGGCGCGGTGCTCACCATGGTGGGCACCGGCTCCGAGATGAACGGCGGCGCGGTCATCACCAATCACGAGGCGGGGTTGAAGCTCGGCCACGTGTTCGGTACCGAGGTCAATCCGCGCTTTGCCATCATGAACCCGGAGTTCACCTACACACTGCCCCGCTACCAGATGGTCTCGGGCATCTTCGACATCATGAGCCATATCACCGAGCAGTATTTCTCGGGTACCGACGATAACACGAGCGATTACCTGGCAGAAGGCCTGATGCGCGGGCTGGTGCGCGCGAGCCGCGCGGCCGTGGTGAACCCGGAGGAGTACGAGGCGCGGTCCAACATCATGTGGACGGCAACCTGGGCGCTCAATACGCTGGTCGGCATGGGCAAGACGCAGGATTGGGAGGTGCACATGCTCGGCCAGGCGGTCGGCGCGCTCACCGATGCCGCGCACGGCATGACCTTGGCGGCGATGGCGATTCCGTATTACCGCCTGGTGATGGCGTATGGTTTGCCCAAGTTCGCCCGTTTCGCCACGGCGGTGTGGGGCATCGACCCGGCGGGGAAGTCGGAGGAGGAGCTGGCGGCCGCCGGTATCGACGCCATGGAGGCCTGGATGCGCGAGATCGGCTGCGTGATGTCGCTGCGCGAGCTGGGGTGCGACGAGTCGATGCTCGATGCGCTTGCCGACGCCACGCTCGTGATGCGCGGCGGCTACCATGTGCTTTCGCGTGAGGAGATCATCGAGGTATTCCGAAAGGCGCTGTAGCTGGCATAGCACTCGCTCGGGTGCGGATTGCGCCTTGGGCTGCTGGATGGCCGCGGCCAGCCGAGGCAGGTTCAGCCGAAGCAGGCTATGGGCACCCGGGCGGGCGCGCGGGATGTTGCGGCGCGCGTGGCAGGGAGGCCGGGGCATGGCCGTCGGCTTCGGTGTGGCCGTGCGTCGTTCCGCAGGTTTCTATGAGCGAGGCAAGCGGTTCGAGACGGTGTTCACGGAGCGGTAAAAAATGGCTAACAGCACGCAGATTGGGTATCACAGGGATAGCACCGCATGGCGCAGGGTTTGCGACGAGAGGAGCTATCATGGCTGGTAGTGAGATCCTGATGGCGTTGTTGTTGGTTGCTGTGTGCGTGATCGCGGGGTGCCTCGTGGTTCCGCGGGCGTGGCGTCGGTGGTCGGCGGCAACAAAGCCTGCCGATGAGCGGTTGGAGTATGCCGCCCATCTGGGTGACCGCATCGATCGCGGTCCGTCTGAGGTCGAAGCCGATGAGCGCGAGCGCGTGGGGTATCGCGAGCTCGAAGGGACGCCGATCAAGCAGGCATAAGCTTCGGGAGCTGTTGCTCGATGAGGCGATTGGCCGGGGTCGGGATGGGCTGGTGCCGGCGCTTGCGGCTGGAACCGGCGCGGCTCGGCATGCTCGCCTGCCCAAGCTGAATTGTCATCACAAGCTCGAAAAAAGATGCTTGCCTTGGAGCCGACTCAAAGGTCTAGGGTGGAGTCATCACCAGTTAACGGGGCGCATCCGGGTGGGTGCGCCCCGTTGCGAGAGAGGGGTTTCCATGGTCAAGCAAACTGCCGGTCGCGATGCGCTGGGTACGTTCGCGCCCACCTTTGCGGCGCTGAACGACGATGTCCTGTTCGGCGAGGTGTGGTCGCGGGAGGATGAGCTCAGCCTCAAGCTGCGCTCGATCGTGACGGTGACGGCACTCGTCAGCAAGGGCATGGTCGATGCATCGTTCGAGTACCATCTCAAGACGGCGAAGGCCAACGGCGTGACGCGCGAGGAGATGGCCGAGATTCTGACGCATCTGGCCTTTTACGCGGGCTGGCCGAATGCCTGGGCGGCGTTCAACAAAGCGGTTGCGGTGTATGCGGACGATGGCGCGGCCGCATCCGACGTCGCTGTTCGGGGTGCCGAGGGCGATGCGGGTTCCGCCTCCGGTGATGACGGTTCGTCCGACGCATCCGCTTCTTCCGCATCGGCGCCGTTCGCCCCGATGTTCGGCTTGGGCAATCCCAACGATGCGTACGCGGCGTATTTCTCGGGCGCATCGTTTTTGAACCCGCTGACGAACCCCGCCACGCAGGGTATCGGTTTGGCGAACGTGAGCTTTGAGCCGGGCTGCCGCAACAACTGGCACGTGCATCACGCTCGAACCGGCGGCGGGCAGATGCTGGTCTGCACGGACGGGCGCGGCTGGTACCAGGAGTGGGGCAAGCCAGCGCAGGAGCTCACGCCGGGTTCGGTGGTCTATATCCCGGCGGGCGTGAAGCACTGGCATGGCGCGGCCGCGGACAGCTGGTTTGCGCACGTGGCGTTCGAGGTTCCGGGGGAGGGCTGCTCGAACGAGTGGCTCGAGCCGGTGTCGGATGAGCAGTATGCAGCGCTGTAGGGTTTGTTGGGTGCCCGCGGTCCGGTAGGCATCGCATTGCCTGCCAGGTCGCCGTTGTCCGATCGGAGCGGGGGTGCAGGCGGCGCATCGAACACGGCTGGCCGTTTGCGACTCAGGCGGGCCATGATGTCGCGGACGGTGGCATCTCGGATCGAGGCGTTCGGTTCACGCTTGCCTGACCTCATCTGACGGTTCGGCTGGATATGACAAGGCCCCGTTCGAGGATTGAATTGCCTCGTACGGGGCCTGTGCGTTTGGTTGGCCCAGGTTGCGCACCTTGCGTGCGGGTTCGCGGCTTGGGCCTGAGAGCTGCTGGGCCTGCGAATCTGCGGACTTGCGGGCTATTGATGCGACCCGAGAATCGTCGTGGGGTGCGGCTCTGTGCGCCGCCGCTTCCCACTCACCACCAAACCCGCGAGTTACCGCAGCTGCGAGTCCTACGCCGCGTTCGCCTCGGCCACGGCCTGCATCGCCACGGCCCCGATGAAGTTGACCGGCTGGCAGAAGTTCGGCTGGAAGAACAGGTCGACACCGGCGAGCTGGTCGATCGTGAAGCCAGCCTGGATGGCGATGGACACAGCGTTGGCCGCCTCGGCGATGTCGTGCTGGCACAGGAACTGGGCGCCCAGGACGCGACGGGTCGCGGGGTCCCAGGTGAGCGTGGCGGTGACCGGCGTGGTGGTGAGCATGAAGTCGGGACGGTAGTCCTGGACGAGCGTTGTGGAGCAGGCGTTCACGCCGCGCGCCTCGGCCCCGCCCTGCGTGAGGCCCGTGGCCGCCATCGACAGATCGAACAGCTGTACGGCGCTGGTGGCCTGCGTGCCCATGTAGCGCTGCGTGGGCTCGACGATGTTGGCGCCCACGAGCAGCGCCTGGCGCACGGCATTGGTTGCCAGCGGGATGTAATCATAGGTCCCGGTGGGGTTGTAGAGCACGGTGCAGGAGTCTCCCGCCGCGAGCACGTCGGCGCTCGGCTCGGAGGACCCGGCCGGGAACGCGCGCATGTACTCATCGGTCTTGATGGCGCCGTTCGGCATCATCTCGAGCTGTCCGTCGAACAGGTCGGTGCGCGGCAGGAAGCCAGCGCCCAGGATGGCGTAGTCGACGTGGTAGGAGCCGCCGTCGGTGACCACGGTCACGCCTGCGCCGTCCTCGTCCAGCGTAAACGAGCGCACGAGCTGGCCGCAGGCGAGGGTCACGCCGTGCTCGGTGAAGGCCTGCTCGACCTTGTCGGTGATGTCGGCGTCGAAGTTCTTGGCGAGCACACGGTCCAGGCCGTCGATCAGCGTCGCGTCCACGCCCGCCTCGCTCAGCTGCTCGGCCAGCTCAGCGCCGATGTAGCCCGCGCCGATCACCGCGACCGAAGACGCCTTCATGGCGCGCTCCTTGATGGCCTTGCCGTGGTCCCAGTTCTTGCACAGCAGCACGCGGCCGGATGCCAGGCCCTCGTCGAGCCCCTCGATGGGCGGGCAGACGGGCTTGGAGCCGGTGGTGACGACGAGCTTGTCGAAGGTGTAGGCAACCGGGTCGCCGCCGTCGAGGCTTTGGGCCGTGAGCGTTTTGCCGGCAACGTCAACCGAGAGCACGTCGGTGCGCATGTGCATCTGCGCGCCCAGCCCGGCGAGGGCCTCAGGCGAGGAGTAGAACATGCGCGCGGGGTCGCTGACGTGGCCGCCGGCCCACAGGGCGATGCCGCAGGAGAGGAACGAGAGCGTGTCGTTGCGCTCGAACACATGGACCGTCCAGTCGGGGTGGGCGGTGAGGATGGACTGGGCGGCGAAGGTGCCGGCGTGCGTGCAGCCAACAACGGCGACGGTGGTGCTCATAGATGCGCTCCTTAATCGATGCATGGGGCCTTTTTCGCGGAAAGGCTCGGATAGTTAAATGATATACAACAAGCAACATATTTCGGACAAGAGAAGAAAAGAATCGGCGGGCGGTGGCATATGTGGCGGTAAACGGTTGGGATGCCGGCGCGGAACGGTGGCGTAGGGCGGCCAGGCGGGATGGCCGGGTGGGATGCCGGCGCAGGGCTGTTGGGCAGGATGCCGGCGCGGGATGCCGGGTGGGATGCCGGCGCAGGGCGTCCTTGGGCCGGGCAGGGCGGCCAGGCGGGGTGCTAGCGCGGGATGCCGGCGCAGGGCGTCCTTGGGCCGGGTGCTCCGCGTGCCGGCGCTGCGCAGGCGGCAGTCGAGACGCGCATCGGCAAGGAGAACGGGGCGACCGCCGATGCCAGCGCTGCTGTCACGCGGGGCGGTTGGTCGTGCTAGGATTTTTCGACGTGATAGATGGCGGGCATGCGGGGCGGGCCCCGTGAAAGCCATGCGGAAGCGAGGAGGCGTCATGCAAGACGCGATGATGGACAACGATGGGCTGGGGTTGGCCGAGGAGCTGCTCGACTTCATTCGGGAAAGTCCGAGCATGTTCCATACAGCGGCGGCTATTCGGGCGCGGCTAGATGCGGCGGGGTTCACATACCTGCCCGAGTCGGCGGCATGGGAGGTGCGGCCGGGCGGCTCGTACTATACACAGCGCAACGGCTCGAGCGTAATTGCCTGGCGCGTGGGCTCTGCGGTGCCGGCCGCGGGCGCTGACGAGATGACCGATGCGGGCGACGCGGCCGGTCGAGCCGGGCGCGAGGGATCCGGTCCGCAGCAGGGGGCTGCCGATGCACCCGCCTGCCAGGACGGGGCTCATGCGCCGTACCATTTCCAGATCGCCGCGGCGCACGGGGATTCCCCAACCTACAAGGTGAAACAGGCATCCGAGGTCGAGGGGCCATCGTCGTATCTTCGGCTCGATACCGAGGCGTACGGTGGGATGATGGACTACACCTGGTTCGACCGGCCGCTTTCGCTGGCGGGGCGCGTGCTGGTGCGCGAAGGGGCGCGCACGCGCAGCCGTCTCGTGGCGCTCGAGCGCGACGTGGCGCTTATCCCCAGCGTGGCCATTCACATGAACCGTGATGTCAATCGTGGGTTTGCGCCCAATCGGGCGGGCGATCTGTATCCGCTGGTTTCTGCGGGCGACATGGCGGCGGGCTCGCTTAAGGTGGTCTTGGCGGATGCGCTCGATGTTGATCCGAGCGACATCGTTTCGCACGATTTGTTCCTGGTGAACCGACAGGCTCCGTGCATATGGGGAGCCTCGAGCGAGTTTGTCTCCGCACCGAGACTCGATGATCTGATGTGCGCGTTTACCGCGCTGCGGGCGTTTATGGACGGGGGCAACGACCGCGTTATCTCGGTGTTTGCGTGCTTCGATAACGAGGAGGTTGGGTCGGGCACCAAGCAAGGGGCGGCCTCCACGTTGTTGCGCGACGTACTCGCGCGCGTGAATGCCCGTTTGGGCCACAGCGATGAGGACCTGCGCCGGGCGATTGCCGCATCGATGCTGGTGAGCTGCGATAACGCGCATGCCGTGCATCCGGCGCATCCGGAGCTTTCCGACGAGTTGGCGCGCCCGGTGCTCAACGGCGGTCTGGTGGTGAAGGAGGCGGCAAACCAGCACTATTGCACCGATGCCTTCAGCCGTGCGGCGTTCGAGGCGGTGCTTGATGCCGCAGACGTGCCCTATCAGGGGTTTGCGAACCGGTCCGACATGGCTGGCGGCTCGACGCTCGGCAACATCTCGAACACCCAGGTGAGCCTGCATGCGGTGGACGTGGGGTGCGCGCAGCTCGCCATGCATTCAGCATTCGAGACTGCCGGTGCACGCGATGTTGCCCATGCGCTGGCGGCCCTGCGGGCGTTTTTCAACGTGGACCTGCAGATAGACGAGGCAGATTCGTTCGAGCTGGCGTAGTGCGAGGTCATGCGTGGAGATCGACGCCACCCGTGTAGGCCTGTTGGCTTGCGATGTTTGGCATGGAGCCCTTCGCTTCCCGAGTGTGGGAGCGAAGGGCTTTTTCGGGTCTGGGCGCGAGGGTGAAGTTCCTCACGAAGGACTTGGTGCGGGAGCGAAGGGCTTTTGTCCGGGGACGGCGCGCAGGAAGGGGTGGGCGCTTACAGAACTCCTTGATTTTAGAGGAGGGCGCGCGCCAAGTGCGTTTCGATGGGGTGTGGTTGGTCGAGCGGCTACGAACCTGACTACGCTGCGCACGAGGATTGATGGGTTGGCTGGTCTGATGTCTGCTATATCTTGCTCTTGGTGGGTCTGATAATAAGAAAAGGGGGTTATAAAAGAAAAGGCCTTTCTGATTGTGGTCGCAAATGGCATCTAATGGGTTTTTGGCTTTCCGAAAATCGTATGCAGCGTGTCCCGTACGCTTCGTTTGGGGCGAAAAAGGCCGTTCAGAAGGACTTTTGGACGACAACTGCGACGGATTCCGTTGCGTAGGGCGGATTTCGGTGTTCGCAAAGACCCATTAGACGCCATTTGCGACCAGGCAACCGAAGGTAAAATTTTAAATGACACCCTGTTGAAAACCACAATCCATAAAATAGAATCCTTTGTTACAGAAATGCAAAATAATGAAGTTGTAATGGCCGCTGTTTATTAGCTGGAGGCCAGTGCTCTGTTTGTGGCCGAGGCGCCGCAAGGCCAGTCGGGGGCGCGGCGTGCTTTGAGCCTGCTGTCAACGGGTCCGGCGCACATGCAAGAGCGCCTCACTCTCGACGAGGGTCTTCACCCCGTCCGCGGTGCAGTCTGTATCCTGCTCGCAGTTCAGCCAGTGCCCCGTTCCTGGTGCAGCCCGTCCTGCCTGCAGCACACAATCACGTGCGCAGATACTCCACCCTGCTAATGGACGCGTATAATCGAATCGCAAATTGTATACGCCTGGATAGGGAAGCGGTCAGAAGCTATATTGTATGCAGGTCATACCCATGCTTCTATCTCATCTCAACCCAGGTATAAACGGTGCCTACAACCTTGTGATTTAACGCTCATCCCCAAAAACCAACCGTTCACCCGAGAGCTTGCAATTCGTTCTACCCAAGAGCGTGCGGTCGGGGTATATTGCATAAAGTGAAACAGCTGATGAATAATCAGTCCCTTCGAGGAAATGAGGTACACATGTCCAAGCCTTACGGCAAGCCCGACCGCATCGTCGTTGCCCTCGGCGGCAACGCCCTGGGCGACACCCCGGCCGAGCAGATCGAGAAGGTCAACCACGCCGCTCACGCCCTTCTGGGCCTCATCGAGCAGGGCAACGAGATCATCATCACCCACGGCAACGGCCCGCAGGTCGGCATGATTCAGAACGCCTTCGCCTCGGCGCACGACGCCATCGGCACCCCGGCCATGGATCTGCCCGAGTGCGGCGCAATGTCCCAGGGCTACATTGGCTACCACCTGCAGCAGGGCATCGGCCGCGAGATGCACAAGCGTTACAAGCGCTGGCACGCCGCCACCGTCGTCACCCAGATCGAGTGCGACCCCGATGACCCCGCGTTCGCGAACCCCACCAAGCCGATCGGCCCGTTCTACACCGAGGAGCAGGCCCGCGAGATCATGGCCGAGAACCCCGAGATGACCTTCGTCGAGGACTCCGGCCGTGGTTGGCGCCGCGTCGTGGCCTCTCCGGAGCCCAAGAAGATCGTCGAGGCCGATTCCATCCTGAACCTGCTCGACAACGAGTTCATCGTCATCGCCTGCGGTGGCGGCGGCATCCCCGTGGTTCGCGACTACGAGAACAAGGGCTGCTACAAGGGCGTCGCCGCGGTTATTGACAAGGACATGGGTGGCGAGCTGCTTGCTGAGGATTGCTCCGCCGACGTTCTGTTTCTGCTGACCGCCGTCGAGCACGTGGCCATCAACTTTGGCAAGCCCAACCAGGAGGAGCTCGAGGAGCTCACCGCCGACGAGGCCGAGAAGCTCGCCGACGAGGGTCAGTTCGGCAAGGGCTCCATGGAGCCCAAGGTCCGCGCTGCCATCAAGTTCGCGCGCTCCCGCAAGGGCCGCACCTGCATCATCGGCGCGCTGGACAAGGCCGCCGAGACCATGGCCGGCCTCTCCGGCACCCGCATCACGGGTTAGGTGTTCTCGCTCTAACGCAGCGGCGTGGGCTTCTCTCCTTTCATCCGCGCCGCCGTGTTGGCGGGAACGACCGCGCGTAGCAAATGCGTCTCCTCTCTTTTAGGGCGCTTCGGTTAACTGCCCCGAAGCGCTCTATTTTTATCGAGAGGGCATCTCTGTCAAAAACACCACTCAATAAGCCGTGAAAAATGTCAACAATGCCTCTCAATGGACGGCTGCGTGCAAAGGGGTTGTGGGTGCAAACAGCTTCCTTGGGACGTAGGGCTAGTAGCGCCGTGGCAATACATAGGGCTTCAACCAAGCAGGAGGGTGCAGTCAGGCTGTAACCTTGCAAATCTCTTCAGATTCGCAAGGTTATCGTGATAACCTTGCGATAGGAAACAACAAGCCAAGGTTATGCGAGTCCGGAGGGTGGTACTCAGTGGGATCTTATGAAAAGAAGATTTGGGTGTCGACGATCTACGGTCGTCCCGATGGCGCATATTTTCCCTACACGCCGGAAAAGATCTTCGGGAAAAACCTGATTCTCAGCCCAGCGACCATTAACGCTATCAGCATAGCTACCGGGGCATTGGCGACGCTCGAGTCGAGTGGAGCCGTGTTGACCGCGACCGAGCCGCTGGCCCGTCTGCTGCTGCGCTCAGAGGCAATTGCCTCATCGCAAATCGAGGGCCTTAGCGTCAACTCGAAAAAGCTCATGGAGCGCGAAGCCCTCACCGAGCTCAACGTTTCGCAGCGCATAGATTCTACCGAGGCGTCTGTGCTGGCAAATATCCATGTCATGCACGAGAGCGTATCGAGCGTTTGCGCCGGTGACGTAATAACGTTGGAAGACCTTCAGGAGATTAACCGTGGCGTGCTTGCGGGAACTAACATGGAGCGCGAAGGTGGTAAGGTGCGCATGCAACAAAACTGGATTGGCGGTTCTTCTTGCGATCCGGTGGGCGCTGCATATGTTCCGCCGGTTCCCGAAAAGGTCCCAGAGCTGCTCGAAGACCTGTTTGACTTTATCAACGATGTCCGCGTTCCCGTGCTCGCGCGCGCCGCGCTCGGTCATGCGCAGTTTGAGAGCATCCATCCCTTTGCAGACGGCAACGGCAGGACCGGGCGTGCCCTCATGCTCATGATTTTGCGCTTTGGCGGTGTGGTCAGCCGCACCATTCCTCCCATTTCGCTTTCGATTGCTTCGGACAAGCAGAGGTACCTTTCCATACTCAATGCGTACCGCTCGGAGCAACCACTCGAGGAAACCGGAGTGATGGACGAGCTGGTTGCATATTTTTGCCAACGCTGTCTTGACGCATGCGGCTTGGCGACAGTTTTCGAGAAGCGCATGGAGCTTTTGGTAGAAGATTGGAGGGTGCGCGCGCACGTGAGAGCAAACTCGGCCGCGAGCGAGCTGATGCGCTTGCTGCCCGGCAATCCGGTGGTGAGCATCCAGTCGGTTGCAAGGCTGACGGGCAGAAGTAGGGAAGCTGCGCGCAACGCGATCAATTCGCTGGTTGCGGTTGGAATTCTCACGCAAAATGCCAGGAACAAGAAGAGCAATCTGTACACTGCCGATGAGGTGTTAAGTGAGTTCACTACGCTTGAACGGGCGGGTGCGACGCCCGGGCACGATACGGCACATGGCGCGCCGGCCAAGCCGGTCGCCCAACGTGCGGAGAGACCGAGTGTTGCGGGAATGCCAAGATACGCCGATGTTCTCGATTGAGCGCGGTTTCGCAACGTTTCATTATGAAATGCGACGCGGGCGCGCCTGGTGGGCGCGCGGGAGGGGCTCTGCGAGAGGGGCCCTATGGTGGCGGCCGCCTCCCAGGTTGCGCCAGCCTGGCGACCCACGTCACCTGCCTGCACGCCTTTTCAGCCAGCTCCGAAAAGTCGCTTCTACACCCAGAACGCCCAGCAGTTGGCGGTTTGGTCGATAACCCGTTGGATGCCCCAGCGGCGCGCGCTGTTCGTAGGGCTATTGGGGTCGAACACCTCGACCATGCCGCGGTTGTCGATGCTCTTGAGGACCAAGTAGTGCCCGATGTTAGTGAAGTCGCCCGGCTCGACGGTGCAGATGACCGGCCGCCCCGCCTCGAGCGCCTGGGTGATCGCGCTGCGTGTGACAGGGACCGCCTTCGATTGCAGCCCGATCAGCCGCGCGCCTTCGGTCATGAATGCCCATTCGGTGGCGCCGGTGGGAGCGTAGCTGTGCGCGTCGGCAAACGCCGCCATGGCGCCAGGGTCCAGGTCGGTCTTGCCGGTGAGGTAGACGTACGCCATGGCGAGCGAAGTTGGCCCGCAGCCGTTGGCGCGGACCGTCCCACCGCCGTAGGGCAGCTCCGCCCACAGCGGATCGCTTTGATACAGATGCGGCATGGTGCCCTGCTGCCAGGCGCTTTTCGGGGTCGATGCGGTGAGGGCGCTCATGCCCAGTGCGGAGACGTCGACTCGCTCGGCGGCCTGCTGCTGCGCTTCCCGGTTTGCCTGCTCCTGCTGGGCGGCATCTGCAGCGGCTTTCTGCCATGAGCTCAGCGCCGCATGCACACCGAATACGGCAACAAGCACCAGGGCGAGCACGGCGGCAAGGCGCGGGCTGACCGGCAGGCCGCGGCGTCGTGCGGGGCGCGCGCCGGGCCGGCGACGCGCGCGGGGTCTTTGGGGCAGCTGCGTTCCGGTGCGCCCGCGCGGCCGCGCTCCGGTACGGCTGCGCTCGCTGCGCGAGGCAGGCCTGGGTCGAGGTCTGCGCCGGGTCCGCGAGCTCTCGCCATACCCGGCGCGTCTATTCCCATACGTCCGGTGCGCTGGGCGCTCAGGCGAAAAACCGTCGCGGTCGGGCGCTGCGTCGCGCGGATGCGGACGGTTGGCCATGGCGCGCGGGAGTTGTTGAGGATAGCCGTCGCCCCCATCTGCGCGCGTGCGATCGTAAGGCGCGTCGGCCCACTCCGCCTCGCGAGCGGTGGCCGAGGTATCGCGTGTGCGCGGCCGGCTGGAGGCAAGGCGCACCCCGCGCGGGGTGCGGCGTTCGTCGTCCATGGGGCCTCCTTTCGCGCCGTCAATGCCCCTCATGGTACTGCATGTTGCCGCAGTGCCCGAGCGGTTTATGTGTTGTTTGGGCCAGGGGGCAAAGAGTGAACCTGCTTATTATTAGGAATGATTCTGAACTATTTAACTCTATTCTAATCTATTCTGCTTTATTGCGAAGGCCCGCCGCATCGACCGTTCGTCCGGAAAACGCGCCCGTTCGTCTGCTGTGCGCCGCCTTCGGTCGAATCCTGCGCCGGTGTTCGCACCCGTCCATCCTATCCTGCCCATAAGGGGCCCCGCGGGACGGGGCGCATCAAGAGGGGGATGCCAGCGGCTGTGTGCAGCTGCATCCGCAACACAGAAAGGAGGCATGCAATGGCAGACACCACCACCTCGGTTGAGTCGACGGGCATGAAGAAAACCCTATCGCTGTGGAACTTCTTCACCATCGGCTTCGGCGCCATCATCGGTACCGGCTGGGTGCTGCAGGTCGGCGACTGGATGGTCGTGGGCGGCGGTCCGGTTCCCGCCATGATCGCATTCCTCATCGGGGCCATCGCCCTGGTGCCCATCGGAGCGGTGTTCGGCGAGCTCACGGCTGCCATCCCGGTTTCGGGCGGCATCGTTGAGTATGTCGACCGCACCTTCGGCCGCACGGCGTCCTACATCACCGGATGGTTCTTGGCGCTCGGCAACGGCATCCTGTGCCCGTGGGAGGCCATCGCCATCTCCACGCTGGTGTCCGACATGTTCGGAGGCCTGCCCGGCCTCGGGTGGCTGCGCGCCGTCAAGCTCTACACCATTCTGGGTGCCGACGTGTACCTGTTCCCCACGGTGATCGCGCTCGCGTTCGCCGGCTACGTGATCTACCTCAACTTCCGCGGTGCCAGCTCGGCCGCCAAGCTGCAGGCCTTCCTCACCAAGGCCCTGCTGTGCGGTATGCTGCTCGCCATGGGCGTGTCCATCTTCACCGGCTCACCGTCCAACGCCATGCCGGTGTTCTCCCAGGTTTCCGGCGCCGGTGGCGGCGTAGCGGCAACCGAGAGCGGCAACCTGCTTGCCGGCATCGTCTCGGTGCTCGTGCTCACCCCGTTCTTCTACGCGGGCTTCGACACGATCCCGCAGCAGGCCGAGGAGGCCGCCGAGGGCCTGAACTGGAACAAGTTCGGCAAGATCATCTCGCTTGCACTGCTGGCGGCGGGCGGCTTCTACATGGTGTGCATCTATTCGTTCGGCACGATTCTGCCGTGGGCCGAGTTCGTTGAGCAGCCGGTGCCCGCGCTCGCGTGCCTCAAGAACATCAACATGATCCTGTACATCGCGATGCTCGTCATCGCCACCCTCGGCCCCATGGGCCCGATGAACTCCTTCTACGGCGCCACGAGCCGCATCATGCTCGCCATGGGCCGCAAGGGCCAGCTGCCCGAGAAGTTCGCCGAGGTTGATGAGCGCTCCGGCGCACCCAAGCTGGCGTGCGTGGTGCTTGCCGTGATCACCGTCGTGGGGCCGTTTTTGGGCAAGAACATGCTCATCCCGCTGACCAACGTCTCGGCGCTCGCGTTCATCTTCTCCTGCACCATGGTGGCGCTCGCGTGCCTGCGCATGCGTTTCACCGAGCCCGACCTGCCGCGCCCCTACAAGGTTCCGGGCGGCAAGTTCGGCATCTGCCTGGCCATCGCCGCGGGCCTGCTCATCATTGGCCTGCTCGTCCTGCCGTTCAGTCCTGCCTCGCTCAATGCGGTGGAATGGGGCATCGTGCTGGGCTGGTTGGCCGTGGGTCTGGTGCTCATGTTCGTGACGAGGGCCCGCGCCCGGTAAACAGCCGTTGTTCGGGTGGGCGGCCTTCTCCTCATGCGAGCGCGCATCGCTTTGCACGCGTGCATCCGCCCGCCCGGGCATCCGGTTCGTGTCCGCTTGAGGTCCCGTTGCGCTTATCTGCGGCCGCGCTTCTTCGCGTATCCCGCCGTGTGGGCGCGCGGGCCTTGGGCATTCGTTCATATGCATGGTCGCTGAAGGCGACCTCAACCGTTCCAACAAAGGAGGAACACTATGGGCAAGAAGTATGCAATCGTCGGCGGCAAGCTCGTTGACGGCACCGGTGCTGCGCCGGTGGAGAACTCGCTGGTCCTGATAGGCGAGGACGGGCGTATCGAGTACGCCGGCAAGCACGAGGACGTGCCGGCCGACGGCGGCTACGAGGTCATCGACGCCGCTGGCAAGACCGTCATGCCCGGCCTGATCGACACGCACCTGCACTTCTCCGGCAACCTCACCGACGACGATACCGATTGGGTCATGCAGCCGCTGCTGGAGAAGCAGGCCGTGGCCGTCAAGCAGGCCTACGACTGCCTCACCCACGGCCTCACCACCGTGTGCGAGATCGGCCGCTTCGGTATCCAGGTGCGCGACTGCGTGAACAAGGGCGTGTTCAAGGGCCCGCGCATCTACGCCACGGGCCTGGGCTTCTGCCGCACCGCCGGACACGGTGACTCGCATCACTGCAGCCAGCTGGAGAACAAAGAATCCCATCCGTGGGGCGACCAGGTTGACGGGCCGTGGGATCTGCGGAAGGCCGTGCGCCGTCGCCTGCGCGAGAACCCCGATGCCATCAAGATCTGGGCAACCGGCGGCGGCATCTGGCGCTGGGACTCCGGGCGCGACCAGCATTACTGCGCCGAGGAGATTAAGGCTGTGTGCGATGAGGCCAAGATGGTGGGCATTCCCGTGTGGAGCCACTCCTACAACTCCCACTCCGCGGCATACGATTCGGTGCGCTTCGGCTGCGAGCAGCTGATCCACGGCTTCGATATCGATGAGAAGACCATGGACCTCATGGCCGAGCAGGGCACGTTCTTCACGCCCACCATCGGTTTTCTGCCCACGTGGTACTCCACCTATCCGCCGGTCTATGTGCCCGAGATCCACGACAAGTATGAGGGCACCCTGGTGGAGAAGGAGCTGCAGCGCAACTACGACTGCCTGCGCGAGGCCCGCAAGCGCGGCGTGATCTTCACCATCGGCTCGGATTCGTTCTCCTTCGTGACACCCTACGGCTACGTGACGATCGACGAGATGTACGACTTCGTGGACAAGGTGGGCATCTCCCCGCTTGAGACCATCACCTGCGCCACTCTGAACGGCGCCAAGATGGCCCACTGCGAGGACGAGACTGGCTCGCTTGAGGCCGGTAAGTGCGCCGACCTGCTCATCGTCAACGGCGACCCGTCGGCGAACATCCACGATCTGACGCCTGAGAACATGGATGTCATCATGAAGGATGGCTGGATCGTTGACGCGGGGACGTTCGGCGAGGGCAACAAGTACTCGGCATAAGGGCAACAACCCGTCCGGAAGCCCCGGATGGTTCCCTTCGGGTGTGGCTTCGCAAAACACCCTTCGGGAATCCATCCGGGGCTTCCTGCTGCTGCTCCTTTGCCTCGCGGGCGAAAAGGGGTTGGTCTCGTTGGGCGAAGGGGGTCGCTGCGTTTACGGGGACTGGGAGATTCCCTTCGGGTGTGGCTTCGCGAAACGCTTGAGGAGGCCTTGGAGATTCCCTTCGGGTGTGGCTTCGCGAAACACCCTCCGGGAATCTCCAAGGCCGCTCGCCGTGGCTTCGCGAAACACCCTTCGGGAATCCATCCGGGGCTTCCTGCTGCGGCTCCTTTGCCTCGCGGGCGAAAAAAGAGGCATCGACCTGCATCGACGCCTCTTATCCGAACACGCTTTTTGTCCTATTACCCTAGAAAGAAATGCGAGGAGCTTCCGTTGGGGCGGGGGCTCCTCGCATTGTTTGTGGTGAGGACGTTCTGCCTCTGATGGCCTTGGATGATTTCCGGGAGGGGTCTGCCTCTGATGGCCGCGGGTGGTTTCCGGGAGGGGTTTTGCGGAAGGCGCGCCCGGAGGAAGCCATCCGAGGCTGCGTGCGGTTGCCCGTGTGCGGTTACTTCGAGCGGTTGCGGTCGTTGCGCTTGCCTGTGGCCTCGGCGGTACGGCGTGTGCGCTGGAAGGTCAGGGCCGCTGCCAGGGGCACGAAGGCCGCGGCTGCCAGGATGCCCGCCAGGCCGGAGGTGTCGCCGGTCTTGGGGAGCTTGGCCGGGCTCTGCGGCTTGTTCGGCTTGTCGTTCGGCTTCTTCGGCTTATCGTGCGGCTTGTTTGGCGTGGGGTTCTTGGTGTTGGTGACGGTGAAGCCGCTGGCTGCATCGCCGGTCACCTTGGACGTGTAGCCCTCCACGGCGTCCTCCACGACGGTGTAGACGATCTTTTGGTCGTCCTGCTTCTCGAGCAGCTCGTCGAACGAGCCGGTCCAGTTGCCCTCCTGGGTGAGCGTGAGGGTCTTGCCCGTGTCGACACCGTCGGCGAGCAGATGGACGGTGACCGCATCGCCCGCGCCGCCGACCCACTTCTTGGTGACGGGGATGGAGATCGTCTCGGGCTTGGGCGCGTTGGTGACCGTGGCCGACATCTTCTTGGCATCGGCATCGGTAGCGATGCTGCTATAGCTGATCTTCCAGGTGTCCGTGGGCTCGGCGGGGCTCACGGTGCCGTCCTCGGCAACGGTGCCCTCCATCACGGCCACGCTCTTCACGGACGCCGGGTCGGGCAGGCCCGTGAACGAGCCGTGGTAGCCGTTGTCGGCGGTGAGCATCACGTAGTCGAGGGGCTCGCCGTTGATGACGAGGTAGACGGGGACATCCCCGCGCTCGGATGCCTCGACGGCGTCGTCCCACGCCTTGTCCACGGCCAGCTCCCACTCCTCCTTGATACCGGAGGCGAAGCTGCCGTTGGTGGCGATGCCGCCGCCAGATTTGGAGGTGTTGCCGGTGATGATCGTGGTCGCCGCTGCGAGGGCCGCGGCCTTTGCGCCCTCGGATGGCATCGCCTTCAGGGCACGGGAAACCCGCACGCCGTCCACCGGCACCGGCTCGCCGGGGTTCATGGCGTCAAAGCGCGGCGCGGCTGGGTCGGCGTCCCATTTGTCCCAGAAGCCGGAGCCATGGGGGTTGTAGGTGATACCGCCGTCGCGGTAGAAGGTGGTGAGACCGCCGCCGAGCATGCGGCTCGCCACCGTGACGACGGCTCCCTCGCTGGCCGACTGGTCGAGGTTCACGAAATCCTCGCCGGCGCCGGGGTTGCCCGAGACGGTGTTGTCGAAGACGGCCATGCCGTCGGTGACGTTGACCGTGGCCTTGCTGGTGGGACAGCACCACAGGCCGCCGCCCATGAGGGTGGCGGTGTTGCCGGTGACGAGCGCGCCGTCGATGTGCGCAAGTGCGCGGGTCGAATCGATGTAGATGCCACCGCCGAAGTTCCCAGCGGTGTTGTTGGTGATGGTGCCGGCGTGGATGTTGAGGGCCTCGACGTTCTGGGCGTAGATGCCACCGCCCGAGCCAGCGGTGGTGTTGCCCGTGATGGTGCCGCCCGTCATCTCAAGGCTCGACTGCGCGTTCACGTAGATGCCCGACCCGCCGTTGTTCGAGATCGTGCCGCCGCTGAACGTGACGCTCGAGGAGAACACGCCCTGGATGCCGGTGCCGGCGTTGTGGTCGATGGTCCCGCCGCTCATGATGACGCTCGAGTGCGATGCGATGACGGCGACATGCGTTGCGTTGTTGGTGATGGTCCCGCCGCTCAGCTTGAAGGTCGAGCCCTTGTTCGTGTCGTTTTCCATGACGACGACCGCGGCAGCAGCGACGGAGGTGTGCTCGGCGATCGTTTGGTCTGCGATGATGCCACCGGACATGGTGAAGTCACCGCCGCGAACTACGACCACGCCCTCGAAGCCCGCCCTGACGGGGCCGCCGGTAAGCGTGCCGTGGCGCAGGTCGAGCGAGCCGGTCACCGTGGCGATCGAGCCCTGCTGCGCTGCTTGGGTGCTGGTGCCCTTGAACATGAGGTGGTCGTCGGCCGTGGCAGCGATGGTGAACGCGCCGTCCACCTGGAACATGGGCTCGGCGGTGCTGGAGAGGGTGTGGGCGCTTCCGTCGTCGGTGACGGTGACGGTCTTGCCGGCGGGGATGTTGATGGTCGCGTCGAGCGCGAGGTCGGACGTGATCGTGACGGTGCCGCCGTCGGGTGCGTCGTCGATCTGTTTCTGGAGCGTGGCGGCCGCCGATGCCTTGGCGGCATTGCCGGGGGCGGCTTCGGCCTCGGCTGCAGCGGCCCGGCCGACACCTCCCAGCATGCACACGCTGAGCGCAACCAGTACGCCCATGACATAGGTCAGTATTCGTTTTCTCATCTTCCCCAGCCTTTCCGATACGCTATAGGCGAAAACCGCCCGGGGCGAGTGCGGGCGCCGGTGCGGACTCAGCGCTTGCACGCCTCGGGGCTGTAAACGTTTCCAGCTTAGGGTCGGAAACAATAAATTACAAGGTAGATGGCCGTGTTTGGGGATGATGGACCAACGCGGCCGGGCGGCGGTCGCCATTGATGGACCCCGGTGACAGACGGCTTCTTCGGGCGCGAATCTGCGTGCTTCCGGTACAATCGAGCGCATTCATTTGTCCATGTCTACCTTGCCGTTTGCAGACGCACCGTGTGTGGTCGGCGGCATATATACAGAAGATTTTCCCTGCCTTTCGCCTGGTCGAATGTCCAACGACCCGCACGGGCGGCGCGGCGGCTTGGAGTGCTGGTTGAGGATGGTCCGTCCCGCGGCCGTTTCGCCTGATAAGATGGGTGGCAGGCAAGCCTGTTCGGAGGCGCGTTCCGGTGCTGGGGAAACGGCTCTGCACGTCCGTGCGTCCGGGCGGCGGGGAAGGGGAGTGGCATGCGCATGCAGTGGCCATGGAGCCGGCAGAATCCAACGAAGTTCTTCCGCACCGCTCAGCGGGGCGCCTTGCGCGGCCTCATGCTGTGCGTGCCCATGCTGCTTATCCTGCTGGGACTTGAGCTTGTGGCCAACGCCAACCCCGTGCCGGCGGTCATCACCATCGCCGGCCTGGTGCTTCTGTGCTTCTTCTTCGCCTACGTGTTCGTGACCCCTGACGACTTCTCGCTGTCGGCCACCGACCGCACCCTAGGTATCGCGAGTCAGATTTTCGTCCACACCCGGCACGGCCTCACGCCCGAGGCGGGCCTGGGCGCCTGCCGCATCATCCTGCCCGAGACCCTGGCCTCGGCCATCTGCCTCACCGATGGCCAGGCGGTGGTAGCCAGCTGGGGCGAGGATTCCGATCGCTGCCCGGTGGGGCAGCCGGTTGTGCTCGAGACCACCCTGCATGTGATCGCCTCCAAGCAGACGAGCGTGTTTTCCCGTGATGTCCCCAGCGACCCGGAGCCGCGCTTCTTTCCGCGTCTGCGTGCCGGCATCGCCGCGCCGCTGGTGGTGCGCGACCGCTGCATGGGGACGCTTGAGCTGTACTACCCGCGCTATAACGACATCGATGCGCGGCAGATCGCGCTGGCAACGGGGTTTGCGGACCTCATCTCCACGCAGCTGGCAAGCTTCGAGCTCGAGCGCCAGGAGGATGTGAGTGCCCGCATGGAGCTGCGTGCGCTGCAGTCGCAGGTGGACCCGCACTTCCTGTTCAACACCATCGGCACGATCGTGTCGCTCGTGCGCACCGAACCCGAGAAGGCGCGATCGCTGCTGATCGACTTCTCGAACTACTACCGCCAGACGCTGTCGAACTCCGAAGCGCTGACCTCGCTTGAAAGCGAGCTGGGGCAGGGCATGCGCTACATCAACCTCATGCAGGCGCGCTACGGGGCGGAGCGCCTGCGCCTGGAGGCCCATCTTGACCCGGCGACGCTGGACTGCCCGGTTCCGCCGTTTATCCTGCAGCCGTTGCTGGAGAATTGCATCAAGCACGCCATGCGCGAGACCGAGCCGCTGACGATCGAGCTGTCGTCGCGCCGCACGGATGACGGCGTGCGCATCATGGTGGAGGACGACGGTGTGGGCATGGATGCCGAGACACTGGCGCATCTGTTCGATTCATCGGCGGATGCCGAGGAAGGGCGCGGTGCGGGGGAGGAGCACGGTGTGGGCGAGGTGTCGCACATGCCGCCGAGCGTGCGTGACGTGCCCATGACGGCCGACGGCTCCGTCAAGCGCGGTGGTGGCCTGGCACTCTCGAACGTGCTCATGCGCATCCATTTCTTCTTCGGTGAGCGCTCCGGTATCCAGGTGGCCTCCGAGCCGGGCCGCGGTACGAGCGTGACGGTCGAGCTGCTGGGCGAGCCGCACGAACCCCAGGCAACCACGCTCCCCTCAGCCCGCGACTGACCTGCAATTTGGGGACGGGGTCGTTTCGTTTGGCGCGCGTGGGGGGCGCCTGCGCGGCAGCCGAGTTTGGGGGCGCGCAGTTTGGGGACGGGGTCGATTCGTTTTCTGATTCCATGGGGGTGCGGTGTGGGTGCGCAGGGGGCGTGGGCGCACACGGTGCACGCACGAGCGCGTGGGCGCGAACGGTGCGCGGGAACGCACGAGCGCGTGGGAGCGAACGGTGCGCGGGAACGCATGGGCGCGCCCGGGGCGTGGGGGCGCGAGCTTGTGGGTGCGCCCGGGGCGTGGGCGCGCACGATGCGCGCGAGCGTGCGCGAGCTTGTGAGCATGCACGGGGCCTCCGTCACCTCGCCAACCGCATACTGCGTCACCGCGTGCGGTTGACGACCTCGTCGTCCCATACGCTACACTGGTATGACAGAGTAACAACAGGGGCGCGTCCGAGCGGTTGCCGCCGGTGTCGCGCCGAGGGGGTGTATATGGAGGAGGGTGCATGGAGTGCCCTGGTGGTGGACGATGAGCCGCCGATCCGGGCAGAGCTCAAGTACCTGCTCGGGCAGGATGCGCGCGTAGATGTCATCGAGGAAGCGGGCGGCGCCAGCGAGGCGGTCGAGAAGATCTTGGCGCTGCGGCCCGACGTGCTGTTCCTGGATATTCAGATGCCGGGCACGAGTGGGGTGAAACTGGCCGATACCCTG
Source organism: uncultured Collinsella sp. (assembly GCA_902470695.1). Taxonomy (GTDB): domain Bacteria; phylum Actinomycetota; class Coriobacteriia; order Coriobacteriales; family Coriobacteriaceae; genus Collinsella. Next base: position 26,151 of record CABRHH010000011.1, read on the forward strand.
CGCAATTTGAAGAATCCGCCGGTCGTCGTATTCGTGACGGCGTTTTCCGAGTACGCCGCCGAGGCGTTTGAGCTCGATGCGGTCGACTACGTGCTGAAACCCGTGGAGCTCGAGCGTATCGAGAAGGCGCTCGACAAGGTGGGCGCGGCCCTGGCGGCCCGCAAGCCCGCGGAGGCTGCGCGCACAGTGAAGCGGCTGCAGGTTGAGCACAGTGGCCGGCGTTCGTTCATCCCGGTGGCGGATGTGTCGTATTTCGAGGCACGTGCCGACTACGCGACGGCTCACGCGGCATCGGGATCCTATTTTGTGGGCGAGTCCATTTCGGTGCTCGAGGAGCGCCTGCGCCACGAGGGCTTTATGCGCGTGCATCGCAGCTTCCTGGTGAATATCGACGACGTCCGCACGGTTGAGGTGGTGCGGCCGAGCGGGCTGATACAGCTGACGCTCGAGACGACCGGGGCGAGCGTGCCGGTGTCGCGTCGACGGATGGCCGATGTGAAGCGCTGTCTGGGACTCGAATAGAGTCGCGTGCGGTGCCCGGTTTCGGGCCGGGTCGGCTGGGCTGGGTCGGGCTGGGTCGGCTGGGTCGGGCCGGTCGGGTTGGGCTGGGTCGGCTGGGTCGGGCCGGTCGGGTTGGGCATCGCGGGTTCGCATTCCGGCCGTTCGGAGTTTCCGGGTTCGTGTTTCGTCCATCCAGGGCCGTTTTTCGCCTCCAGACGGACAGGAGGCGAACCCTATTTTTCTAGACGGACGAACGCCGAACCCTATTTTTTCAAGATGGACGGGAGACGAACCCTATCCCGTCAGGCCCCCGCATCCGCGCCCGCTTTTCGCCCGAACGGGTGCTTAGCGAACCTGAGCCCGCTTGGACGGGCTGCCTGCGGCCCGGCGTTCCCCGGACGGCCTACATCCGAACCCGGCTTTGCGCGGGCGGTCGGCGCGGATGGACGAACGCTGAACCCTTCTTTGCCCAAACGGCCCGCATCCGCACCCGCCTTGCAGCGCCCCTTCACTCTTCGCGATTGGGCTTCTCGCGCACCGCCTCCCGCCGCCCCTTTATTCTTCGCGGTCGAACTCCTCGTCGGCGGCCAGCGGGCGGCCCGAGTAGTTCACGTGGCGCGTCACGGCTTCCATGTCGGCGGTCTCGATAAAGCGCGTGGCACAGGTCTCATAGTCGTCCAGCGCGTGCTCGAACAGCGCCGGGAAGCTCGTGGTCGAGCGCGCTCCGGTGAAGGGGTCCTCCCAGGCGTATTCGGCCAGGTTGCCGGCGCCTGCCGGCGCCTCGGTGGTGACGCGGTGCGCGAGCGCCTGCAGCAGCGGATAACGTTTCGTGAGGCCCTCGGCACGCGCGATCAGGCGGTTTTTCGCCGACCCGGCGGGCTCGATCAGGCGATAGGCCGCCTGCATGTCGGCCACCGCGCCGCCGTACTCGCTGGCGTCGATCTCCATGTCGTACACGCGCCGCGCGCAGAAGCTGGTGAGCGCGCCGCCCACCCGAGCGATGCGCGGGTTGCAGACGAGCTCGTGCGCTGGCGGGTAGGCCTCCACTGTGGCTCCGTTGCGTTTGAGCTGGAGCATGAGCACGTCGAGGTCGCTTTCGATCACGGCATGCACCTGTCCGCCCGCCTCGGCGAGGTCGGGGTCGGCGGCCTGGATGCCCCATTGCTGCGCGTAGACGAAGGGGTGCGCGCAGCGGTCGAGCACATAGTGGGACAGAAGTCCGAGGGCGAAGGCGCGGCCGATGCCGGCGTCGGCCGCGGGCAGGTGCGTGACGCCCTCGCGGATGGCGGCGAACTGGCGCGACATGCGCGAACGGTGCATACGGCGCGCGAGCTCCATGCAGCTGGAGAGATGCGGCGTGCGCACACGGAAGAAGAACGGGTCGGGGCCCTGGTTGGCGAGCAGGAAAGCAAGCCGTTCTTCCTCGGTGGAGATGATGCCTGCGGGCAGGCGGTCGATGCTTGCCTCGCCGAACAGGCGATGGGTGATCAGGGCGGGCATAAGGACCTCTTTCCTCGCGCGCGGTGGCAGCGCGGTCGTATGTGCTCGGTGCCTATTATGCCCCCGCCGCGCCGCCTGAAACGCGCGCGAGCTGTGTGCTGTGCGTTTCCGGCGCGTTGCAACCTCTCGTTGTTTCGGTATGCTTACTAGACGCAGCGGCATACTATATGAATAGACAGACACCTGAGCTGGGAAGCTGCCTGGCTCCATAGGAGGGAAAGGGGACGCTTCCATCATGGCTACCATGATCGAGCTCAAGGGGCTCAACAAATACTTCGGCGACCTGCACGTGCTCAAGGACGTGAACCTGACGGTGCCCGAGGGCGAGAAGCTCGTCATCATCGGGCCGTCGGGGTCGGGTAAGTCCACGCTCATCCGCTGCGTGGACTTCCTCGAGGAGCCCACCTCGGGTGAGGTCATCATCGACGGCACGGCGCTCACCAAGAAGAATCACCTGGAGATGGCTCGCACGTACAGCTCGATGGTATTCCAGCAGTTCAACCTCTATCCGAACATGACGGTGCTAGGCAACCTCACGCTGGCTCCCATCAAGCTGCAGAAGAAGAGCAAGCAGGAGGCCACCGAGGCCGCCATGGCCGCGCTCGAGCGCGTGGGCCTGGCGCACAAGGCGGGGGAGTACCCGCAGAACCTCTCCGGCGGGCAGCAGCAGCGCGTGGCGATCGCCCGCGCGCTGTGCACCAAGCAACCCATCATCCTGTTCGACGAGCCCACGAGCGCGCTCGACCCCGAGATGGTGCAGGAGGTGCTCGACGTCATGATCGAGCTCGCCCAGGAAAACATCACCATGATGTGCGTGACCCACGAGATGGGCTTTGCGCGCCAGGTGGCCGACCGCGTGATCTTCATGGACGACGGGCGCATCCTGGAGGAGGGCACGCCCGAGCATTTCTTCGAGAATCCGCAGAACCCGCGCTGTCGCGAGTTTTTGGCCAAGATCTTGCACTAGGGGGCGCGTATGCTGAACGATTCCAAGGTGAACGGGCGCGCGAGCGCTGAGCGGGCTGCGGCGACCGCGCAAAACGGGCTCGACGGCGTTCCCCGTGTGGGGCTGCGCGTGCCGGATGCGCGCATGACGGCGGGCGCACGTGGGCACGGGTATGCGCTGCGCGGGCCGTCTGTGGCGTGCGGGCGCGCGAGCGCACGTCGCTCCGCCACCCCGGCATCCGCCACCGCTACTCCGACACCCGCTGCCACCCCGGCACCCGCCACCACCACCCTGACCCGGCGCTCGTTTCTGCGCGTCGCAGCTGCGGGCGCGGCGGCGGCCATCGGCGTCGGCGCGCTGGCGGGTTGCGGGTCCGCGGCGCCGTCCGGTAGCGCGCAGGCGGGCTCCAAGGTGGCGGCCATCAAGGCGCGCGGCCAGCTCAACGCCGGCGTGAAGAAGGACGTGCCGGGCTACGGCTACTTCGATCCGGCCACCGGCACCTACGAGGGCATGGAGATCGACCTGTGCTACCAGGTGGCGGCCTCCCTCTTCGGCGTGAGCTACGAAGAGGCCCGCGAGCGAGACCTCGTGGCCTTCACCGACGTGACGCCCAAGACGCGCGGCCCGCTGATCGACAACGACCAGCTCGATATCGTGTGCGCAACCTACACGATCACCCCCGACCGCGAGAAGTCCTGGGATTTCTCCGAGCCCTACCGCACCGACTACGTGGGCCTCATGGTGAAGAAGCGCGCCGGCTTCACGCGCATCGCCGATTTGGACGGCAAGATCATCGGTGTTTCGCAGGGTGCCACCACGCAGGGCAACATCGAGCAGATGCTCAAGGACGAGCATATCGATGCCACGCCGGAGTTTTTGGCGTTCTCGGGCTATCCCATCATCAAGAGCTCGCTGGACGCCGGCAACATCGACTGCTTCGCCATGGACCGCTCCACGCTGTCGGGCTACATGAACGAGACCGTCGAGCTGCTGGAGCCCGAGGTGAAGTTCGGCGAGCAGCACTACGGCATCGCCACCAAGAAGGACAGCGACCTGTCGGCCGTGGTGGACCAGGTGGTGCTCGCGTGCCAGGCAAGCGGCTGGCTCGACGAGGAAATCGACACATGGGGTCTGGTGTAGCCACGGCGAGCGCACAGGCCCGGAGCGGCGCGGATACGCGCCGGGGTCGAAGGCCGGTAGAGCCGTACCGAAGGTGAAGGTGAAAGGAGCGCTATGCTCGAAGGATTGCTCGATCCGCAGCGCTGGTCGCTTGCGTTTGAACATATGGATACATTCTGGGCCGGCTTTGCCGTGACCCTGCAGGTGGTGGTTGCCGGCTTGGTGCTGGCGCTGGTGCTGGGCTGCGTGCTCGGTATCTTCTCGTGCTCCCGCTCCCGGGTGCTGCGCGCCATCTCGCGCGTGTACGTGGAGTTCTATCAGAACACACCGCTGCCGGTGCAGGTCATGTTCATGTACATGGCCGGCCCGCAGGTCCTGCAGATGATGACGGGCGCCGCGGCTCCGGTTCGCATCGCGCCGTTCGCGCTGGGCACGCTCGGCGTGGGTCTCTACCATGCGGCCTATATCTCGGAGGTTATCCGCACCGGCATCGAGGCGGTGCCGCGCGGGCAGATGGAGGCGGCGCAGAGCCAGGGCTTCTCGCGCATTCAGGCCTACGCCTACATCGTGCTGCCGCAGACGTTCAAGATCATTCTGCCGCCGCTGTGCAACCAGGCACTCAACCTGGTGAAGAACACCTCGGTGCTGGCGCTGGTGGCCGGCGGCGACCTCATGTACCGCTCGGATAACTTCGTGAGCCTCTACGGGTACCTGCAGGGCTACATTATCTGCTGCTTCATGTACTTCATCATCTGCTTCCCGCTGGCGCTGCTGGTGCAGTGGGCCGAGCGCCGCAGCAAGGAGCGCCCGCGCGCCAAGCATATCCCGGGCATCACGGACCGGCCGATGGCTGCAGCAGCCGGGGCTGCTGCCGGGGCGGGTGCCGCTGCGGCGCCGGCTGGTACCGCCGCAGGAAAGGAGGCGTAGGCGATGGAGATCTTCAACGCTACCAACCTTATCTACATCCTGGGCGGATTCGTCAAGACCATCGAGATCTCGGTGCTCGCGATCGTGTGCTCGCTGATACTGGGAACGGTGCTCGCGTTGGTGAAAAGCTATGCGCCGCGCCCGCTGCGCATGCTGGCGAGCGCCTACATCGAGCTGTTCCGCTGCACGCCCAACCTGCTGTGGATCCTGTTCGTGTACTTCACCGTGCAGGGCATCGACGTGCTCATCTCCACGCTGGCGTTCACCTTGTTCACGAGCGCCGTCATGGCCGAGATCGTGCGCGGCGGCCTGAACGCGGTGCCCACCGGTCAGTTCGAGGCCGCGCGCAGCCAGGGTTTCGGGTTTTTCGCCACGATGTTCTACATCATCCTGCCGCAGACGTTCAAGACGATCATCCCGGCGCTGTTCTCGCAGTGCACCACGGTGATCAAGGACAGCTCGTACCTGTCGGGCATCAACGTGGCCGAGTTCATGTACACCACCAACGTGGTCATGGCGCATGCGGTCACGCTCGATCAGGTGCTGTTGCTGTACGGGTTTGTGTTCGCGCTGTACTTCGCGCTGAACTTCGGCATCTCGCTGCTGGTGCGCGCCTATCAGCATCGCGTCGTCGCGGCGTAGTTTGGAGGCTTTCATGGGTTTCATCAAGCAGGTTCTCGACAAGCGGGCTGCCGCGGGCCAACCGCAGGCGGGTCAGCCGGTCGTGATCACCATCGCGCGCGACTTCGGGGCCGAGGGGCACGAGATCGGCAAGATGCTCTCGGTTGAGCTGGGCATTCCGTTGTACGACAACGAGCTGCTGGTGCGCACCGCCACGCGCGCGGGGGAGTCGCTCGACAAAACGGCCGCCTACGACGAGCGCATGTCGGCCGAGTTCATGGCGTTTTTGCCCGACCGGGTGGACGCACGCTCGCTGTCGGACAAGCTGTTCCGCAGCATGTCGCAGGTGATCGTGGACCTGGCGGCAACGCGGAGCTGCATCATCGAGGGGCGCCTGTCCGACTACCTGCTCCGCAGCAATCCGAATCACCTGGCGGTGCTGGTGACAGCTCCGTTCGACGAGCGCGTGGAGATCGTACGCGCCAAGCGCGGGCTGTCGAAGAAGAAGGGCGCCAAGCTGGTGCGCGAGATGCAGCATGCGCGCGAGGCGTTCTACAAGCGCTACTCGGCGGGCAAGTGGAAGATGACCGACGGCAAGGACCTGGTGGTCAACCGCGCCAAGCTGGGGCGCGAGGGCTGCGTGGGCGTGATCGCGGCGGCGTATCGGGCGAAGCTGCGCGAGCTGGGGGTGGCCGACGCGCCGAAGCCGAAGCCGGTTGTTGAGGTGACCGACGAGGACACGCTGCATGTGCAGGCACGCGTGGAGCCGAAGGCGGAGTAGCGCGTCTGGGATCGGCGGCGGAGCGCCGGGTGGCCGGGTCCGTTCGGGACGGGTGCCGCGCCGTGCGGTCCAAAGCCGTTTGGGGAGCGTGTGGCGCCATGCGGCGCGCCGTCATGCGCAGCTTGCGGGCCGCCGGACGTGGTCGGCGGCGGAGGGTGGCCCGTCGCCGGTCGTGCTTCGTCTCCGTGCGTTGCGTTGTGGTGAGGTCGATGCAGCTCCCCACGGCAATCATTCCCGTTCCGTCACTCGTTTGGAGCGCGCGCCCTTCCTCCGGAGCAGCCAGGTGAGGCCGATCATCGCGGCGAGGCCGGGAAGCCACGCGGCGGTCCCCGCCAGCGCCCGGTCCCACAGCATGCGCCACTCGATCCGGGCGGCGTCCCGCAGCACGCGGGTCAGCACCGCGCGCTCCATCGGCTTGTTGTCGTTGGTGCATACGATCTCGACGCCGTCCACGACGAGGCGGTTGACCATGCGCGTCGCCGGCAGCGGCACCGGCTCGGGCTCGTCGAGCACGACGCTCTCGACGCCGTCGACCCGCTCGAGCTCGTCCACGTGGTCGGTGTTGCAGAGGTAGTGGTACACCTGGTGGAAGTAGATGTCCGGGTCGGGCTCCGAGCCGCCGGGTAGGAAGCCCGATCGCGCGAGGGGCAGGGGTGCGGCGCCGTACCGCAGGGGCATCTCGACGACCCAGCGCGGCCACAGCCACGCCGCCGACCAGATGGCGAAGACGACCCAGAGCGCGCGAAGGTGTTTCCCGAGACGCGTCATGGCCGGGCCCCCTTCCTCCGGAGCAGCCAGGTGAGCCCGAGCATCGCGGCCAGCGCCGCCGCCCACGCCGCGGTCCCCGCCAGGGCCCGGTCCCACAGCATGCGCCACTCGATCCGGGCGGCGTCCTGCAGCACGCGGGCGAGAATCGGCCCCTTCACGGGGTCGTCCCAGTCGTTGCGGTGAACCGTTGTGCCGTCGACCACGATAAAATCGACGGGCTGAACCGTGTTGAACAGGTCTATTTGTGGGTCATCGAGGGAGATGCGCTCGACACCCGGTGCCGCCTCGAGTGACTGCACGTGGCCCTTGTCCTCCAGGAAAAAGGCAACCTTGTCATATAGGGTGCCCCAAAGGTAGCCATCGTCCTGGCGGTACGGCAGCGCGGGCTTGCAATATGCTTCCTTGGCAGTCGGGAGGAAAGAGCGCGTTCCCCACGGAGGCGTCTCCACGAACCAGACCGACCAAAGAAATGCGCAAGATGCCGCGGTGAAGAGGGCCCAAAGGCCCGCCGCCGCCCACGCGGCGGTCCCCGCCAGGGCCCGGTCCCACAGCATGCGCCACTCAATCCGGGCGGCGTCTTGCAGGACGCGGGCTAGAATCGGCCCCTTCACGGGGTCTTCGTCTTCGTCGTACCAAATTTTGACCCCATCCACAACGAGATATTCAACGTTTCGGGTTATCGGTACAGGCTCTTGCTTTTGAAGAACAACGCGCTCGACGCCTGGTGCCATTTCAAGCTCTTTGACATGGTCCGGGTTCCAAAGGAAGTGGGATATCTGGTTGAGGGTGGGTGCCTGAGGGTCGCCATCAGATTGCGCGGCGATGCAGTCTCCCTGTGCGAGGGGGAGAAATACAAGCCCGTCTGCTTCTGGTGCTTCAACGAACCAAATTTGGAACAGCGATATAGCGCAAATAACGCAGAATGCCGACCATAGGATACGGAGGAACTTCTGCTTTGGCGTCATGCTATCCCCTTCCTTCGGAGCAGCCAGGTGAGGCCGAGCATCGCGGCGAGCGCCGCCGCCCACGCCGCGGTCCCCGCCAGGGCCCGGTCCCACAGCACGCGCCACTCGATCCGGGCAGCGTCCCGCAGCACGCGGGCGAGAATCGGCCCCTTCACGGGGTCGTCCATTTCAGCAGGCTTGATGGCAATATCGTCCACGACTATATGATCGACCATTTGCGTTGGTGGGAACGGCACCGGTTCAATCTCCTCGAGCACGACCTTTTCAACGCCGGGAGCTTGTCGGAGTTCTCCCGTATGATCGGGGTTCCAGAGATAGTGATAGACCTGCTGGAAATCGGGACCGCTGGCAGCGGGGCGCGCATCTTGTTTCTGTGGCAAGAAAAAGGCCTCCGAGCAGGGAAGGAGCAACGTTCCCGGCTGCAAAGGCGTCTTCACGAACCATATATGCTGCAGAAGCAAGCACGTGCCGATCTCGAACACAGCCCAGACCGCAGCCAGGGTTCTACTCTTCCATTTCATCGTTCTCCTTCCTCGGGCTATCGAGGAACGTGTTGTAGAGTCCGACCTGTTCTCCCGCGTAGGAGCGTGCATATCGCTGCACTCGCTGCCCGTCATTCGCGGCTCCTGAGCTCGCGGAGCCTCTGGGCCGCGTCCTCCCGCTCGGCGTCCAGCCGCCTCGCGAGCCGCTGGGCGTCGTCGAAGGAGGCGTTGCGCAGCTGCCCGATGCGGTAGACGTCCTCCTCGGACGCAAGGCCCATGTCGGCCTGTATCTCGGAGAGGAGGTCGTTGGCCATGCGCATGATGCCCATGTTGGCGTCGGCCTCCTCGTCGAGCCCGGTGAGCTCTCTTGAGAGGGTCCGCCGCAGGCGGTCGATGCCCTCGTCGCCGGCGGGACCGGCGCCGCATGGGCGGCGCGGGTGCGCATAGAGGGGGTCGCACATGCATATCACCTGCCGATGGACGCGCCGGCCGCCGAATCGGCCTCATCAAAGGTGCGGGCGATCGACGCCAGGCCGCGAGCCTCCTGCTCGAAGGCGGCTGCCCCGCATCGGAGCAGGCTCGCAAGCTGGCCGTAGGCGCTCGCGCGCTGCGCGTCGCCGGGCACGGTGCCGCCCGGGGCGCAAGGGCTGCCGCCGAGTTGCCGAACGCGCCCGGCCTCGGCGAGCAGCGCATCGCGCAGGACCTCCGCGCTTTGTCTGTTCGATGCGATCTCCATGTCGATCACCCCAGTCCGGTCGTTTCCTTGGAGCGTGAGCCCGCCCAGCGGAGCAGCCAGGTGAGGCCGAGCATCGCGGCGAGTGCGGCGGACCACGCCGCGGTCCCCGCCAGCGCGCGATCCCACAGCAGGCGCCACTCGATCCGGGCGGCCTGGTCGAGGACGCGGAAGAGAAGCTCCCGCTGCCCAGGCTCGCTGGGGAACGGGCACTCGACCCGCATGCCGTTTACTTCCATGGACCGGACCATCTGCTGCTCCGAAAAGGGGACGGGCCCGTCGAAGGCCATGGCCACATCGGTCACGCCGTCGACTTGCAGCAGGATGTCGGCTCGCTGGTCCCCCCAGAGGAAGTGTCGGCGCAGCGTCCTAGCCCTCTGCCCCTCCTCCAGGGTCTCGCCCGAGAAGTCCGCGCGGGCGGCGGGGAGCAGCACGGTTTCGCCGGACGCCGCCCCCTCGACGAGCCAGATATGGCAGAGCAGCGGTGCGGAGGCGATGGCGAAGACGACCCAGAGGGCGCGAAGGTGCTTTCTGAGCCATATCATGGCCGGACCCCCTTTCTCCGAAGTAGCCTTGTGAGGCCAAGCATCGCTGCCAGCGCCGCCGCCCACGCGGCGGTCCCCGCCAGCGCCCGGTCCCACAGCATGCGCCACTCGATCCGGGCGGCGTCCCGCAGCACGCGGGCGAGAATCGGCCCCTTAACGGGGTCGTCGCGTTCGGAAGGCCTGATTGCGATACCGTCTATAACGATATGATCGACCATCTGAACCGGAGGAAACGGTACTGGCTCAAGCGCTTCGAGTACAACTTTGGTAACGCCTGGTGCCTGTTGAAGCTCTTCCGTGTGATCGGGGTTCCAGAGGTAGTGCATTTCTGCACGATCTGGATCGGCGATTGCAAGAAACGCGTCATGAGCAAGAGGGAGAAATGCTCCTTGGCCCATCTGAGGCGTTTCTACGAACCATAGATGTCGCAGGAACAAGCACGATCCAATTCCGAATATGATCCAACCCGCGGTTAATAGCCTACTCCTCCATCTCATTGTTGCCCTCTTTCAGGTTCTGCAGGAACGTGTCGTAAAGCGATGCCTGCTCTTTCGCCGCCGCAAGGGCGTCTTTCTGGGCCTGCTCGAACCCGAGAGGGTCTGCCTCGTTGAACCGAGCGGGGTTCTCCATCTGGATTTGCAGCGCCGTGTGGGCGATGAAGGTTTCCCGCTGCTGCTCGAGCGTTTCCCAGCCTATGTTCTGCACGAACTCGTCGGCCCGGTTGATGTGCCCGCCCTCAATGCCCGTGTAGTATTCTCCCAAAATGGAGGGCAGGCCTGTATCGCTCTGCTGGAGGCGGCGGGCGAGGTTGACAGCATCGAGGTCGGCCTTGTAGTCTGCCGGCCCCATGGACGGAGCGGCTCCATTGGTGCCCATGGCGTCGCCGACATAGCCGGCCTGCGCGTCGATTGAGACGATGCCGTTGTATTGCGCGGCGTAGAGCGCGGCGAGTTGGTCGACGGACCCGTCCTCTTTCAGTATGGTTGCTGCTGTTGCACAGAGGTGCGCGAAATCGTTTTGGGCTTTTGAGCGGGAGCCGGAGGCATCGCTTTGAACATGTTTGCCGGAAATTGCGTCCATTAGGTCTGATGTCTCATCTTCCGATAGTCCGCACAGAGCCTTCTGCCTTGTAAAAGTCGGTTCATCCAAGCCTGTAATTAAGGACCATTTGAGGCCACCGTAATATGCCGAAGCCATGATGGCAAAGAAGCGCCGATTCGCAACGGGTCGGAAGGTCGCGCGCGTCCATCCCTCGCCCCACCGCTGAACCAGAGCGCTTCGACGCTCTTCATCCTCCTGCACCAGATGCTCGTACACCTTCCACATGAGTCCGGCCGTATAGGCATCGAAGCCGAATTCGGTCTGCATGGATGTGACGAACGCTTCTTTGGGGTCATGTGCGCTTTGGGAGCCGGGTGCCGGATCAAACGTTGCGGACTGCCATGTAGACGGGACGTACCCCAGGCGCTCCAGCGCCCCTCCGGCGGCGCGTATCGCGGCTTCCGTCTCGGCGAATATGCCTGCGCTCGCCTGCCGGTATTCATAGATCTTTGTGATCCGCTCCTCAAGAAATATCTTTGTGCGGGAAAGCGACCAGTCGGATGAGTCCTGGACGCGCGGGTATGCGGCCGCTCTGTTGCGGAGCATGTCAACTCGCTCGATCTGCGCGCGCAGGTCGTCCTCGCTCACACGGGCCGTCTCTCCCCAGAAGCAGCGCGTTAGGCGGGCGAGCTCCTCGCAGGCGTCGGCGTGCTGCGCGGCGGCGTCGGCGAGCGAGTCCCACCAAGCGGACCAGGGCCCCCGCATGCGCCGCGCGGCCGCCTCCCATGCACTGCCGTGTAGTTCGGCGGTTGCCTCCACGCGCGAAGTGGCAGTCGAGCAGTTGCGCGCTTCATCGGCGAGCTGGCGCATCGCAGCGGCGTCGCGCAGGGCTCGTTGGCTGATTTCCGATGGAAAAATCACGATACCCATGCCGTCCTCCAAGTGGTTGACGTGTGAACATCGTAGCACACCCGTTTGCTAGGGTTTTGCGGCAGCCATTGCTGCTGCCCCTGCTCCGGGCTGAGCGGGTTGGACGTTATGCTAAACCGAATAGCCGTTGAAAAATCTGTTATGGTCGACGTGGCGCAAATGCCGTTTGTCCTATTGTCCGCATTGTGGAGGTGCGCGTGATCACCGTTGCCGATATTCTGAATCTCCCGGCATTCGAAACGGTTGAGCTGCTTGTACCTGTTGATGGCGCGGGCAATCAGCGTATCTACAATGTTGGCATTATGGACTGTCCGCCGTCGATCAATGGCTACGAGGTCTATATGCCGGGTGAGTTCATCCTCACCAACCTTGGCTTTTGCTACGACGATCCCGAGCTTTCCGATCGTTCGCTCATCACTATGATCGAACGGCGTGTCGCGGCAATTGCGGTTAAGCAGGTCTATTCGCCTTGCTTTACCGATGCGGTTGCTGAGGCGAGCCGGCGTGTTGGTGTGCCGGTGTACTTGTATTCAGGTGCCTATCATGAGCAGGTGGCATATCAGTCGCTTGATTTGTTGCAGAAGGATTTAGCTGCGTCGGATAAAAGCGATGCGATCGATGCGCTGCTCGAGGGGGTGACGCGCGGTCATATTCGCCATGAAATCAACAAGCTAGCAGGCCTGACGGGGTCTGTCGTGCGGTGCATGGCAATCTCGGCTGAGCAGGACGATCGATGCTCCTTGTATGCAATCCAAGACACACTAAACGATTCTCTTTCTGCGTTCCAGCGTGCATACGATGAAGTGGATTCGGCAACGGCGTTCTGCTATCACGATTCTCTGTTGGCGTTTATTTCCTATCGTTCATCGGAGGGCGACGCACATTTGTTCTATGCGCTTCGTGGGGCCATTGAGCGCGTGGGTGTGGTGCATTGCGGCATTGGCGATCTTGTTTCGCTGGGGGAGGCCGACGTGTCGATTCGCCAAGCTGTGACCCTGCTTGCGGAGGCCCATGTGCGCGGGGTGCGAGAGCTGCGGTGGGCGGACTTGTCTTTGGATGCGTTTGCGTTCGCCGTGCGTTCCAATACCCTGTTCGTGCGCACAGCCCTTGATTTCAAAGAGGTCCTCGAGGAGCACGATCGAACCAAGGGCTCGGAGCTCGTGGAAACCGCGCGGGCGTTTGTGCGCGCTTTTGGCAGCTTTGCTGACGCTGCGGACCTGCTGCACCAGCATCCCAACACGGTTCGATATCGATTGAAGCGTGTGCGGGCGCTTCTCAATATGGAGGATGCGAGTGAGCGAGAGCTGCTGGCTTTCCTCACCCTCATGTTCCTGAGTTGATTTGCGGCGGAGGTCGTTTCGGTACTGTTGTGCGCTTGCGCCGAAGACCGTTCTGGCATGCCTAATCTGCGCTCCCACTGCGTTGCTTGTAGCTCCCCCGCTCCCTTTGTAGAAACGTACAAAGGGAGCGGGGGAGTTTTGTTTTGTTCTCTATCTATGCCGGCGTTGGCCCTTTTTACACTGGCGGTACGCGGTCTGAGAGGACGTCCTCCCGATGTCACGGGTGCAGCAAGCTCGCGTACGGGTATGTGGTCCTGTCCGCGTCGAGGCGGTTCGAGAGCGGATCGCGCGGAACGGTTGATCTGGCTGAAAGGAGTCAGGGCATGACGGCATCAGTTTTTCAGGGACGTCATCTTCTGTCCACTCGTGACTACACCAAGGATGAGCTCATGTGGCTCATCGGGTTTGCCGAGCATCTGAAGGAGCTCAAGAAGCAGCATATTCCTCATCGCTATCTTGAAGGGAGGAACATTGCGCTGCTGTTTGAGAAGACCTCCACGCGCACGCGCGCCGCGTTCACCACGGCGTGCATTGACCTCGGCGCGCACCCCGAGTACCTGGGCAAGGGCGACATCCAGCTCGGCAAGAAGGAGACTGTCCTCGATACCGCCAAGGTCTTGGGCTCCATGTTCGACGGCATCGAATTCCGCGGCTTCAAGCAGGAGCACGTCGAGCAGCTTGCCGAGCACTCCGGCGTACCCGTGTGGAATGGCCTCACCGACCGCGAGCACCCCACCCAGATGCTCGCCGACTTCATGACCATGAAGGAGCATTTCGGCAAGCTCGAGGGCCTCACGCTCGCATACTGCGGCCAGGGACGCAACAACGTTCAGAACTCCCTCATGATCACCTCTGCCATCCTCGGCGTAAACTACGTTAACGCTACGCCCGCCGAGCTCGAGCCCGACCCTGAGATCGTGGAGCTCGCCCAGAAGTTCGCCGCCGAATCCGGCGCGACCATCCGTGTCACCAACGATCCTGTGGACGCCGTCCGCGGCGCCGACGCGGTCTACACCAACGTCTGGGCGGCCATGGGCGAGGAGGCCCAGTTCGCCGAGCGCGTACGCCTCATGTCCCCCTACCAGGTCAACGCCGAGCTCGTCTCCCACATCGAGAACCCCGACTGGATATTCCTGCACTGCCTGCCGGCCTTCCACAATGCCGAAACCGAATACGCCGCCAAAATTCGCGAGGAGCACGGTATCGAAGCCATGGAGTGCACCGACGACGTGATTTACAGCGAGCACTCCCGCTGCTTCCAGGAGGCTGAGAACCGCATGCACACCATCAAAGCCATCATGGCGGCGACGCTGGGCAATCTCTATATCCCAACGGTGTAGCGGCGAACCGCCAATTCTCATGTCTTACGGGGGCGTTTCGTCATATTCGCGGCGCGCCCCTATTGCAAGAAAGGAGCCTCTTATGGCCGAAGCTACCAAAAAGAAAGCAGCCAAGAAGAAGTTCCAGATGCCCAACACCTACGTGATACTCTTCGGTGTCATCGCGCTGATCGCCGTGCTCACATGGTTCGTGCCTGGCGGCGCCTACGAGCTTGATGGGGCCGGCAACGCCATTGCAGGCACATATCACGTGGTTGAGAGTAAGCCACAGGGCTTGTGGGACATCTTCATGGCCCCCATCACGGGCATGCTTGGTGGCGGAACGGTTTCAGGCGCCATTTCGATCTCGCTTACCATCATGCTCTTCGGCAGCCTTCTTGAGATGATGGATAAGACCTGTGCCCTCAAGACCGCCATCAAGCGCATCACCAACGCGAACCAGAACAATATGCACCTGCTTATTGCCATCTTGGTGCTCATCATGTCGTTCTTCGGCACGCTTGAGGGTGCATATGAGGAGGGTATCGTCTATTTCCTCATGTTCGTCCCCGTTATCTTGGCGCTCGGCCTCGACACCGTGACCGCTATCATGATCGTCGTCTTTGGTACGCAGGCGGGCTGCATCTCATCGATTATTAACCCGTTTTCCACGGGTATTGCATCGGGCATCGCCGGCATCTCCCCTGGTGAGGGCATGCTTGCCCGCGTGGCAATGTTTGTGATCTTTGACGCGCTGGTAATTTTCATCATTTGCCGCTATGCCGATAAAATCAAGGCGTATCCTGAGAAGTCGATTCAGTTCTTCCGTCGCGATGCCGACCTCAAGGAGTTCCCCGCCGCCGAGAACGAGGATCTTACCCTTACGGGTCGTCAAAAAGGTGCCTTGGTGCTGTTCGTGCTCACATTTGTGTTCATGATCATCGGCCTGACCCCCTGGACTTCTCTCAACCCCGAGTGGACGTTCTTCCAGGATTTCGTTGCCTGGGTGGGTGCGACCCCATTTGTGCGCAACGTGCTTGGTGTCGATATGACCGCGTTCGGCGATTGGTATTTCCCCGAGCTGTCCATGATTACCCTCATCATGGTCATCCTGATCGGCGTGGTTATGCGCTATGACGCCGATACCATCATCGATACCATTCTCAAGGGCGCCGCAGGCCTCGTGTCCACCGCCTTTGTCGTGCCGCTTGCTCGTGGAATCCAGGTTGTTATGGACAACGGCCAGATAACGCCGTCGATTTTGAACATGTGCGAGGGGGCGCTCGCATCGCTGCCACCCGTCGCTTTCGTCATCGTCGCGCTGGTCTGCTACTTCCTGATCGCCTGCCTGATTCCCAGCTCCACCGGTCTGGCGGCTGCGACCATGGGCATCATGGGCACGCTCTCCACGTTCGCGGGCGTTGACGTGTACATCATGATCATCATCTACCTCATGGCCCTTGGCCTGGCAAAGATGATCACGCCGTGCTCGATCGTCGTCATGACCTGTACCTCTGCGGCGCATATGAGCTATGGGGACTGGGTCAAGAAGGCCGCGCCCATCGTGGCGATTCTCTTCGTTGCCTGCTGCGTGTTCCTGTGCGTCCTGGTCATGCTGTAGAAACCATCGGCCGGGCACTGCCGAAATAGGTGCCGGTATTGGGAGTTCACGCGCATGGACGATATGGCTTCGAGTGCAGCCCATGCTCGCTCCAATGTTTCACCGTGGGTCTTTTAGGAAAGGAATCCCCCATGTCTGACGAGAAAGTCTATGTATCAAACGCTACCAATCCGCTCAAGAAGGTCATGATGTGCTCCCCGAAGTACTACACCTTCAATGCCATCAACGTCATCACCGCCGAGTGGATGAAGAAAGGCGATACCGAGCAGAATAACGTGATGGTCCAGGAATGGCAGATGCTTGTCGATGCCTACAAGGACAATGGAATCGAGGTCGTTGAGGTCGAGGCCAACCCCGAGTTCCAGGTTATGACCTTTGCTCGCGATTACGGTTGCATGATTAAGGAAGGTGCCGTTATGGGCCACTTCCGCCACCCAGTCCGCCAGATCGAGGCCCAGGCCTATGAGGCTAAGCTCAAGGAGATGGGTGTGCCGATCGTTGCCCGCGTGAACGCAGGTTGCATGGAAGGCGGCGACTTCTGGATGATTGACGAGCACACGCTCGCCTGGGGCATGGTCGATCGCACTGACGAGCAGGGCGTTGCGAGCTTGCGTCATCAGCTCGAGAAGTTCGGCTATACCGTCGTGGGTGTGCCCTGTCCGCCTGATAACCTGCACCTTGACATGATCTTCAACATCGTTGCTCCTCAGGTCGCCCTTGCGTGCATCGACCAGCTGCCGTACAACTTCCTGCAGATGCTCAAGCGCCGCAATTTCGAGCTGATTCCAGTCGCCAGCGAGGATATGTACAAGCACGGCTGTAACGTCCAGTGCATCGGCAACAACAAGGTCATCGCCATCGAGAAGAACAAGCACATCAACGACAAGATGCGCGCCTTGGGTATTGAGGTCATCGACGTGCCACTCGACCAGATTCTGCATGCAGGTGGTGGCCCGCACTGCCTCACCCAGCCCATCGAGCGCCCCTAACCGACCGGATCGGGGGCGGCTGCACCCGCCCTCCGTTTCCCTCGGGATCGTTTGCGCCCAACGCCCCCTCTTCTAGGGCGCCGCTCTGCTGGACTGCCGGCGCGCGGCGCCCCTTTTTAACCGGTAGGAATTGCCGGGAAAGGAACCACCATGAAGATTCTGATCAGCGATTACCACGACTCCATGATGCCGTATCACGACATCGAGATCGATACGCTCAAGGCTGGGTTGGGCGAGAACGTTGAAATCGAGGTGTATGACTACACTGACGATGCACGCGAGGAGTTCTACGAGCATCTGGCGAGCGCCGATGCATTCTTGACGGCGTTCGTGCAGGTGGACAAAGAGGCTATGGATCATGCCCCCAACCTCAAGGTAATCTCCATCAACGCGACGGGCTTCGATAACGTCGATATGGATGAAGCCACGAGGCGTGGTATTGGCGTATGCCCTATCGGGGAGTATTGCACGTGGGATGTGTCAGAGATGGCTATTGCCTACATGTGCGCGCTCAACAAGCACTTCAAGTTCTACATCTCGGATATCGAGCAGAATCATAAGTGGGATTACGCAGGGGCTCCGAGTGTGCCGCGTCTTCAAGACCAGACATTGGGAATCGTCGGTTTCGGCAAGATCGGCAAGTGTACTGCCGGTAAGGCAAAGGGTCTGGTTAAGCGTGTGATTGCCAATGACCCATTTATTGATCAAGGGCTGTTCTCCGAATACGGTGTTGAGCGGGTCGAGGTCGACGAGCTGCTGGCCGAAGCCGACATCATCGTCAATCACATGAACCTTAACGAGACGAACTATGACTACTTCAATGAGGAGAAGTTCTCCAAGATGAAGAAGAAGCCCATCGTCATCAACTTGGGTCGCGGCCTGTGCGTCGATGAGCCGTCCCTCATAGAGGCGCTGGACAACGGTGTGATTCGTGCTTTTGGCGCCGATGTGCTGCGCGATGAGGACCCCAATCTCGCCAGCCATCCGCTTGTAGGCCGCGATAATGTGATCATTACGCCACATTCTGCATTCTATTCCACGACTTCGCTCGAGGATATGATGCGCATTTCCACGCAGAACATCGTTCATTTCCTCAAGGGGGAGAGGGGTCGGATCTATAAGTTGGTTAACGAAGTGCCTGTCGTAGACGTTCGGTAATCAGTCGGCTGCCCGTTCTGCGTGATGCGGGGCGGGCGCCTGTTCTTGCGAACGGGAGCTTTCATGGTTGAGAAAACCGCCAACGGGGCGAAGCGCGGCAAGCGCCAGATGCCCTCTTCGTTTACGATTCTGTTCGGCTGCCTGCTGCTGGTCGCCGTTGCATCGTGGGTCGTGTCGGCGTTTTCCGCTGATGTGCAGCCGGCAACATTGGCTGATTTTATGGCCTCCCCGTTCCTTGGCTTCGAGAGCGCTATGCAAGTGTGCGTGTTCATTTTGGTGCTGGGCGGGTTTTTGGGCGTCGTCCAGAAAACTGGAGCACTCGACACGGGCATTGCAGTGCTTGTGCACAAGCTGGGTGGCAACGACCTGCTGCTTATCCCCGTTTTGATGCTTGCGTTCGGTGTGTGCGGATCAACCTACGGTATGCTTGAAGAATCGGTTCCCTTCTATCTGCTGCTTTCCTCGGTAACCTTTGCCATGGGCTGGGATCCGCTCGTTGGGTGCATGGTTGTGCTCATGGGTTGCGGCTTGGGGGTTCTGGGCTCGACGGTGAACCCATTTTCAAGCGGTTTGGCGTTTGACGCTCTGCGTGCCGCCGGCATTCCGTATGACCAAGGCCTTATGATTGGCTTGGGTTTACTGATGTTCGTGGTGGCGGAAGCCACGGGCATCATTTTCGTGATGGGCTACGCCAAAAAAGTCCGTTGTGACCGGACTTCCTCTGCCCTGACGTCCGAGGAATGGAGGGAGGCTGAGCGCCTCCATGGCAGCAATGACGGTCGGGTGAGTAAAGACATCTGCATTTCGCCCGTGCAGAAGCGCGTTCTGATTTTGTTCGCGTTGACGTTCGTTGTCATGATTATTGGATTTATCCCCTGGCAAACATTTGGTGTTGCGCTGTTCGATTTAGGTGGAACGGCCGAGAATCCCGGTGGTGCGTGGAGCGCGCTGCTGACTGGCTTGCCGTTGGGACAGTGGTATTTCACCGAGTGCGGAATCTGGTTCTTCACCATGACGGTTGTTATCGGCAAAGTGGCGGGCATGCGCGAGAAGGAGCTGGTTGATACGATTTTGCACGGTTGCGCAGGCTTGGTGTCTGTTGCGCTCGTAGTCGCTGTTGCTCGTGGTGTGTCGGTGCTTATGGCAACAACCGGCTTGGACATTTGGATTCTCGAGAGCGCTGCATCGGCGTTGTCGGGCGTGTCGGCGGTTGTGTTCGCACCGCTTTCGTATGCGTTGTATTTTGCGCTGTCTTTCCTGATTCCCTCGAGTACCGGCATGGCGACGGTGTCGATGCCCATTATGGGTCCGTTGGCTGCGGGACTTGGGTTTGCGCCCGAGGCCATGATCGCCGTGTATCTGGCAACGCATGGCGTAGTTGCCATGATCACGCCGACATGCGGCTCGATTATGGCTGGTTTGGAACTGGCACGCATTTCGTATGGGACGTACATCAAGACGGTCGCAAGGTACATGATGTTGCTCACGTTGGTTACGGTTGTAATGGTAACGACGTTCATGCTAGTGCTATAAGGGTCTGGGCAGCTGCATACGATTCAGTGGATGCTGGCGCTTCATCGGTGTTTGCTACGGACTTGATTCGGTGCGTTTTACGTGCCCTTTGGCTTGTTTTCCTGCTCGGCCGTTGTATGCACCACGTGAGCGGCCCCATGGCGGCCAGCGCCGCGCTCTGAGCTGCGCCTTGCCCCTCCCTGTGCGAAATGTGGGATACTCTCACATATTTGCCAACGTTCCGCCGTCCGTGTTGCATTTTTGGAGGGGTGACATGGGTCCGTTCGACCACTATCTCTATGTCCTTGCCTGCGGCGATGGCAGCCTGTATACCGGCTACACCGTGGATGTGGCCGCGCGCGTGGCGGCGCATCAGGCGGGGACGGGCGCCAAGTATACGCGCGCCCATGCCCCGGTGCGGCTGCTCGCCCAGGCGCGGTTCTTCTCCAAGTCGCGAGCGATGAGCGCCGAGGCCCTGTTCAAACGCTTACCGCGCGAGGGCAAAGACGCGTTGCTGGCCCAGGTAGCGCATGAGCCGTTTGAGGATGTGCTGCGCCGCGAGCTGCCAGGATTCGGCGAGGATACCGCGTCGGAGTTCGTATGCCGGGGCCTGGCGGAACACGTCGATCCGACCTACTGGGCGTTCATGGCAAAGCTGATTCCTACGGTCGATACCGCGCGTGTGGTGGGTGTTCGAACCCCTGACCTGCGACGGCTTGCCAAGCAGGTGGCGCGCCGCGAGGACATCGCATCGTTTTTGGATGCGCTCCCGCATCGGTTGTTCGAGGAGAACCAGGTGCATGCGTTTGTGCTCGGCTTGGAGCGCGACTACGATGCGGCGCTTGCGCGCTACGAGCGCTTTTTGCCGTATGTGGACAACTGGGCAACGTGCGACCAGCTGCCCGTGCAGGTGCTCGGTGCGCGCCCGCGCGAGACGCTGGAGCACGTGGAGCGCTGGCTGGCGTCGGGGCGCTGCTATACGGTGCGCTTTGCGATCGGCGTGCTCATGGGGCTGTTTTTGGATGGGCGCTTCGAGGAGCGCCACCTTGAGATGGTGGCGCAGGCCCGCTTGGATGCAGGCGGCGAGGAGGGCGTCCGTGCGCCCGGCGCGGCAGCGGCGGACGGTGCGACCGGTGCGTCCAGTTCGACCGACGGTGTGTCCAGTTCGGCTGCCGGGCGCGCGCCGTCGGCGGGACCGGTGCCGGGTGCGCCGCCCAAGGCGGGCTTGCCTGCCGCATGCGAGCCAGCGTCCGATGCCTACTACGTCAACATGATGCGTGCGTGGTATTTTGCAGAGGCGCTCGCGAAGCAGGAGCAGGCAGCGCTTCCGTATTTCATGCCATCGACCGAGCGCCCTTGCGCGCCGGGGCGAACTGCGTTGGATGAATGGACGCGGCGCAAGGCGATTCAAAAGGCCATCGAGAGCCGTCGCATCGCGCCGGAGCTCAAGGATCGTCTGCGTTCGTGGCGCTAGGGCATTTGGCGCGGCGGGTCCTTGGCCGCCCACGCGCCGCTCCCTCCTCGCGACCACGCCGCCCGCCACCCCACGGCCAATTCCGCCGCCGTTGACCCATCGTCCCGCCATCGGTGCTAAGCTGGAACAACGAGCTCTGCCATCAAGCAGAAAGGAATCCCCGTGACCAACCTCGGGCGGTCCGAGCAAACCATGAAATACCTGCGTTTGCTCTCCGATCAGTTTCCAACCCAGCAAGCAGTATTCACCGAGATCATCAACCTGCAAGCCATCCTCAACCTGCCGAAAGGCACCGAGCACTTCATGAGCGACCTCCATGGCGAGTACGAGGCGTTCCTGCACATCCTGAACAACTGCTCGGGCGTGGTGCGCGAGCATGTCGACGAGATCTTCCTCGATACCCTCACGCCCGCACAAAAAGGCGAGCTGTGCACGCTCATCTACTACCCGCACGAGAAGATCGAGCGCGCCCGCCGCGCCCACGAGGACACCTCGGGCTGGTACACCACGATGCTGGACCGCCTGCTCACGGTGGCCCGCGCGTTGTCGAGCCGCTACACCCGCTCGAAGGTGCGCAAGGCGATCCCGCACGATTTCGCCTACATCATCGACGAGTTGCTCCACACGCATCCGGACGAGAACAACTACCGTGTGCAGTACCACGAGCGCATCGTGGAGTCCATCTTGGAAACGGGCGCGGTGGAGGACTTCATCTGCTCGCTGTCCAACCTCATCAAGCGCCTGGTCATCGACCACCTGCACCTGGTGGGCGACATTTTCGACCGCGGCGGCGGGGCGGCCAAGATCGTCGACCGCCTTATGGACTACCATTCCCTCGACATCCAGTGGGGCAACCACGACCTGCTGTGGATGGGCGCCGCCGCAGGTCAGCCGGCCTGCATCGCCACCGTGCTGCGCAATAACCTGCGCTACGGCAACTACGAGATCTTGGAGAATGACTACGGGATCTCCCTGCGCGAGCTGGTGGCCTTTGCCGAGCGCACCTATCAGCCGGTGCCCGCGGGAGCCACGGGGCTGGCGGCCGGGCTCACCCCGCTGATCAAGGCCATCAACGTGCTGCTGTTCAAGCTGGAAGGCCAGATCATCCGCCGGCACGCCTGCTTCGACATGCACGACCGGCTGCTGCTGGACAAGATCGATCTCGACGTCGGCACGGTGCGTCTGGCCGACGGCTCGGTGCACGCCCTGGCCACCTGCGATTTCCCCACGTTGGATCCCGATCACCCCTACGAGCTCACCGACGAGGAGCAGCATATCGTGGACAAGCTGGTGGCTGAGTTCACCGGAACCGATCATTTGCGCCGCCATGTTGAGTTCCTCTACAGCCACGGCTCGATGTACCTGGCGCGCAATCGCAACCTGTTGTTCCATGGCTGCGTGCCTATGAACGAGGACGGTACCTTCTCGAGCATGAACTGCCTGGGCACCTGGTATGCCGGCCGCGATTACCTGGACTTTTGCGATAGCATCGCGCGCCGGGCGTGGCGTCAGCGCGACGTCGATGCGCTCGACTGGATCTGGTATCTGTGGATCGGGATGAAGTCGCCGGCGAGCGGCCGGTTGGTCAAGACCTTCGAGCGCTCCTACATCGATGACCCTGCTTGCTGGGTGGAACCCATGGATCCGTACTTCAAGCTTACCCACGACGAGCGCACCTGCGACACCATCATGACCGAGTTCGGGCTGGCGCCGGGGGAAGGACACATCATCAACGGGCACACGCCGGTCCACGCGGCCGAGGGCGAGCAGCCAATTCGCGCGCACGGGCGCCTGCTGGTGATCGACGGCGGCTTCTGCCGGGCCTACCATCCCAAGACGGGCATCGCCGGCTACACGCTCATCTCGAGCTCGCGCGGCTGCCGCCTGAAGGCGCATCAGGCGTTCGAGAGCGTCGAGGCGGTGTTGTCGCGCAATGCTGACATCGTGAGCGAGACCGACCGGTTCGATGTGGCCGAACGGCGGCGGATGGTGAGCGATACCGACACGGGCGTGCAGATTCGCGAGCAGATCGGAGACTTGCGGGCGCTTCTGGAGGCGTACCGGTCGGGTGCCATCGATGAGCGGCCGTATTTGCATACGGGCCGCGCATAGCTAGGTGCCAGGTCGCCGGCCCGCACGCCGGCGCCCGCACCTGCACCCGCGCATGGGTGCCCGTGTCCGCGGCCTGCGCATGGGTGCCCGCATCCGCGTTCGTGCCCGCTGCCGGGAGGGTTAACGCTCCCGCATGGCGGCGCGCGGGGTATCATGTGGCCTGAGCATATCGAGGTTGGGAGAAAAACATGCCAGTTCGCGAGCACGCCGCCGCGCCGTCCGCGCCTGCCGGGCGCGTGACCATGAAAGACATCGCCGCGCGGCTCGACGTGTCGGTGAACACGGTGCACAAGGCGATCACCAACAAGCCGGGCGTGTCCGACGAGGTGCGGGCGCGTATCCTATCCTGTGCCGATGAGCTGGGGTATCGCCGCAACGCGAGCGCTTCGAGCCTGCGGAGGAAAAACGTGCGGGTGGCCGTGTGCCTGCCGAGCGGCGAGCGCGAGGGGCGCTACTTCAGCGCCTACCTGTGGCAGGGTGCGCGGCGCTATGCCCGGCAGGCGCAGGATGCGGGCATCAGCTTCGAGTATATCGACTACGAGCTGGGGCACAGCTGCCTTTATCTGGAGGATCTGCTGCGCCGCGTGCGCGAGGGCAGCGGCGTCGACGGCCTGCTTGCCCTGGCTCCCACCGATGCGCGCGAGACGAGCCTGCTGCGCGCGCTGGCCGAGGCGGGCGTGACGGTTGAGCTGGTGAACGGCGACGCGCCGCAGACCAAGCGATTCGGCGCGGTGGTGGCCGACTACGCCACGGCCGGCCGCCTCATGGCCGAGCAGGCGTCGAACCTGCTGCACGGCACGGGCGGCGACGCGCGCGTGCTGCTGCTGTCCGGCGACGGGCAAACCGAGTCGCACTACCTCATTGCCCGCGCGTTCAACGACTACCTGCGTACCCAGCGCTCCGGCCTGGTGGTGGGCGAGCTCGCCGGCGGCCACGCTGAGCTCGACCGGGTGCACCGCGAGCTGGCGAGCTGCTTGCAGGGCACGCCTCCGCAGCTGGTGTGCAGCGTCTTCGCGGCGGGCAGCGAGCTTCTGGCCGACACGCTGGTGGAGCTCGATCTGGTGGGCAAGGTGCTCGCCATCGGCAGCGACCTGTTCGACGAGAGCGTCTTGGCGCTGCGGCGTGGGATTTTCACCAACCTGGTGTACAAGGACCCGGTGGGCATGGCCTTCAGTGCCATGCGCGACCTGTGCGAATGCATGCTGTGGGGGACCAAGGCCGCCTCTGATGTGCGTTCGGGCGGCGTTGAGCTGGTGTTTCGTAGCAATCTGGATCAGTATGCAGAAGGGGCGGAGCGCTCGCTGTAGCGCTTGCCGCCGGCTCGCTTGCCACAGCCTGCACGGGCGCTGCGGCGCAAGGGGCCTCCGGATCCCGCGCTGGTTGTTGCGGCACGAGAGTGCTCCTGGCCCCCGCACTCGCCGAGGAGCCTGCCCGGTTCTCAGGGCGCTTCGGCGCCGCCCTGAACCCGTATTTCTACCGTTCACCGATAAAAACCAACCGCTCACCTGTGCGCGTAGGGTGAACGTTCACCTTCTCGTATCACACGACGTTGAAAAAGGAGTAACGTTCACCCTGTGAAATGTGTCCGCACTCCAGCCATGTGCAGAGCTCGTATTGCACCGTTGCGGACACCGTGAGAAGGGACGCGCGATGAAGCGGTTTATGGACGATCAGGACTTCCTGCTCAGCACCCCCACGGGTGAGCAGCTGTTCCACGAGGTGGCCGAGCACATGCCCATCGTGGACTACCACTGCCATATCTCCCCACAGGAGATCTTCGAGAACAAGCGGTTTGAGACCATCACCGAGGTGTGGCTGGGCGGCGACCACTACAAGTGGCGCCTCATGCGCGCCTGCGGCGTGGACGAGCGCTTCATCACCGGCGATGCGCCGGCGCGCGAGAAGTTCCAGAAGTGGGCCGAGACGCTCGAGCGCTGCATCGGCAACCCGGTGTTCGAGTGGAGCCACCTGGAGCTCAAGCGCTTCTTCGGCTACGAGGGCGTGCTCAACGCCGCGACCGCCCAAGAGGTGTGGGACCTGGCCAACGAGCGCCTGGCCGGCGACGACTTCGCCTGCCGCGAGCTGATCCGCCGCTCCCGGGTGCGCCTGATCTGCACCACCGACGACCCGGCCGACAGCTTCGAGTGGCACAAGAAGATCGCGGCCGACCCCACCTTCGACGTGCAGGTGGTGCCCGCCATGCGCCCCGATGCCGCCCTGCGCATCGAGCGCGGCCAGGAGTTCTCCGCCTACCTGGATCATCTGTCCGAGGTGGCGCAGATGCCGATCGCCAGCTTCGCCGACCTCAAGCGCGCCATCGCGGCCCGCTACGACGTTGCCCATGAGCTGGGCTGCCGCGCCTCCGATCACGCCCTCGACTACGTGATGTACGTACCGGCAACCGACGCCGAGATCGAGGAGATCTTCGCCAAGGGTGCCGCTGCCGAGCCGCTGACCGAGCATGAGGTCCTGGCATACAAGACCGCGTTCATGCAGTTCGCCGCCGGCGAGTACGTGCGCCTGGGCTGGGCCATGCAGCTGCATTTCGGCTGCAAGCGCGACAACAACCGCGCCATGTTCGCCCAGCTCGGCCCCGATACCGGCTACGACTGCATCTCCAACTACACCCCGGCCGACCAGCTCGCCGACTTCCTCAACGCGATCCAGGAGCGCTCCGGTCTGCCCAAGACGATTCTGTACAGCCTGAACCCCGTGGACAACACCATGATCGACACGGTGATGGCCTGCTTCCAGCAGGCCCCGGTGGCCGGCAAGCTGCAGAACGGCAGCGCCTGGTGGTTCAACGACAACGAGTGCGGCATGCGCGAGCAGATGACCGCGCTGGCAAACGAGGGCGTGCTCGGCACGTTCGTGGGCATGCTCACCGATTCGCGCAGCTTTTTGTCCTACCCGCGCCACGAGTACTTCCGCCGCGTGCTGTGCAGCCTGATGGGCGAGTGGGTCGAGGCCGGCAAGTTCCCGGCCGACCGCGCGCTGCTCGACCGCATCGTCCGCGACGTCTGCTACAACAACGCCGTCCGCTACTTCGGCTTCAACCTGAACGAGGAGAACTAAATGGAGACCCTGAACCGCGCCACGCTGGACAAGATCGGCTACGACGGCTTTCTCATGCCCGCCGATGCGCCCGAAAAGGTCCTGCAGTTCGGCGAGGGCAACTTCCTGCGCGCCTTCGTGGACCGCTTCTTCGACCTGGCCAACGAGGCCACCGGTTGGGGTGGCCGCATCGCCATGGTGCAGCCCATCAACGGCGCGTTCGGCTTCGCCGACGGCATCAACGCGCAGGACGGACTCTACACCGTGCTCATGCGCGGTCGCGAGGACGGCCGGCAGGTCGACGAGGCACGCCTCATCTCCAGCTGCAGCCGTTGCCTGAACCCGTACCGCGCCGAGGACTTCGCCGCCATCATGCAGATCGCCGTCTCCGACGACCTGGAGATCATCGTCTCAAACACCACCGAGGCCGGCATCGCCTACGACGCGTCCTGCGCACCCACCGACGAGCCGCCGGCGTCCTTCCCAGCCAAGCTCGCCCAGGTGCTGCACGCTCGCTGGGCGGCCGGCAAGCCGGGCGTGATTGTGCTGTCTTGCGAGCTGATCGACCACAACGGCGCCGAGCTTCTGCGTATCGTGCACCAGCACGTGGCGGACTGGGGCTGGGAGGCGGCCTTCGACGCCTGGCTGGATGAGGACTGCACCTTCTGCACCACGCTTGTGGACACCATCGTGCCGGGCCGCATCCGCGAGGCCGATGAGGCCGCGCGCGTGGCCGAGCGTCTGGGCTACAATGACCCCTTCCTGGCCGTGCGCGAGCCCTTCCAGATGTGGGGCATCCAGGGCGACGAGGCCCTGGCGGCGCGCCTGCCGTTCATCCAGGCGGGTCTGCCCGGCGTATTCGTGACCCCGGATGTGACCCCGTACAAGAAGCGCAAGGTCCGCATCCTGAATGGCGCGCACACCGGCTTTGTGCCCGGGGCGTGGCTGGCGGGCTTCGACATCGTGCGCGACTGCATGCACGACGAGGTCGTGCGCGGCTTCATGAACAAGATGCTCGACCATGAGGTCATCCCCACGCTTTCCGGTGAGTTGGACGAGGAGGACCTGCGCGCGTTCGCCGCGGCGGTGGAGAACCGCTTCGACAATCCCTTTATCGATCATCAGCTGCTCTCCATCTGCCTGAACTCCACCGCCAAGTGGCGAGCCCGCGATCTGCCCACGCTGCTGGACTACGTCGACCAGATGGGCGAGCTGCCCGCGTGCTTGGCTACCAGCCTGGCAACCCTGATCGCGTTTTTCTCCACCGGGTTCGAGGGTCGCGAGGCCGACGGCCTGCACCTGCGTCGCGCCGACGGCACGGTCTACGTTGCGCAGGATGATGCCTTTGTCCTCGATTTCTACGCCGCCCATGCAAACGACGCCGATGCCGACCTGGTTGCCGCCGTGCTCTCCAACGAGCAGATGTGGGGCCAGGACCTCACGCAGGTCCCCGGTCTTCTCGGCTTTGTGACGGATGCGCTGGCGATCGTTCGCACGCAGGGTGCCGCCGCCGCGTACGCCGCAGCTCTGTAAACCCTATGTGCCGCGGGCGGGCGATGCTCGTCCGCGGCTTTTTCTCATGATTGGAGGAGGCGCACGTGAAGACTATCCAGATCAATCCGGCCGATAACGTGATCGTGGCGCTTGAGCCCCTTGCCGCCGGCACCGTGGTCTCGGTTCCGGGCGCAGGCGACGTCACGGCGGCCGAGGACATCCCCCAGGGCCATAAGATGGCGGTGCGTGCCATTTCCGCCGGCGAGAACGTCATCAAGTACGGTTTGCCTATCGGCCATGTAACATGCGATGTCGAGGCCGGCAGCTGGCTGCACACGCACAACGTCAAGACCAACCTCTCCGGCGAGGTCGACTATACGTATCATCCGGCGCACCCGGTCGTCGAGCCCATCGAGCCCAAGACGTTCCAGGGCTTTCGCCGCGCCGACGGTCGTGCCGCCACGCGCAACGAGCTGTGGATCATCCCCACGGTCGGCTGCGTTAACGAGGTCGCACGCGCCATGTGCGAGCAAGCGCAGGACCTGGTGGGGGACAGCCTTGAGGGCGTGTACTACTTCCCGCATCCGTTCGGATGCTCGCAGACGGGCGCCGACCATGCGCAGACCCGCAAGCTGCTCGTGGCGCTTTCTCGCCATGCAAACGCCGCCGGCGTGCTTTTCCTTTCGCTGGGGTGCGAGAACTGCACGCACGCCCAGGTGCTTGAGGAGCTGGGCGATTACGACCCGCAGCACGTGCGCTTCCTTACCTGCCAGGACGTTGAGGACGAGCTGGTAGAAGGCCATAAGATCCTGACCGAGCTGGCCGGCTACGCCAAGACGTTCGAGCGCGAGGCCATTCCGGCGAGCGAGTTGGTCATCGGCCTCAAGTGCGGCGGATCGGACGGGCTGTCCGGCATCACCGCCAACCCCGTGATCGGCCGCGTTTCCGATATCGCGGTCGCCGGCGGCGGGACCTCCGTGCTTACCGAGGTGCCCGAGATGTTTGGCGCCGAGTCCATCCTGCTTGACCGCTGCGAGGACCAGGACGTGTTCGATGCGGCCGCCGGCATGCTCAACGGCTTCAAGGACTACTTCATCAGCCACGGCGAGGTGGTGTACGAGAACCCCAGCCCCGGCAACAAGGACGGCGGCATCACCACGCTCGAGGACAAGAGCTGCGGATGCGTGCAGAAGGGCGGATCGGCGCCGATCGTGGACGTGCTGGGTTACGGCGACACGGTGCGCAAGCCCGGCCTGCAGATGCTCTGCGGCCCCGGCAATGACATGGTCTCCACCACCGCGCTCACCGCAGCGGGCTGTCACGTGATTCTGTTCTCCACTGGTCGCGGTACGCCGTTTGGCGCCCCGGCGCCCACGCTCAAGGTCTTCACCAACGAGCGCCTGTGCCAACATAAGGCCAACTGGATGGACTTTAACGCTGGCGTGGTCGCCACGGGCGAGCGCACCATCGATGAGGCCGCCGAGGACCTGTGGGAGCTTGTGCTGGCTACGGCCAGCGGGCAGCCCACGAGCGCCGAGCGTCGCGGGTGCCATGAGATTTCTATCTGGAAAGACGGCGTCACCCTCTAAGCTGTCCCAGGCACCCGACCTTGACGTTCACTCGTCGGGCATGACCTCAAGGTCTATGCCCTCCTCGTTCTCGGCAATCTCGGGCACCTGGAACACCTTAAACCCGTACTGGGTTTTAGGCACGGCACCTCGGGCTCACTCGCCGGTCGCACCTCAGCCCTCCTACAGATTTGTTGGCGTCCGACCTTGCCGTTTACCCGCCCGTTCGGTTTACGAAGTACCTTGGGGCAAAAAACATGGTGATTACGCCAAGAGGAGGCGTTTCACATAGAAGTCGCCGGATAAGCCGGTGCAAGTCGAAAGGAGTGTGTGTCATGTCGTGTCAGGCAAACATTGCGAGGCGCTCTCTCATTAAGGCGCTGGGTGCGGGAGGTGCTCTCGTTGCCGCCCAAGCCGTAGCACCTGCCTCTGCAGAGGGCATGCTTCCCGTGACCGACGAGGAAGCGGCAAACCTCAACATGCGCGACGTATTTGAGGAAGGGCTCACCGAAGCGGTTGAGATTGACGGACTAGCCTATGTGTTCTCGTATTACGAGAATGCGAATGGTGATCGCTACGTCGATTATGCCGTGACGGATGGTTCGGATGCCCATACGGTTGTCACCAAGGCAAACAGCGGCCTGGTAGAAGTTGATGGAAAGGTCGTCGGAAAGGTAGCCCTCTTTAACGACACGTATTCCCGTGCCTGGGTTTCCTTGGGAACGGGCAGCTTTGTTATTGAGTGGTACGCGGCGATAACTGTGGCCGCGTTTGCTGGCGCAGCAGTGACAGCTCTCGGCGGTGCAATCGGCGCCAGTGCCTTTATTACCAATGTTTCAAGTGGAGTTATCAGTTCAATTATTTCAATGAGCGCGAATACCAAGGTAAGCTGGGAGCTTTTCTATGAACGTTACGACCCGTATGTGGAGTATGCATACTCCATGCGCTTCAAGTGCGCTGGGAAAAATTGGGGTCCATATTGGGTGCCTGCTTCCTTCTAAGTTGATTGCCCTTGGCTTGGCTGGATATCACGGTCGACGACAGTAATGTTCGTCAGTCGATAGGGGAGGATGGTTATGAGTGCTGAGATGCTCAAAAAAGGGGCGGGCAGTTCGAGAGGGCGTCGATGTTGGTGTCCAACACCCTCGGTGTCCTGTTCTGTGCAAACGAGATCCTGTTTTTCCTTGCTCCCGACAAGGTGTTTCTCAGGTATCCCGATGGCAAGGTGGCAATGGTGTTTCATGTCATTGTCCTACTCTATCTTGTCCTTGGAGCTGTCTCGGTGGCGTATCGCGTGGCGGTGCGTTGCTTGCAGAAACGGGGCCGCTGAGGCCTGCCGCGACCGTTCACGGAGGATTTTGCGCCGTTGGCGGCAAACTATCAGGTGAACGTTCACCTAGCGACGCAAACCCGCTACACTAGGTAAACGTTCACCTTTCGGTATGGTGTGTGCGTCGGGCCCGCTGGGCCCCGGCAGCACCGCGCCTCGGCGGCGAACCGACAAGGACGGCAAATCCGGGCGACAAGCGGCCCGGTCGAAGTGGGGAGCGTACCTATGCAACTCAGCGTAACGTGGAAATGTGCCCGCGCGGCAGTTGTCGAGCTGGCCGACGGCGGCCTGTTCAAGACGGGCGAGCCGTGGCAGATCTTCATCAACGACGTCCCGCGCGGCGAGACCGACCGCGTGGTGACCTACATCGACAACCTCGAGCCGCAGACGGTCTACCGCGTGCGCTTCGAGCGCGACGGCGAGGTGGCCACCACCGTGATCGTCACCGAGGACGAGACCTTCACCCTGGACGTGCGCCAGTTCGGCGCGGCGGGTGACGGCGAGCGCGACGACACCTCCGCCCTGCAGACGGCCATCATGAGTTGCCCGGCCCGCGGCCGCGTACTCATCCCGGCGGGCACCTACCTCATCTCCACGCTCTTTTTGAAAAGCGACATCTCGGTCGAGCTTGCCGACGGCGCGGTCCTCAAGGCGCGCTTCGACCGCGAGAACCTGGCCTATCTACCGGCCAACATCGAGGGCGTGCCCGGCACGGGCTACGCCGGCAGCGGCATCCTGCCCATGGGCACCTGGGAAGGCGAAAGCTGTCGCATGTTCTGCGGTGCGTTGATGGGCATGGGCGTGAAAAACACCGTGGTCTATGGCCGCGGCGTGGTGGACGGCCA
The DNA here is from genome assembly GCA_902470695.1 of uncultured Collinsella sp. Lineage (GTDB taxonomy): Bacteria > Actinomycetota > Coriobacteriia > Coriobacteriales > Coriobacteriaceae > Collinsella. The sequence continues at coordinate 57,826 of CABRHH010000011.1, forward strand.
GGCGAACTTCGACGAGGACAACTGGTGGTTCGAGCCCAAGCGTATCCGCATCGCCGCCCGCCCGCGCCTGATCTTCCTGTCCGAGTGCGAGCACATGAGCTTCGCGGGCATCACGGTGCGCAACAGCCCCAGCTGGAACATCCATCCGGTGCTCTCCAGCCACCTTGGCTTCTGGTGCCTGAACATCGAGGGGCCCAAGGTCTCGCCCAACACCGACGGCCTGAACCCCGAGAGCTGCTGCAGCGTGGTCATCAAGGGCTGCCACTTCTCGGTGGGCGATGACTGCATCGCGGTGAAGAGCGGCAAGCTCTCCATGCCGCGCGCCCTGCGCCCGCCCTGCCGCGACCTGCTGATCGAGCAGTGCTACATGCACGACGGCCACGGCTCGATCGTGCTGGGCAGCGAGATCTCGGGCGGCGTGTGCGGCCTCACCGCGCGCAACTGCCTGTTCGAGCGCACCGATCGCGGCCTGCGCGTGAAGACCCGCCGCGGCCGCGGCAAGGACTCGGTGGTGGCCGGCGTCTGCTTCGAGAACATCAAGATGGACCAGGTGCTCACGCCGTTCGTGGTCAACTCGTTCTACTTCTGCGACGTGGACGGCAAAAGCGAGTACGTGCAGTGCCGCGAGCCGCTGCCGATGGACGACCGCACGCCCAAGGTCGCCTCGCTGCTGTTCAAGGATATCGAGGCGACGAACTGCCATGCCGCCGCGGCGCACATCACCGGTCTGCCGGAGAGCCGTATCGATTCGCTTGAGCTGCACCACGTCCACGTGAGCTTTGCCGAGGACGCGCAGCCGGCGAAGCCCGCCATGGCGTGCGGCGTCGAGGAGATGTGCCGTGCCGGCTTCATCGCCCAGCACGTGAGCGAGCTCGTCCTGGACGACGTCCATATCGAGGGCGCTGAGGGCGAGGAGCTCGTGCTCGAGGACGTGCGCCGCGTGGAGCGCATGTAGCGCGCCTCAGGGGAGCGCACACACGATGCGGGCGGCCCCGCGGTGCTTCGGCGCTGCGCGGCCGCCCGCTGACGCGTACGGGGTGTGCCCGCCCCACGGCCGGGAGATGTAGAATCGCGTCTTTGGCATGCAGCGTATACACGCCGCCTGCCGTTCGCCGATGAAATTCGACCGTTTGCCGGTTAATCGGGTGAACGTTCACCTCACAACGGTGATTTGCCTATACTAGGTAAACGTTCACCCTCACCACGGGAGGCAACCGCTGCGGGGCCTCAAGCCCTGAAAACAGAGAGGAGCCGAGATGTTCGGCAAGATAGGAAAGAAACGCAAGATCACCTTCTGGACGCGTTTGGGATTCGGCATGGGCGGCATGCTGAACTCCGGTGCGCTCACCTTCACCCATAGCTACCTGGTTATGTTCCTCTCCACGCAGGCGGGCCTGTCCTCGGCTGCGGCGGCGCTGGTGGCGTCTGCGGCGGTGTACCTGAACGCGGTGCTCACCCCGGTCATGGGCTTCATCTCCGACAACATGTACGCCACGCGCATCGGCCGCCGCTTCTGGCTGCTGGTCGCCATGCCCGTCATGATCGTCGAGCCGCTGCTGTTCACGGTGACGTCGTTCGGGCTGCCGTACTACTTCGTGCTCTACCTGCTCTACAACGTGGCCTACATGTTCGCCAGCGCGAACCTCGGCCCGCTGACGATCGAGATGACCAACGACTACGAGGAGCGCACCTACCTCACGGGCATGAAGCACATGTTCGGCAACGTGGCAGGCTTCGTGATGGCCGCGCTCGTGGGCTTCGGCTTCGGCGTGTTCGGCGAGGAGAACTCCTTCTCCTACTTCATCATCGCCACCATCAACGCCGCCATCATGCTGTTCTCGCTCATCGTGGTGTACTGCTCCACCTGGGAGCGCCGTCCCGACGAGGTTGCCCAGGAGAAGATCCAGGGCATCGGCGAGGGCATCAAGAAGCTCGTGGTCGACGCGCTGTCGACGTTCCGCAACCGCTCCTTCCGCCGCGTGCTGTACGCGCACATGTCCATGAAGCTCGCCGCAGCCTGCTGGAGCGCCTGCCTGTCCTTCTTCATCGTGTACTCCCTGGGTATCCCGAAGTCCTATGAGTCGGTCATGGAGATGCCCGGCAAGGTTGTTGCCATGGTGTGCATCGTGGTGTGGGTTGGCTGGATGGCCAAGAAGGGCTTCCACATTCCGTGGTACGCCGCGACCCTCGGCGCCGCCGGCTGCATCGTTGCCTACAACATCTTCGCCGCCGGTAACATCATGGGCTGGTCCTCCCAGGCGATTGCCATGATCGCCTACCCGATCATCTTCGCCATCTGGAAGTTCTTCTACGTCGGTTTCCAATACCTGCTCGACGTGCCCATGAACTACATCCCCGACATCGACGAGCTCATCACGCTGCGTCGCCGCGAGGGCATCTACAGCTCCGCGCAGAAGTTCGTCGAGCAGTTCGTGTCCGCCGCGGCGCAGAGCGCCTGGGCTGTGGCCCTGGCCATCTCCGGCTTCATCACCACCACGAGCGACACGGTGGAGTCCGTCAGCCAGCCCCTGTCCGTGCCGATCTCCATCTGCGCCTACATGCTCATCGGCTGCGCCGGCTTCTTCATCCTGGCGGCCTGGCTCGGCAAGCGCCTGAACATCGACCGCGAGCAGTGCGACATCCTGTGCGCCGAGATCCGCCGCGTGCGCGAAGGTGGCAAGATGGCCGACGTGAAGCCCGAGGTCAAGGCGCTGTGCGAGGACCTGTCCGGCTTCAAGTACGAGCAGTGCTTCGGCCATAACAACGTTGGCTACAGCGGCAGTCGCGTAACCCCGCTGTAAGGACGAACGCGTGAGATGCAGCGCGCTCGCTCGGCCCCGGCAGGTGGCCGGCGGGCGCGCTGTTTTCGTATGGGGCGGATGTGCCGGCGGGCGATGGGGCCGTGCCGGGTGCAGCGGCGGATGGATACAAGCGCGCTGTCTGTGCGTAGGTGCGGACGGCACAGGGCACGGAGGCCGCCAGGCGTTCGGATGCCGCCCAGGGCGCGAATGTGACGGCCGCGCCGGAGCGGTCGGGCGCTGCGCAGATAAGGAGCAGATGATGCGAATCGAAACGAGACCGGTGGCGTTTGCGGGGACCGCGGCCACCTGGACGGCCTATGCGGTCGAGCCGGTGACGGGGGCCATGCCGGGCCGTCCGCGTCCGGCGGTGGTGATTTGCCCGGGCGGCGGCTACGGGCATCTGGCAACGCGCGAGGCTGAGCCGATGGCGCTGGCGTTCGTTGCCCGCGGCTACCAGGCGTTCGTGCTGCGCTACAGCGTGGAGCCGGCGCGCTACCCGCAGGCCCTGTGCGAGCTGGCCGCCTGCGTGGCCGAGGTGCGCCGCATGGCGGATACGTGGGGCGTCGACCCGCGCCGGGTGGCCGTGATGGGCTTCTCGGCGGGCGGGCACCTGGCGGCCACGCTGGGTGCGAGCTGGCATGAGCCCTGGTTGACTGAGCGCACAGGCGCCACGGCAAACGAGCTGCGCCCGGACGCGCTAGTGCTGGGCTATCCGGTGATCACCTCGGGTGCGTATGCGCATCGTCCCTCCTTCGAGCGGCTGTGCGGCCAGGACGACCCGCTCATCGATCACCTGTCGATCGAGCGGCGCGTGGATGGGCGCTTCCCTGCGACCTTCGTGTGGCACACGGCGGCCGACGCCACGGTGTCGGTGCACAACACGTTGCTGCTTGCCGGCGCCCTGGCCGAGGCGCAGGTGCCGTTTGCTGCGCACGTGTTCCCGTACGGCTCGCACGGCGCCGCCCTGGGCACGTACGAGACGGCGCTGGCGGGCCGCGAGGACCATATCCAGCAGCAGGTGCAGGCATGGCCCGATCTGGCTCAGCTGTGGTTGAGCGAGCTGTGGGAGCGCCGCGATGAGCGCGAGGAGGTCGATGCGCGATGAAGCAGGGGAGCACGCGTGGCGCCGCGGTGCCGGGGCCAAGCCCGGCTGCGGAGCATGCGGTTGACGACGGGTGCGCGGACGCCGAGGCCGTACAGGCATGCGCGGCCGAGGGAGGCGCCGGTACGACAGGTGCCGCCGAGCCCACTGCGGGCGCGGATAGCGCGTGCGCTGGGACGGCGCGTGCGATCGAGCTCACCGTGGGTGCGGGCCTGCCGGGGGCGTACGCCTCGATCGCGGCGGCCTTGGCGGCGCTTGCCGAGATGGCGCCGGACGAGGCGGTGCCCGTGGTGGTGCGCGTGGCACCCGGCACCTACCGCGAGCGCGTTGAGATTCGCCGTTCGCGGGTGACGATCGAGGGCGAGACTGCCGAGAGCGTGCGGATCGTAGGCGGCCTCGGGGCGCTCGACCCCGCGCCCGACGGCGGCACGCTGGGGACCTTCCGCACCTATACCGTGCTGGTCGACGCCGCCGAGGTGACCCTGCGCAATCTCACGATCGAAAACGACGCCGGCGACGGTCGCGAGGTGGGCCAGGCGATCGCGCTGTACGCCGACGGCGATCGCCTGGTGGTGGATGCCTGCGAGATCCTCGGGCATCAGGACACGCTGTTCTGCGGTCCGCTGCCCCCGCGTGAGGTAAAGCCGGGCGGCTTCGTGGGGCCCAAGCAGTTCGCGCCCCGCGTGGTGGGCCGCCAGTATTACCGCCGCTGCCGCATCGCCGGCGACGTCGATTTCATCTTCGGTGGGGCCTGCGCCTATTTCGAGGGCTGTGAGATCGTGTCGCTCGACCGCGGCACCGAGCCGAACGGGTACGTGACAGCGGCCTCGACGCCCGAGGGTGAACCCTACGGATTCGTGTTCCACGGCTGCTCGTTCACGAGCGAGGCCGCAGCGGGCACGGTGTATGTGGGCCGTCCGTGGCGCGACTGGGCGCAGACGGTGCTGGTAGACTGCTGGCTGGGCGCGCACATCGCGGCGTGCGGCTGGTTCGACTGGAACAAGCCCGCCGCGCACGAGCGGAGCTTCTATGCGGCGAGCGGTCTGGTGGGTCCGGGCGGCACCACGGACGGCTGGGAGCGCTGGGCGCACGTGCTCCCGGAGAGCGAGCGTGCGCGGTTCGCGCGCGAGCGGGTGCTTGCCGGTGCGGACGGCTGGGACCCGGAAGGCGGGGCAGGCGACGCCGTCGAGGTGGCTCGTCTGTCTGCTGGTGGCCGCACGGTGCACGAGGAGATCTATTTCGAGGATGAGCAGGCCATGCGGGAGCGCTTCCGGCGCACGGCGCGCTCGCAGGCATTTGCCGGCACCAGCAAGGTGGACTGGCTGGCCTGGCACGATGGCGCGCGCCGCAGCCTGGCCGAGGCGCTGGGGCTTTCTAGCTTCGAGCGCGCCGAGCCGTGCGCGCGCGAGCTGGAGCGCGCGGTGCTGCCGGGCGGCATCGAGCGCCGCCGCATGGTCATCCAGACAGAGCCCGGCGTGTGGATGCCCTTCTACCTGTTGTATCCGCGCAACCCGAAGCGCGATGCGCACGGGCGCGCCCGCTGCTGGCTGTGTCCGCACGGGCATCAGGGCGCCGGTGCGGCGAGCGTGGCCGGTCTGGCCGGCGTACCGGCGGTGGATGCGGCGATCCGTCGCTTCAACTACGACTACGGCCTGCGCCTGGCGCGAATGGGGTACGTGACGGTGTGCCCCGACGCCCGCGGCTGGGGCGCGCGCCGCGACCGCGTGGGCCAAGGCGATGACGAGCAGCGCTACCTGCGGGGAACCTGCGCGGCGCAGGCGCATATGACCGAACCGCTGGGGTGCAGCGCCCAGGGCGGCAACGTGTGGGACCTCATGCGCCTCATCGATTGGCTGGCGTCGGCTTCTGAGCTTGCGCTCTCCGTCGATACGCTCGGCTGCCTGGGCTTTTCGGGCGGCGGCGCGCAGGCGCTCTACCTGGCTGCCCTTGATCATCGCGTGAGCCGCGTGTTCATCTCGGGCTACCTCTACGGGTTCGAGGACGCCCTGTTGCACCTGAACGGCAACTGCGCGTGCAACTACGTGCCGGGCCTGTGGCGCCTGTTCGACGCCGGTGACATCGCCTCGCTCATCGCGCCGCGGCCGCTGGTGGTGCAAAGCTGCGCGGAGGACCATCTGAACGGCCCGCGCGGCATGGAGAACGTCTACGAGCAGGTGAACATCGTACGCCGTGCCTACGAACTGCTCGGCTGCGGCGAGCACCTACGCCACGAGGTGTGCCCGGGTGAGCACCATCTGGGCGTGGCGCATCTGGCGGAGGACCTGGACTGGCTCGATGAGCAGGCGCGCGGGGCTCGGTGCGGATGCTTCGACGAGCGGGTAGGCGGCTCACTCTTGGTGCTCGCGAGCGCGGGCCTGCACGATGGTTGTTCAAGGTGAGGAGACGATATGGCAGGTAAGGCACTTGAAGGGCTTGCGGTTGCTTGCTTGGGCGACTCGACGACTTGGGGAGACGACGGAACCGGCGCCGGAGGCCCCACGATTTCGTGGACGGCGCACCTTGCGGCGTTCACGGGTGCGGCCGAGGTGCGCAACTTCGGCGTCAAGGGCTCGCGCATCGCCGTGACCGACGACCGCTCCGACAGCTTCATCGAGCGCTGGGAGGCCTATGACCTCGATGCGGATGCGATCGTGGTGTTCGGTGGCGTCAACGATTTCTGCCGCGCGGTGCCGCTGGGCGAGCCGGGCAGCACGGATACCCGGACCTTCTACGGCGCGCTCGACGTGCTCATCCGGGGTATCCTGGGCCGCTATCCGGCCGCGCGCCTCGTGTTCATGACCCCGTGCAAGACCACGGGCCGCGCCGACAAGGGGCTGCCGGGCTTCGAGACGGCCAACGCGGTGGGCGAGCGCGAGGAGGCGTATGCTCAGGCGGTGCGCACGGTGTGCGGGCGCTATGCGGTGCCGGTGATCGACCTGTTCGCCACGAGCGGCATCAGCCCGCTTATGCCCGAGCATCGCGAGCGCTACATGCCCGATGGCCTGCACTACTCACCCGCTGGCTACGAGCGCCTGGCGCGCCGCATCGCCGCCGGCCTGCGCGCGCTGCTGTAGTGCGCGCGGGCGCGGATGTTTCCGCAGCGCCCTACGCCTGCGGTACGCCTGCGCCATCGCCCGGGCCCGCCCAACCATCCCGTCCACCCAATCCACCTGCAACAAAAGGAGCTACACCATGGGAGGCAATCAGATCCTCGACACCTATATCGAGCAGCTGGTGCGAACCTCTACGCCGCAGGAGCCGGCGTGGAACATCGAGAAGATCCGCGCGGGCAAGCCGAACACGTGGAACTACATCGACGGCTGCATGATCAAGGCCCTCATCGAGCTGCACGAGATCACCGGCCGCGAGGACTACCTCACCTTCGCCGACGACTACATCGACTTCTTCGTCCACGACGACGGCACGATCCTGCATTACGACCCGTACGCCTACAACCTGGACAACGTCAACGCCGGCAAGACCCTCTACCGCCTGTTCGAGCTCACAGGCAAGCAGAAGTATCGCCGCGCGATGGACACCATCTACCAGCAGCTCGAAACCCAGCCGCGCACGCGCGAGGGCAACTTCTGGCACAAGAAGATCTATCCCAACCAGGTGTGGCTGGACGGCCTGTATATGGCGCAGCCCTTCTACATGCAGTACGAGCTGGCGTTCCACAACCGCCGCGCGTGCTCGGACAGCTTCCATCAGTTCCAGGTGGTCCACGATGTAATGCGCTGCGAGCGCAACGGCCTGTACTACCACGCCTACGATGCCAGCCGCAAGCAGTTCTGGTGCGACCCGGTGACGGGGCTCTCCTCGAACTTCTGGCTGCGCGCGGAGGGCTGGTTCGCCATGGCGCTGATCGACACCTGGGAGCTCATGCCCGCGTCGATGTCGGCGGAGAAAGACGGCCTGCGCGAGATGTTCGTGGAGCTGGTGGACGCCATGCTGCCCTACCAGGATGTCGAGACCGGCATGTGGCACCAGGTGATCAACCTGCCGAACATCGCGCCGAACTACCTGGAGGAATCGGGCAGCGCCATCTTTGCGAACGCCATCATGAAGGGCTGCCGCCTGGGCGTGCTGGACGAGAGCTACTACGCCCTCGGCCGCCGCGCGTTCGACGGGATCTGCACCACCTGCCTGCATGTGCGCGGCGGTGAGCTGGCGCTCGATAACATCTGCCTGGTGGCGGGGCTGGGCAACGCCACGCACCGCGAGGGGACGTTCGAGTACTACATGCGCGAGCCGGTGGTGAGCGACGACGCCAAGGGCGTGGCGCCGCTCGTGCTGGCCTATATCGAGACGATGCGCCATGACAAGCTGGCGGGTACCTGCGACCCCATGTCGCCGGCGGGGTGCTGCTCGGTGGAGGACCCGTTCGACGGCTATACGCCGGGCATCAACGCGCAGAAGGGTGGTGCGGTGGCATGAGCGGACGCGATGTCGGGGCTGCCGCGCCGGGGGCTGTGGCCGCCGGCGATGAGATGGCTCCCGCGGGTCTCGAGGCCGTCACCGCGGCGGGCTCCGAGGCCGCCGGTGCTGCCGCCGCGCCGCATGGTCGCGCAGCCGTGACGCCCGGGGTGCGCCTGCACGACCTGCCGGTGGGCACGGTCGAGGAGCGCATCCGGATGGCGGCTGCACGCGGGTTTCGCTGCATCCAGCTGCCGAGCAAGGTGCTCTATGCCAGCTACGGCATCGACCGGTCCGGTCTTACGCCCGCGCTCGCCCAGCACCTGCGGCGCGAGCTCGACGCCTCCGGTGTTCAGGTGGCGGTGCTGGGCTGCTACAAGAACCTGGCCGTGCCCGACGCCGCGCAGCTTGCCGAGAACCTGGCGGAGTACGAGGCCTGCCTGGCCTTTGCCGCCGAGCTGGGCGGATGCCCGGTGGGGACCGAGACCGGCCGGCCGAATGCGGACAACGCGATCGGCGACGACCGCCTGACGGACGCTGCGCTCGATCGCTTCTGCGCCGGGCTCGCGCAGGCACTGGCGTACGCGGAGCGCGCGGGTGTCCGGCTGCTGATCGAGCCGGGTTGGAACGAGGTGGTGTGCACGCCCGAGCGCTGCCGGCAGGTGCTCGACCGCATGGACTCGCCTGTGCTCGGCGTGATCTACGATGCCGTCTCGCTGCTGCATCCGCGCGTGGCGGCACCCGCTGCGGCGCAGGCCGAGGTGGCGCGCATGCTCAAGCTGTGCGGGGAGCGCATCGAGGTGCTGCACGCCAAGGACTTCGAGGTGGTGGCCAACGAGGATGCAGCGGGGTGGTGCGACGGGTCGGGGAGCCGCCTGGTGTGTCACGGCGTGGGCGCCACCGGCGCCTTCGATTACCGCCCCGTGCTGATGTGGGCCGCGCGCACGCGCCCCGGCATCCCGGCGATCGTGGAAAACGGCAACGCGCAGACCTTCGCCATATCCCGCGAGCTGCTGGAAAGCGTGTCCGCCTAAGAAGCCGCTCGGGGGAGGGCGGGCCGTTTCGCAACGGCGGTACCCGGCCGGGCGAGTGCCGTGCTGGCGCGCGGCGCACCCTCCCTGTAAACTTACCCGCCGCACCGCCGTCTGGCCGGGTGCCCGCCCTATGCCCATCGCGAAACGCAGCCGAAACAATTGTGTGAGAAAGTAAGGGCATCTATGCGGTTGCGGCCGCGCACACGAAGGAGGGCCCATGGACCAGCAGCAGAACATCGATTTCGTGCTCCGCACCGTCGAGGAGCGTGACATACGCTTTATCCGCCTCTGGTTCACCGATGTGCTGGGCAGGCTCAAGAGCTTCGCCATCAGCCCCGAGGACCTGGACGTTGCCTTCGAGGAGGGCATCGGGTTCGACGGCTCCTCCATCGAAGGCTTCACCAGCCAGGACGAGGCCGACATGCTGGCGTTCCCCGACCCCTCGACCTTCCAGATCCTGCCGTGGCGCCCGTCCAAAGACGGCGCCGCCCGCATCTTCTGCGACGTGTGCACCCCCGACCGCGCCGCCTTCCCGGGCGACCCGCGCGAGTGCCTGCGCCGCATGTTCTTCAAGGCCGAGAAGCTCGGTTACATCATGAACGTGGGCGCTGAGCTGGAGTTCTACTACTTCGCCAACGACCGCGCCCCCGAACCGCTCGACGAGGTGGGCTACTTCGACCTCACGCCGTCCGATTCGGCCCGTGACCTGCGCCGCTCTACCGTGCTCATGCTGGAGAAGATGAGCATTCCGGTTGAGTACACCTTCCACAGCTCGGGGCGCTCGCAGCACGGCATCTCGCTGCGTCATGCCGAGGCCCTCACCATGTCCGATGCGATCATGACGGCCAAGCACGTCATCCGCACCGAGGCGTATGAAACCGGCATCCACGCCTCGTTCATGCCGCGCCCGCTGGCCAACGAGCCGTCGAGTGGCATGCTGCTGTTCCAGTCGCTGTTCGACCGCGAGGGCACCAATGTGTTCTGGGGCGACGCCGACGCGCGCTACCATCTCTCGCCGCTGGCAAAAAGTTACATGGCCGGCATCCTGGCCCACGCGGCCGAGATCTCGGCGATCACGAACCCCACGGTCAACTCCTACAAGCGCCTGGGGCTGGGCGCGGGCGATGGCCCACGCTACGCCACCTGGGGCCTGCGCAACCGCGCCGCTATGATCCGGGTGCCGGTGTACAAACCGGGCAAGCAGGCCTCGGCGCGCATCGAGCTGCGCAGCCCCGACCCCATGGCCAACCCCTACCTGGTGTGCGCCGTGACGCTGGCCGCCGGCCTGGACGGCATCAAGCGCGGCCTCGAGCTGCCCGACGAGGGAACCTCCGAGCTGCTGCGCCTGCCCGAGGCCGAGCTGCGCGCCCGCGGTATCGAGCCGCTGCCGCGCAACCTCGACGAGGCCCTCGACCGCTTCGAGAGCTCGGCGTTCATGAAGGAGGCCCTGGGCGAGCACATCCATGCCTATTTCCTCAAGAAGAAGCGCGAGGAGTGGCGGCGCTTCGCCTCCTCGGTGACCGAATGGGAGCTCAAGCACTATCTGGCGAACTCGTAGCACGGCGGCGCCGTGAGGCGCCTCTACCATGACCTGCTATGATGCTTCTTACGGAGGTGCGCTATGCCAAGTAAAAACGTCTTGTTCATGGCCCGTACAACGCGGTTCCACGATTTTGTCCGGACGCTGACCTCAACGCTCGATGCCGAGGTATACGTGGCCACGCCCGATTCCCCGTCGACGTCCTACGAATTCAACGTGCTGATCTTGGACGTTGAGGGCATCCGCGGCGACCGCATCGACGCGATTGCTACCTGGCTCGAGGGGCGCGGCGGCGTGCCGATGCTGCTGATTGTGGACGAGCAGGAGCTGCCGGAGTTCCACCTGCCGGGCGCCTCGCATACCGATTTCATCTGTTCGGGGGCCAGCCCCGCCGAGCTGGAAGCGCGCGTGCGGCACCTGATCGGCGTCGACGACGCGATCGCGGTGGACGAGGTGCTCACCGTCGACAACCTCATGATCAACTTGGCAACCTACCAGGTGCAGCTCGACGGCGAGCCGGTGGACCTGACGCTCATGGAGTACTCGCTGCTGGCGTTTTTGGCCACACACCCCAACCGCGCCTACAGCCGCGAGGTGCTGCTGCACCGCGTGTGGGGCTTCGAGTACTGCGGCGGCACGCGCACCGTCGACGTGCACATCAGGCGCATCCGCTCCAAGGTGGGCCCGCAGATCGCAGGGCACATCACCACGGTGCGCGGCGTGGGATACCTGTTCAAGGAGTAGGCCAGCAGCGGCGAGTGTTGATGGGGGATGGTGCAGGTACCGTCCGGCTCGTCCTGTCGTTTAAGGTGCTGTGTGATCTGGATGGGAAGTGCTCGCGCCTAATTCATGGCTATTCTATCTGCTGATAATTGGAGATTCTGCAAAACACGTTTTTCAAGTGTCGGTCTTGAAATTTATTCGCGAAGAAAACGATCAAGGAAGAAAGGCAAAATATCCTTGAGCTCTTTGAAAGAGTATGTATAATTAAAGAAAAAAGGTACGAAGATTCCATTCAAAAGAGTGGAGGGCAGCACCGATGTACTAGTTAGCTTTATGGGGGGTCAGGTAGTCGGCCAAGGTAGGGAGCTAATTATGTTGGCCAAGCTTAAGTCCTGTTTGCCAATCGCTGCATTTGTACTTGCCGCAAGCGGTCTCGTTGCCATACCAGCTTTCGCATCGTCATCTAGTTTTTCAAATTTCTGTCTTCCCGCTTGGCAGGGAAATGTGACGGTTGCAACTGGTTATAAATCCAGTACTGGGACAACCTCTGCGTATGTCGATGTTGCTTCGGACAAGTATGGCGGTATTTTCTGGATTGACCGCAATACGAATACCCGTGTGACCGATTCCAAGAGCATCAATCCTGGTACAGGCGGTTCGCTGTATTACTACAACGGAGGGAAATGGAGCGGTTACGCACAGCTTCGTGGATGCCAGCAGGGTTGGGGTCCTAATGGGTGTGACACCATTTCCGGATCTGTGAACTTCGGGTAGTGTTCGATGGTGGGATGGCGGCTTTTGCCGCCATCCCATTTTGAGTAAGGTCGTGCGCCATGAGCAATATGATGCCGATTGTCAGGGTCCAGATTCGCAGGTTATGGGCGAAAAAGGAGTTCTGGATTGCGCTTGCGTTGAGCATGGTGTTCGTGTCCATTGGGTTCGTTGAGTTGTGCCTCCATTTCGTGGGCGCAGATCGCTCGGCCATCCCAACAGCGGCAGCGGCATGGGTCGCCAATATGGACAGCCTGCTCATCTATTCCATGCACCTGTATTTCTTCCTCTTTGTTTTTATCTTATCGAGCATGGCGTTTGGGGATGCGCTCTATCTTGATGCGACCTCCGGGCACATCCAACATATGCTAAGCCGGTGTTCGGTTAGGACCTATGTGATGGCGACCGCGCTCGTGGCGTTTGCGGCTGGCTTTCTGGTGGTGGCGCTGCCCCTCGCTCTTTCCCAAGCGTTGAGTTTCCTGGTATTTCCGGCCTCTGGAGAGGCGTGGCAGTTTTCGGGAAACCTGCTTTCACCGTTGCAGGACTATACCTGGATCCGCTCTCATGCGGCGCAGGCGCTGTTTCCAGACCTGCTGTATGAGGCTCCATATGCGTATAACCTCGTTTTCATCGTGTACGATTCCCTGTGGGGCGGCTTGGCGGCCGTGGTGTCGATTGCCGTGTCATGCTGTGTGCGCAAGAGCCGTCTGGTCGTTGTGGGAGCGCCCACATTCGTGTTCCTGCTGACCTTTTTCCTTTTCACAGGTGTGTTTCCATTGCAGTACTATCTGTATCCGAATACCGTATATGTCCCTCTTTCGCCTCTGTTGTTTTTGATTGCTCCTCTGATCGTCGGCGGGGCGTCCGTGGCGGTCTTGCTCGTGCGAAGCTCCAGGCGGGGTGACCTGTTCCTATGACGGGGGAGTTGGGCAAGAAGGCCGTGGGGAGCCGGAGCGTGCTGCTGGCGTGTGGCTGCATAGCGCTTGCCCGCCTTGTGCAGTTTGCTTCGCTGTGGCTCAAAGCGGGCAGTATGCCAACGTGGGACAAAGTCTTCGTTGAGTTTAGCAATGTCTATGCTGGCATTTTTTTGGCGGCTCCCTGTCTTATCCTGGCGCTGCACCCTCTGAACGAGCTGATCGCGTGGGATGCATATATCGTTCGCTGCGCAAGTCGTAAGGCCGCATTGGCTCAATACGTGCGGTTGGTGGTGGCAACGGCCTTCGTCTGTGCGCTCTGGATGGCGGCGATTACCGTTGTTGCAGTACTTGTCACGTGCGACAGCGCCGATGCGCTGGGGTACGTGGTGCTCGTAGCGCTCGAGAGCGCCGCGATGCAGATACTGTTCTGTATCGCGGGCGCGTGCTTGTACCTGATGGGGTTTGTTGCGAGCGGAAGCGGCGCCATCGCATCGATTGGGGTTGTCCTGTATGCCGGAGTCGATATGATCGTGGCGGGGATTCCGGTGGTTTCGCAGTGGTTTCCCGCTACGGGTTGGGCGACCGTGCAGATCAGCCAGCCGCTCGAGGTGCTGCCGCTCCTTATGCGGGGCGTGCTTCCCGCATTGGTGATCGTCCTCGCGATCTCCGGTGCCCAGATCGCGTATCAAGGCCGTGACTTTTTGGGGAAGGCGGATGCGCACCATGGCAGCTGATGCGAGACGAACGGTGAGGATGCCGATCGAGCGGCGCTATGTAGCGCGCCTGCTTATCTCGATTGGTCTGTCGATCGGCGTGGCGCTGCTGTGCCCGCAGCTCGTTGGCGGTGTGCCATCATCTCTTGTGTTGCTGGTGAAATGGGTGTTCGTGTCCACGGGATCGATGGTTCCCGTGGCAACGGTCATCTACACGTGCTTCGGGTGGCTGCTGTTCTGCTATCTGTTTTCCGATTTCTTCGAAGAGGGCATTTCGCACTCGGCAGTTCATGTGCTCCCGCGGTCCCGTAGCCGGCGAACGTGGTTTGCGCATCGGATGGCGTGCTTGCTGGTATACGTGGTGCTGTACGCGGTGCTGGTCGATGGTGCGTTGGTGTGGTTGGGCGGTGCGTCGACGGAGGGCGCCGCCGTAGCGCTGTTCGCCGGAACCGTCCTGCTCGACGTGCTTGCCCTGACCGTGATTATGCTTGTTACGCTGCTTGTAGCCACGTTGCTGAATCCGGTCGTTGCCTGTCCGGTGGTGTTCGGAGGGCATCTGCTGGCGCTGTGCGCGTTTGCTTCCGCAGACCCAAGCGTGGCGACGTGCGCGGCGTGGCTGCTGCCGTCTGCCCAGGGTGTCTATGCGCTGCATGAGGGGGCGGTGCTCGCTTCCGGATTCGGGCAGCCTGTCGCCATGATGGGGATGGGCTATTCCTGCGGGTATCTTGCCATTGGTTCGCTCGCGTTGCTGGCGGCGCTTTGGGCGCGGTTCGCGAAGCGCGATGTTTTGTGATAGGAGGGTTGCCCTATGCGTGCAATCGAAATCGAACACGCCTCGAAGGCAATCAAAGGCCGTACGGTGCTCAACGACGTCACGGTGACGCTCGATGAGGGCGGGGTGTACGGCTTTTTCGGCATCAACGGCTCGGGTAAAACGATGCTGTTCCGTGCGATCTCGGGACTCATCGGGCTCGATTCGGGGACGATCAGCGTGTTCGGGAAACGGATCGGTGTCGATACGCCGTTTCCGGACGATATGGGCCTGGCGCTGGGTGCAGGGTTTTGGGAGGATTACTCCGGCTTGGACAACCTGTTGATGCTTGCCTCCATACAGGGCAAGGTGGGCGAGCGCGAGGCCCGCGCGGCAATCGCCCGGCTGGGTCTCGACCCGGATGACCGGCGGCCGTATAAAAGCTACAGCCTCGGCATGAGGCAGCGGCTTGAGCTTGCCCAGGCTGTCATGGAGCGGCCGCAGCTGCTCATTCTGGACGAGCCGACCAACGCGCTCGACGCCTCGGGGCTCCAGCTTGTCGTCGACATTATCGGGGAGGAGCGCGTACGCGGGGCGACCATCTTGCTTACAGCCCATAACGTACCCGAACTTGAAAGGTTGTGCACACGGACGTTCGAGATGTATGAGGGGTCGCTTCGTGAGGCCGATGCGCGGTAGGGGGTAGAGCCACATGAAGGGAAGGGTATTTAGAACAGTCTGCTTGGCGCTTTGCGCGCTCTGCATCGTGGGCGACGTGGCGTTCGGCATCTATACCCGCATGAGCCAAACGGACTACGGCAGCTCACCGGATAGCATGGCATCGCTTCCCTATCTGGTGCTCCCGGTGTCTCAGGAGGTTTGGCGGTCCGATATCGAAGGGCAGGATCTGCCGGAGCTTGTCGAGCGCACCAAACAAGCCGATGTGATCGTTCGCGCCTCGCTCGAGGGCGATAAGGAATTTGGCTATCAGGCGATTGTCTCGTCGTTGCGGGTATCCGAGGTCTACCGTGGAGATGTGCGCGCGGGTGATACCGTCACGCTCATCGAGCCGTACGGGCTCCATGTGCTTTCCGATGCCGAGGTTGCGGCCTTGCAGGACGGGTCGCAAAGCCAGTATCGCCAGCTGCTTGAGCTTAGCGATGCCTCGTCAGCCGAAGAGGTGCGCCTGCTGCAGCCAACCGGTGAACCCTATATGTCCGGCGGGGCGCTTCCCCTGACGCCGTCGAGGGAGTACGTACTGTTTTTGAACGACGCCGATGTGCACCTGGTGCGCGGGGATGATGTGGCGGCATTCGACTACGTGCCGACGCCGTTTGCCTGCGTGCCTGTGCAGGATGCCGTTGAGGTGTGGCAGGAGAGCAGCTATGTTGCCGGGGGCGATCTGGAGCGGTTGACGCTTGCCGTATCGGACGAAGCGACGCGCGATACGTACATGCAGACTGCATCCGAGCTTCGGGCGTATGCTGAGGCGCAGCTGAGCTAGCTTGCGGACGCCTTGAGCGCTCCTTGTCTCCGGGCACCGTGTGCGCACCAAGGCGGTGCAACGCGGCGTTTACCTTGGCTTATGCTCCCAGCCTATGCAAAAGGCCCCTTCTGGGATCGAAGCGTCTGGCGACGCGCTTCCCGGAAGGGGCCTTGATGCGCTGTGCGAATGTGCTGGTAACCGTTGCCGATCGACGTGCTAGCTTCGGCGCTGTTTCAGGATGAAGCCCGCCGCCAGCATCGACGCGGCTGCGCCGAGTGCGGCCGCGGCAGCCCAAGCAGAGTCGCCCGTAGCGGGCAGGTGCTTCTGCGGCTTCGGTGGGGTAGGCGGCGTGTTCGGGGTGTGGGGCGGCTTCGTAGGAGGATTGGTGGGCGGGTTGTGCGGTGGTACCACCGGCGGGGTGTGCGTGTTCTCGATCGTGAACCCGAGCTTCGCATCGCCCTCGATCTTGGTGGTGTAGTCGGGCGCCTTGTCCTCGGAGACGGTGTAGACGATCTCTGCCTTGTCGTTGTTCTCGGCATCGTCGTTGTACTTGGGAAGGTCGTTGAAGGAGCCCTTCCAGTCGTTGTCGGCCGAGAGCTCGAGTACCAGGCCGGAGTCCTCGCCGTTGGCCAGCAGATGGACAACGACCTTCTCGGGGCGCTTGCCGTCGTGGTCGTTCTCGTCGTTCCAAACCTTTGTAACCGGAACGGAGACCGTCTCAGGCAGCTTGTTCAGTACGGAGACGCTGAAATGGATCGGGTCTTGCCCCGAGGTGTCGTCCGCGCCTGCTTGGTAGGGCGTGACGGGTGAGATTTCGACGTCGCGCGCGTTGGCACCGGGTTCCGTGACGTACAGCACGTCCTCGATAGGCTGGCCACCGATCGTGCTCGGCAGGTTCTTGACAACGTGCTTGAAGTCGTTGTCGGCGTTCAACGTCACGGTCTCGACGACCCAGTCGGTCCCGCCTGCCTTTGCATGGAGCTCAACGGTGACCTCGTGGGCCTCGAGCCCCTGCTCCCAGGTCTTCTCGATCAGGAGGTTCTTGGGATGCTCCTCCTGCTTGCCGATGAAAACCGAGCCGTTGGAGCCGATGCCGCCGCCGCGCGTAACAGACGTGTTGCCCTTGATGACGACCTTCGCCAGGGCCTTGGCGGCGTCCATGCGCTGCTCGTCGGTGTGCACGGAGAGCTCGGTGCTGTGGAGCGTGCCCTCCAGCTGGTCGAGCGGCAGCAGCGCGTTGTCGTTGTCCTTCCAGTTGTTGGGAAGGCCGCCGAGCATGCGCTCGGGGATCTTGTAGCTGGGATCGCCCCCGTGGCCGCCCGGGATAAAGGCAGCCAGGATGTAGATCTCGCGGGACCGGCCCGATTCGGTGGTGTTGCGCAGCAGGGCGGTGCCGTCCTCGATGGTGATGCGTGACACGGACACCGGGCAGGCCGCGTAGCCGCCGCCCTCGTACTTGGCGCTGTTCTCGGTGATCAGCGCGTTTTCGAGGTAAAGCTCGCCGTTGGAGAGGCCGTATTGGCTCGCGTAGCCGTTTACGTAGATGCCACCGCCGCCGAACATGTTGTTGGTCTGGCCCTTGCCGGTGGCTGCGTTGTTGGTGATCGCGCCGCCGGTGATCTTCGCGGTGGCGTGATTCGGCGTGTCGCCCGCCTGTACGAAAAGCGCGCCACCGGTGGCACCGCAGCTGTTGGCATCGAGCGTGCCGCCGGTCATGATGAGCTTTGCGCCCCTGCTCCGCTGCAGGTTGTCGGCGGAGATGGCTCCGCCAACCTCATCGGCGCTGTTGTGCTCGATGGTGCCGCCCGAGAGGTTCATGGTGCACAGATCGTCGATGTGCACGCCGCCGCCGGCACCCGCTACGTCATAGATCTGGTAGAAGTTGCCGTTGAAGGTTCCGGTCAGGCCGGTGACGGCCCGGTTGTTTCGGATGGTGCCGCCGGTCATGGTGAGGGTCGCCCGATAGGAGAGGCCGATGCCGCCGCCGTTGTTGGCCTGGTTGTTTTCGATCAGGCCGCCGGTCATGGTGACCGATGCTTGCGACACCTCGACCGCGCCGCCTTTCGCAAGGCCGCCGATGCGCGAGCTTTTTGCGGCGTTGTTGCGCAGGACGGTGCCGTCCTGAATCGTCAGCGCGCCTGAGTCGGCGACGGTCACGAGCGGCTTGTCGACGCGCGGAACCTCGCTGGCATTGCCGTCGATGGTGATGTCGGCAAGGGTTGCCTGGACGCCGGAGACGTTGAAGAGCGCGCCGGTGTAGGAGGGCGCGCGCTTGACGATGGCGTCGGTGCCCGCCAGGCTCACCTCGCCTGCGGGGAGCTGCACCTCGCCGCTCACGTAGATCGTTTTGATCTCGCGGTTGGCCTGGGCGAGTTCCTTTGCATGCGCGAATGTGCTCACGGCGGCGTTCGCGCTGCCGCCGTCGTTGGTGTCCGCGCCGTTTTCGCCGTCGAGATAGATGGCGCTGCCGCTGCCTTCCGCAGGCAGGGCGAACGCCGCGGGCGCGCCTAGGCCCATGAGGGCGAGGGCGAGCACGCCGAGCGCCGCGAGTCGTTTGAACAGATGCTTCATGCGGTTCCTTCCTTCCCATGGTGTGGCTGGCGCCCCGATTGCGCTCGAGAAGCTGCGCTCAAGGGGCACAAGCGGCCATAAAAAAGCATACCAGAAGCGGTTATACGCGCATTTTGCGATGCATATTTGAGTGGGTGTATTTATTATTGCATAACCCCCTATATGCCAGGAAGCATCGGGGTTGCTGCGTCCGATACGGGCTTGGAGCCGGTCCTGCCGGGGGGATGCGGCAGCCGAGCGTATCGAGTTGATGGGCGTGACACCGCGTTTGCTCTGGCGTATCGATCCTGCTGGATGGAGGTACGCCAGCTGGCACACGGGTTGCGGAACGCGCGCAGGTCATCACCGACCGACGCCCTCCACGGTTGGTTGAGAGAGGGCTTTCATGCAGGGACGGGGCGCGCGATGTCTGTTGCTGCCATCGCAGCGGGCGTTCTGTGCACCGCGACTTGAGACGCCCTGGGAAGCGAGCGGGAACCCCGCGATGCTCGATGGGCGCATGTGCACGATTTCGCATGTGCCCTATCGCGCCCGTTCGTTTCGCTCGGGCGCTACACGGCGAGCCGCTTGCGCAGACCCTCCTGCAGCACCTGGGAGAAGTTCTCGCCGTTCTCCATGGCCAGGGCGTTGAGCCACGCGGGCAGGGTCACGGTGCGCGTCACGGACTTGTTGACGTTGGCCATGCGGATGGACGGCATGTAGACGTCCACCAGCACCGCGCGCTCGTTGCCCTCCACCTCCACCTCGTTGACGTGGCTGGGGGCGGGCAGCTCCTCGCCGTCCTGCTCCATGCCGAAGATGGCGACGCCCAGCAGCTCGCGGGCGCTCATGAGGGCGTCTTGCTCGTCCACGCCGCTGGTGGCGACCCCGAGGTCGGGGAAGGTCACGGCAATCTCGCGGTCGGGCTCGTAGGTGAACACGGCGGGGTAGAAGTAGCGGTCAGCCTTGCTTTTCATGTCTGTTCCTCTCTTATATAGATGATAGCAAATACAATACTATGTGTCATCAGCTGTTAGATACCCAGCCGGGCCGGTTCCCGGCGGAGTGCCGTTCTGCGTCTGGAGAGGGCCGGTGCGTGCCCTTCGCGTTTCCCAAGTGCGCGCGCCCGTCGGTCCGCGCGGCGCACGCGGCGATGTTCGCGCAGGTGACGGCCTTGCGGGCACGTCGCGCTGGTCGATTTACTTACATTTCGTTTAAGCTCTTTCGGCGAGCCTGCCGCAAGGGCCGCTCATGGGGTACAACGAAAAGGACTCGGAAGAGACGAAAGGAACCCACATGAGCGAAGACAAGACGCCCCAGCGCCCCGAGGGCCTGAACCAGGACGTGTCGAATACTCCTGCCACCCCGGTGCAACCGCGCGTTGAGGTTGAGCCCACGCCCGCCGCATCGCAGCGGCCGGTGCCGCCGAGCGAGCAGACCACCCAGATTCCCGGCGGCTCCACCGCCGCAGGCGAGCATCAGCCCACGCAGGCCTGGGCGCAGCCCGGCTCGACTGCTTCCGGTGCCGCTGCCGGGCCCGACCTGTCCGCCTTCGAGGCCGCCGGCCAGGACGTGTCCACGCGCACCGTGGTGAAAACGAAGACCAAGAAGGTCCCGGTGTTCGTGGCATCCGCGGTTGGCGTGGTATGCGGTGCGGTGCTCGTGGTTGCCCTGGTCATGACCGGTGCGTTCCGCATCACGGGCACGAACGTGGAATCGGGCTCCGGCTCGAGCAGCTCGCAGACGATCAAGATCGACCCTGAGGACACCACGCTGGCCGAGACCGTCTCGGCCAAGGCACTGCCGTCGGTGGTGTCCATCACCGCGCAGGGCGACAGCGAGGAATCCGGTTCGGAGGGCTCCGGCGTCATCCTCGACACCGACGGCAACATCCTTACCAACTACCATGTGATCGAGAACGCCAGTACCCTGGCGGTGACCGTCAACGGCGGCACCAGCTACGAGGCCGAGGTCGTGGGCTCCGACGCCTCGAGCGATCTGGCCGTCATCCGCCTGAAGGACGCCTCCGATGCCGACCTGACCCCCATCGAGGTGGGCGATTCGGACGATATCAAGGTGGGCGAGTGGGTCATGGCCATCGGCAGCCCGTTCGGCAACGAGCAGTCCGTCTCCACGGGCATCGTCTCGGCGCTCTACCGCTCCACGGCGTTGCAGAGCACGAGCGGCACCTCGATCTACGCGAACATGATTCAAACCGATGCCGCCATCAACCCGGGTAACTCCGGCGGCGCACTCGTGAACGACGAGGGCCAGCTCATCGGCATCAACTCGGTGATCGAGTCCTACTCCGGCTCGAGCTCGGGCGTGGGCTTCGCCATCCCCGTGAACTACGCCATCAAGATCGCCGACCAGATCATCGACGGTAAGACGCCCGTGCATCCGTACCTGGGCGTGACGCTGACCTCGGTGAACGCGATCTCCTCGCGCCAGAACAACCTGTCGGTGAGCGAGGGTGCGCGCGTGGTTGAGGTGACCGAGGGCGGCCCGGCCGCCGAGGCGGGCCTGCAGGCGGGCGACGTCATCACCAAGATCGATGACACCACGGTCGATTCGGCCGACAGCCTGATCATCGCCATGCGCTCCTACGATGTGGGCGACACGGTCACGTTGACGGTCGTGCGCAACAAGGAGGAGAAGCAGATCGAGGTGACGCTCGGCTCCGACGAGGCGCTGCAGGCTTCTCAGGACGACACCACCCAGGGCTCCACCCAGGGCCAGAACGGCAACTCGGGCAGCGATCTGAGCGACTCCGACCGTCAGCGCATGGAGGAGCTGCTGGAGGGCCTGCTGGGCCGCAGCGGCCAGTAAGCTGCGGGCGCCCTTCCGGAGCGCGCGGGCCTGCGGCGATGGATGCCGCGGGCCCGCGTGCCTGTGTGGGCGGGCGAACCCCGCGTATCCATGCATGCGCCGCTCCCGTGGCGGCGCGTGTTCGCGGGATCTCGTTGGAATCACCGCGCGATGGCGTTCAGGCGTCATCGCAGGCGCAGCGGCGTCTTCCGTTCGCGGCCGTACGGGTCGCTGGGCGGGAGGCGCTTTTTCTGTCCGGGTGCAGTGGTACCCTATACGGGTTCAACGATACAGCCAAGGAGGCTCTTGTGACGGATTCAGTCAACAGGGAAATGGCCGGTATGCAGGCAGATCGTGCCGGTGGGGCCGCTGCGTCGAACGGTGGGTTCGCGGCGGGAGCCGCCGGGCTGCCCGGGCAGGCGAGCACTGCGGCCGCACCGGCACCTGCGGCTTCCACGTCCGTAT